>NZ_JAGGLT010000072.1 GCF_017874545.1 Thermoanaerobacterium butyriciformans | reverse complement strand
ATCAATCCCACAACAACGCTCGTATAATCTATCCATAACCTTTCACCTCATAAAGGAAGATTTTACGGCGCGGCTCCCTTATATTTCTTATTTTATTTTGATTAATATTTCCTAATTTTAGAGAACCAACATTTACTAAACATTCACATGGATAGATGTCTCCATTTGATAATATAGCAAGATTTCGTCCACAGTTACCAGAAAATTCACATATATATTTATCTGGCTGTTCAATATTATAATGCCAATTTATTGTCTTATCAATTATATCACTTAATGTAATTATGTTAATACACGAAAAATTAATGCTATACCATAAATCAAAAATTTTAATTAAAAATCTTGATAAATCATCTGATGAAGGGCTTAGCTCATCATTATTGTAAAAACAAGGTATAAAATCAATTAATTTTATTTTAAGTTTATCAACAAAAAAATTAAAAATATCTTCTGGAAAATTCGAAGAAAATTTAGTAATAACAGATAATATACCTATTGGTACATGTTCTTCCTGAAGTTTTCTAATATTCTCTATTATTACATCAAAAGTACCATTATCATCTATAAACTTACGATATTTATTATGTATATATTTTGGACCATCAAGGCTAATTCCTAAACTAAATTTGTTATCTTTAAAAAAATTTATCCACTCATTATCAATTAATGTAGCATTAGTTTGTAAATAATTAAATATCTTAATGTTAGCATCTTTATTAAGTTCACTATATCTGTTCTCTATCTCCATCATCTTTTTATAATAATCCAATCCAGCTACTAGTGGTTCGCCACCATGCCATACAATATTTAAAATTAATTCTTGTTTATTACTTTCAATAAAATTTATATAATTCTGTAGGATATTTTCAAAAGTACTAGCATCCATATTACCAAGACTATCAAAAATATTATTGGTATTCCCCCTTTTACAATAAGAGTATTCTCGGCAACTTCTGTTGCCTGATATAACTGAATTTCAGGAGATATATTTTTAAATTTATCCCCCAAAATTTCATTCTGAAATCATT
>NZ_JAGGLT010000071.1 GCF_017874545.1 Thermoanaerobacterium butyriciformans | reverse complement strand
GCATAGTATTTTTCTTCTGCAACAATTAGTATTTTTTCTTTTTCATTTGTTTTTTTCTTTCTCCAATTGCGCATGCAATCTATTTCAGATTGCACTGACCCCTGCTTTTTACGCCAACTTAAAAATGCATAAAATAGTGTATGGGCAAATACACATAACATCATGTGTATATATGCAGCATTTTCAGCATATTCCCCACTTCTCCTTGGAAGATGCTTTAAATAAGAAGCTTGTTTTAATTCTCTGAATCCTTGGTTCTCTATTAGCGATCTTAATCGATATTTTTTTGCAATCGCTGCTACATCTTCTTCTGCTGGTAAACTTGTTAATATTACTTTCTGTTTTTCTTTTGATATTTTTCTCCCTCTCCATGTTGTTATCACTACTGCATTTAATGCACTGCCATTCGTTTTTTTGTTACTTTTTACCCCTTTTGGGTTATATTCAAAATATGTTGTTAATCCATCTACACCGTAACCTTGGCATTTGTCTTTACCATATTCCCACTCAGCTAATGATCTATCTTTATAATTATTATATAATGCTATTGCATCTTCTCGTATTATCATCTTTGATTTTGCTGGAATAATGAAATCAATCCCTAGTTTGTGTTTTATTTCCCACATTTGAGCTCCATCTAAAAATCCTCGATCTGCTACTACAACTTTTATTCGTCCTTTTCCACAATTTCTTATTCCTTGTTCAACCATAGATAAAAGATAGTTGCTATCGCTTTCATTTGCTGGTACAATATTCATGGCAACAATTATTCGTGATTTGACTTCATAAAGTATGAATAACTTGAAGCCATGAATATATTTGTATTGGGAGGTGTCTTCTTCATCTCCTTCTTTTTTTCTTTTCGTTTTCCCGCATCCAGGAAAATCTGGTTTTGTTTCAATGATTGTTGAATCAAGTGCAAATGTACCGCTTAATAACATTCTTCTTAGTGAGTGTACACTATTATTAAAAGCTTCAATTACACTGTCTTTACTACATTTCTCAATATTGTCTAATAATGTAAACACATCCATGATGCATGGTTGTTT
>NZ_JAGGLT010000070.1 GCF_017874545.1 Thermoanaerobacterium butyriciformans | reverse complement strand
AGCATACAATGACATAAATTAGATATTAGATACAAAAAATAACAATGATTTTGCGATAAAAATAAGAAAAGAGGAAAGAAAATGTAAAATAATGCGAATTAATCTAAAAAAAGAGTATAAGAAACAAAACCTAATAAAATAGGCTTAAAGTTAACAGTATATGGAAGTATAATGCTTATGCTGCTCTATCTAATAGCCCATCAAGCATAGAAATAAAATCAAACTTAGATTTTTTCAATCTAGCATCAAGATGGATATTAATAGAGTGTATCATAATCCAGAAAGACCAGCGCTTTTTGCCTCTGGTTTTAGATAGCTCCAACTCATAATCATTAAGAAGCCTTTTATTAACACGTTCAGAAGAAGTTCGCTTTCTCATCTCGTCTTTCCATTCATCAGAACCACGTGGAATGGCAGTGAAAAGGCGAGGATCAGAAGAAGGCTTCGTATAAACAGTTCTGCCATAATCAGAAGAGGAGCACTTATCTTTACAAGTACATGAATCAACCTTACCAGTTGCAAAAGGACAGCGCCATTTAATTCTATTACGGTCTTTCATAAAACCATTGTAAACCATAGGTAAACCTGCCATACAAACAGGAATACCATTTTCATTGATTTTAACAGTACCTTGATACTGGATATTACCTTTATTCTTCTTATTAAGAGGAATTACAGGTTTAATATTCCACTTATTAAGGAGATGATAAGTAGGGTAATTATCATGAGCACAATCACCAATAAACTTATTAAAGACGAAATCAGGATACAAAGCCCTTGCTTCAGACAAAGCAACAATAGCAGTAACACCATCATAACGAGGAGCCTCAACTAAGCGAAGATAAATAGGAATATCAGATTTAAGCTCCTCGTTATATGTCACCAAAAAATAACCAGAATAACCATAAAACCAAGTCTCATGATAACTATCCCAACCATAGCGAGCATCAGGATCAGAGAACTTGCGATGACAGTCACAATTAAAAACACCATTTTTAGCACAATCACAAGTTCTAATACCGAAAGGACTTCCGCCAGTCTTAATACAAGTACCATCACCAGAGATAGAAAGTTTTTCAGTATCACCAAGGATACCGGCTTCGGCGGAAGGCCTAACAGCAACATAGGCAAAAATTTGTTGAAAAAGCTTCTCAGGCCTTGATTCAAAATTTTCACCCTGTAAAGCCAAATCAACAAATTTCTGTATAATACCAGG
>NZ_JAGGLT010000069.1 GCF_017874545.1 Thermoanaerobacterium butyriciformans | reverse complement strand
GTTTTTAGCCTACCTATAAGGAATTGAAACCTTGTGCATCTTCTTTTGTTAGCGTTTCTAGCCTCGTTTTTAGCCTACCTATAAGGAATTGAAACCTTGTGCATCTTCTTTTGTTAGCGTTTCTAGCCTCGTTTTTAGCCTACCTATAAGGAATTGAAACATACCTAATGTAAAAGCATATTTACGTATCATTGCAGTTTTTAGCCTACCTATAAGGAATTGAAACGCAAACAACTCACGTGGAAATTGATACGTAACCTTTAGTTTTTAGCCTACCTATAAGGAATTGAAACATGGCAAAAGATATTTCACAACACACGACATAGTGAAGGTTTTTAGCCTACCTATAAGGAATTGAAACCCTGCCAATGTTAATAATTTAATCCATATAATAAGAAGTTTTTAGCCTACCTATAAGGAATTGAAACTATAATATCCGCAAGCTTCTTCATAATTTTTGTATTGAGTTTTTAGCCTACCTATAAGGAATTGAAACCTAAACTCCCAATATCTTTTTTCTTTGCCCTCAACGTTTTTAGCCTACCTATAAGGAATTGAAACATCAACAAAATAATGTTGCTAATAGTGCTAATAAAGCGTTTTTAGCCTACCTATAAGGAATTGAAACTACAGACACTCACACAAGCGCAGCAAATTGCAACAACATTGCTGGGTTTTTAGCCTACCTATAAGGAATTGAAACGTACATCTCCCGTTCCAGCTGTCGCATCTGTCGATAGTTTTTAGCCTACCTATAAGGAATTGAAACGACAAAATGAGAGCAAATAAGCGGAAAGTGGACGCAAAGTTTTTAGCCTACCTATAAGGAATTGAAACATGCATTGTAATTTTGATTTGGCTTTTTAGTAAATTTGTTTTTAGCCTACCTATAAGGAATTGAAACTACGGTAATTATACAACACCAGACGTTATGACTGATTGGTTTTTAGCCTACCTATAAGGAATTGAAACAGAAACAAAGCAGAAGCTGGCAAAGCAACCGTAGCTGTTTTTAGCCTACCTATAAGGAATTGAAACTTCATAGTGATTTCTTTATGTTCTACAAGCTGTATTGGTTTTTAGCCTACCTATAAGGAATTGAAACTAGTAAAAACTTGGCGAGAGAAGTAATGAAAGGGTTGTTTTTAGCCTACCTATAAGGAATTGAAACAGAACTATCTAAGCGAGAAAAATATTGTCGAGGCGTCTGTTTTTAGCCTACCTATAAGGAAT
>NZ_JAGGLT010000067.1 GCF_017874545.1 Thermoanaerobacterium butyriciformans | reverse complement strand
AAGGTTGAAATTAAAAGTACAAATTGCAATAAGAATAAAATGGCATAGCAAACAAGCCATCTTTTGATGACTTTTTAAAAATTAAATATCGAAGTAAGTGTTAATGCTAAATAGCTGGCTTTATTTTATAGCCTTGAAGTTGAGCTAATAGTATAGCTTGCTCAACCGTAATCTCGCGTTTTGCGGGAAAAGCATCAGATTTTTTATATAATTCAGCATTATATGGTTCTTTCTTCTTCAACATGTTGTATAATGCTGTAAGAAGCATTCTTGCAATAGCAATGATTGCTTTCTTGTGGCCGCGACGCTTTTTGATGCGCAAATAGCGGTTACGAATTTCAGGATGTTTCTCGCTTTTAACTACAGAGTTAGCACACTGCACAAGAAGCGGCTTAATGTAACATCCTGCTTTGGAAACCCGGACAGATTTTTTCTTGCCTGCACTCTCATTGTTAGTTGGAGTGAGTCCAGCCCATGAGCATAAGTGTTTCGCTGAAGGAAAAGCCTCCATATTTACGCCGATTTCAGATATTACAGTAATAGCCGAGAAAATATTTTTAAACGATGGAGCGGTTAGAATTATGTCTAGTTCTTGTTGATAAGGCGCAGCGAGCGCAAGAATTAGTTTTTCTAACTCTGCTTTCCGGGATTCCAAATCTTCAAAATGTCCTTTGATGATCTTTAATTTTCCAGCTTGTTCAGGTGTAATATAACCATCAACAGCGAGTTCCAGCTCAGGGAGTTTTTTTAGCATAGAACCATGAATTAAAGATCCAATATCAAAGGAAGTATCAAGAGGATTTTCTAGAAGCTTATCAATTATCTTTTGAGAACTTTTACCGAAAGTATCTGAAACAATGTTTCCTAACTGTATGTTAGAAACCGTGAGACAATTTTGGAGTCTGTTCTTTTCGCTAGACATAAAGCAAATAAGCTTAAAGCGATAACGCATTAAGTCACGAAGTTGTCTAATATCAGCGGGAGGCATAAAGCTAGCGGCAACAAGATCATGCTTAAACAGGTCAGCAATCCATTTTGCATCTTTCTTGTCAGTTTTTTTACCACGAATAGCCTTAACATATTTAGGATGTGCAAGTATGATGTTGCAGGAGCTTTCTAATATATTAAACACAGGAATCCAGTATTTCCCGGTAGATTCCATGCAAACATCCTTGCAGTTATTGTCCAAAAGCCATTGTAACAGCTCTCTTAAACCCTTCGTGTAGGTAGAAAAGCGATGGCTTTTATAGGTGGTAATTCCATTAGAATTAGTGGAAGCAATACATGCAACCACAAAGGTTTTGTGTACATCAATTCCACAACAGATTTTATACACGATTTTTAAAGCCATAGGGAACTCCTTTCTAAACCGATAGGTTCTAAAAATTAAAGGGATAGACAGCATTGACTGATTGTCTAGCATTAAACGAGAATGTTTAAACAAAGATAAGGTTACGTGCTCAGTAGCACACTTATTTGTGCTTGGAAAGACAATCTACACATATAAAAATGCGGTCACTACGTAAGTGTAGCAAACCACTCACCTCCCCGTGATTTGTAGTTTACTGGTATCCCTATGACATAATTATAGAACAAAATTAGCTCGAAGTGGCACATTTCATTACGTTTTGTGCCTTGAGCGAAGCGAAAGGAATGATTATAAA
>NZ_JAGGLT010000066.1 GCF_017874545.1 Thermoanaerobacterium butyriciformans | reverse complement strand
GTTTGTGTCAAGTAGTTGTTGGCAAATTTTTTTCTTCAAATTTTATTCACATAATGTTTAATGTATTGTGAATTTTCATGCAATTGTTTTTACTCCATTCTTATCTTCATATTCCGCCTTTTATATGACTTTTAATTCACTTAAACATTTGTATCTGAGTATTTCTCTTATTGTTTTTCTGCCGTTTGTCATTGCACAACCTTCAAACGGCATACCTCCTCTTTGTATGTGATATGTTTTTGCTTTTTTCTGCTTTTTGTTTACATCCGCTGCTGATAATTCTATTTCTTTTTTTATCTCTGCTAATTTTTCTTCTGATATTATCACATTATAGTATGTTTCTACTACACTATAAAGTTTACCACTTGTCTTTAAGGCTAATATCTTTGCTAAATTGTTTGCACCTTTTTCTGTCCAACTCATTTTTCCTGCATTCATTCTGCTTGCTAATGTGTCAAATATATTGTTTTCCATTGTTCCTAAATGTTTGTATTCTATTCCTTCTGGGGCTTCTGGTATTTTTATTTCTTCTCTCTTTTGATATGGTTTTATCCCTTCTTTATTGGCTACTAAATAGTTATATAGTTTTTCTAATTTCTTCATTTGCTTTTCATCATCTTTTTGCTCTATCATTAATTTCGCTATATATTCTAGGCTTTCTTCTGTTTTTCCTTCATCTAACATTTTCATTAATTTGTGCGCATCTTTTTTGTTTTCTACATTCCTTATTACTGCTTGGCTTTTATGAAATGGATCTAATTGAAAATATACTCCTTCTTCTCCCAAGCTTTCTTTAATCCAACTTGCTCCATCCCCATTTATTATCTTTATTTCTATTTCGTCTATGTTGTATTCTTTTGCTATCGTTGCATCTACTAATTCTTTAAATTCTTTGCTGCTTGCAAATCCTGCACATGCTATTTTATTATGTGTTATATATTCATTACTTCCTGGGCTTCTTTTTACCCATCCGTCGTATGCTACTGCTAATTTTATTTCTTTCTTCCCTCTGCTTTTTTTGCCTTTTGGTCTGTCTTTGCCTTGCATTGATAACCATAATCCATCCATTTCTTGAAATAATATTTTTGTTTCTTTTTCTCCTCTTAATTTGTTTTCTTTGAATAGTTTTATATCTTGTTTTTCTAATTCCGCTATTTTCTCTCCAATCTTTTGTATTATATTCCATGCAGTTGCATGGCTTATGCTTTGATTTGTTAATGATTCTATATTTTTCGCTGCTTCTCTATATGACATTTCTGTTACATTTTCTACAACTTTTTCAATAAGATTTGTTGATATATGCCCTATTGTATCCATTTTTAAATACTCATCTAAAAGATAAACATATTCCTTTTTCCCTTCACTATTTATATGTTCATAAATTCTTTTATCAAATTCAACAGTACCCATAATTGTCTTTATGTTTGTATGCTTTTTACCTTTACACCTATACTCTTTTTTATCCCTTTTTTCTAGTAACATATCATCTATTTCCATAAGGATTTGAGCCATTATTTTACAAGCTTCTTCGCAAACTAATTTGTAAATTTCCGCTTCTAAATCCTTGAAATTTATTTCATTTTCGTTTAAACTTATATCTAGCATGTAATCACCTCTATAACGCTTTTTTTGTTTTTTCTATTTAAACATTATAGCGGATGATTCATGTGAATGGAAGGTATTTTTTGGATACCTTCCTTTTTCTATTTTTTACCGCCTACTAAAATTATACACTAAG
>NZ_JAGGLT010000065.1 GCF_017874545.1 Thermoanaerobacterium butyriciformans | reverse complement strand
TGTGGGCTTGGTAGTGGGAACCACTAGCTGAACCGCAAGGGTGTCCATCGCGAGGTGGAATCTGAAGGAAGCGGTAGGCAAAATCTCGGTCTGAGGAACACGAACCAGATAAGAGGCTGAATTGGGGTGGACGAGTTTGCAATACAAAACGAAGTCCAACACTACCCGAACTCCATACAGTAAATCTGGCAGATAGACGAGATGAAGGTTATCGTTCTTACCCGGGGAGGTCTCAAGGACAAGTCATTAAAGTGAACTCTGAAATGACAACCCATACAGTGATGTATGGCTGAACCTTGAGAAGTCAGCAGAGGTCATAGTACTTATCTAGTCATGAATAGATAAGGAAGGACCGAACATTAGGAGGTTTTGGAAATCTTATGAACTCGAAAGATATGCAAAGACTGCAGACAACTCAACAAAGAGGCTATCCGCTCAATCAAGAAATGGAATTTCAAGAGAGAGTGGAAGTGCATAGTATATCATCGGCGTCAAAAGATAGAAGAAACAATGTGCAAAGATACACCAGTAATCTGCTTGAAATGATACTAGACCGAGAAAACATGAAAGAGGCATACAAGCGAGTAGTTGCAAATAAAGGAAGTCATGGAGTCGATGGGATGGAAGTAGATGAACTTCTACCGTATCTCAAAGAAAACTGGCTGACCATAAAGCAACAATTACTGGAAGGAAAGTATAAACCACAACCAGTGCTGAGAGTAGAAATACCAAAACCAGATGGAGGAACAAGACTACTAGGAATACCTACGGTACTAGACAGACTAATACAACAAGCAATAGCCCAAATACTAAGCGGAATATACGACCATACATTCTCGGAAAATAGCTATGGATTCAGACCTAGACGCAGTGCAAAAGACGCAGTAATAGCCGCAGAAACATATATAAACGAAGGATGCACATGGGTAGTAGATATAGACTTAGAAAAGTTCTTTGACAGAGTAAACCACGACATACTGATGTCTAAATTAGAAAAGCGGATAGGAGACAAGAGAGTACTGAAGCTGATACGAAGATACCTAGAATCAGGAGTAATGATAAACGGAATAAAAGTAGCAACAGGAGAAGGGACACCACAAGGAGGGCCATTAAGTCCGCTATTAGCAAACATAATGCTAGATGAACTAGACAAAGAACTAGAAAGAAGAGGGCACAAATTCTGTCGATATGCAGATGATTGCAACATATACGTAAAAAGCAGGTCGGCAGGAAACAGAGTAATGAAAAGCATAAAGAAATTCATAGAAACCAAATTAAAACTAAAAGTCAATGAAGCCAAAAGTGCTGTAGATAGACCATGGAAAAGAAAATTCTTAGGATTCTCGTTTTACATAAAAGAGAATAAAGTAAGAATAAGGATTCATGAAAAATCCATCAAAAGGTTTAAGGAAAAAGTAAGAGAAATAACCAATCGAAACAAGGGAATAAGCATGGGATACAGAATACGTAGATTGAATCAGATAACGACAGGATGGGTTAACTACTTTGGATTAGCAGATGCGAAAGGAATAATGAGAACCCTTGACGAATGGATAAGGCGTAGACTAAGAGCATGTATATGGAAACAATGGAAGAAGATAAAAACAAAATACGATAATCTAGTAAAATTAGGATTAGAAAAACAGAAAGCCTGGGCATATGCCAATACGAGGAAAGGCTACTGGAGAATATCCAATAGCCAAATACTCAATATGACTCTTACAAATAAATACTTCGAAGGCATAGGTTACAAGAGTTTGTCAAAGAGATATCTAATTGTACATTAAATCTTAATGAACCGCCGTATACCGAACGGTACGTACGGTGGTGTGAGAGGACGCTGAATAAAATAATTATTCAGCTCCTACTCGATT
>NZ_JAGGLT010000064.1 GCF_017874545.1 Thermoanaerobacterium butyriciformans | reverse complement strand
AAAGTATTTCTACTCTTACACCTCCGGCCTATCTACCTCGTCTTCTCCAAGGTGTCTTACTCCTTTCGGATGGGAAATCTTTTCTTGAGGTGGGTTTCACGCTTAGATGCTTTCAGCGTTTATCCCTTCCAAACTTGGCTACCCAGCTGTGCGAATGGCTTCGCAACTGGTACACCATCGGTTTGTCCACCCCGGTCCTCTCGTACTAAGGGCAGTTCCTCTCAAATTTCCTACGCCCGCGACGGATAGGGACCGAACTGTCTCACGACGTTCTGAACCCAGCTCGCGTACCGCTTTAATGGGCGAACAGCCCAACCCTTGGGACCTACTTCAGCCCCAGGATGCGATGAGCCGACATCGAGGTGCCAAACCTCCCCGTCGATGTGGACTCTTGGGGGAGATCAGCCTGTTATCCCCAGGGTAGCTTTTATCCGTTGAGCGACGGCAATCCCATTCTCTACCGCCGGATCACTAAGCCCGACTTTCGTCCCTGCTCGAATTGTCTTTCTCGCAGTTAGGCTACCTTCTGCCTTTGCACTCTTACGCGCGATTTCCTTCCGCGCTGAGGTAACCTTTGGACGCCTCCGTTACTTTTTGGGAGGCGACCGCCCCAGTCAAACTGCCCGCCTGTCAGTGTCCATATGCCGGCTTACGGCTCCTATGTTAGAATTTCGGTAATATCAGGGTGGTATCCCAACGTCGGCTCCAGATAGGCTGGCGCCCATCTTTCTCTGCCTCCCACCTATCCTGTACAGATATTACTAAAATTCAGTGACAAGCTGCAGTAAAGCTCCATGGGGTCTTTCTGTCCTGTCGCGGGTAACTCGCATCTTCACGAGTACTACAATTTCACCGGGTCCCCCATCTAGACAGCGCCCAAGTCGTTACGCCTTTCGTGCAGGTCGGAACTTACCCGACAAGGAATTTCGCTACCTTAGGACCGTTATAGTTACGGCCGCCGTTTACTGGGGCTTAAGTTCTGTGCTTCAGATTTTCTCCTAACACTTCCCCTTAACCTTCCAGCACCGGGCAGGCGTCAGCTCCTATACTTCGTCTTTCGACTTAGCAGAAACCTGTGTTTTTGGTAAACAGTCGCTTGGGCCTCTTCTCTGCGGCCTTTCGGCACTCCTTCTCCCGAAGTTACGGAGTCTTTTTGCCGAGTTCCTTAATGAGGGTTCTCCCGCTCGTCTTTGGATTCTCTCCTCGCCTACCTGTGTCGGTTTCGGGTACGGGCACCTTATCCTCGATAGCAACTTTTCTTGGCAGCCCCTTCGAAACTTCGCCTCTTCGGCTCCCCGTCACAGCTCTTATGAGCTTTGGTACTTCACTCAAAGCTCTTTTCGTCGCTGCTTGGACGTGCTCTACCAACCGCACGCTTTTCTTATCTCGCTGCGTCCTTGCTTCTCTTTTAACGGATTTCGGTGGTACCGGATTTATTACCGGTTATCCATCGCCTACGCTCTCGCCTCGGCTTAGGTCCCGACTTACCCTGGGCGGATTATCCTTCCCCAGGAACCCTTAGGCTTTCGACGGTAAGGTTTCTCGCCTTACTCTCGTTACTTATACCGGCATTCTCTCTACTGTACTGTCCAGATTCGCTTTCGCTTATCCTTCTCCCTGTACAGTACGCTCCCCTACCATTCCTACAGAATCCGTAGCTTCGGTGGCATGTTTTAGCCCCGTTTATTTTCGGCGCGGGATTTCTCGACCAGTGAGCTATTACGCACTCTTTGAATGTATGGCTGCTTCTAAGCCAACATCCTGGTTGTCTTGGAAATCCTACTTCCTTTCCCACTTAACATGCTCTTTGGGACCTTAGCTGTCGGTCTGGGCTGTTTCCCTTTTGACTACGGATCTTATCACTCGTAGTCTGACTCCCAGGGTTATCAATATGGCATTCGGAGTTTGATAGGGTTCGGTAACCTTTTTGGCCCCTAGTCCATTCAGTGCTCTACCTCCATAT
>NZ_JAGGLT010000063.1 GCF_017874545.1 Thermoanaerobacterium butyriciformans | reverse complement strand
ATGATTTCAGAATGAAATTTTGGGGGATAAATTTAAAAATATATCTCCTGAAATTCAGTTATATCAGGCAACAGAAGTTGCCGAGAATACTCATATTTTAAAAGGAGGGTTAGTATGGCTGGAACAAGTTCAGTATTTGGCCAAAGCAATTTGCTGTTCTTCTTCTTAATACTTGTTGTTTTGATGGGCGGCGGATGGTTTGGTGGCGGATCATGGTCAATGGAAACATTGCTGTTTTTCTTTGTATTACTCGTAATTGTTATGGACGGTGGAATGGGATTATTCTTAAATCAAGTCAAATAACAAAAAGGGGCTGTTGCACAACTGACTGAATAGGTCATAGTGCATCAGTCTTTTTTTATACGCAAAAAAGTAATTGCAGGTTCCAAAGAACCTGCAATTACTGTATAATTAAGTTATGCAAAAAAGTAAATTATACAATAAGAATTATACGCAATTTAATGGATGTTATCAATTAGTTCTTCCATTAAATTGTGAAATGTTAATACCAGAGGATGATTCGGTTCGCCTGCTTAGCCAAATATTGGAGGGATTGAATTACGAAAAGTTGTACAAGGCATATTCTTTCACTGGAAGAAAACCTGCAGTAGAGCCAAAAATCCTGTTTAAGGTATTAACTTATGCTTACATGAATAACATTTATTCCAGCAGAAAGATAGAAAGTGCATGCAAAAGGGATATTAATTTTATGTGGTTGCTTGAAGGAAGCAAAGCACCTGACCACTCTACTATTGCCAGATTCCGCAAGGAATATCTTGCCGATGCGATGGAAGATTTGTTTTATCAGTTGGTACAGCATCTCCATGAAATAGGTGAAGTAAAGTTTGAGCATCTCTTTGTAGACGGTACAAAGATTGAAGCCAATGCTAACCGCTATACATTTGTATGGAAAAAGGCTATTAATAAAAATCAGGCAAAGATGTTTACAAAAATACAATCTTACATAGAATCAATTAATCTTACGTATATGACTAATTTTACTGTTACTAAAGAAACTTTATTGAATGACATAGAAAAGATAATTGACTATCTTAAAAAGAAAAAAGAAGAAGAGCAGATAGAATTTGTTCATGGTATAGGGAAACGCAAGTCAAAACTCCAAAAATTTAATGAAGAGCTAGAGAAGTTTTACGAACGTCAAAAGAACTATAATACACACAATCAATTATTGGATGGAAGGAATAGTTATTCTAAAACTGATCCAGATGCAACATTTATGCACATGAAAGATGACCACATGAACAACTCTCAATTAAAGCCAGGATACAATGTGCAGATTGGGGTTGAAAGTGAGTATGTTACTGGTGTTGGTATATTTCAGGACAGGTCTGACAACACTACCCTTATTCCATTTCTAAATGATATGGAATCAAATTTAGGAAACAAATATCAAAATATCATAGCGGACTGTGGATATGAGAGTGAAGAAAACTATCTGTATTTGGAAGAAAAAAATCAAAAATACTACATAAAGCCGCAGACATATGAAAAGTGGAAGAAGAAAAGTTTTAAAAATGATATTAGTAAGCGTGAAAACATGGTTTATGATAAAGATAAAGATGAATATACCTGCCACAATGGAAAACAACTTAGACCAATTGGAATCATCTATAGGACTTCAGCAAGTGGCTACCGTTCAGAAATTACTGTATACGAATGTGAAGACTGCAACAATTGTCCATATAAATCAAAATGTACAAAAGCACGAGGCAACCGAAAGATGCAAGTATCAAAAACATTTGTAGAGAAGCGACAAATATCTTATGAGAATATCACATCTGAAGAGGGAATTCTCCTGAGAGTTAATCGTTCAATACAGGTAGAAGGTGCTTTTGGAGTTCTAAAAAATGATTACCAATTTAATAGATTTTTAACACGTGGGAAAAACAGTGTAAAAACGGAGTTTATGCTGTTATGTTTTTCCTACGATGTAAACAAACTGCATGCAAAAATACAGAATGAGAGATGTGAAAAGCACCTTCATGGAATAAAAATAGCCTGAGATTTGAAGAAAAAAATTACAGAAAGCCCAAGGCTTATTTAAGTGCGCCTAAAACTCAACAATCATAGAAAATCAGATGAATTACATATATTTTCATGATTGTTTTTTCATTTTTATACAGCCTTTTTACATTAAAAAGGGGTATTGCAAACTACTTTAAAGTAGTTTTGCAACAGCCCATTTATTATTTACATAGCTTTTTTTCTTTGTCATTTTAACGGTAATAATGGATGTCAAATTTAACTTTGAGGATTTACTATTCTTTTTCGTTTTTCTAATTGTTTTACAGCAAGATAAACCGCGTAAAGAAGCAAGGCGCTTTTTATGGTCATTAGCGACGATGAAATTTGAGTAACACTATTAAGCATATTACGTATAATGTATTAGGCCAATAAGGCCAAGAGAGTGATTTCGGAAACTAATTTCCAGCAGCATACAATGACATAAATTAGATATTAGATACAAAAAATAACAATGATTTTGCGATAAAAATAAGA
>NZ_JAGGLT010000062.1 GCF_017874545.1 Thermoanaerobacterium butyriciformans | reverse complement strand
TATATCCATTAATTTCCTTTAAAGTCTATTTTAAAAGCTCTAGGGGAAGTCTGCGCTTTTTTAGCTACTTATATAATAAGTTTTCATAGTAAAAATAATGCAGATAAATGAACAAACATTAATTTTTGTAGTTAATATTGCGAAAGAAAAACATGTAGCAAGAGCAGAGGACTTTAGAGGAATTAAGCATGGTAAAACTCTTAGCTTTACCAACAAATAAAAGAGGCTTTGTTGAATTCTATAAATAATTTACTAAAATAAGCAAAAAATATGCTAAAGATAACGTTATAGCATGGAACCCACAGGATACTATGAGTTTTAGTAAAGTTTCTTAGATATAAAGGAATTAAAATAGTTATTATCAATCATATGCATGTCAAGAAAAGTAAAGAACTTTGATGATAATTTCCCGACCAAAAATGGCCGAAAATATGCGAGAGTAATCGTTCATAGCACTGTGCTGTAAGCTTATAAGAGTTCTTTACGCAATAGGAACAAAATGTGTTGAAATGGCATTAAAATCCAGAGATTGCATGTAATGCTGCTTAATAAACAGTAGCAAATATTTTTAGTTTAAGACAATAACTCACAAAATCTTAGAAAATGATCTTTGACAATATAAGGCTTAGAGTGTCGGTAGTATAAATCACAATTATGGCGATGACCATACAAAGAAGCATAACCGACATCCTCTAATTTCAATATTTCTTATTAATATAAATTTAATTCAAAGGTTTTATTTTGTTAATTTCAAAATACTAAGAATAAGTGAGTAAATTAAAGAAAATTAAAGATTATGGAAAGAAGTGATGACATGATAAATGATTTTGCAAAAAGAAATAAAATATTTCTATCAAATAGTAATTTTATGCTTTATATTATTGGCTATGTAATATCAGGTATTGGCACAAGACTTACGACGATAGCTATCTCAAGTAAAATATTGTATCTTACAAATAGTGGACTGTCTTTAAGTGCAACACTAATGCTTGAAGGGATACCGAGTTTTTTGCTAGGTTTGTTTGCTGGGAATGTAGTCGATAAGATGAGAAAAAAGAACATATTGATGATTTTATATATATTATTTGCTTTTACGTCTTTTGGATTGATATTTGCAAATGACATGAGCCTAATATACATAATTAGTTTTATAAACGGTATATTAACATCATTTGAATATCCCGCTAGAAGTTCGATTGTCCCGCTTTTGGTTGATAAAGACCATCTTTTAGAGGCAAATAGCATAAGAAGCAGTTTATCAAGTATAAATATGATAGTGGGGTATTCTATAGGTGGTATAATTGTTTCGATATTTGGGAATGATATATCTTTTTTAATAGATAGTCTTACATTTATCATAATTGCGATTTTAATTGCCTTTATTAGATTAGATGAAAAGGCTCAAGAAGATAAAAGTGAGAATATATTTGATGATGTTTCAAAAACAATCAGCAATATGGCAAATGAAGTAAAGCAAGGAATAGGATTTATCAAAGGCAGCATGGTAATAAGACAAGTGATAAATCTTAATCTATTGAGTACGCTTATAATAAGTATGCAAACGCCACTTGTGTATATTTTTGTTAATAACTACCTAGGTGGGGAGAAATTGCTTGCAGCAAGAAGTGGTATGCTTTTTTCGTTAGCAGGTGTTGGAGGGGTTATTGGAGGTATATTGATAAATTCAATAGGAAAGAAATTTAATAATATTTCAATTATGACGACTGTACTGCTTTTTGATGGAATTACTCTTATTGCATTTTCAAACAGCAAAATATTTTTATTATCATCAATACTTTTTACCTTCTTAGGCATAATATTTGTAGTGTTTGAAACACTTACAGATACGATAATACAAGAAAATACTAATGACGATAATAGAGGCAAAGTTTATGGATTTTTAGGTTCATTAGTCGATCCTTTATCGATAATATCCTTAGGAATAGGTGGCGCTTTAACAAATGTATTTAGCGCAAAGGTAATTTTTATACTATGTGGAATTGCAGAGATTACTGTAGCGCTTATATATAAAACATATAATAGGGTTAAATCAATTAATTAATTTTATATAAATTTTATTGATTTTTATACTTAGAACATTTTAATTAAAAATTGCCACAAAAATTGTAATTATTTATAATAGGTTAGCTATTCTTATAGTAGATAGTCATTTTATAAATATACTTAATATAATGAGTTATACATGCAAGCATGCTCCGCTTTTAGTCTCGCAGAAAAGAGAACTATACCAGTAGTATAAGCTATTAAAATATTAAAAAGGAATGTGCCTTTTAAGGATGTAAGTAGTTTTATCACCTATTTTAACCTTTTTAGAATAGGACATAGCCATTTAATCCTGGCAGCTCTGCCTTTCTCCCTAGTTATACCATCATACTTCATTTTAAGAGAAGGGTCATAAGGGCAAGTAGGGATTCCATCAGAAGCAACATCAGGTTGAGGCAGATATTTTGAATTACGGTAATTTAGAGGGATAATAGGAATTATGCCATGTTCCTTAAAAAGATATCTATAATTATCAGAAGCATCAAAATCCGAATCACCCAAAAAATATTTAAGAGAGAAACCAGGATGAAGAGAAAAGAAATTATCAATGACAGGGATAAGACTTTTAGTATCATACTGATACTTAGATTCGTGAGCAGATTTAGCCGTATTAGGATTTAAAGAATTATCATCATAAAAATCAACATGACAAACAACACCTAAAGCATTGGTAACAATAGCAGTTTTGTGAGCATGACAATAGTGACCGTTAATATAACAGAATTTAGCATCAGGATTAGAAGAAGTGAATTTAGGCATTTTACTGCAGGCATACCTGTGAGCATTAAAGTCAGGATTAGACTTAGAGAATTTTTTAGCCTCACGGAAAAAAGAATCAAATAATTTAGGGTCATTCTCTCTGACATATGGTTCAATGCCGGCAATTGTTAAACAGCAAGATATTACATCCTGAAAAATAGAGATTAATTAAGCTGACTTATCCTAAAAAGTATAAAGATTAAACAATCACTAAACATTGT
>NZ_JAGGLT010000061.1 GCF_017874545.1 Thermoanaerobacterium butyriciformans | reverse complement strand
GTGCAATCTGAAATAGATTGCATGCGCAATTGGAGAAAGAAAAAAACAAATGAAAAAGAAAAAATACTAATTGTTGCAGAAGAAAAATACTATGCTATATATGGCATTAATGAAATAATGGATATCTTAGGCATTACACAAAGATACAAAATATAGCAAAATTTAAAATAGTGTATAAACTGTGATTACGAATAAATTTTTTTTGGCATACAATACGTATGTCTATTAATGCTGCCCAAAAATATTAAAATACATATCATTTTTTTAGGTCATATAAATTCTTATCTAACAATTTGAACATTATTTTCATTTATATACTAATTTTATTTTATGAGGAATATAATACTAAAGCTTATAGCAACTTTATAGATAAAAATTTCTCAAAAAAGTGTTGACAGAGTGAAACTTACCCGGTATAATATATAACTGTCAGGGCGATAAAAAAGATGCTGGCGTAGCTCAATCGGCAGAGCAGCTGACTTGTAATCAGCAGGTTGAAGGTTCGATTCCTTTCGCCAGCTCCATACATAAAGCATATTAGAGGGTATCGAGAAAAAGTCGATACTTTTTTTGCGTTTGAAAATATTAAAAGAAGACAAAAATTTTATTTGTTTTTTCTAATATTTGGATTATAATTATAATTAGGATGATAAAAAATCATCTAAATTCAATTGAAGGAGGTGTTAGTGTGAAATCCAATATAGGCACAGTAGACAAAATCATAAGATACGTAATTGGAATAATTTTGTTATGCTTGTTGTTTTTCTTAAAAGGCAATGCCAGATATTGGGGACTTCTTGGACTAATACCTATTCTTACAGCTGCATTTGGTTACTGTCCTTTGTATAAAATTTTCGGGATTAGTACAGTTAAAAAAGATAATAAGTCTGAAAAGTAAAGCAATTAATTAAAATATTAAAAGAATGTTTTTTATATGAGAGTGAGTGTAAGTCCTCACCCTCTATTTTTTATAATAGATTATAATAATTCAAAAGCGAAAGGTGAGACAATGGATAAGGTCTATTTGGAGCGATATGAGTCTTTAGGTTATGCCCGCTATATATGTACATCATGTTATCATTGTACTAGCAAAATGGGTGTAAGCTACTGCAGCATAAAAATGCGGGGCTGTTGTTCATATTTTCCAAAGTTTGAGCTGATAGATATACACAGAATGGTTAAGTCGGCCGAAGGCTTACAAGTGTTAAAAAGGATAATCGATAATCCTGGAACAGTTGTATATAATTACTATATACATGCAAAAGGGTATTTTGACAAAGATGGTTATGAAGAGTATTTAAAAAAAGCACCAGAAGAAGATGATATTAGAGACAAGACAATATTTTTTAGAGCTTGTCCATTTGTTAAAAGTGGATATGGGTGCACTTTGCCGCCAGTTTATCGCAATTACGTCTGTAATTTTTTTATTTGCCATGAGGTTATGAATAATGTGGATGACGAAGAAGTTAAAAATCAGTATATAAGAGAGCGTTCAAGGTTTGTAAGATGGGCTGAGTGGGAAAATATGTCCCTTGAAGGCATTTTAGCTAAGCATCACCTGAATCTTCGCGATGATTTCGATGGAAGTATAAAACTTTTACAGGAAATACCACTGGATATTTTTGAATTTCCTCAGTTAAAAGAGTTAAATGTTATAAACATTGATGAAAAAGATGCTTAATAACATGATAAATTTAGCAGGTTTAAGGTATGCTCATAAATTGCATACCTTAATGTTTTATTAGTCAATGTGCATCCATATGTGTCTCGATTATATAAAAACTATAAAATAAAATACTATTAAAGTTATCAAGGAAATAGGGATTCCTATTTTAGCCCATTCGCGACTTTTTATTTCTAGCTTGCCTGCTGATATTATATTAGGTATATTTCCAGGGATCAACATGCCACCGCTTATTAAAAGCCCCATGAGAATTGCACGTATATGCTCTGGATCCATGGCAGGGCTTATTTCTGCTGCAGCCAATGTTGCATTATCTAAAACTGCTGAAATCATGTTTATCCAGTATAAAATACGAACATCCATATGCATTATATAATTATCAACAAGAGGTTTAAATCCTGCGCTTAAAAGCTCTAAAGCCAGCAAGAAAATGAAGATTTTAATAGAGCGTATCAATATATAACGAAAGCTTTCTATTTTTCTTATTTCTTTTTCTTCTTCAAAATATTCTTCATCTTGATTTGTGGTTAAATCTTTTGTGGATTTATTAACGTAAAAAGCTCCTAAAATCCCTATTACAATGATACTTGGTATAATGTATATGCCAATCGTTCTTAAAAGGTAGAAAAAGTCTGCTTTTAAAGCTGAAACTACCAAAGTTGATAGAGGCTCTCCTATAGGTGTTAAAGCAGCTCCTAAGCCGATGGAAAAGCACGCGACGACAGTTATGACTATTTTATCTTTGTGACGTATTGGCAGAATATGAACTATTTCAACTAACACTAATGAAGCTACTATTGCAGTAATTATGCTGGATGTCAATCCTAAAACAACAATTAGTATGAATACAAATATCTTTAATGATATGTGATTTAAAGCTAATTTTACTGCTTTCTTGATTTTATCTTTAAAAAATTCAAATAGAAGGCCACTTACAAAGACTGCGGCTGTTATAAAGTACACAAGATGATTTTTTAATATATGCGAGATTAGTTCCCATGATATTGTACCAGATACAGTAACCGCTAAAATCCCCATAACAAAAAGGAAGTATTCAATGTTGTCTTCTACAGGCTTTATAAAAAAAGGTACTGCCAATATCACTATTAATATTGCAAATAAGATAGCATTAACCATTATTAATCACCCTTCTCTATTTTATCCAAATGTCATAAAAATAAAAAGGCAGAAAACTCATCACAAATGATGAGCTTCCCACCCTGGAAGCCAAAAATTCTTGAAGCAAGCTATAAAACCTGTTCAACCGCAAAAACATTATTAAACTATATAGAATTTTATCACAAAAATTTTATTAAATCAAGTGAGAGGGATAAAGTGTTTGTGTCAAGTAGTTGTTGGCAAATTTTTTTCTTCAAATTTTATTCACATAATGTTTAATGTATTGTGAATTTTCATGCAATTGTTTTTACTC
>NZ_JAGGLT010000060.1 GCF_017874545.1 Thermoanaerobacterium butyriciformans | reverse complement strand
TGTTATACAGCAAATTATTTCAATATAAAAAGTGATATAAAAAGCAAAATAATTTAACCTTATCCATTATATAAAGTTAATTAATTTTCATATTCATGTATAAGATTGGTTAATCTTGCCTACAATTATAGAAAAATAATGGGGCGGTAAAATTAATTACCACCCCAAGAAAGGTATCACAATGATAATTATAGCCTTTCCAGTTAAAAATATACATGAATATATCGAAAATGAATCATATTTGTACATAGATACACCATCTGGATGTCCTAATTGCAATTACAACGGTAAATTGTATAGGCACGGTTATTACTGCAGGGGTGTCTTTATTGACAATAATTGCATAGATATTACCATAGCAAGAGTTATTTGTCCTGTATGCCATAAGACACATGCTTTAATACCGGATTTCCTTGTGCCATATTTTATCTATCCTTTATCTGTTATTCTAACTTCTTTGAAAAAAATATTTATCGATGGACATGGCACTACATATGTTGCTGATGAAATCATTAAAGAGTTTAATTTGTCTTTTGTAAAAGAGCAAAATATCAGTTATTTCAAAATGAGATTTCTCTCGATTTTGAATTATGTTCACAGCTTTTTTGCTAATTTTCGAGAATACATTGAAACAATGAACAGTTTATCACCTAGAACTTTGATAAGCAATATTTGTAAATATACAAAAGAAAAGCTAAAGTTTAATTTACACTATTTTGATTTGATGAAAGTACATTTTTTCAAAAAAGTTTAAATTTAATTCTTGGTAGAATTTTTTTGCTTTTTTACAAAAGTCGTGTTTTTTTATCATAATTTACCGTTATTTTTGACTGTATAATTATTTTAATTCGATTAAAAATGTTTAATCTGAATTTGTCTATGTAAATTTATCTAATTCGCATTTTATCTCTCCACATAACCTTTGTGAATGTACCATCATTATCCAGTCAATAATACTGATAATTAAATCGAGGAGGTTTTTAGGCATGGATAATGATGTTAAACAAAAAATTGCTTACTTTAAATTTTCTTTGATAGCACCGCTTATCAATGAAAATTACACTCAGGAAACTGCAAAAGAATATATGGAGGTTATTACTTCTAAAGTTTATGATGTGCCTTCATTAGGTAAAAGAGAATTTTCTCCTAATACAATTAAGACATGGCTTTACTGTTACAGAAAATATGGATTTGAAGGTTTATATCCAAAAAGCAGATGCGACAAAGGTGCTTCGAGAGTTTTAACTGATGATGTTAAAGCCTATATTAAGAATCTAAAACTTGATAATCCAAGAAGATCAGCTAAATCAATCTATCAGGAACTTTTGGTTAAAAAGTTTATTGAGCTTGATAAAGTATCCTTATCTACAGTTCAAAGATATCTTCGAAAAACTAAAATATCTACATCAGCATTAAACACAAAAGACAGGAGATCTTTTGAAATGGAGTATCCTAATGACTGTTGGCAATCTGATATATCAATGGGTCCATACTTAATTATCAACGACAAGAAGATTAAAACATACCTTATTGCTTTTCTGGATGATTCATCAAGGTTAATAACACATGCAGAATTTTATGATACAGATAATGTCATATCACTTATTGATGCGTTCAAAAAAGCCGTTTCGAAAAGAGGTGTTCCTAAAAAGCTATTTGTTGATAACGGCAAAGTATTCCAAAGCGAACAATTGCATTTAATATGTGCATCATTGGGAACGTCTTTATGTTATGCTGAACCGTATTCGCCAGAATCAAAAGGAAAAATCGAAAGATTTTTCAGGACATTAAAAGATCAATGGATGTATGGATTTGATTGGCAGAAAATATCTTCCATAGACGAATTGAATGAGAACTTGAATAAATATATTGAAGGAATATATCATCAAACAGTACATTCATCAACAAATATGAAGCCTATAGAGAAATTCATTAAATACACAGACACGATGAAATTCATAAATTCTAAAGAAGATCTTGATAACATATTTCTCTATAGAGTCAAAAGGCGTGTAATTAAAGATGCGACAGTATCAATAGAAAAAATTAAATTTGAAGTACCAATGCAGTATATTGGGGATTATGTAAATATACGATATTATCCAAAATCACTTGATAAAGCATATATTTTTAGCGAAGACGGTAAACTCTTACAAACAATACATCCAGTAAACAAAATTGATAATTCTAAGATAAGAAGAAAAGAAATAGACTTTTCTTTGTAAATGAAGAAAGAAGGAAAAACAATGTTCAATGTATATTATGGATTAACATTTAATCCATTTTCTAAAGACTGTGATGTGAAATATCACTACAAATCACAGGATTATATACAAGCAATGAGCAGATTAGAATTTTTAAAAGATAAAAAAGGATTTGGGTTAATAACAGGAGATCCTGGATCTGGTAAGTCATATACACTAAAATGCTTTGTAACTTCTTTAAATCCTAATATGTACAAGGTTGTGTACATACCAATATCAACACTTACCGTTATGGATTTTTACAGGTATTTATCCGACGGCTTAGGATTAATACCGAAGCATAGAAAATGTGATATGTTTCGCCAGATACAGGATGTAATATTAAGTTATCATTCAAAAAACATAACTCCCGTTATCATCGTTGATGAGGCTCAGTTCATAAGCAACTCAATCCTTGATGATTTACGTATTATATTTAATTTTGACATGGACACAAAAAATTATGCATTACTTATATTATCTGGACAAACACAATTAATTATACAGTTGAATAGACAAGCACATGAAGCATTAAGGCAGCGAATAGTTTTAAATTATTCATTTAAGGGTTTAAACAAAGATGAAACAAAAGAATATATAACATCCAGATTAAAATGTGCAGGATGCAATGAAACAATATTTACTGATGACGCAATTGAATTAATATATTCAAGCACAAATGGATATTTGAGAAAAATTAATTTACTTGCAGAAATGTCAATGATATTAGGAGCTAAAGAAAGTCAAAAAACTATAAATGGTGAGCTAGTATTTAGAGCTCAAAGTGATATAAATATTACAGAATAATTGGATATATGAGTGTATCTTCTTCTCCGGAGGGGATAAGGAAATGCAGGGGTGCAACCTGAGCACTTCGGAGAGGGTTGGTGCCATAAAACAACTTTCTCCCGGTTCAATCCGGGGGAGAAGGTACATTCAAGATGGCATTTACCCAAAAAGCGTAAAACCTAAAGATGGATATACTTAAAGCTATATGTATATGATTTTAGAATAATATGATCTTATAGATTGTATAATGTGAATTTTTGAGTAAAAACAATGTTTAGTGATTGTTTAATCTTTATACTTTTTAGGATAAGTCAGCTTAATTAATCTCTATTTTTCAGGATGTAATATCTTGCTGTTTAACA
>NZ_JAGGLT010000059.1 GCF_017874545.1 Thermoanaerobacterium butyriciformans | reverse complement strand
TAATAGAGGTGAGGCGTGGGAGGTTAAGAGTATGGGAGAGAGCGATGTAGAATTTGCATTCATTAAGTTTATTGAAAAATCTATTAATTATGAAGGAGTAAAAGCAATAAAAAAATACAATAACATTAAAAAGAAAGAGCTTTTGACATTAGACTTGGCAGATTGCAAAGGCAATATCGAAAATGATGGGAAAATTATTGACAGTACGATATACGATAATGTGTTAATTGAAGATGAAATAATAGATAGATTAATGATTTCAAAATTTAAGGAACTGCTGAAAATAGAAGAATTTAATGTTGTAATGCTAAATATAATGCAAGATATACCACAAAGAGAGGTAGCTAAAATGTTAAATAAATCACAATCATCTATAAGCAAGATTAAGAAAAAAGCCCTTAAGAAAATAAAAAAGTTTATGGAGGGTTCTTGAAAGTATGAGCAAAGATAAAAGCCTTTTTGAAATTATTTTAAAGGCTAAAGAAGGGGATAAAGATGCTATGCAAGAGATAATATTGCGATTTCAGCCTCTTATAAAGAAAAACATGAGGAATGTTGATATGGACATAAAAGATGATATAAGTCAGGATATTGTTGAGGCAATAATAAAAGCGATCAAGAAATTTGATATAAAATGAAGCATAACATTTGAAAATAACAAAAATAATTTTTATGATGTGGAATATTTTTAGAAAAATTTAGCTTTTATATATGTAGAAGGGGAAATACGGGAAATGGAGGTGAGGTAGATAATGTGATTAAATCGTTTAGAACTTCATTAGCTCTTGTATTTTTATTACTTATGTCTGTTGTACTCTCTGGCTGTTCTGACGCAGTGAAAAATAATACTGAAGTGCCATTTGTTGTTTTGAATGATGATGATGGAAGCTTTAAGGCGGATATATATTACTGGAATTTAAAAACTAATAGAATAAAAGAAACGAATGAAAACTTATATAAAATTCCACAAAATATAATAACAAATAAAGAATTATATACGATATTCCCTATAGCTTGGGATGGACAGAATCATGCAGTTTTGCCTTCTTATTTAGAAGTATCAGATAAATTCAAAAACTTTGTTAAAAAAGCGGATTTTTATTTTCAACCAAAGACGATATGGGGACAAGACGTAAAGTTGGTAAAAAGCGATGAAAAAAATAGGTATAAGTTAACATTAATAGATGGCGGTAAGACTGAGGAGAAAGAAATAACAATTCCTCTTCATACTTTTAAAGGAGATGATGGTAAAGAGTATGAAGCAACAAAATGCGGAACAGTAACGTCGGTAGTTAAGACAAGGTATGGTGCAGCAATGCTCTATCCTTGTTTCACATTAGGTGGTGGAAAATTATTTATTGTAAAGTATGATAAGGCATCAGAAAGTATCAAATGGCAAGAAGTTGGACCTATTAAAGGTATAGAGTTATCACCAAGCTTTCCACCATTAGCTAATCGTACAGCTACTATCGGAGAAAATTTTATCGTAAGAACGCAGACTAATCCTATAGAAGTGTATACCGAAAAAGTAGGTTATAAGATAATAAATAACATATCTGATTTTCGTAAGAAATACGCACCTGAAACATTAAATAGTGAATTTCCTGAATATATAGATATCTTAGGAAGCTATAATGATATTTTGTTTTTAAGTATACCAGTGCATAAAAATGAAGGGACAGAATTGTATGTATTTGCTGTGAAGGATGATAAACTTATAGGGATTATGCACAGAACGATAAATGATATTGAAATAATTGATACGGCAGGAAATGTTGCATCAAAATATAATATGCCTAAAGCGAAAACTTTAATCGGCGAAGATGATGTCTATTTTCCAAATGTGAACGGCATGGATTGATTGATAGATAAATTTATAATTCCTAATTTTATAATAGAGGTGAAGCATGGGGAGTTAAGAGCATAATATGCAAAATGATAAGAATTATTTTTATGATGTGGAATATTTTTAGAAAAATTTAGCTTTTATATATATAGAAGGGGAAATACGGAAAATGGAGGTGGGGAAAAGGATTATGAAATATTCCCCTTAAATATGAGGGAGGATTGGATTTAAATGAAAAGGTTAGTATCGCTCATTTTATGCTTATCTTTAGCTTTATCTGTGACAATCGCTTATGCAGATCTTTCTACTAATGAGCAATCAATAGGTGAAGTAACAGCTGAATCAAAAAAACTCTCTGATCAAAAAATAGCTGAAATGGCAAAGCGATTAGAAGTGTTAAACAAAAAAGTTTCGAATGGACAAGTAAATCCTATGAGTGATCCACAAATACCACCAAGCAAAATATTAAGTACTTCTGGATATATTGCACAGCCTGATAATAGTACATGTGGACCTACTTCTGCTCATAATCTGCTCTTAAGCTGGGGTAAAAATATATCTATAGATACATTAAAGAAAGATTTGGGATATAATGGTCAAACTCCTTTTGGAGACGCATGGAAAACGACGCTTAATAATTATACAAATTCAACTTATTATGTAGTTACTTGGAGCCCCAGTCAGACAACAATTTGGAATGCTTTCGTTGGGGACACAATTGATGGACACCCATTTATATTAGATACACATATGTCATCTGAAAATGGTTATCTTGAAGGTTATTCTGGATCAACATGGTGGCATTATGTAACAGGAATTGGATATAGTGGCTATAATTTAAATTCAGATAATAGTAAATATGGAGTATACTTTGATCCATATGATGGACGTGTGGGTACTTTTGGCCAGCACTCTTTGGAACTACCTAAATGGGTGAAATTAGTATCAGAAAGAGGAATAGTTTGGTGATTTCATGGTATTCCTTAAGTGTTTACTTAAGGAATACCATAATCTATATAGATAAAAGTCACTTTGTCTGGGAGGCTATTATGAATAAAGTGAAACTATGTTTATTAATTATCATAATCCTAATAATTGGTGGCTGTAGTATTAAAAGTACAAAGACAGACTTAAGCAATGAGAATATAATTATTGATAAAACAAATGGTAATATACTTGATGAGTTAGAGGCTAAAAAGACCTCATCGATTGAAAATGCACATCCAATAGCTGTGCTTGATGATGGCAGAAAAGTGTTTTTGCAGGTTAATCCTGAAGTAGACAACAGTATTTTTGTCACTTCAATCGATGGCTCAATAATGTTTAAAATTAATGCTGGAATTTCTAAAAATATTTATGATGCAAAAGTAATGGGAAATTGGATCGTGTATGTTGAATCCAGCAACGATATGACAAAAAGCGATTGGGCTTTGTATGCCAAGAATATAGATGACAATCGTCGCATAGAAATTGATAAGGGAAAAGTTGTAAATGCAAAAGTAAAAACGCCTACTTTGTTAGGAGCGCTGATATCTGCATCTAACGACAAAATTGTATGGACAGCTTTTGAAAAAGATGAGAAATCTGTTAATGCAATTGTCAAATTATACGATATTAAAAACAATACTTATAAAATCATTGATAGATTAAATGTTGAAGATGGAGAATTCGGGCAGCCAGGATTAGATGGGGATTGGCTTGTATATGATATTGGGAAGATCGATATGAAAGCACTGGCAAGAAATGGGAAATTGGTTCTTGTAAATCTTAAAAATAACGAGAAAAGAATATTAGATGAAGGATTAAGAGTTAGTGGTGCATCAATTAAATTTCCATATGTAGTATGGAATTCAGGCGATTCTATTCTAAAATTATACAATATAAAGACAAAAGAAGAAAAAACTATTGTAAATTGGGGTATGACAGGCGTTTGGAATAGCTCGCTTAATGATAAATTTATTTCATGGAATACTAACGGTGATGGTTTATACATTTACTCTATAGAAAGAGGAGAGATATTGAAGTTAAAAGATTCAGGTATTACAAGCGGTGGTAATATTTCAGGCAATATACTGTGGTGGTACGTCAAAGGAGAAAAGTGCAAATCAGAGTGGATTATTTTAGATTGAATGAAATTACTGAATGCTTTTTAAGCATATTGGAGTGATATTTATGATATCAAAAAAATGGATAATGACAATACTACTTATTTCGGCTCTTACAGGATGTTCAAATCTAGAAAAACAAGGAGATGTGGT
>NZ_JAGGLT010000058.1 GCF_017874545.1 Thermoanaerobacterium butyriciformans | reverse complement strand
CTCGCGATGGACACCCTTGCGGTTCAGCTAGTGGTTCCCACTACCAAGCCCACAGCGGACTTTCACCGCCTAGTTATCGCCCATGCCGGGCGCACAATTAAAAAAGCAGGAATATTTTATCCTGCTTTTTTAATATGATGTAAATTTCAAAACAACATTTTCTATAAAGCTGTTCAAGTCAATTATTTTTCACTTAAAAACTTGTGTATCGATGCTGCTGCTTTTTTACCGGCACCCATTGCAAGAATAACTGTTGCTGCGCCTGTCACAGCATCACCACCTGCAAATACACCTTTGCGGCTTGTTTCAAGCGTATCTTCATTGACTATTATTCCACCCCATTTTTGTTTCTCGAGTCCCTCAGTCGTGGATGTTATAAGCGGATTTGGACTTTGACCTATAGCTATGATTACCGTGTCTACTTCTATTACGTGCTCTGAACCTTTTTCTTCTATAGGTCTTCTCCTTCCTGATTGGTCTACCTCACCTAAAACCATGTTCACACATTCGATTCCCTTTACATTGCCACTTTCGTCTCCAATTACTCTCACAGGGTTTGTTAATAGCTTAAATATGATTCCTTCTTCTTTTGCATGGTGTATTTCTTCTAGCCTTGCAGGCATTTCTTCTTCTGACCTTCTATATACGATGTACACTTCGTCTGCACCCATACGCTTTGCAGATCTTGCCGCATCCATCGCTACATTTCCGCCGCCAACTACAGCTACTTTTTTACCTACTTTCACAGGTGTCGGATTATTTGGAAAGTCATAAGCTTTCATGAGATTTATCCTCGTCAAAAATTCATTTGCTGAGTATACGCCATTTAGATTTTCTCCCGGTATACCCATGAATTTAGGTAGTCCTGCACCAGTTCCTATAAACACTGCTTCATATCCCATCTCAAATAGATCATCAATTGTCAGTATTTTGCCTATAACCATGTTTGTCTCTATTTTTACTCCTAATTTTTTTAATGAGTCTATCTCTTTCTGAACTATTTCTTTAGGAAGTCTAAATTCAGGGATGCCGTACATTAAAACTCCACCAGGCGTATGAAATGCTTCAAAGATTGTTGTATCATATCCCATTTTAGCTAGATCGCCTGCGCATGATAATCCTGCAGGTCCTGAGCCTATTACTGCAACTTTCCTTCCGATTTTTTTAGGTGCTTCTACTTTGTCTTCTTTGTTCTTCATATACCAATCTGCTGCAAATCTTTCAAGCCTTCCTATTGCTACAGGTTCTCCTTTTTTGCCTCTTGTACATACTGATTCGCACTGGTTTTCCTGCGGACATACTCTTCCACACACTGCTGGCAGATTGTTTGTCTCTTTTATTTTTTGATATGCTTCTTCAAAATTTCTGTTTGCTATCTGCTTTATGAAATCTGGTATCTGAACATGCACAGGACATCCGCTGACACATGGCTGATTTTTGCATTGAATGCACCTTTCTGCTTCTTCAACCGCCATATTTTCTTCGTAGCCTAGTGCAACTTCTTTGAAATTTTTGTTTCGTACATTTGGGTCCTGTTCAGGCATTTGTACTTTTTTTAGCGACATATTAGCCATTTAAGATGCCTCCTAACTTGCATTCATGTTCATATTGTTCTAATGCTTTTTTCTCCATGTCTTTGTACATATTCTGTCTCCTCATTGCTTCATCAAAGTCTACTTGAAGTCCGTCAAATGCAGGCCCATCTACGCAGGCAAATTTTGTCTCTCCACCTACTGTTACTCTACATCCTCCACACATTCCTGTCCCATCTATCATTATAGGATTCATGCTGACCATAGTCGGTATATTGTATTCTCTGGTTATGTTGCATACCATCTTCATCATTATCAACGGCCCTATTGCTATTACTTCGTCGTATTTATTGCCTTTTTCTATTAATTCTTTTAGTACATCAGTTACAAAGCCTTTGCGTCCTTTGCTGCCGTCATCTGTTGTTATATAGAGATTATCACTTACAGCTCTCATTTCATCTTCAAGTATGACGTATTCTGCACTTCTTCCTCCGATTATGCTATCTATTGATACTCCATTTTTATTAAGCATCTTTACTTTAGGGTAAAGTGGTGCAACTCCGACTCCACCGCCAATTGCTAATACTCTTTTTGTATCTTTTGAAAACTCTACAGGTTTTCCTAATGGCCCTACAAAATCATGCAATTTATCTCCAACATCTAATGTGCCTAATTTCTTTGTACTCATACCAACTTCCTGAAATATAATTGTAACAGTACCCTTTTCACCATCATAATCAGCAATAGTCAAAGGAATGCGTTCACCTTTTTCATCGACTCTCACAATGACAAATTGACCTGGTTTGGCCTTTTTTGCCATTAAAGGAGAATTTATAACCATCAATTTTACTGTTGGATTTAGTTGTTTCTTTTCTAAAATCTCATTCATCGTGTTTTTAACACCTCCAAATTTTAGTGTAACAAAATTATGTCTGGTTGTACACCAGACATAATTTTGTTACTTAATGATATTATTATATATTTATATAGTTATTGTCAAATACTTTGTAAATTTTTTTAACTTTATCGACAAAAACAATAGTTAGTCTATCCCCTAAATTAAATATCAGTAATATTCGAACTTACTTTTTAATTTTTAAAGGGATTCCACATAAATCTTTTCAATAACAGACTCTGTAGCCTCTATCGGTGCTATAGAAAGCAGTCCATCTAGAGAAGGTGTTGTTTTTGCAAGATTAACTAATGTCGGAATATCTTCTTTTGTAAATCCAAAATCTGATAGCTTTTGAGTACATCCAACGTTAAAAAGCCATTCTTCAACTTTTTGAGATACATATTCTGCTTCAGAAGGCAAACCCTTCAAGCCAGGCACCATAGGGCTATATACATCAGCTAAAATTTCTGCTGTAGCAGGATAAATTGCTTTTATCACTGCAGGCAATATTGCTCCAAGTCCAAGACCATGAGCTATCTCAGGTTTTACAGCACTTAAAGGATGCTCTAAAGCATGAGTAAGGTGCAAAAGGCCATTGTCAAAAGAAATACCAGCCAAAGCAGAGGCATACAGCAAATAATACCTTGCTACAAGATTTAAAGGATCATTTACAGCAGCAGGAAGATAACGAACTATCAATCTTACTGTCTCTTTTGCAGTAAGAATGCTATACGGGGATGCAGCAAGTGTTGTAGCAGCTTCTGTAATATGGTTTAATGCATCTACAGTAACTGCTATTGTCTGCTTTTTATCAAGCTTTGTCATAAGTGAAGGATCATCTATTGAATACATAGGATACAGACAATCATAAGCAATAGCCGGTTTATAATTTTTTTCTGGTATTGTGGCTACTGCAAATCTGTCTACTTCCGTGCCAGTACCATGAGTAAGATTTATAGCTATGATAGGAACAGCTTCTTCAGGTATAAATTTCTGCTCATAAAGTTCTCTTGCATTTTTATCAGTATACTTCAAAAGCACAGCTACACTTTTTGCAGTGTCTATTGGACTACCGCCGCCAATTCCTATAACTGCTTTTGCTCCAGATTCACGTCCGATTTTTGCTGCCTCATCAATCATGTCAACAGTAGGATTAGGACCAACCCTATCATAAAGTGAATATTTTAAATCAAGCTCATCCAGTACAGGTTTCACAACGTCCCAAGCACCGCTAGCTTTATAAGATCCCTTTCCTGTTATAAAAATAACATTATCAATACCTCTATTTTTGAGAACCTCTAAAATATCTTTTATTTTTTGTATGCTTCCTATTCCAAAATAAGTCGTATTTTTACAGCGCAGCTCAAAAACTTTACTGGGATTTATTTTTGTTTCCCACATCTTTATAACCTCCTATTTGTTAAATTTATGACATTCCATATATATTATAATACTATCATATTGAATAGTCAAATTCGGCATCATAATAAAAGTGTATATTTACAAGATAAATGTAAATATTGTCATTCGCTGAAATAATTGTAATAAAAAAAAGCATAGCATAATTAGCTATGCTTTTTTATCTCTTTAAAGTTTTATTGTAATTATCAAGTGCACTATTGACACTCTTTTCTGCATCATCAAGGGCTTGTTTTGGTGTAGCTTGGTTATTTAAGACTTTCTCAATATTTTGTTCTATTATTTGCCTAGCTTCCGGAAATACTCCTATCAATGCTCCCTGTGTTGCTCTGTTCTTAGTGTATAATTTTAGTAGGCGGTAAAAAATAGAAAAAGGAAGGTATCCAAAAAATACCTTCCATTCACATGAATCATCCGCTATAATGTTTA
>NZ_JAGGLT010000057.1 GCF_017874545.1 Thermoanaerobacterium butyriciformans | reverse complement strand
TATATCCATTAATTTCCTTTAAAGTCTATTTTAAAAGCTGTAGGGGAAGTCTGCGCTTTTTTGGCTACTTATATAATAAGTTTTCATAGTAAATAATTTTTAATTTTATAAAATTCGCAATTACCTAGTCGCGTTTCTGGAAAGATTATATGCATATCATCTGGTTTTCTATTCTTGAAATTAGTTTAAATTACTTTCTAGAGTATTTTTCTCTATGCATATTTTCAATGGAATTCAGCAAATCTTGAATAACCTCATTAATAGACGCAAACAAATCATAGTTATAAAAGATTGCTTCATCTATATCCCTTGTGTTTACAACTTGTCCCATATACCAGTCTTCAAACAGTTCATCTTTTGATACAGTATATACCTGGTCAAGAAGTACTACACTATCTTTATCCAGGAAAGGGTAATCCTTTTTATACAATGGTGCGTGATAAGGATATTTTAATTTTGGCGGTTGTATTATATTGCCATATGTATCTTTTTCTAAATAGTTTATCATGTCTGACACTGGACAAATAATAACTCTGCTTGATTTAGGGTTATATCTGCTAATAATTATAAATGGTCTTGCCTTTTGTGAAGCAATCGAAGGGTCACTATTACCAGTTAAATCAAACCAGTGAATGCAACCCTTCTCAAAATGGGTACTCTTTTGTGGATTTTTCGGCAGCGCTGGACAGGGCAAAACTTACTCACCCCTCCGCCTTTTAGTCATTTCATCGAAAATCTCTTTTTCATCATCTGTTTCTACATAGTCTTTATCGATATCTGCATAAAACTTTCTTCTCTTAACGGGGTTGAATATCATATCAAGAGTGGAAACATCATGTCGTTTAGGTATTTGATTTAATTTATAATCCTTAATACTAACTACCGTCGCCATTCTAAACAACCCCCTTCTTGTTTTTCTTACCCTTATGATATCACTTCCTTATGATTTTTTCAAGCATAATTCCAATTCTTAACTTCTATATATATTATGTCCACATTTATTTAATTGGCACCTTACAAGGCAATTAAAATTTTTATTCTTTAAATAAACTATTTGCATTTTCTGAATACTCACTATTTGTTGTGAGCCCTTGAAACGTGAGGTAAAGGCTCAAATAAGTATATACCCCACATCATGCAGAATAAAAAACCGAACATTAAACCTTTTTTAATCTTTGTTCCTGGCAGACAACCCTGTATTATGACGAATACTACCGCTAATAAAAAATAGGTTATTAGTGCATAAATCGCAAAAGAGGGGATTAATAATCCTGCTTTGACGATTGCACTCGGAGGAAAAGGATTACTACCGCTTGAAGGGATAAAAGCCTGCAGTATTAATCTAAATATTGTTGCTGATAATGCTACTAAAAATAGCGTCAACCATCTTTTCTTGTTAATTTCAAAAAGCATTGATTTCATAGAGTTTGACCTCCAGTTTAAATTTTAAATCTATTACGAGTTAATAGCATCTTTTTCATCAGATCCACCTTGAAATTATAGCATCAGGTTTGAAGCATTTTCCAGCCGCTGCCTATGAAATATATTGAAAATGCTATAATAAATATGCCCAACAATAAAATAATCCAGCGATATACAGTATCACTTATCAGTTTCTTGCCTCTGGAAAATGCCGTGGAAATTGCTGAATACCATACAAAGTCCGATAAAATATGTCCTATAAAAAAGAACAAAACACCAATTAACCCTAAAGTATAAGACTGGCGTATTGATTCCATCCCAGTTGACGTCCACCAGAGAATGACGTAAGGATTAGTAGCGCTTACAAGTGCTCCTGCCAATACAAGATTTCTCATGCCTGCACTATTCCCTTCTCTTTGATTCTCCAGAGAAACTGACTTATTATTTATACTAGATTTTATCATCCCATAGCCCATCCATGCAAGAAAAGCACCGCCAAATAATCCGATAAATCCTGCAACTGTCGGATTAGAGAAGAAATCTTTAAGTCCGAACGTCATGATTATAATTAATAATATAAGTTCCAGGATTCCATGTCCTAATACTGCTAACGGTCCTGCTGTCCACCCTTTTTTAAGACTGCCGTCAATTGTGACCTCCAGCATAGGCCAACATCCCCCTTATTCCTTAACCCAAAAAATCCTTGCCACTAACTATGTATATTTAGAATAATCTCCCCTCCACCCACACCCCTTAAACCCTTGATTTTTCTGTATCCTAATTTCTACCAGATAATAAAGTCCGTTCTAAAATTTCATATTCTTATCCAATTTATTAACATTATCTATTCTCCTTAACCCTTACACCTTATCCCTCTCCCCTACCAAAAAGCAACCCCTGCAACAAAACAGGAGTTATCCTGCATTTACTGCGGGATTTTGGAACAAACTTTATTATCATGGAGTGGAGTTCATTTTAGTTATATACATAGACCTGATGAATGAATATATAATCAAAGAGGAATATGATGCCCTGGAACTAAGACTCATTAAATAACTAAGACTCATTAAATTATCAAAATGCTATATGGGTTTATCAAAAAACTGGAACCTGAGCCAAGTAACGAGTTAAAGGATGCTACTATGGGTTGATTTAATATTACATAAAAATGAGCCTGTAGAATATAGCATTGTACATCTGTATTTATAGGCTCATTCATATAATATCATTTTTTGCCTTTACTATCCCTCAAACAAATGCTACTTACTTTTCTTTTGTCAGCATCAAAACAACAATTTCTGGATGGTTGAAAAGCCTTTGGGGAATAATGCTGTTTCCAAGCCCCCTGATTACAGTCATAGTGCAGTTGCCTCTTTTGTATTCTTCTTATGTATATTGAGGGAAAAAATCTGATTAGGCACATTAATCAGCCTATAAACGGAAGCCTTACCTGCCCTCCATGAGAGCATATTCAGATAAAACTAATACACCTTACTTATTTCACCATACTGTATAAAAAGACCGCTTAATTGAAGTTAATCCTTTTTCTCAAGACCTATAATAGAAATTAATAAGCCTGAAAGCGCTATTAAATATTCAATACCACCAAGATTAGAATTAGGGTCAACTGCAATTATTCCTCCGAACAAAGTAATGTTTAACCCTAAAAGCATTATCTTAAAACCTGAAGCCCCTTTCTTTAAGCCATGAACAATTAAACCTACAATCAAACCTAATACAACTAAAAATATCGTTGTCAATAGAACATATTTCATTTCTCAAAGACTCCTTCCTATAATTTAATTTATAATATGCTACTAGTATACTACTAGCAGGTATGAATTTCTACCATAATTGCATTGAATTATTATGATATATCTTAAAAATTTTCTCTTATATAGAAATGAACCATAAATTGTCATACAGCAAATTATTTCAACATAAAAAGCAAAATAATTTAACCTTATCCATTATATAAAGTTAATTAATTTTCATATTCATGTATAAGATTGGTTAATCTTCCCTACAATTGTAGAAAAATAATGGGGCGGTAAAATTAATTACCACCCCAAGAAAAGTATCATAACGATAATTATAGCTTTTCCAGTTAAAAATATACATGAATATCCCTTTGATATTCTTTCTGGATTTAAATTCCAGCCTTTTCCTTCATTTCTCCCTAATTAAATTCATTTTTTCATGGATAAAAATATCAAATGGAAATTATTTTATTAGGTTTAAAGATTGTATTGTTTGGGTGGTTGACCCGAAAAATCAGCAATAACTGCCTTCGCATCATCTAAATAAAAAATTTCAAAAATTGGGTTGTCAGGAGTTTTATAAATTGATTTTACAAGGGGATTGTGCTCAATGATTGTAGTCTTCACTTCCAAATCATTTGAAAATTTAATTCGTCCAGAAATTCGAATCCAAACATTATTTTGGTTTGTTGTAGAAAACTCAACATAAGGATTCAGTTTAATTTCCTTGTAAACTTCTTTTTGGTTTGACGTACAGAAAAACAACTTACCCTCCTTTTCAAGCATAAATTGAAATGGACGAACCTTTGGTTTACCGTCTCTTCCTATTGTAGCAAGATATAGAACAGGATTTTCGCTTAAAAAATTCACAACTTCGTTCATAATTAACAGCTCCTTCTAAATAAATTGATTTATGTTGTTTTCTGTGTATATAATAATTTATATAGTATATTTTCGCAAGTAGGCACTTATAAGTGCTATACTTACCTTTAAGTTACTATGAGGAGGGAAAATTTTATGAAAAAAGAATTGCCATCTTGTCCCGTTGAAACAACTCTTTCGCTTATAGGAAATAAATGGAAAATATTAATATTAAGAGAGCTATTGAAAGGAACTAAACGATTTAATGAATTAAAAAAAGCAATAGATTCCATAAGCCAAAAAGTTCTTACTCAACAACTTCGTTCTATGGAAGAAGATGGCCTTGTGGAAAGAAAGGTATATGCTGAAGTTCCACCAAAGGTAGAATATTCCCTAACTGAATTAGGAATTAGTTTAAAACCTATACTCGATTCAATGTATTTATGGGGAGAACAATATAAAGAAAAATAATATTTGTATCTAACTTGTTATACAGCAAATTATTTCAATATAAAAAGTGATATAAAAAGCAAAATAATTTAACCTTATCCATTATATAAAGTTAATTAATTTTCATATTC
>NZ_JAGGLT010000056.1 GCF_017874545.1 Thermoanaerobacterium butyriciformans | reverse complement strand
ATCAAAAAAAATTTGATTTTCTTTACCTTTTTTTATTCATATATTAGGCTTTTCAACTGTTTCGAGCTGCATTTTTCTTATAGCAACTTTAAAGTTTAATTTTTTTGTTACCTACTTATGTCTAGCCGACAAAGATGCTTATTTTCATTTAAGAAATTAATAAAATTTCAACCATAGACAAAACTTGAAATGGTTCTGTTTTAGATGTAATAATATTGCATTTAATTTTTTTATGATATAATAAAAAATAATAAGACGCGCATATGCAATAACTAATATTCCTATAAAGTAAAGAATTTCCAATTAATTGGAATATTTTTTTGTATAAAATAACTAAAACTTCGCACATAAATAATTACTCTGTTCCTTGAAAACTTAATACTTTGCCAGAAAAAAGTAATTGTAATTTACGCAATTATGCACACTTCGGAAGTCTTTCCTTAAGTTCTTTGGGAATCGCAGCCATAAAAGCATTAAGTAATTGGTCCAGCTGTTCTGAAGATAACGATAGTTTATCTGCTATTGTATCTATGAATACTTGCATAAGCAGATGAAAAGCCTGAATCAATGTAATATCGGACATTTCATCCTGTATGTAGTAAAATATCTCTCCCATTGTTCGTAAATCTGATGATCGGCGGTTCTCTAGTGCAAGCATCATGTATCTGGTAAATACGATTGCTGTATGTGCTGTCATCGCATCGTAAGATAATGAATTGCATTCCTTGCTGAGCATCAAGTATGATTTACACACTTTGAAAAAGACTTCTATATCCCAGCGCTTCCCGTATATACGAATGATTTCGTCCTCGTTAAGGTTCATATCCGTGGTAATAAGTGCCAGATAGTCTTTTCGATTATTCCTGTTTCTGACAAATACAATTCGAGCAGGAATAGATTTTCCGTCTTTTTCAATGGAAACTTCCACGGATAACAGATATCTCGACCTACCTCTTCTTTTTCTGTTTTGCTTGTATATTTCCGTTAATGGCTGCATTATTCCATTATATAGGTAATGCATCTTTGATGTTTTCTTTGCCATTGCAATAACATCATAGCCCATTTCTTTAATAGCAATCAAAGAAGAAGGAGAACAGAACCAAGTGTCAAACAATACATAAGATGCTGGAATCATTGCTTTTTTAGCGGTTTTTATTAATTCCAGAGCTACGGCTGTTGCTTTGGTTTGGGCTAAATTTCTTCTTAAATACCCGGCGGAACGCTTGTCCACAGGTATAGCTTCATTGATACGATTCTTTTGATTCTCAGTAGATAAAAGACATCCATTGACTGGGATAAAAGTATTTCCATCTGACCATCCGAGTGTAAGCAGGCGAAAGCCATACTTGTATGTTTTCTTAGCATGGTCATATACTTTTGCTAGTAGCTCTACTTTTTTAGAGCTAGAGCGTTCGAATAAAGAGTCATCCACAATAAGAACATTTACGCGTTTGTCGCTTGTTAACCCGATAATTGTCTCATTTATAATCTGTGTACTAAGCCAAGTGGTAAACCGAATCCAATTGATATGAACAGAGTTTAAGAATCTGTAAACCGTGTCCTTCTTAAAACCAGCCTGATTTGTACCCATTAGCATATTCATATACATAGATCTATTGGTAAAGATCATGCAGAATAAGTACTCGAAAATAGAAATAACAGGAATACCCTTGCTTTTGTAAGCATTCGATAACCTTAAAGCAGTTGAAATTCTATATTTTTTGAAGAAACTTTTAATCGAAGTAGAAACCTTATTATCAATTTGGTTATTTTGTGTTATACTATTCATAGCATGAGCCTCCAATCTGGTTTGTTTTTTGATGATTCAATTATACCAAAAATGGAGGTCTCATGCTATTTTATAGCCAAATAATATTGAGTTATCAAGGTACAGAGCTGCTTTTATAAGTGCGAAGTTTGAGTAAAATAATATAACTAGGAAGTGGGATTTTTGTATTATATACCAATTATACTGACCATTATTGCTAATGTGTTTTACCATATTTTTCAAAAAATGATACCAGAAAAGTCAGATCCAATTGCATCACTAATTTTAACGTATTGTACTGCATTAATAGGTTCTATAATAGTATTTATTTATTATCATAAAAATATTGATTTAATTGATTCGTTTAAAGGATTAAATTGGACAAGTTGTGCTTTAGGATTATCTATAATTTTATTAGAATTAGGATTTCTTCTTGCTTATAGGGTAGGATGGGATATAAGTTTAGGTGCAATAGTTTCAAACGTATCTGTTACACTATTATTAATTCCTATAGGGGCTATATTTTTTAAAGAAAATATTTCAATAGCTAATTTTTTAGGTATATTGTTTTGCATTATTGGATTAATATTAATTAACCTGAAGTATTAAATGAAAAATTTGAGAGAAATTATTTTTCAAAATTTATCGAAAAGTACTTGCTATTCATATTATGGAGCTGAGGTAATGTTTCCGTAAAACACTTTGAAATATTACAAAAATATGCAACAAAGTAGGTAACATTTAGAGCAAATTTCATATTTTGAATATCTTGATATGCCTAGCTTTTTAAGAAAAAAAGAAATTTACTATAAATGTTGAATATATGAGTAGTAACCCAATTTTAATAAAAAAGATCATATTAAAAATTTTATTGATGAACTTATTGATAAAGAAATAATTATAAAGGTGGAAAAATATGAGTAGAAACATCTTTCTTTTCATATCATCACAGGTAATTTCTGATATAGGGGATTGGATAGATAGAATTGCTGTTTTAACATTAGTATACAACATTAATAACTCATCCGTAGATATGTCGTTTTTGTCTATTATGATGCTATTGCCTTCATTAATATTTGGGGTGTTTGCCGGGAAAATAGTTGATATTTACAATAAGAAGAGAATTCTAATTTTAGGGGATTTTTTAAGAGCTATCTTAGTTTTTTTAATACCTTTTTTTAAAGAATATGTATTTATTATAATTTTTATTGTATCTACTATTTCTATATTTTATGATACAGCTAAAAGTAGTATATTGCCGGAACTAGTTGAAAAAGATAGGTTAAGACAAGTCAATAGTTTAAGCAGTTCATATAGTTCATTAATGATGGTATTGGGCCCTTCAATTAGTGGTTTTATTATTTCAAAACTTGATATTAAATATTGCTTTTATATTGATTCCTTGACATTTCTATTATCTATGATAATGATTTTTTTGATAAAATTATATAAATATGGGTCCAAAAAGGATGTAGAATTGTATCAAACAGATAAAATTTCATTTATCGAAGGATTAAAGTATATAAAGGGTAATCGAATAATTTTCAATACATTATCAATAAATACAACAGTTGGATTAGCCGCTGGCATGTTAAATGGATTACTAATCATGTATGTTTATAAATTTTTAAAAACAGATTCGCAGGGATATGGTGTAATTCTTACTTTCAAAGGGCTAGCAATGATACTGACTTCGCTTGTTTTATATAAATATCTAAAAAATGTACCAGTAGATGTTATTTTTAAGTTAGGATTAATAGGGTTAGGAATTTCTACTATTGTATTTCCATTAAATACGTTGTTCATTTTAGCAATTTTGATACAATTTTTTAATGGAATATTTAATGCGTTATATTCCATTTCAAGGACTACGATTATACAAGAAAATTGTGATAATCAATACCTTGGGAGGACATTTAGCATGAATACGATGTTAACAAATATAACATCAATTATTTCATTGGTATTTGGTGGTGTTGCAGCAGAATTTTTTGGCGTGAGGGCAATACTAATAATAGGTGGTCTTATAGTATTAATTAGCGGATTTATTGCACGAAATAAAATATATTTAGAATTAACGCCTTAAAAAGTATATGACTATCTATATGATCTAATGAAATAAAAAACATAAGTTCATTAAATGCTCTATTCTTTATAAATAATAGTTTTCAGAAGACATTTATAGTATAATATTCAAAATTTTCGTTATTAAGTGTCAATTAATTAAATAATTAATTACCGATTTATTAGTAAACCTTAATTGTCTAGGAAATTCATTGTTTCTTTTTGATAAAAGTGCAAAGTATCCTTCTTCATCAAAGTTGTTTTTAATCTTTGCATTTTTAAAACCCAATCCTGTTATTAATTCATAATAAAAATCCTTATAATTGATTATATCTTCTGGTACCAAATGAAAGATTCCCTTTAAATTATTATTTATTATGTAGCATAATTGTTTTGCTATCATCACATCAGTATTTGTATTATGAAAAAGTTTGGGATAAACAACAATATCTTTGTTATTATGAAGCGAGTTTAATAGTTCGTTCATCCTCGGAGAACTTTTTCCCCAAACTTGAGGAAGTCTTAATATACAAACATTATCGTGTAATATTTCTGTCATTCTTTTTTCACAAGCTATCTTATATTGCCCATAATCACTATGAGAATTTGGCAAATCATCTTCATAATGAGTTTTACTTAAGTCATTATCAAAGACATTTGTAGTAGAGAAAAAGTATAAAGTGCCACCATTTTCCATTAGATATTCAGCAACTTTTATATGTAGAATCAATTGCTTATTAAAATCTCCTCTTAAACATGAAACTATGCTATGGGGCTTTAGAGTATTCAATAGAATACTTATGTTATCCGGATCTTCTATGTTAAGTTTAAAACTTCTATCTTGATTCAATGGTACAGGATTTTGAAAGTACGTTGAATAAACCTGAAATTTATCATATTTATTCAACTCATTTATTATTGCTGTTCCTACAAGTCCACTTCCACCTAGTATTAAAATATTGTGCATAATAATTATACCTCCTTAGCTAAATTTTTTACTATGAAAACTTATTATATAAGTAGCTAAAAAAGCGCAGACTTCCCCTAGAGCTTTTAAAATAGACTTTAAAGGAAATTAATGGATAT
>NZ_JAGGLT010000055.1 GCF_017874545.1 Thermoanaerobacterium butyriciformans | reverse complement strand
AAATGATTTCAGAATGAAATTTTGGGGGATAAATTTAAAAATATATCTCCTGAAATTCAGTTATATCAGGCAACAGAAGTTGCCGAGAATACTCTTTATAGATTAGGGGGAAATTCTACTTATGGATTTAATTTCAACTATATTTTTAATAATAAATATCGGGGCTTTAGCTTTTGTAATATATTTGCTGTATAAGATTTTGATGTATGTCTCTAAAAAGTGATAAAAAAGACGGCTTATAAGTTTTAATTAACTTGTAAGCCGTTCTTTTTTCTTAAATTATGCTCCGTATGCTTTTCTGTAAATCTCTGCGATTTCTTTTGTGAGAGGCATTCTCGGATTTGAGCCTGTGCACTGATCGTTGAATGCTATATCTGACATTTCTTCGATTTCTTTTTCAAATTGTTCTTTATTGATGCCGGCGTCTTTAAGCGTCAGCGGAATATTAAGCTCTTTCATGAGGTTCTTTATAGCTTCAATTAAGCTTTCTACGCCTTCTTCAACGGTTGACGCAGGCAATCCTAAGAATCTGGCGATTTCTGCATATCTTTCTCCCGCTTTCGGATATTCATACTGTGGGAATGCTACAAACTTTGTAGGCTTTTCTGCATTGTATTTGATGACGTATGGGAGAAGTATTGCATTTGCTCTTCCGTGTGGTATGTGGAACTTACCGCCCAGTATGTGTGCCATACTGTGGTTTATTCCCAAAAATGCATTTGTAAATGCCATACCAGCCATGCAGGAAGCATTATGCATCTTTTCGCGGGCTACTTCATCATTGCCGTTTTTATATGCTCTTGGCAGGTACTCAAATACGATCTTTATGGCTTTTTCAGCCAGTGCATCTGTGTAGTCTGATGCCATTACCGATACGTATGCCTCTATGGCATGTGTCAGTACATCCATACCTGTATCTGCTGTTACAGATGGCGGTACTGTCTTTGTAAGGTCAGGATCTATTATAGCTATATCTGGTGTGAGTTCGTAGTCTGCAAGTGGGTACTTGATGTTTCTCTTTTTGTCGGTTATTACGGCAAATGCTGTCACTTCTGAGCCTGTGCCACTTGTTGTCGGTATTGCAATGAACAGTGCTTTTTTGCCAAGCTCTGGGAATTTAAATGCTCTCTTTCTGATGTCTGCGAATTTAAGTCTTAATGTTTCAAACTCGGTATCAGGATACTCGTAGAAAAGCCACATTCCTTTGGCTGCATCTATTGCAGATCCACCGCCTACAGCGATTATTAGGTCAGGATTGTATGAATTCATTATTTTTACGCCGTTCATTACTGTATCAACAGATGGATCTGGCTCAACTTCTGAGAATATTTCGTATTCGATGTTTGCTTTATCTAATTGATATGTCACTTTGTCTACGAAGCCAAGCTTAACCATGAATGGATCTGTCACTATGAAAGCCTTTTTCTTCTTTACTTTGCACAGATACTGCAGTGACCCGTTTTCAAAGTATATCTTTGGTGGAATCTTGAACCATTTCATTCTATCCTTCCTTATCACAACACGCTTAATGTTTAAAAGATTGTTGACACTTACATTGTCTGTTGTAGAGTTTCTTCCCATAGAACCGCAACCTAATGTAAGTGATGGCGTGTTTGTATTGTATATATCTCCTATTGCTCCCTGTGATGATGGTGAATTTACGATAAGCCTTCCTGTGCGGACTCTTCTTGCAAATTCGTTTATGACATCTTGATTTTCAGAATGTATTACTGCAGAGTGGCCTAAACCACCAAATTCAGTCATTTCTTCACACTTTTTGATGCCTTCATTGTAGTCTTTGACAGTATAGCAAGCAAGAATTGGGCTTAATTTTTCCCTTGATAGCGGGTACTTTGGACCTACGCCTTCGTACTCTGCAACTAATATCTTTGTGCCTTCAGGAACTTTGAAGCCTGCCATCTCGGCAATCTTGGTCGCCGGTTGTCCTACTACTGCAGGGCTCATTGCGCAGCTTTGCTCATCAATTGCGAATTTTTCAAGCTTCTTTATCTCGTCTTTATTTAAGAAGTAGCAGCCGTATTCTTTCATAAGCTTCTTAACTTCATCTGCTATTTCTTCATCTATAATTACAGCTTGCTCTGATGCGCATATAACGCCATTGTCAAATGTCTTGCTTAGGATGAGGTCTGATACAGCTCTCTTTATGTTTGCTGATTTTTCGATGTAGCATGGCACATTTCCAGGACCTACGCCTAATGCTGGTTTTCCTGAACTGTATGCTGCTTTTACCATTCCTGCACCACCTGTTGCAAGGATTAGCGATACGCCTGGATGTGTCATGAGAAGCTGTGTGGCTTCAATCGATGGTGTTTCTATCCAGCCTATGCAACCTTCAGGTGCACCTGCCTTTAATGCTGCTTCATACATGACTTTTGCTGCTGCAATGCTGCACTTTATTGCCTTTGGATGGAAACTGAATATTATAGGATTTCGTGTTTTTATGGATATTAAGCATTTAAACATTGTAGTAGATGTTGGGTTTGTGACAGGTGTAACACCTGCAATGACTCCTATCGGTTCTGCCACTTCCATGTAGTTTTCTTCTATGTTTTCATTAATTATGCCTACTGTCTTTTCATTTTTTATGTCATGGTACACGTACTCTGTTGCAAAAAGGTTTTTTGTAATCTTATCTTCGTACACACCCATTTTTGTCTCTTCATATGCCATCTTTGCCAGCTCAACGTGTTTGTCAACACCTGCTAAAGCTATTGCCTTTACGATGGCGTCAATTTGCTCTTGAGTGTAAGACATGAATTTCTTCTGAGCTTCTTGTGCTCTTGACACAAGTAAATCTATCTGCTTCTGAATGTCTAATTCCGTTTTTGTCGTTGCCATAATAAACACCTCCGTGTTAATAAATTAACAATAAACACTTATTTTACAGGCGATTGTACCAATTATTCAAGCGTTTTAACAAGGATTTTCTTGAATAAATTGAACTTTGAACCGGATGATGTAAACAAATTTTGTTATACATTTAACAATCACCTTACACCTATATGATATATTATCAATATTATTTTGTCAATATAGAAAATTTTTTATAAACGATTAACTAAAAAAATTTTTTTTAATATGGTAAGCCTTAAAATGAATTGAAATTCTTTACACACGCTTTAACACTGTATTTCTGAATTGTTGCTTGTGAATTTGCAGTATGGTATAATGGACAAAAAGGCAAAGGGGAGGGAAGGGATTTTGACAAATGAAGAATTCATGACCCTTGTGCTTCAAAGATTTGACTCAATCGATGAAAAACTATATAGCGTAGATAAAAGACTGGACAATTTGGATATAAGATTGGAAAATGTTGAAAACCGATTGGACAACGTAGATAAAAGATTGGACAATGTTGGAAAGAGATTAGGCAATGTAGAAAATAGACTTGACGATGTAGACAAGAGGCTTGACAGTGTTGATAAGAGATTTGACGATGTTGACAAGAGACTAGACAATGTAGAAAATAGGCTTGACGCTGTAGACAAGAGGTTTGACAGTGTTGATAAGAGGCTTGGCAATCTTGAAAGACAGCAAAGCGATGTTGATTATATTTTAAAACAGACATTTGAAGAGGTTACAAAGCATACAAGTCTGCTTGCTAAATTTGAGTTAAATTTTAAGAGGATTGATAAAAAATTTGACGTTTTAAATGATCATATTTTAGAAAGAGAAGCAGATGTAAAGCTGCTTTTGGATATACACAATCTTAATGATGTTTAAGTGGCGCTATGGGCGCTTTTTTGTTTATCATGATGTACTGTGAAAGGATGAAAGGTGGTATGAGGTTTTCTCATGTTTACGTTGAGAAAGATGTTGTTGATAATCCAATAGCTAAGAAGATTTTAAATACTTTAAAAAGAAGCGTTGTAATTGAAATAGAAAGATATGGGGATTTCTTCAATAGGCCGAGGCAAAGCTACCTGATGCAGAAAAAATCTTTAAATATCATACTTGCCAAGAAAAGATACGATTTTATATATAAAGGCTCTCAAATGTGCGAAGATTTTGGCATTGATGAGTTTTACCACACTTCAAACATTTTAAACTGCATTTACTCATGCGATTATTGTTATCTCCAGGGTATGTATCCATCAGCCAATATTGTCGTATTTGTAAACATAGAAGATTTTTTTGATGAGGTGGATAAACTGACGAAGAATAAAAAAATATATTTAAGCATATCTTATGAGACGGATTTGTTGGCATTTGAGTCATTTACAGGCTTTTTATCAATGTGGATAGGCTATGCAAAGAAAAATAAAAATTTGCTGATGGAGGTAAGGACTAAAAGCGCCAATGTCAACATATTTGAAAATATAGAAATTCCTGATAATGTTATATTTGCATGGTCGCTTTTGCCACAGCCGATTATTTCAATGTATGAGAAGCTTACACCATCTCTTGATATGAGGTTAAGGACAATAAAAAAAGCAGTTGAGAAAGGATTAAAGGTCAGGATTTCTATAGAACCTATTATGTACATAGAAGGTTTTGAAAAGATATACAGTAATTTCATAAATATGCTGTTTAATGAAGTGCCACATCAAAACATACATGATGTCAATATTGGTACATTTCGGATGGTAAAAGAGCAGGCTAAAAAAATAGAAAAGCTCAGGGGAACATCTCCTATCTTTTGTTATGAGACAGAAATAAAAAATGGCATTTGCACGTATAAAAATGACGAATACATGAAAGACTTTGTCTACAACGAATTAGTAAAATACATTGACAAAGAAAGAGTATTTGTAAAATAGTGATTTATATCACAGTAATAATTTCGTTGATAAAGATGATGTAGTGAGATATTTCTCAAATAGCAATGACAGGATTTTCGCTAGGACGAAGGCTGTAATCGGCAGGAAAGTTCAGTATTGTCACCCGCCTGCCAGTGTCCACGTTGTAGAAGAACTTTTAAGGGACTTCAAATCAGGGAAGAAGAGCCATGAAGATTTCTGGATAAAAATGGGTGGCAAATATGTGTACATTAGGTACTTTGCTGTAAGAGATAAAGATGGTGAGTATTTAGGTACATTGGAAGTTACACAGGATATAGCACCGATTAAAGCTTTAGAAGGGGAAAAGCGACTTATGTCGTAAGATAAGGGCAGCTATTTTCTATAATTGAAAAAGCTGCCCTTATTGTGCGCCCGGCATGGGCGATAACTAGGCGGTGAAAGTCCGTTGTGGGCTTGGTAGTGGGAACCACTAGCTGAACCGCAAGGGTGTCCATC
>NZ_JAGGLT010000054.1 GCF_017874545.1 Thermoanaerobacterium butyriciformans | reverse complement strand
TCTGTGCCGTACACTCTAATTATACCACGATTCCTACTGTCTATCGTGATAGTTTTCGTTTATCGTGATGCTGTCAAAGCATGATGTTTATTTTGTAAATAATATTTCAAGGTATTGTAAGTGAAAAACTCTTTTTTAATTATCTTGACACGTCAATATATTAAAGCTATAATATCAGATAAATAGCTTAATACGATGATGCGATGAGTAGGAGAGTAGTAAAAGCACATATATAAGGGAGAAGATACCGTGACTGAGAGTATCTTTATATCACTGCTTTTATGAAAGACACCTATTAGCATATTGGTCGATATGTAGGCCATATACGTAAACCTGCGTTAAAGGAAAGAGTTGTAATCAGGGTGGCACCACGGGAAGGTCTCTCGTCCCTGCAATTTATTTGCGGGATTGAGAGATTTTATTTTTCTATATTAACAATCTATTCACGAAGGAATTTTATAAGGAGTTGGTTTAATGCTTACAAAAGCACCAAGAGGCACAAAGGATGTATTGCCTTCAGAAGTCTATAAATGGCATTATGTAGAGAATATCATTAGAGAAATATGTGACAATTTTGGATTTAGGGAAATTAGAACGCCTGGATTTGAGCATACAGAATTGTTTTTAAGAGGCGTTGGTGAATCAACTGACATTGTCAGAAAAGAGATGTATACTTTTAATGATAAGGGCGGAAGAAGTATTACTTTGAAGCCTGAAGGGACATCTCCTGCTGTTAGGGCATTTGTAGAGCACAATCTCTATGCGGAAGCGATGCCAGTTAAACTTTACTACATAACACCGGTCTATAGATATGAAAGACCTCAGTCAGGTAGGCTTAGAGAACACCATCAATTTGGAATTGAGATGTTTGGTGCACATGATGCATCTGCTGATGCTGAAGTAATCAGTGTAGCTATGACACTTTTTAAAAGACTGGGGCTTAAAAATTTAGAACTCAACATCAACAGCATTGGGTGTCCTAATTGCAGAAGAGAATATAACAGAGCATTGAAAGAATTTTTAGGAGAGAATATTGAAAATTTATGCGATGATTGCAAAGAAAGATATAAGATAAATCCGATGAGAGTTCTAGATTGTAAAGTTGAGAGTTGCAAGAGAATATTGAAAGATGCGCCGATTATGCTGGACTATCTTTGTGATAATTGCAAAGAGCACTTTGAAAATCTTCAATCTTATTTAAAAGAAGCCGGGTTTAACTTTGTTATTAATCCCAAGATAGTTAGAGGTCTTGATTATTATACAAAGACAGCCTTTGAGATAATCTCAAATGATATAGGTGCACAAGGTACCGTTTGTGGTGGAGGAAGATATGACGGATTAGTTGAAGAATGCGGTGGTCCATCTATACCAGGTGTAGGATTTGGCATGGGCATCGAAAGGTTATTGCTGACATTAGAAAATAGTGGTATTGAAATACCTTTGCCAAAGAGAACTGATCTTTTCATCTGTACTGTAGGCAATGATGCAAAGAAGTATGCTTTCTCTATGGCACTTAAACTTAGAAATTTGGGGATTTCTGTAGAAATTGACAATATGGGCAGAAGTCTTAAAGCACAGATGAAATACGCTAATAAATTAAATGTCAGATATACGATAATTTTAGGTGAAGATGAACTTAAAGATAAGGTGGTAAGATTAAAAAATATGGATAATGGTGAGGAAATTGAAATTGGTATAGATGATGTCTATGAAAAAATAATATTATAATTGGAGGTATACTTGATGGGAGAGCAATTATCTGGCATGAAAAGAACACACATGTGTGGTGAATTAACTTTAGAGGATGTAGGCAAGAGCGTTATAGTTATGGGATGGGTTCAAAGAAGGAGAGATTTAGGTGGACTCATATTTTTAGAATTGCGTGACAGGACAGGCCTAATACAAATAGTCTGCAATGAACAGCTTTCAAAAGAAGCTTTTGATAAAGCTCAACATGTAAGAAATGAGTACGTCTTGGCTGCTGCTGGTGAAGTAGTAAAAAGATCTGATGAAAACATAAATCCAAATTTAGAAACTGGAAACATAGAAATTTATGTTAGCGAGTTAAAGATATTAAGCAAAGCTGAAACTCCACCATTTATGGTGGAAGATAGAAATAATGTTTCTGAATCAGTAAGGTTAAAGTACAGGTATTTGGATTTAAGAAGACCTTCGATGCAGAAAATTTTGATGACTAGATATAGGATTACGAGAATTGTGAGAGATTTCTTAGATAAAAATGGTTTTATCGATATAGAAACACCTCTGCTTATTAAAAGCACACCGGAAGGGGCAAGAGATTATCTAGTTCCCAGCAGAGTTCAGCCTGGCAAGTTTTTTGCTCTGCCACAGTCACCGCAAATATTTAAACAGCTATTGATGATATCAGGTTTTGATAGATATTATCAAATTGCAAAATGCTTGAGGGATGAAGATTTAAGGGCAGACAGGCAGCCGGAGTTTACTCAAATTGATATGGAGATGTCGTTTGTTGAAGAAGATGATGTTATTGCTCTTAATGAAAAGATGATAGCACGTATATTTAAAGAGATATTGGATATAGATTTGGAAGTGCCATTTAAGAGAATTTCATGGCAAGAAGCTATGAATAGATTTGGGTCTGATAAACCTGATATAAGGTTTGGCATGGAATTAAAAGATCTGTCTTCTATATTTGTTGATTCTGATTTTAAAGTGTTTAAAGATGCTGTACAAAATGGCGGGTCAGTAAGAGGGATAAATGTAAAAGGTGCAGCATCTATGCCTAGAAGACAATTAGATGAACTGGTAGAATATGTAAAAACATACAAAGCAAAAGGGCTTGTATGGATACAAATGCTAGATGACGGTCCTAGGTCACAGATATCTAAATTTTTAAAAGACGATGAAATGACACAAGTTGTAAATGTTATGGAAGCTGAAAAAGGCGATTTAATTTTGATAGTTGCTGACAAAAACAATATGGTAGTTTATGATGCTTTAGGGCATTTAAGGCTGGAAATGGGAAAAAGATATAATCTCATTGATGAGAACAAATATGAATTTTTATGGGTTGTAGATTTTCCGCTGCTGGAATACAGTGAAGAAGAAAAAAGATTTGTTGCGATGCACCACCCATTTACTGCTCCAAAAGACGAGGACATAGAAATGCTTGACAAGGACCCAGGCTGCGTAAGAGCAAAAGCATACGATATTGTCTTAAATGGAATGGAAATCGGCGGCGGCAGCATAAGAATACATGATACAGAATTACAAAAGAAGATGTTTAAGGTTCTTGGCTTTACTGATGAGGATGCTGAAGCGAGATTTGGATTTTTACTAGATGCTTTTAAATATGGTGCTCCTCCACATGGTGGCATCGCATATGGCCTTGATAGATTGACTATGATTCTTACTGGAACAGACAATATTAGAGATGTAATCGCATTTCCGAAAACTCAAAATGCATGCGATCTGATGTCTGATGCACCATCAGAAGTATCTAAAGAGCAGTTAGATGAATTGCATATAAAGGTTGACCTATAAACGTTTAACCTTGAAAAATCCAATAAGATATGCTAATATATTTATAGAAACCCTATGGTGTGCGTGAAATGCGGTAATGTTTTGAGCCAACACACATAGAAAAGGGAGCCTGGGCTCTGGTAATGGAATATAAGCCATCTTTGAATGGACATATGAAGTTATCAGGAGGGCACCCACCTGCGAGAGCAGGTTCAAAACCACCGACTAAACGGCACTATGGGGGATTTTTTTATTGGAGGAATTTACATTGCTACACGCTTTTTCGAGAACGGAATTAATATTAGGGAAAGAAAATTTGGAAAAATTAAAAGCAAGTACTGTTGCAGTCTTTGGTATGGGCGGTGTAGGTTCATATACAGCCGAAGCTTTAGCAAGAAGTGGTGTGGGCAAATTAATAATTGTAGACGATGATACAGTTTGCTTAACTAACATAAATAGACAAATACATGCAACAAGAAAAACAGTTGGCAAGCCAAAAGTTGAAGTTATGGAAGAAAGGCTTTTAGAGATAAATCCCAATCTTAAAGTTACTGCTTATCAAACATTTTATAGCAGCGAAAACAGCAATATGCTATTATCTCCTGATTATGATTATGTTGTTGATGCGATTGACACAGTTTCGTCAAAAATAGACCTTGTTGTTAAATGTAATGAGATGGGCATACCGATTATAAGCTGCATGGGTGCAGCAAATAAACTAGATCCTACAAAATTTGAGGTTGCTGATTTATACGAGACTAGCATTTGTCCACTTGCGAAAGTTATGAGATACGAACTTAGAAAACGTGGTATAAAATCATTAAAAGTCGTTTATTCTAAGGAAAAGCCCATAAAACCTCTTTTAGATGTTGAAACATGTAAAGAGCAATGTATATGTACAAACAAGGAGAGGACGTGTGTTAAGAGACGGCAAATACCGGGCAGTGTGTCTTTTGTACCACCTGTTGCTGGTTTTATACTAGCAGGTGAAGTTATAAAGGACTTAATAGGATATAAAAATTAAAAACTATGTTGACAAATTTTATTAGTAGACTTATACTAGATTTGTACCTGATAGGGGTATAGGAGGTAAATTATGAATTCTTACCATGATAACAAAGAGGATTTACTTAGAAGGCTTAAAAAAATTGAAGGTCAGATAAAGGGAATTCAAAAGATGATAGAAAAGGACACATATTGTGTTGATGTCCTTATACAGGTTGCGGCTGTAAGATCAGCAATAAATAGCGTAGGAAAGATATTATTGAAAAGTCATACATTAGGATGTGTGAAGGATGCTATCAATACAGAAAAGCAAGATGATATGATTGATGAGCTTGTGGATACATTTATGAAATTTATGAAATAAAACAGAAATTACTTTTTCTATACGTTTTATGACCTATCTAAATTTTTTTAAAAAGGATAATAATTTTCAAATAGTATGATGTAGTACATCATCACTATTGACATCTATTTCATTTAAAGGTATAAAATATTATAGCAATAGGATAATAATTACCAATAAAAACCTGTTGTTAAAAAATATAAATATTAGGAGGTAGAAAAATGGCAGAAGTAACAATAACAAAAAATAATTTTCAGGAAGAAGTTGTTAATTCTAATATACCTGTTTTGGTAGATTTTTGGGCAGAATGGTGTGGTCCATGCAGAATGGTATCACCTATAATTGAAGAGCTTGCAAATGATTATGAAGGAAAAGTCAAAGTTGGTAAAATCAATGTAGACGAAGAAAATGAGCTTGCAATGCAATTTAAGATAATGAGCATTCCTACTATTGCACTTTTTAAAGATGGGAAAGTGGTTGACAAAATTGTAGGTGCAAGACCAAAATCTGATTTTGAAGATTTTATAAACAGAAACATATAGTTTAACATAAGGTAGAATGGGTAGAATTTAGACTGTTATTGCAAATATGCATAACAGTTTTTTTATTTTAAGTTTTAATATATTTTCTGATAATAATAACTTTGTATAATTAATTATTAAATGGAAAAAATGTATTTATAATAACAAGAGTGATTTCGGAAACTAATTTCCAGCAGCATACAATGACATAAATTAGATATTAGATACAAAAAATAACAATGATTTTGCGATAAAAATAAG
>NZ_JAGGLT010000053.1 GCF_017874545.1 Thermoanaerobacterium butyriciformans | reverse complement strand
CTCTGTGCCGTACACTCTAATTATACCACGATTCCTACTGTCTATCGTGATAGTTTTCGTTTATCGTGATGCTGTCAAAGCATGATGTTTATTTAGAAAAAGATGAAACTATAAACATTCTTGATGTATCTGGAACGGTAACTAATTAAATTAGAATTTACAGTAACTTCCTATTAAATTTTCAAGGAGGATGCTCTTGCGATATGTTGGAATTTAATATTCTTTTTAAAATTTTATTTCTTGTTATTTATGTAATAATAGCTCTTAAATTATATTATAAAAAAGCTAAATTTGAAAAATATATTATATATGCGTTTTTAGTTGTTTATATTGCAGTTTTAATAAATACCGTGTTTTTTCCTATACCAATACAAAGTGATATGATTCAGTTTTTAAAAGGCACAAAAAATAAGTCATATAATTTAATTCCGTTATTACCAATGCTACATTACACAAAAATACAAATAATAGGAAATATTGTACTTTTGATGCCTTTGGCATTTTTAATGCCTTTTATTAACTATAAGTATATTTCATTTAGAAAAAATATATCTTTATGTGCAATAATATCTTTTTGTATTGAAATAACACAATTGCTTGTTTCACTAATATATGGTTTTGCATATAAAATTTGTGATATAAATGATTTTATATTAAACGTATTTGGAGCATTAGTTGGTTATATATCTTTTAAAATTTTCCTACCTATATTCAAAAAAGATAATCATTTATTTTGTGAATCTCCACAGCATGACTTTCAATAATTTTTGTTGAGAAAATATTTTCACAGTTAGGAGGTTTTAGGAGTTGGAATTAAAAAAGAGATTGTTAAAAATTGTCGGGATATTATTTATCGTCATTGGCTTATTTTGCATTATTGCCATCATTAAATCTATTGTATCTATGGACATAGAGCTTTTTGCAAATATATCTAATATAATAGATGTAATTGCTACTTTGTTGTTTTTGTATGTGGGATATATATTTTTAATAAAAGCTTGAAAGAAGTCTTTCATCCTCTTTAGGTGGGAGATGAATTTCTATTGTCTACCATGGAATTATATGTTATAATAGCTTCAGGAGTAAAAGAGTGAAGTGGTGATATAATGCTGATATTAGATAGCAATAATCATTCAGTATTTTTGCTTTATTATCATCTCATAATGGCTGTAAAATACAGAAGAAAAATAATAGACGATAACATATCAAATAGATTAAAGGAGATATTCGAGAATATATCACCCAATTATAATATATCACTGCAAGAATGGAATCACGATAAAGACCATGTACACATACTTTTCAAAGCAGAACCTAATTCTGAAATATCAAAATTCATAAATGCTTATAAAAGCGCATCTTCTAGGCTGATTAAAAAAGAATATCCTCAAATAAAACAAAAACTTTGGAAAGAATATTTTTGGTCAAGAAGTTACTGTCTTCTTACATCAGGTGGTGCACCTATAGAAGTTATAAAACAGTATATAGAAAGCCAAGGTGAGAAAAGATGATGACATGTCAGCATTTTCTCATAGAGCCAACAAAAGAACAGGAAGAAAAATTGTTTTATACATTATATCTTTGCCGCAAATTATATAACTATTCACTGGAACAGAGGATAAAACATTACAAAGAATGTGGCAAAGGACTTACATATAAAGAACAGCAGAACATGCTTCCAAAATATAAAAAAGAACATCCAGAATACAAATTAGTACAGTCGCAAATATTACAGGATGTGTTGAGAAGATTAGATAGAGCATATAAAAACTTCTTTGACAAAAGAGCCAAATATTCTAAATTCAAAGATAAATACCACTACACATCAATAACACTTCCGCAATGCGAAGCAAAAAGAAACTTTGGGAAAGAAGGATATGTATACATAAAAAATATAGGGCATATAAAAATCAAAGCACATAGAAACTTTGATCCAACAAAAGTCAAAACAATAAACATAAAATACCATGCAGGAAAGTGGTATATAAATCTGTCAGTTGAAGTAGAAGAAGAAAAAGAAAAAACAGTCATAAGAGAAAAAGCAATAGGAGTAGACAAAGGAATAAACTCAATAGCTGCAACATCAGATGGAGAATTATACTCAAATCCTAGATGGCTACAAAAATCAGAAAAGAAACTAAAAAGACTGCAAAGACAAATATCAAGAAAAAAGAAAGGAAGCAAAAACAGAGAAAAGCAAAAGAAAAGATTAGCGAAACTTCATGAAAAAGTAGCGAATCAAAGAAGGGACTATCTGCATAAGATAAGCTATAACATAGTAAAGCATAATGACATTATATGCGTTGAAGATTTGCAAGTAAAAAATATGATGAAAAATCATAAACTTGCAAAATCAATAGCAAATGCAGGATGGGGAATGTTAGACAAATATCTCCAGTATAAAGCAGAAAAAGAAGGAAAAATCTTCGTAAAAGTAGATCCAGCATATACATCACAAAGATGTTCAAGATGCGGGGAAGTAGTAGAAAAAGACTTATCAGTAAGAATACACAAATGTGAATGCGGATTAGAGATAGACAGAGATGTAAATGCAGCAATAAATATACTATATGAAGGATTAAAACAATTAGGCATAGCAGCATAAGAGTAATAATTTTGTAGGGAAGGTTCCTCCCGAAGTTATGCCTATGGAGATTGTGTAAGACCTGCTGTGAATAGCAGTAGGCAACGGTCTATGAAGTAGGAAGCTCCATCCTCTATAGGATGGAGTAGGTTCACAATCAGTACATTTTATTATCCAAGTTAAAAACAAAAAAAGCAGGTTAGTTACCTGCCTTTTTTATACTTGCTAACCCCATGATTATGAGAGAAACTATTACAATGCTGCCGCCAGGTGAAAGATTGAGATAAAAAGATAGTATTATGCCTGCAAATACAGATATAAAGGAAAACAGTATGGCATAAAAAATAGTCTGTCTGAAGTTTTTGGCGATTTTAAGACTGGCTGCTGCAGGTATCACCATCAATGCTGATACCAGCAAAGCTCCAACTATTCTCATGGATACTGCTACGGTTATGGCCACAATCATGGTAAATATTATATTCACCAAGTTGACAGGAATACCTGATATCAAAGCAGCTTCTTCGTCAAATGTAATGTATAGAAGCTCTTTGTAGAAGATATAAATTACAGTTATTACTGCAATGCTAAGTATGAGCGATAGCAATACATCAGTGTTATTAATTGATATTATGCTTCCAAAAAGGTAATTCATTATGTTTGCTGGACTTCCGCTAGATAAGCTTAGAAGTATTACTGCAATTGCCATTCCTGCAGACATGACAACTGCAATAGATATTTCTGAATATCTAAAGTATGATTTTCTCAAGCGTTCAATACCAAAAGATGACAGTATTACAAAGATTATAGAGCCGATTGTTGGATTGATACCAATCAGGAAACCTGCTGCTACGCCTGCCAGTGCTACGTGGGATAGCGTATCACCCATCTGCGACAGCCTTCTCAGCACTAAGAAACTGCCTACCAATGGTGCTATTACCGATATAAATCCGCCTGCTAAAAACGCCCTAATCATAAAGTCGTATGTAAAAATATTAAGCATTATAACACCTCAATCTAAAGTCGATTATTAATATTTTCATTTTGGTGATGGTGCATATCCAGTTTGACAGGGTATCCATATATTTCTACCAATTCTTTTTTTGAAAAGTCCAGTGTATCGCATCTATCGTATAGCCTGCCGTTTCCCATACATACGATTCGAGATACCTTGTCGGATATGGCCCATACATCATGAGTGACCATGATAATCGTTATTTTATTTTGCTTATTTAATGTATCCAGTATTTTGTAAAGCGTGTCTTCCGACTTTGCATCAATACCTGTTGTAGGCTCATCTAAAAATAAAATCTTAGGATCGCTGACAAGCGCTCTTGCTATAAATACCCTCTGCTGCTGGCCTCCAGATAAATTTCCGATAAGCCTGTCCTTGTAATCAATCATGTCGACAATTTTTAAAGCGTTATCTACGATTTCCCAGTCGTCTTTGGAAAGTTTTTTAAATAGCCCTAATTTTCCGTAAAGCCCCATCGATACAACTTCTTTCACGCTTGCCGGAAAAGAAGCGTTGAAAGAATAAGATTTTTGAGGGACATACCCGATTATAGATCTTTTTTTTATGTCCTTTACGTTTATCCCATTTATAAGGACTTCGCCAGATGAAGGCGTAAGATCTCCTATCATGATTTTTACGAGGGTACTTTTACCTGAACCGTTAGGACCAATAAGACCTACAAATTCGCCGTCATCAATAGTTAGATTGATATTGTTTAAAACCTTCTTGTCATTGTAAGAAAAGTTGACATTTTTAAGTTCAACAATTTTACTCATATAAAAATTCCTTTCAATAATATAAAATGAAGTTTGTTAGTTTTGATTCTAATTTAATGCTTTTTGGAGGTTGTCTAAGTTTTGCCTCATTAATGAGATATAATCGTATCCTTTATTCATCTCGTCTTTAGTAAGCCCTTCAATAGTATTTAGTGGAAGTACCTTTGCACCTGTTTCGCTGGCAATCGATTGGATCGGCTTAGGTGATGTCAATGGTTCTGTAAAGATGTAATTGATGTTTTCTCTTTTTATAAGTTGTATGACTTCAGCAACTTTAGCAGGGCTTGCTTCAGCTTCTTCACTCATACCGACAATCGATACTTGGTTTAAGCTGTAATCTCTTGCTACATAGTCAAAGGCACTGTGATATACGATAAATGTCTTTGTCTTCGTGTTTTTAAGTCTTTCAGTGTATTCGCTGTCTAATTGTTTTAGTGTATTTGACAAAGTATTAAAGTTATCTTCGTAATATTTTGCATTTTTATTGTCAGCATTTACTAAAGCATCTTTGATATTTTTTGCTAATATCTGTGCTTCTTTTGGAGACAGCCATACGTGCGGATTTACAGCATTTCCGACTTTTATAATGTCAATACCATTTGACACATTTACAAATTTAGGTCCTGATATAGATGATTCTACTTTGCTAATCCATGAATCCATGCCAAGCCCTAGATATACGACGAGAGAAGCTCCTTCTATGTCTGCTATTTGTCTTGTTGTAGGTTCCCAGTCGTGTGGTTCTACGCCTGGGGGTATTATGTTTTGGACTGTGGCTTTATCACCGGAAATCTTTTTTGTAAGATCGTATAAAGGGTAGAAAGAAGCGTAAATTACCATTTTATCAGGCTTTTTTGAAATCTTTGTGTTACAGGACGTTAAGCTAAATAGAATCAAGATTGCTAAAAAAATTGAAATAAGTCGTTTCATTTATTATCTTCCTCCATTTTATTTTTGCAATTTTTGCAGTATCCAGTAATTTCGATTTTATGATCTATTACTTCAAAATCATCAAGTTTATTTATACACAAATCAAGTGGACAAATATCCAGTTCATAAACTTTTCCGCAGTTTATGCATTTCATAATATGCTCATGCATGTCTTTATGAATTTCATACATAATATTGTTGCCTATAGTTGTTTCACTTAGTACATTTATATCTTTCAGAAGACTTAAATTTCTGTATACAGTATCTAAACTTACTTGCGGAAATGAGCTTTTTACTTTTTCGTAGATTTCCCTTACAGATAAGTAACCATTGGAATTTAACATTATGTTTATGATAAGATCTCTTTGAGGAGTTATCTTATAGTTGTTGGATTTTATGGTTTTTAAAATATCTTCCTTTGTCATAATTTCTCATTCCTTCTAAATAAGAATATTTTACTATTTAGGATTATATAATTATTTGTTTTCTTTGTCAAGCAATTCTAATTGTTTTCTAATCTGCATCTAATTTTGTTTTAAGAATGATTAAGGTGTCAAAAGTATTTTTTTCATCCAAGTTTAGATGAAATATGGTAAAATAGAAATATAAACAAAAGGAAATAGAAGGAGCGATAC
>NZ_JAGGLT010000052.1 GCF_017874545.1 Thermoanaerobacterium butyriciformans | reverse complement strand
TATATCCATTAATTTCCTTTAAAGTCTATTTTAAAAGCTGTAGGGGAAGTCTGCGCTTTTTTAGCTACTTATATAATAAGTTTTCATAGTAAATAAACTCCAAACGAAATAAAAGAACTTTTAGAAAATTGATTATTTAATAATTTTATAATATAGTTTAATAGAATATTTTAAGATTAAAAATACAATTAAAATAGAAAATAAAAATATATCAACTCTAAAACTTATTTTAGTTATGTTATTTAAAGCGAATAATTCTAAATTATTATTTGGGATATTATAATCGTAGTACTCTAAAAATTTGAAAGGCAATCCTAATCCATGTTTGAAGTTTGAATAATCTTTAAATTTATCAAAAAATATTGTTGATAAAGTGATAATCGCACTCATAACTAATAATTTAGAATTTTTCATATTATTTTACCTTCTCTCTGAATACATACTGTAATACATTAACATAACCATTGCTTATACAATTAAGGTGAATGATAAATTATCAATGATTTTTTTAAATCGTTTTAAATATGAAATCAGCAATTTTCATAATCTCTTAAACATTATTCTTAATCTATTGTTTACTCTTCAAAATATCTATTAATCTTTCAAAGTATTCAGGTATTGGAGCTTCAAATTCCATGTAAATTTTTTTAGACGGATGAACTAAGCCTAAAAGCCTTGAATGGAGCGCTTGTCCTAAAAGATTAAATCTTTGTTTTTTGTAGCCATACACTTCATCGCCTACAATAGGGTGTCCAATATATGACATATGGACTCTAATCTGATGTGTTCTTCCTGTTTTTATTGTAGCTTCAATAAGTGAATTATTTTTATACCTCTCAAGAACTTTATATAACGTAAGTGCATACCTGCCATCTTCTGTCACAGCCATTTTCTTTCTTTCAACGTGATCTCTCCCAATCGGTGCCTCTATGCTTCCTTCATCATCCTTTATGACACCTTCAACGATTGCAATGTATTTCTTTAAAATAGTCCTTTCTTTTATTTGATTTGAGAGATCTAAATGAGCCTTGTCATTTTTAGCAACAACCATTACGCCTGAAGTATCTTTATCAAGTCTGTGGACAATTCCCGGTCTTAGCTCACCATTGATGCCTGATAAGTTTTTGCAATGGTAAAGAAGCGCATTAACAAGCGTACCGCTGTAATTACCAGGTGCAGGATGTACAACCATTCCCTGAGGCTTATTTATCACAATTATATCATCATCCTCATAAATAATGTCAAGAGGAATATTTTCAGGCATTAAATCTATTTCTTCTACTTCAGGTATATTTACATCAACCGAATCTCCTTCTTTTAGCTTATAATTTGGTTTTATGGATGAACCATTGACTTTTACGAGCCCATTCAGTATTAATTTCTTTAAATATGATCTCGTATAATCCAATTCAGAAGCTAAGAAAGAATCTATTCTCTTGTCTACATCATCTTTTTCTGCGATTATATTTATTTTATCAGCGATATTCATCCATAACAATCCTTTCACCCATATCTGTCCATAAATTTTTAATTTTCATTTTTAAATATCAATACATAACATAGTAAAAATGCTCCAACAACTATCATAGAATCAGCTAAATTAAATACCGCAGGGAAAAATTTGAAATCAATAAAATCAACAACATATCCAAGCCTAACACGATCAATCAGATTCCCTATAGCTCCGCCAAGTATCATTGAAAGCGTAAATTTGTAAAAAGTACTTCCAGGTATTTTCACAATTGAATATATTAATATTGTTCCTACAATAACAGTTATTATAATAAAAAACAAAGTTCTATTTTGCAAAATCCCAAAAGCGGCACCTCTATTTTCAACATACGTAAAATGAAATATATTGTTTATTATAGGAAAACTGCCAATGGGTTTTAAATACTTTACAACAAAATATTTTGATAATTGATCAATTATAATAGAAATAAAGACAATAATAATTTCCAAATTTTATCCTCCTAGATGATAAAGCTTTAAATTAGGGCTTTGAAAATTAAGCCCTAATTTATATATAATCTTATCAATAAATCATTTTACATACTTAGATAGCAATTCTTCTATCTCTTTTTCGTTGATGGAAGGTCTTTTAACATTATCATATAAAGTCCATTCCTCCACGTGGACTGTTGATGCACCAGGCTCTAATTTTACCATCGGGCCTAGTGACTCCATTTCCATCATCCAGTCAGTTGTATACGTCTCATACGATGCATTATAATCCGGATATACAGCATTATCGTCATGTTTGAATTTCTTTATAAAAAGATGGTTGTGATTGAAGTATGCTGCCCATCCTTTCTCATTTTGTATACCAAACTTAAATGGCTCTTTTGTATTTGGATCCTGTTCAAAAATTATGTATTTGTCACCAAAGTGTATTCTGTGATCTTTCATATGCGAATACGGCCACAATACCAAAGCTCTATTTGGCAAAAGACCTGTATCTTTATTAGGCTGCTCTACAACCTGCAAACCGCCAGTTGCCATAACCGATATAGCCCATGGCGAAAGCTCTACCGCCCACGCACCCTTGTTTATCAATGTATGTTTAACTCTTGCAATAGGATTATTTGGATCTAAAGTAATTTCTATCTCTTTTTGTATATTTGCATAATCTTTAGGTTCTTGAATAAGTTTAATACCATTTTCTATTTCTTCGTATTTTATCGGAAAGTTGTCAAGCGTATAAGTTCTAGGCATAGCTTCTGGACTGTGCCACAGCCTATGTCCTCCATAATTTCTCCAGATATTTTCACCTTTTTTGCCAGCATCTTCATCGTTGATGCTAAACTCATTGGCTTGCCCAACAAAACCAAATCTTATTATTCTAGGCCCTATCTCTGTTGTGGCTATAAAATCTACTAAACCATTAGAAACTTCAATACAGTCATTCCAACCTGAGTATGAAACTTTTTTAAAACTCACACTCATTAATATCATCCCTTTCTTTGTATTACAAACGTTATTATAAATCCTTACAGTTAATACATATTCGACATTATTTTAGAGATTCCTTCTAAATAAGAGTGCCTTTGCGGCACTCTTATTTTATTTCTTCAATAATTCTAATGCCTTATTAACAACATTTTCAACAGTAAATCCAAATTCTTTGAAAAGTATATCGCCAGGTGCTGATGCCCCAAAGTGATCAAGTCCAATTACGCATCCATCAAGCCCTACATATTTATACCAGCTCATGGTACTTGCAGCCTCAACTGCAATTCTCGCTCTTACGTTATCTGGAAGCACCATCTTTTTGTATTCTTCCGGTTGTTGATCAAATATTTCCATTGAAGGCATGCTAACTACTCTCGCTTTTATACCTTTCTCCTTTAATTGTTTGCAAGCTTCATAAACCAAATTAACTTCTGAACCGCTTGCCATTAAAATTATGTCTGGATTGCCGCCATCAGCATCACATAAAATGTATCCGCCTTTTAGTGCTTCTTTTGATGTTTCTTCGTAGACGGGTAAATTCTGTCTTGTTAGTATTAATGCAGTCGGACCATCTTTTTTGTTTAAAGCATAACACCATGCGGCAGATACTTCCTTCGAATCTGCAGGCCTTATTACAGTTAGATTCGGAATGCTTCTTAACATTGGCAAATGCTCAATCGGTTCATGTGTAGGACCGTCTTCCCCAACTCCTATGCTGTCGTGTGTATATACGTAAATTACAGGAAGCTTCATCAAAGCTGATAGCCTTACAGCACCTTTCATATAATCGCTGAAAACAAGGAACGTTGATACATAAGGTATTAGTCCACCATAAGCAGCTATGCCGTTTGCAATTGCTCCCATAGCATGTTCTCTAACTCCAAAATGGAAGTTTGAGCCACCTCTGTTTTCGCTGCTATAGTCACCTCTATCCTTTGTATATGTTTTAGTGGATGGCGCAAGATCGGCCGAACCCCCAATAAGATTTGGAACCAATTTTACTAAATAGTTTAAAATTTCTCCGGATGATGACCTTGTTGCAGTCTTTAGTTTGAAATTCCAGAGTCCCTCGTCATTTATCAAATCAACAGGTAATTTCTCACTATGCCACTTGTCCCACTCATCAGCCAATTCTGGATACTCTTTTCTGTAATTTTCAAACATCACATTCCATTTGTCTTCTTCTTCATTTAATTTACTTATAACTTCGTCCATGTATTTACGGACTTCGTCAGGAACGTAGAACTCTTTATCGTAGTTCCATCTTAAAAACTTCTTTGTTTCTTCAACATTTTTCTCTCCAAGAGGTTCTCCATGTGCAGAAGCTTTCCCTTGTTTTTCTGGACAACCATAGCCAATTGTAGTCTTTACTATAATTAAAGATGGTCTTTCTTTGTCTGCTTTAGCTTCTTCTATAGCTTTTCCTATTTCATCCACATTATTGCCGTCTTCTACTTTCAGCACCTGCCAGCCATAAGCTTCAAACCTTTTGCCAACATTTTCTGTAAATGCTATATCTGTACCACCTTCAATAGATATATTATTGGAATCATATAAAGCAATTAACTTGCCAAGCTTTAATGTACCGGCTAATGAGCAAGCTTCAGATGAGATGCCTTCCATAAGACATCCATCACCTACTATTGCATATGTATAATTATCTACAATATTATACCCAGGACGATTAAACTTATTTGCCATATACGTTTCAGCAATTGCCATTCCTACAGCATTAGAAATACCTTGTCCCAAAGGACCTGTAGTTATTTCAACACCAGGAGTATGTCCATATTCTGGGTGACCCGGTGTCTTACTTTGCCATTGTCTAAAATTTTTAAGGTCATCTATAGTGAGCCCATAACCAAATAGATGCAATAAAGAATATAAAAGTGCTGATCCATGTCCAGCAGACAATATAAATCTGTCCCTCGCAGCCCACTTTGGATTTTTAGGGCTATGCTTTAGATACTTTGCCCACAGCGTATACGCCATTGGTGCAGAACCCATAGGCATACCTGGATGGCCGGAATTTGCTTTTTGTACTTGTTCAATTGAAAGTATACGTATAGTATTAATTGTTAATTCATCAATTTTGTTCATACTTTGACTCTCCTTTGCATTATTATTATCACTAATATTATATCATTGGACAAATCGTAATAAAAGAATTTAACTTAAAATTCGTGCAAGTTACGAATTATTTTTATATTTTGCACACTTTTTTAATTAACTTTTATGCAGAAATAACTACATAAGTTAAAATAGGTTATTGACTCAGAAAAAATACTGTGCTATAATTAATTTCGTCGCAGGGGAGTAGCTCAATTGGTAGAGCGGCGGTCTCCAAAACCGTAGGTTGCGAGTTCGATTCTTGTCTCCCCTGCCATTTTTATGTCTAAAATAGCATATTTCATAGCTGGATAAATATAGTAAATAGGCATTGAATATATAATTGGTGACACTTTCGGGACAAAATTAAGCAAAAAATCGATTATAATACTTAAAAATCAAGTACTCACAAAAGAATACTTGATTCTTATTTATGCCGTGGAAATCTTCTCATGATAAAACAATATGCATTAATTTTAGAGCGCTTATTGTTTATATTCTCTAATTCCTAATTTCTCTTTAAGAGCCTCTTGAAACACCTGCGAAAATGGATCCTAAAGTTAAAGATGTATTATTACAAACCCTAATTTTCTCGGCACATTATCTCATCGCATTATTGCCACATAAAAAAGCCCTTCTGGGCATCAGTTTGTAGCTATGCTCATCATAATATCATTTAATTTTTTGCACTTATTTTTCTACTTAAACATATAATATTATTGGCCAAAAAATTTATTATTGGAGGTTGATTTATATGGAATTATCAATCGAGGAAATTAAAAGTTATTTTGATTACAATAATAAAAAAGACGAATGTCAAACTCATAACCATGAATTTTTAGGTAGCACAAGATTAGCTGAAGAAGACAAAAAAGAAAAATATAGAGACAAAGAAAAAAAAGAAGAACACAATCACCGCTTTGCAGGTGTCACCAGTCAAGTTATACCACATGGTGATAGTCATGTTCATGCAATATTAGTCAGCACTGACTTCTTTGAGGATCATCATCATGAGATAGGCGTTATAACTGGCCCCGCTATTGAAGTCGATGATAAAAGACACGTGCACTTTGTGGAAGGAAAGACTACTGTTGATGATGAACACTACCATAAATTCATTTTTGCTACCTTAATCGAGGATCCTATTTCTGAGCAAAAGAAACATTATTAATTTCAATGTCAAATCCAAATTAGCATACTGAAAGCCCGGTTCTATTGCCGGGCTAAAATTATATTTCAAACTATCGATTATTCTAATATGTATTATAATTATATATGTTTATCAAAAAAAGTGGTAGTCTTTAATATCATAGACTACCACATCTACTTTGCTATTAATCATTAAGGATCGCAAGGTCTACGGCAAAAGCAAAATATAATTATTATTATGATGATGATCCAAATCCACCATCCGCCAAAACCTCCAAAACCTTCAGCTTTTAAATCAGTACCCATTCAAAAATCCTCCTTTTACTCTTGGAGTATTCTCGGCAACTTCTGTTGCCTGATATAACTGAATTTCAGGAGATATATTTTTAAATTTATCCCCCAAAATTTCATTCTGAAATCATTTT
>NZ_JAGGLT010000051.1 GCF_017874545.1 Thermoanaerobacterium butyriciformans | reverse complement strand
ACAATGTTTAGTGATTGTTTAATCTTTATACTTTTTAGGATAAGTCAGCTTAATTAATCTCTATTTTTCAGGATGTAATATCTTGCTGTTTAACATCTAACTCCAGAGGAAAAGAATTCTACTACAGACAAATATTAATTTAAAAAAACCTTTCCCTTACCCCGCCCTCCACCCCGCATAAAATCTACATGGGATTCTATAGGAGGTAATAAAGTTTTTCCGTGAGGAAGTAATATTTATCCTATAATTTCCTAAATGCTGCTTTAATTTGTGTGAAAAAGTTGTTCCAAAATGGCAGGATCAAGCTTCAAGGAACAAAGGGATAAGTGGCTTAAATCTCGAATTTTTCGAGGCTTTACCACTTATCCCTTTGTTATTCTGTAAAGACTTAAACCTTAATCCCTTTCCCTTTTTCCTCCCTCAACGGAACCACTTTTTTCGCATAGGTGGGAGGACTAAATGAAAAATACATGGTTTGGAAATAAGTGGTAATGGTTAAGACTTATTTCTAAATTAGTCTAACAGTCAAAGTTTGTAAGACTTTCGAAATTTTTAATATAAGATTTCGATTTAATGGTATTATATACCGCCCATAAGTACTCCAATAATCTTATAATCCTAATATTTAAACACAAAATATGGGTCTAAGAAGAAATATTTTCTTAAAATATAATATAGTTCGAAAAACTATTCCTTGGCAAATAACATTTAAATTATTATTCTGCTTACACCCAATAAATGATACTCCTCATATGATTGTGCCTTGTCAAAAATGCTTTTCTTAAATTTGTAATTTATCCTTACAACATATCCTAACCTTAAACCGTAATCAACCAATAGTTTGTTCAAAAATTCCGTTTTCATTAATATACATGTTCCATGTGGTATTTCCATATCTATATCATTTCTTTCCTTTAACCCTTCTAACCAATCAAAAACCCTAACAATAACTTTATCACGATAATAATAGTTCAGTTCTTTCTTGTGTAATCTAATTATCATTTCTCTATCCAGGTCCTTTGATAAAATAAATGGAGGATGATAGTCTCTAAACCACTGCCACAAATATATTACTAAAGGCTTACACCTGTATACTAATGGGAAAATAACCAAATCATTAATCTCAATAGGGATCTCCTCTAACTGTATATCATAGTTACTTGCCTCTAACATATTAAAAGGTCTTGGGGCTTTGGGAATTAGCCTTTGCGAAGACCACATAATTTCTTTGGCTACTTCTTCCGCTAAAGGAATATCACTTCCTACAACTTCATATGCAAAGGCAATCATGGTTATCCGAGTATCAATATTCCCTTTACTCCAACCGACAGACGGTTTAGCTGCACCATCAAGTCCGATAACTTTAAAGTCCCCTTCTTCATTAATAAGCCTATTAAGGGAATCAAAAAGCCCAGTCTTGGAGAGGTCTATATCTCTACTTGACACATTAGTATTAAACCCTGGCCACCAATCAGGACATCTTTGAGGTTCTATCTTCCAATAAGATAATTCTACAGGTAAAGTTATATATGAATATTTCAGATATAAATCCTTTGAAATATTGCCTTGGTCATAATAATATTGAAGAACCCTTAAAAAGGCTGACCTATAAACCTCACTAAGATTTGTAGACATTCCAAGAAGTATAGGCGAAGTTCTTCCCCCATAGAAATGCATTACTTCATTTTCTTCTTTCTGGAAACCACATTGCTCCATAATCTCATCGGCTGTATACGCCCATTGTTTAATAAAATCTTTCCCCGTCCGCTCTGAAATCATTTTTGCAATTTCAAAATAAATTGGTGCTAAAAAGCCTGTTACATTTTTTAAGAAAAAATCGCTGGGATGATACAAATATGGCGCAGGCTTGATATCAATAACCTTCTTCGGAACAGTTACTTTTTTATTCAACAGAGTAGCCAATTCATTAACAAGTTTATCAATTACTACAGAAGTTAAGGGTAAAGCAGAAATCAATCTATCTATGTCTAGATAGTCCATTTCTTCGGGTCTTGTTGAAGCAGCTTTTATTAAAGGCAACAAACCTATTGCGACTAAACTCTCCAATTTCTGATTAGATATAAATTCTATTAATTTGTCCCAAATAAAGATCTTGTTAGAAGAATCTATTAACAAAGAAGCAATAGCTGTTGCAGCCCTTTCCCTGACAAATGGACTGGGCCACGTCAATCTCTGAAGTAAAATATCGATGACACCGATCTCAGGAAGCATCAACCATTTACTGGGTGGCAATACTATATCAGCCATCAATTCCTTGGCAAACAAAATACCTGCCTCTGTTATTTCTTCTGCATATTCTTGTTTGTCGAAAAATAGGAAGAATTGAACACCTCGTAAAAGGGGAACGAAATATTCCCTACCTCTGCCGTAACGAACACCAGTATAATAAATACTTTTTTTGAAGAATTCCATATACCTTGTGGGAAAATATTCTTTTAAAAACTTCCATCTCTCAAAGACTCTTTTTTCATCACTCCAATATTTACCCCACCCACTATGGTTAGCTTGTGCCCAGCAAAGATATTCAAAGGCTTTGTTTATATCTTCGTCAAACTCATATGCTAGCGGATACAAGAAATCCAGAATTTCTTCATCAGCATTGTGTAAACCTTGTTTTTCAACTATAGTTTTTATAGTATCGTAAATACATCTTTTATCTACATCTTCTCTACTATTCCAATGCTTTAACCATTCAGTTAGGAACTGACGCATATCCCATTTTGTCTCAATCCTGTCCAAATACTGTCCCAAAGAAGCTGGAGTAATAACTGAGTAATCTATCTTTTTCTCAGCTAGAAATGGAGAAGATGAAGTAACAGGTCCAGAATAAAAATCATCATTAACTGAATAATCAACTGGACCTAAATAATCCTGGATTATTGTTAAAGCTCTGTTGGCACCTTCATTGTTCGCCGCTATGGATTTTAGTTCTTCAAAGGAATTAGAATCAAGTGCTGTCGTGGCTAACCATACTTCTTCATCAGCCTCAAAATTTAAGGACCTTATAACATTTTTGAAAATATCCTCCGCAAGAAAAAGATCTTCCTCATAAGCTTTTTGATAATAGTATTTATATAAAAGCTCAGGACTAACATTTACCAACAATTCAGCTAAAAATATAGGAAAATGGCGTGTCTCATCCCCATCAGTATATTCCCTTACATTTTCCACAAGTGGAGCTATTTCACTTATCCATTTTACAGATTTTTCAGAACCCGACTTATGACATTCACGAATAGCATCCATCAGCTCGTCAAGATACATATCTTTATGGTATCCATATCCCAAGAGATTTGATGCAGAAAGATTCAAGAATTCATTAACTGCATCCACATCATTATAAATTAATGCTAGCCTAGCCAGCAATGCATACCATTGAGACCTTTCTGAGAAATAAGTAATATGTCTTTTCCAAAATGCTCTTTGCTCCTCTAGAAAATGCCTAAAAGAATCAGACGATAAAATAGGAGTCCCTATTTCAAGCAAAAACTGTATAAATTCCTGCGAAGAATAGAATTTAGAGCTATTAATTTTTGTATACTCCTCCATTGTTATAAGAGGAGATTGATTCAATGATGTTTTAATAAGATAAATGCTCTTTAAAATGTTTGATAGGGCAATTGTCAGACTGTGCTGAAGTTCTAATAGATCTCTGTGTTCGGGAAACCTTAATTTAGTTACCTTATCCAGGTACTCAAATATTGTTGTATACTCAATAGAGTCTCTGACTTTAATTTTTTTAGCTATAGCTATTCCCGCTTGGAAGACACAAGATATTACGTCCAAAGCCCATCTTTTCTCTGCTCCCTCAATCCATTGAAAGACCTCAGCTTCTCGTTCTTGCAGGCCGTAAATTATTCCAAGGAGGAAGTTATCAGAGAACATTTTGGCTCTTTCTGTTCTCATTCCTGTTTCGTACTCTTTAACATAATACGGAAAATCGTCATAATTGGGTAACTTTGGAAGTTCTCCTATATCAAACCCTTTAATAAACAAGTAAAGCAAACAAAAATAGCTTAAATCGTCTTTGTTCTCAGTACTTATTACCGAATCGATAGTTTTGTCATTATATTTCAACCCATATTCGGCCAAAGTATCAAGAATAACATTCTTTTCTTCTCTGGCCAATTCCATTCCAAGCAGTTCTAAAACTTTAGTTAATTGTTTGCTTTTCAGCAAGGCTTTCGAATAGATACCGAAAAGATCGCTAGACCAACCAGTGTTTCTAAATTGCTTAATATAGTCATAAACTTTTTCTGAACTAATACTTTTATCCCAAGAAACAATCTCTATCAAATAACGTGATATTTGCGGAACTTCAGCACCTATATCACCTTTTGTTCTTATGGTTTGATTTTCATGTCTGTTGCTTAGGACTTCTACAGCATCCCGAATTATATCTATTATCCCATCTTTTACGGCTGCATTGACAATAATAGGTATATTGCTTGAGTAAACTTTATTAAGATCCCTTTTGTAGATTTCTTCTTTACTTTCATTACGAAGAAAAGCAACTTCCCATATCAATTCTGCCGATTCATCTATATATTCCAGAGAATTTTCATAATAGGTTTTTAACTGGGAGAGCTCATAAGCTTTCCCATATAATCCTCGCTCAAGTGCTGCCTTAATACCAAGTCTTAGCTGGGCAACTATCTTCAGAGGATCCCTTGGATAGCATATAGCATCAAGCAGCCACTCTCTGTTTAATTCTAATATTGGTTCAGGGATGCCCAAGTCATAATTTAGTTTCCTTAATTCTGCCCATTTAAGTTCTTCATAAGGAGATTCCTCTAGCCATTCTTTAAGTTTTTGTTTGATTAGCTTTTCCTGCAAATGAAGCTCTGGTCGGTCCAAAATAAATGATTCAAAACTATTGTGATATATGGATATGCCCTGTGATTTTTCGTCAAGCAAATGTGAAATTGCTTCAAACCCTTCCTGTACTTTTATTGGGTTATCTTCAAATTTAGGAAGGATTTCAAAGAGCTGGGATTTTTCAAAAGAAAAATCAGCTATTGTCACAAGGGAAGCAAATGTTTTCGAGGTTTCAGGAAGTTTTCTCCATAATGAATCATAGTAGATGGAAATTTCTCCACCATAAGGGAGAAGATCGTTGCAATCAAAAACGGTTAAAAGGTTTTTGCCCAGTTTATTTTTCAGTTCTCTTAAAGTATATCGCAGGTGTAGTGGATTCCCCTCAGTTATTTCAAATAGCTTTTCTACTAAGGCTTTTTTTTGAGAACTGTCCTTAGGGAGATTGAGCCCAAGAAGGTTGGCATTTAAGATTTCCTCAACTGCATCTTTTGAAATCCCTTTAATCTCAATCCATTGTTCTTCAGGGCACTTCTCAAAAATAATTTGTGGTAAATACTCTTTAGCACTCATCTGCATGCCAATTAATAACCATAAACCAGGTTGAGGATAGCATACTTCCTTCAAGAATTCTGAAAGCTCTTTTTCGTCTTTATGCCTTAAAACATGGTCCAGACCGTCAATTATTAGCACAAATGCTTTTCCTTTTTCGTATAGCTCTCCTGCTAACTGTGCTATGTACTCACGTAGAGCAATATTTTTGGAATTTTTATGGGCAAGATCACCTAAGTATTGAGAATGTAACTTAAACTGATATTTTATACTCTCAATCACACGTTGGGACTCTAACCTACCAATAGGATTAGGATCATTTGGAGCAATATGGTAATGATGTCTAACTGAAATTACTTTTCGTTCCGTAAGTAGCTCGTGAAGTTTCGAGAGATATGTACTTTTACCACTACCAGGTTTACCATAAAATACTTTTATGCCTCCCTCTGGATTCATTAAATCTGAAATAATCTTTTCATGTATCTCTCGATCGAAAAATACAAAATCTTCAGGTACTTGAAAGTTCTCATTAAGAGGCCTCGGATTGTCCCATTCACACCAATTTCTGATTTGTTCTATCAATATTTTGTTTGTATATGGCTTCCTGGACTCTTTATGAATTTGGGAAAGCAAATTAGTCGCTCCATTCTCGGTCACTCCTAAATCCTCTTGGAGGATTTTTCTTATCTCCTGTTCTAACTCATCAACATTTTTCTGCCCAAAATAAAAATGAAATTCATTAAAAAATATTTCAATTTTTATCTCGTCAACCAATTGTTCTTTTATTTTTGCATAAACTTCAGGAAAATTACTCTTAACAAGGCTGATATCTATTTTATCTCCGTCTAAACACCTTTGAATGTCTTCGTCTGCTATCCCATTACTAACAAAAGCTGCAAAACTTATCTTACCATCCAATTCAGGTTTAAACATCGACTTAAACCACTTTTGTATTAGCGAGTTTTTAGGCTCTCCCTTTGAATTGGATTCCTGTTTCAAAAGGGAATCCCAGTTCCATTTATCTTTTTTGGGATTTTGCTTATGTTTAAGTTGATATACATGATAAGTATCATCCTGGGTACACAAAATAATATCATCCAAAAAGAAATTTCGGTCATTTAATTCATCAGGAACCGTTTCAAACCTAATCCATTTATATTTATCAGGGTTCTTTAGCCATTCAACGCAAAGAAAAGCTCCCCATAAATCCTGAAAATCAAGTCCGCTCCTAATCGGACTAGTTGGATTCTTCCTATCCATACTTAATCACCTAACCTTATAGCATGATCTTACTCATTTCCGATTTTTTAACTTCAAATCTTCCTAAAACTTTTAGTGTAACATAGAGTGATTTAGGCAATGTTACTGAAATGGACATGGTTATCCATTATCATCATTTATATTATTAATAATTTCATTATATAATTCTTCATATCTTGGCAAAATTCCTTCCTTATCCCGCTTTTCTTAACACTTTCCACAACTTTGTAATTTCTCCCTGACTTTTCAATTCCTGAACCGCCCACTTTATTCTTCTTAATTGAAAGTCCCTCCTGCTTTCTTTCACTGAATCAAGATACTGGTTCGTAATGGGCAACTTATCCAAATGTTTTTCAAGTAACGCTCTTATACCCAATTTGCTACCAATAAGGCTTATAGTAATCCTTTCAGGCTTTTCAGTGGAGTTCAGCATTTCCTCGACTACCATAGGAGGGAATTCTTCTTTATTCCTCAAATCTTTTTGTATCAAAGATTGTAAGGTTTGATGACCCTTAAAATTTGGGACATATCTGACATAACTTGATAAATTTTGGGAAGAGATTTATAAGATTTTTGAGGGTAGTGAGATAGTGCATATTTTGAAAAAGATATGATATTCTTAATTACAAGACAATAAGATATATAATAGAAATTGCCGTTTTCAACTTTCCCTATAGTGGAAGTTGAAAAAACAACTAACAATATCATACATGATTATGATATTATGGCATCACGAATTTCCAGTTTATCTTAAAAAAGTGTTGCATTTAATATTGTAATTTAGACATAAATTCACTTCGTGTCCTTTTAGAATATCGGAGATTTAAAAAATTGAATAGTTCCCGAATGAATTGCTGGCAATTTTCATCTGAAATAAACAATACCATTTAAACAGTAGGCTTTATTCTGACTAAGGCTTAATTGTCCTGTATATGTATTCCCTCTTGAACATTAAGTATTATTATTCGGTTCCCTAATTTTATAAATTTTATATATATCTTATGTTTTTTATCTGCAATTTTTATTTCAGAAGCATCTTCAACTGTTTTAATATAATCATTAGATCTACTAATGATATCAGTTACCATTTCTTCCAAAGTATCCTTATTAATTTTATGACATTCTATAGTAGAATTTTCCGTGTAAATTATTTTGTAGTTTATATACCTATCACTTTCGTTTGCTGAGTATGCTAAATGATTTAATTGATGGTCATTAATTGGTAAAAGCGATAATAAAAAAATAATAGATAAGCATATTAGCGAATTTATTATACATTCATAACTTGTATATATATAATTGTTTCTTATGATATTCTTATTAATATTCATTTCAGTATTCAATGCATAAACTTCTTTTAGTTTCTCTTCCCCTGAAAGCAAATCCTCGGGCCATATCTTATAAACAGAATTTTCTTTTACTAGCACAGCCATTGATAATATACCTGCAGCAACCATATATCCAAAAGAAAAGGTTGAAATTAAAAGTACAAATTGCAATAAGAATAAAATGGCATAGCAAACAAGCCATCTTTTGATGACTTTTTAAAAATTAAATATCGAAG
>NZ_JAGGLT010000050.1 GCF_017874545.1 Thermoanaerobacterium butyriciformans | reverse complement strand
AATATATCCATTAATTTCCTTTAAAGTCTATTTTAAAAGCTGTAGGGGAAGTCTGCGCTTTTTTGGCTACTTATATAATAAGTTTTCATAGTAAATATTTTTATTACCTTTACTGTCAATAGCATTTACTACAGTTAATGGTCTACCAATATTATTAAAATGTAAAGAGGTAATTTTAACTGTATGTCCTTCATAAATAACTATAGAAATTGCTTGTATTTGCCTTAAAAAAAGTAATATAAAAAAACAGGTTATTAAAATAAATAATAACAGTATTTTGTATTTCTTTTTTATAATAATACCCTCCTTAGAATTTTAACAAGCCTAATAATAATTTTACTGTAAAAAGTCATTTTCTGGAACACATATTTAATCAGTAACGCTTCGATTAATTGATTGACCGTATTGATATATTTTAGTAATCGCTTAAATTCTTTGTAACATTAAATGCCGTTTGGAATATTGTTTAACACACACTTATTATTTATATTCAGATTTTACTGTAGTAAACTTTTCATGTCAACAATCAAATAACAGATTTATTCCTTTAACTTTCTGAAGGATTTTTTGTATTTTAATAGAATATATATGTTAAGTAAATAACAGCTTTATGTAGTGAGGTATTTATGCAGGTGAAATTGTATCCTGAATTAATATGAGTTTAAGTAATATCCTTATAGATAAAAATTTATAGTTTTACAGTTTTTAAGAAAGGATGATTATAATTGATTCTTTTAGCAGAATTAGCGGCGTGGATAGTGCGCGCTGCACTTATATCTTGGTGTTTTTCTGGGGTAGAAGTTTTTGCATTGTTAACACCACTGGAACAAGGATACTTACATACTAATTTTTCAAGATATCTTTTATTTTTTATAGCTAGTTTATTTATAAATATTTTAGCGTCGGGATTACCTGAATTAAAACCGGTTAAAATGCATCAATTCTGCAAGAAAGTAGAGTATTATTTTACAGATACATGGACAACACTTAATTTTCTTCTCCAAGGTTCAAAGAATCAGAAGATTAAAAGAAATATAATTGTATTATCAGGCTTAAAGAAAATTTGCATACCAATAGGCATGAGTCACTTATTTATTGAAAATACAGAGCCTATAAAAAAAGTCGAATATATAAAAACAATAATTATCATGATAATAAGTTTAGTATTGATGATTATTGCACCAATTGGAATAATGAAACTTTATGATTATATTGCAACTGTTTTGATACTGTTAGGTATGCCTGAAAAATTTGCAGTACATATAATATTTGACACCAGTATAATATTATTTTATTTTTATTTTATTGGACCATATGTATTTTCTACATTAGATTATAAAAACTCATCTGCTATTATATTTAGTAAACAGATTTTAAATGCTGGTAATTATGCTGTTTATGAAAGTCCTATAATGCCTTTTTTGCAAGGTTGTCCGCTGGGGATGGCGCATAAGGGGAAAATTTTTGTTAATTCTCTTATATCTAAAAATCAAAACATTTTAAGTTATGTAATCGCTCATGAAGAAGGTCATATTGAGGATCATTATAATAATATAATGAGAAATTTTTTTCACCTGTAATTTTTCCATGGATTGTTTATATCTCTGTATTAATTATTGATTATTTACATTTTGTAGGAAAATTACATTATACTTATTGGAAATTGATTATTGTAGCAGTATCTGTAATTTGTTTAATATTAATAATTTTTATACAAATCGAACAAAAGTGTCAGCAACGAGCAGACGAGTTTGCTATCAGAAAGATAGGCATTGATAATGCGATAAAAGCCTTGCAAGAGTTAGCATATGGAGATATTATGCTGCCAGAAAAATATAAATATAGATATAGATCTCAAGCAATTAAATTAATAGAGAGGTTAAAGCAAAAATGAAAGTGTTAAAAATTATTTTTACAACTTTTCTTCAATATTTCACATTTTAAATGTTATAATTATAATAGGTAAATGGAAAATTAATTATGTAAGAAATTTGGCATGTATTTATTCCAATTATTAATACTTAATTTAATAGATTGAGAGGAATCGGTATGAATTTTAAAGATAAATTGTTAGAGCTTTTTAATGATGAAAATTACAAACCTTCAAAGATTGATAATATTTTGAAAATGCTTGATGTGGATTACAGTCAAAAGGGCATTGTTGAGGATCTATTGAAAGATTTAGAGAAAGATGGGACAATATATAAAACAAAAAATGAAAAGTATGCTTTATCAGAAAGACTTGATATAATAAAAGGCAAAATAGATGCCACATCTAGAGGTTTTGCTTTTCTGATACCTGAAAATGAAAGCATTAAGGACATATTTATTTCTAAAGACAATTTAAACAGTGCAATGCAGAATGATATTGTATTGGTCCGTGTAATAAAAAAAGTAGAAGGGAAGAAATGGGAGGGAGAAGTTGTAAAAATACTCAAAAGGGCTAATTCTACCATAGTCGGCACTTTTGAGAAAAGCCGCAATTTTGGTTTTGTAGTTCCAGATGATAGAAGCATTACGCAAGATGTATTTATTTCAAAATCTGACACCATGAATGCCGAAGATGGTATGAAAGTGGTAGTTAAGATAACTAAGTGGCCAGAAAAGAGGAGAAGTCCTGAAGGTAAAATAGTTGAGATTTTAGGCAAGAAAGATGATCCTGGAGTAGATGTACTATCAGTGATTCGCTCATACAACATACCTGAAGAATTTCCAAAGAAAGTCATAAAAGAGGCAGAAAACATACAAGAGAAAATATCAAGTGAAGAGATATCAGGAAGGACAGATTTGCGCCACTTAAATATTGTCACGATAGACGGAGAAGATGCGAAAGATCTTGATGATGCTGTGGCAGTGGAGAAACTTGATAGCGGCGATTATGTACTTTATGTCAGCATTGCAGATGTCAGCCACTACGTTAAAGAGGGTTCGGAACTCGATAAAGAAGCTTTAAATAGAGGCTGCAGCGTGTACTTTATAGATAGAGTCATACCAATGTTGCCACACAGGTTGTCAAACGGGATCTGTAGCCTTAATCCATCTGAGGACAGATTGACACTTACGGTAAAGATGAAGATAGACAGGAATGGTAATGTTGTAGATCACGATATATTTGAAAGTGTAATACGAAGTAAAGAGAGAATGACATATACTAATGTGTACAAAATCTTAGAAGAAAATGATGATGAGTTAAAAGAGCGATATAAAGATTTAATAGAAGATTTTAATAATATGAGAGATTTGGCAAAGATTTTGTTAGAAAGAAGAAAAAGACGTGGCAGCGTAGACTTTGATTTTGAAGAAGCAAAAATAATTGTAGACGAGAAAGGGAAACCGGTTGATATTGTAAAAGTCGAAAGAAATATAGCTCATAGGATTATTGAGGAATTTATGCTTGTTGCAAATGAGACAGTTGCCGAACACATGCATTGGATTAACGTGCCTTTTGTGTATAGAGTTCATGAGCATCCGGATATGGAAAAGTTGATGGCATTTAATAAATTCATACACAATTTAGGTTATCATATAAAAGGCATCGGAGGAGATGAAATACATCCGAAAGCATTGCAAGAGCTTATAAAGCAAGTGAGGGGCAAAAATGAACAAAGAGTCGTTGAGACGCTTTTATTAAGGTCATTGAAGAGAGCTAGATATAGCCCAGAGGATTTAGGCCATTATGCACTGGCAACGCAGTATTATACTCACTTTACATCACCTATTAGAAGGTATCCTGATCTAATAATTCATAGGATTATTAAAGAGAATATCCATGGAAAATTGAATGAGAAGCGGCAGGAACATTATAACAAAATATTGAATGACATTTCATTAAAAGCTTCTGAAAGGGAAAGAGCAGCAGATTCAGCGGAAAAAGAGATTGAAGATTTGAAAAAAGTAGAGTACATGAAAGAAAGAATTGGAAATATTTATAAGGCTATAATTGCAAATGTGACAAATTACGGATTTTTTGTAGAGCTAGACAACACAGTAGAAGGATTAGTCGATATTGATACCCTTGATGATGATTATTACCACTATGATGATGAGACATACACATTAGTAGGTGAAAGAACTAATAAAAGATTTTCTATAGGTGACGTTGTGTATGTAAAAGTGGTAGGTGCTAATGTGGATAGGAGAGAAATAGATTTTGTCTTGGCATCACCTGATGAAATGTCCGTAGGCGATGATGCTTGACATGAGATTTTAATATGTTATAATAAATAAGCAAAGACCCTATTTGTTTGACACAAGTAGGGTGATTTTGTGAAAAAGGTGTTATCTTATGGCAAGTGAAAATATTAAAGTATTAGCACAAAATAAAAAAGCCAGTCATGATTATTTTATTGATGAAGTTTATGAAGCGGGTATAGTGCTTTTTGGGACGGAAGTCAAATCTGTCCGCATGGGCAAAGTTAATTTAAAGGACAGCTTTGCACGTATTGAAAACAACGAAGTTTTCTTATACAATATGCATATAAGCCCTTATGAAAAAGGTAATATATTTAACAAGGATCCACTGAGGACAAGGAAATTACTTTTAAATAGACGAGAAATAAATAAATTGACAGGTTACGTTACTCAAAAAGGCTATACATTGGTTCCATTGAGGGTTTACCTTAAGCATGGGCTTGTAAAGGTCGAATTAGCCGTTGCTAGAGGTAAGAAATTATATGATAAAAGAGAAGATATGGCAAGAAGGGATGCTAAAAGGGAAATAGAAAGGCATTTTAAAGAAAGCCAACATATATAAATATGGGGGTGTACTGGTTTCGACGGGGGCAGTCGAGGTAAAAGTAGCGAGCCGAGGTTCCATCTGCTCGTTAAACGGTGGACTTAAAAATAAACGCAAACAACGATAATTTAGCTTACGCTGCTTAATTAATAAGCAGCCGTTCAACCTTTGATTCCCACATCAAAGGATTGGGCGTCGATTTAGTGGGGAACTGATTTATCAAAGCTTTGAGATAAATCGGATTTTATGAAGCTACCAAAGCAGTTATCCTGTCACTGGGAGAACTGCGGAGGGAATGTAAAAACAGTGACTGCGCTCGGAGAAGCTTTTACTGTGACGCCTTCGGACCGGGGTTCGACTCCCCGCACCTCCATTAAAAAAAGCCTTGAGAATCGAGGCTTTTTTTGCTTTTTTGTAAATTTCATAAAAACTTGAAGGAATATAAGCTTAAATGTAGAAATATTAAATAATGAAAGAATTAAATAGAAAAGTGTAGGTGAGCAAAAGATGAAGGGCAAGTGTTATTATTGCGGGAAAGAAATAGCTAAGGTATCAGTTATAAAACATTTGAAGTTATGCACTAAAAAGGAGGAGTATCAAGAAAAGGTAAAGTCAGTCGGTAAAAAGCGAAGTAATCTATTTGTATTGCAAATAAGTGATAAATATAACCCAAAAGATTATTGGATATATGTTTCGGTAGATGAGAATGTAACATTAAAAGAATTAGACCAGTTTTTACGAGACATATGGGTTGAATGTTGTGGTCATTTAAGTGTATTTACAATAGATGGTGTTGATTATGATATTGACGCAAAAGCGGCAAATGAATTTAATTTCTTTTTTGGAAAAAGGTCTCGAGGGATGAATGTAAAATTAAAAAATGTATTAAGAGAAGGGCTTACTTTTAGCTACGAATATGATTTTGGCGATACAACATACATAACTATAAAAGTTCTAAATAAATATGAAGATTATCAACATAAAGACATTGAGGTAATGGCAAGAAATAATCCCATAGAATATGAATGTTTTGAATGTAAAAATAAAGCATATTATTATTGTTATGATTGCAATAAGTTTTATTGTAAAAAATGTATAGAAAATCATAAAAGCAACTGTGATGATGAAATGATTTATGAAATAAAAGAAGGAGAAAATTCTCCGAGATCGGGGATGTGTGGATATGTATATGATGAAAGCGGAGAGAAGGAATATTTGCCTGATGTAATTGATTTGAAATAAAAATCAATTATTATAATTGGAACTTTTATATTGTATTTAGAACTTTATAAAAACTATTGAGGTAAAACCCCAATAGTTTTTTATTGTGTATGAATACCCCTGGTCTAACCAGGGGTTCAGTAAAGCTTTAACGATGAGCTTCGAAAAAATAACCCCCAAGTGATAAAATAAATTTGTGGTCTGTCAACTACAAATTAAAAATCACAAGGAGGTTATTATCATTATGAATAATGATATTCATAGTTTATCACATACTAAATGGAATTGTAAATATCACATAGTATTTGCTCCGAAATAAGGGAAACCACCGGCTAGGCCGGTGGATATTTTTAGTGTATAGAATATTTTACACATAGAATAACATATCTGCGTATGTTGGAAGTGGCCAAATTTCAGCATCAACTAAAGTTTCTAATTTATCGCCTATTTCTCTCAGTTCTCCCATTTTAGTAAATACTTCGTCTCTATAATATTTTGCAATAGCAAAAGAATCATTTTCAATGTTGCTTGCGCTGTTTACTGCATTTTCAAGGTTATCAATTCTTTTCTTGAATTCTGCTGCCAGCGAGGAAACCTCAGCCAACAAATCTGATTGTGCATCAATTTTAACGTCTAATCCAGTACTTTTTGCTGCATTTACGGAATCAGCAACTTCTTTTATAAATTTAATAACTGCTGGCAATAATTGTCTCTTAGCAATATCAAGCATTGTTAATGCTTCTATGTTTATCGTCTTTGCATAGTTTTCTAGCATTATTTCATAGCGAGACTCTAATTCGACTTTGCTTAATACACCGTGTTTCTCCATGACTTTTACATTTTTGTCTTTCAAAAGAGCAGGTATAGCATCAACTGTTGAAGAGATATTTGGAAGACCTCTCTTTTCAGCCTCTTTAACCCATTCTTCTGAATATCCATTTCCATTAAATATAACGCGTTTGTGGTTTGTGACAATCTCTTTCAGTATTTTTTGAACTTCTTCATTAAAGTTATTAGCATTTTCTAGCCTATCGGCAACTTCTGATAGAACTTCTGCAACAATAGTATTTAAGATGTAATTTGCAGTTGCTATAGATGATGATGAACCTACCATTCTAAATTCAAACTTGTTTCCTGTAAATGCAAATGGAGATGTTCTATTTCTATCTGTTGAATCTTTATGGAGTGTAGGCAGTGTTGTTACTCCTATTTTTAATTCTCCACCTTGTTTAGAGTTTGTAGCACTGCCACTTTCACTTATTTGCTCTAAGATATCTGTTAGTTGTTCACCTAGGAATATTGAAATTATTGCTGGTGGAGCTTCGTTTGCACCAAGCCTATGGTCATTTCCAGGTGTTGCACATGATACTCTGAGTAGGTCTGCGTATTCGTCAATTGCTTTAATTACAGAGCACAAAAATACTAAAAATTGTGCATTTTCATGTGGTGTTGTACCAGGATCTAAAAGATTTAAACCGTCATCTGTGCTCATAGACCAGTTATTATGTTTTCCAGAGCCATTTACACCTGCAAATGGTTTCTCATGTAACAAACATACCAGATCATTTCTCAAAGCGACTTTTTTCATTGTGTCCATTGTTAATTGATTGTGGTCTGTTGCTATGTTTGTTGTGTTGAAAATTGGTGCTAATTCGTGCTGAGCCGGGGCAACTTCATTATGTTCCGTTTTAGCGGATATACCAAGTTTCCAAAGTTCTTCATTAAGCTCCTTCATAAATGTGGAAACTCTTTCTCTTATTGTTCCAAAATAATGATCTTCCATTTCTTGCCCTTTAGGTGATTTGGAACCAAATAATGTCCTTCCTGTTAAGATGAGGTCTTTGCGTTTTTCGTATAATTTTTTGTCTATCAAGAAATATTCTTGTTCTGGTCCAACTGTAGTAATTACTTTTTTTGATGTTGTATTGCCAAATAATCTTAATACACGTAAAGCTTGCTTTGACAAAGCTTCCATTGAACGCAATAATGGTGTCTTTAAATCTAATGCTTCACCTGTATATGAACAAAATGCTGTTGGGATGTAGAGAACATTATCTTTAACAAATGCTGGAGATGTACAGTCCCATGCAGTATAACCTCTTGCTTCAAATGTAGCTCTCAATCCGCCTGAAGGGAACGATGATGCGTCAGGCTCGCCTTTAATAAGTTCTTTGCCTGAAAATTCTGTTATAACTTTTCCATCTGGTGTAGGTGAAATAAAAGATTCGTGCTTTTCTGCAGTAATACCTGTCAACGGCTGAAACCAATGTGTAAAATGTGTTGCTCCTTTTTCAATAGCCCAATCTTTCATTGCATTTGCGACTACGTCAGCAACTTTTGGGTCAAGAGGAAGTCCTTCATCGATTGTTTTTCTTAAAGCATTGTAAGTCTGTTTTGGTAGGCGTTCTCTCATGACTGCATCATTAAATACATTTTCGCCAAAAATAGTTTTTAATGAGTTCTCTTGCATAAAGATCCCCTTTCATTTAAATAATAGTAAATATGGTAAATATAAGTAAAACAAAACAAGGGTAACATTAATACACATATTGATATTAATGAAACACCCTTGTCTCATTTATTAACTATTAAATTTTTATATAAAATAATTAATTAAATATTAGCATAAAATTGTTACGAATGCAAGTATCTTTAAAAACTCATTATACAAATTTTTCTTAGATATATTGTTAAGATATAATATAATATGCAATTCCTTTAAATTTAGCTAACCATATGTTTTAAATTTATGATAAAATAAATTTAAAAGTCAAAATTAAAAGAAGGAAAAATTGATTTTTTATAGAATATTATCATAGGTGGTTATTATGAAAAAAATACTTAATGTTTTTATAGTATTGGTTGTTCTACTGTACATAGGAAAAGTTTCTATAAACACCATAAGCGGGAGAGATAAAACTGTTCCACTTAGATATGGCACTTTGTCTGAGTCAATAAAGACAGATGGTTACATAGTACTGGATGAGATGATAATAGATTCACCGATTGATGGTAAGTTAAATATGATTGTTAAAGATGGGACAAGAGTCCCAAAAGGGAAAGAAATAGCAGAAGTTGTATCTCAGTCTTTTGATAAGGAAAAATTGGCCGAACTAAATTCAGTCAACAAGAAAATACAAGATATAAAAAGCGATAAAGCTTTAAATCCATATGTGAATGACATAGAAAGCTTAAACAGTCAAATAGATGAATTAAATAAAGAATACAAAGAATCAAAAGATAGTAAAGTTACAAATAATATAAAGAAGAAAATTGAAGATTTGATGAGTAAAAAAGAACAGATTTTTAAAAATGGTCCTGCGTCGGTCCGAAATCTAGACGAGCTTTATAGCCAAAAAAAGGAATTGGAATATATTATTTCTCAAAATTTATACAAAATCTATTCGCCTGAGGCGGGTATTGTAAGCAAATTTTTTGATGGTTATGAAGATGTATTGAATGTTAATAAGCTGTTTAATGTAAATAACAATGATATTAATTTGATAAAAAAAGAACCAATAGAACGGACAGGTTCTGTAAAACAAGGTGAGCCAATAGTTAAGTTGATAAATAATTATAATTGGTATATATTGGTTGTTTTAAACAATGATGAAAGGAAAAAGTTAAAAGAAGGGAAAGATGTAAAAATAGACATTATTGAAGAAAATGGGCAATTATTGGATGGGAATATTGTAAAAATTTATTCGGTATCTGAAAATTCTCATATAGCCGTTATAAGCATGAAAGATGCTTACAGCGATTTTTATAAAAAACGGAAAGTTAGTGTTAATTTGATAATAAATGATTATGATGGTTTTATAGTGCCAAATTCATCTGTCGTATATGAAAATGGCAAATATGGGATTTACATAATAGGTGATAATGATTTACCTGTTTTTAAAGAAATAAGCATTAAAACCCAAAACAATGAAAATGCGATAATAGAAAGCAAGGATGGCAGCTTAAAAATGTATGATCAAATCCTAGTAAATGGAAAAGATTATTTAAAGAAGTAAGAGGGGTATTTATGGATATACGTTTGAATATCGAAGAAATAAAAAATAATATTAAAGTACATGCACAAAAGGCAAATAGAAATCCAGACGATATTTTAATTATGGCTGTTACAAAAACGGTAGATGTAAAGAGAATACAAGAAGCAATAGACAATGGAATAACAGATATTGGTGAGAATAAGGTCCAAGAACTAATTGATAAGTATCCTGCTTTAAAGGACAAAGTTCAGTTTCACTTTATAGGTCATCTTCAAACTAATAAGGTGAAATACATAATAGATAAAGTTAAGATGATACATTCACTTGATAGCGTACATCTTGCACAGGAAATAAATAAAAGGGCGCATGTCAATAATATTGTGATGGATTGCCTTGTTGAAGTAAACATAGGCTCAGAGGAATCTAAATACGGTATCGACCCTTTAAACGTAATAGATTTTATTAAAAGTTTAGAGTCTTTTGATAATATTAGAATAAGAGGCCTCATGACGGTAGCTCCTTTTCTAGAACCAGAGCAAGTGAGACCTTATTTTAAAAAGATGAAGGAGTTATTTGAGTGTGCTAAAAGAATTAATCAAAAAAATGTGGACTTTAAATATTTGTCTATGGGTATGACAAATGATTATACAGTTGCTGTTGAAGAAGGTTCAAATATAGTACGTATAGGCACAGGAATTTTTGGTAAAAGATTATATAATATGGAGGTAAAATAAATGGCTGCCAAGGTAATCGAGAGATTGATGAATTTTTTTGGCTTTGACGAACAAGAAGATGAAGGCATAGAGGAAAAGGTTGAAAATGAGATACCGTTTAATAAAAAACCTAAGATAGTAAATATACATACGCAATCACAGATAAAAGTCATCATTTTAAAGCCAGAGAATTTTGAACAAGCACAAACTATACTAGACAATATAAAGAATAAAAAGCCTATGATAATTGATCTTCAAAATATGGAAAGAAACGACGCACAAAGGCTTATTGATTTTTTGAGTGGTGCTATTTTTGCTTTAAATGGTGAAATCAAGAAAATCGCTAATAGTATATTTTTAATCGTGCCAGATAATTTCGATATAGCAGGTGATATACAAGAGGAAGTAGATTCTATGTTTAATCTAAAATAAACATCATGCTTTGACAGCATCACGATAAACGAAAACTATCACGATAGACAGTAGGAATCGTGGTATAATTAGAGTGTACGGCACAGA
>NZ_JAGGLT010000049.1 GCF_017874545.1 Thermoanaerobacterium butyriciformans | reverse complement strand
GTACCGTAGTACTCCCTTCGCTCGACTTGCATGTGTTAGGCACGCCGCCAGCGTTCGTCCTGAGCCAGGATCAAACTCTCATGTTTATATCCTTTGCTCTCATATCTCACTGTTCGGTTTTCAAGGTTCATTCTCTCGCCGCTTATCGCGACATCGTCTATATTACCACATTCATCTGCCTCTGTCAATATTATTTTTCTGGTATTTTATGGTAATGTTATTTACCAATCTTTAATGTTTGTATCAACTAATTTGTGTATATAACTATATCACATTTTAAATATGTATTGCAACATGATTATCGCTCTTTTAGAGGTAAATAATCAATTTTATGTTTGATTATCTTATAATTGCTTGCTTTTTTCTCGTTTTATGTTAATTTTATGTAAAATTTTTGAGGCATCATTAGATGCCTCAAAAATTATTTTTTATTTGATAGTATATTTTGAACTTGCTGTGTTGCCTGTTGCTGTTGATTCAGCTTGTTATTTGAATTTATATAGTTTAATCTGTTATTAAGCATGTTGACATGCCTTTGCATATCTTGTTGCATTTGCTGAAACATTTGCTTTGCTGCTGGATCATCTGTTGCACTGGCAAACTGAGCGTAAGTACCAAGTGCCGACTGTGCTGCAGCAACAGCTTTTTCAATATCACTCTTTACAGTCATCTTGATAACCTCCTTAAAAAGTATTACCTCTTTTATTATTTCAATTTAGGAGGTTATTTACACTTATAGTTATTTGAAATTTTTACTACACAATATATTGCAATACAATAAGCAAAATCACCCCTGGTATGCCCAAAAATCCAACAATCAGCGCAGTTATCGGATTTATACCAACGTATATCCCAAATGATTTGCCGGCCATATTTATGAAAAACAAAACTAATGCTCCTATTATACCATTTAATATAAGCCTCAATAAAAACTTCCTTGGCACAACTAATAACCACCCGAGTATATACAGCAAAAAAAGCCCCACAACATATGCTATGATTATATTATATTCAATGCTTAAATTCATAAAAAATTCCCCCTTAATACATCCTATGATTATTATATTAAGAGGGGGACAAATTATGATATAAGTGAACTGAAATTGTCAAAATTAACTCCGTTTTCTTTAGCTTTTTTTAATAAATATGTGTATTTTTTTCTAAGAGATTCAAGATTGTATATTGCCTGATCTATCAAGTCTGGATCTGTGACGTTTTGAAAATATATTTCTGCATCCTTAAGTTGCCTCATCGTATTTTGTACTTCATTTATCAAAGCATCATTTTCATTATTTTTTTCTTCTTTTGTAGCTGAAATTTCTTTGAAAATGTTATATAGTGAGCCCATAAAATACCTCCTCATCCATATTGTTGACAGCAACATGGATGAGTATACCTATAATTCAACTTCTTTTATTATATCAAGGGATCTTCCATCTATTTTATTTAATTTAACAAGTTTATAAATTGTATCAATGGCTTCTATATGGGCTAATCCTTTTCTATACGGCCTATCTTCTGTCAAAGCTTGGTACATATCGCATACCGCCATAAGCCTGGAAATGTCGTCAAGGTCATCTCCAGTAAGTCCTTCAGGATATCCAGAACCATCCAATTTCTCATGATGATTTGCAGCCCATTCAGCTATATCATCAATGCCACCTATTTCCATTAATATTTTCTTAGTATAATATGTATGAGACTTTATTATCATAAATTCTTCTTCGGTTAATTTATCGGGTTTATCTAGTATTTCATTTGGGATAGCCAATTTACCTAAGTCATGCAAAAGACCTGCTATTTTCACTTTTTTTGCCATCATCTCGTCATACCCCGATATCAAAGCTGCTTTGTATGCAATTTCTGATATGCCTTTCGAATGCTTGTAAGTAAAGTGGCTTTTGTTATCAATTATATTCGAAAATACTCGTGCAATTTTGCTAAGATCATTTATGTCAATTATCATTGTTTCATTGGATATATAAGGTCTTAAAACATCAAACGTGTCATAATGTTCATAATCGAGCCAAAACTTTTCCTGTTTCATTAAGTCATTTAATACCTTTACCACTATTGGGTTGAACGATTTCCCTGATTCATCATTAAACCATTTTTCTATATGTTTTCTTGTCCCGTATTCATTCATTGTTATAGACACTGTATTGTATTTCACATCAAACTGATCTGCCAGATATATTATCTGAGCTTCAAATGGTATAGAATCTCCATTAATATGAAAATATCCGCTTCCATCCCAGTTTTCGTGATGATACTTTATGATATCAGAAAATTCATGTCCTCTAGGCATGTCTTTTACCATATCGCTTCCTCTCAATGAATGCACCCATGTGTTGTTTGAATTAAAATCTTCATATACGTCGCTTTTTCCTATGTCATGGAGAAAAGCAGAATAAAATATTTTATCCTCTTCATCCCTTTTTATATTTAACTTTCTTGCCAATCTTATAGCAACATATGCAACTTTGCGAGCATGCCCAAAATTTCTTTTCTCAAGGATGTCCAGTGATAGCGATAATGCTGACAGTAATCTAAAATAATCTAATAACAAAAGAACCATCCTTTCTCGTATCATCAATAATATAATACAATATTTAAAATAGATTTCCAATATAATATCCTAAAAAAGCCCCAATAAGACCGATAATGACAGTGGAAGTAGAGTACAAAAAAGCGTGTATGTAGTGCTTTTGGCGAAGAAGGTGTATCGTTTCATGTGAAAAAGTGGAATAAGTGGTAAATGCTCCAATAAATCCTGTCATAATAAACAACTTAACATTATTATCAAAAAAATGTACAATCTTAGGGTTTGACAAAACATTCAAGAGAAATGCACCTAATACATTGACCACAAATGTTTCAATAGGCACCACAATCTCTCTGTTTTCCTTAATATGCCTAGATATCTCATACCTTAAAATTGCACCGAAAACTCCTCCTAAACCTACTAAAAAAATATTTGATATCAATTGTCTTCACGTCCTTTTAATATTTTTGCTGTTTTATCTCCCAATTCAAACCCTATAAATGACATGATAAATCCAATCAATATGGATAGCAATACATAAATCAAAGCTACCGTAATTCTTCCATGTCTCAATAGATCCATTGTTTCTTTAGTGAATGTTGAAAATGTGGTAAAGGCACCGATGAACCCAGTGGTAATTGCCAATCTAATATTAAAATTAACCTTAAATTCTTCAAGCGTTAAATTCGATATATAACTTAATAAAAATGAGCCAAAAATATTTATAAAGAATGTCTCAATAGGAAATACTGTATGCAATATACTTTGATAATAAGTAGAAATTAGATACCTTAAAATTGCTCCGAAAAAACTACCTACTCCTATATAGATATATTCCATGAAAATTACCCTCCATTTTCATAAGATAGTAATAAACAAGCTCCTATTGAGTTAGTATACCCAATAGGAGCCATTAGCATCATCGCATTTAATGGTGAGCTCCATCACCTTACAACAACAATTATATCATAGATTTGTTTTCAAAGTAAATATTTCATAATGATATACATTCTATTTTGCCTAATTTTTTATATAGCTTCACTTTCTATTGTGTTAACATGTCTAATATCCTCTTCATTGTCGTTATACAACACCTTGAAGAGACTCTCTATCGTAAACATTTTTTTATTTTCTAAACTTTCTATAAACCTGTTTATATCATTATCAAAAAGCTTGAAAACTGCAGCAAAAGTATTGCCATCATAAACAGACCCATTAAACGAAGCACCATTGTCAGTAAAAATTTTTAAAATATTTTTTATATTAAACTTGTAAAAGGGTTTAAGTCTTATATAAAATACATCTGTAAAACTACCATTAAAAACTAAAATACGTTTTGACGTACGATTTGTTTTAATGTCGTAATTCAATAGTACATCAATTAAATCTGCAACAACTGAATCCCCTGTAGGCATTTGTCCTGCACCTTTTCCAATAAAAATAAGCTCTTTAAAACCATCTCCTCTCAGTATAACAGCATTATTTACATCGCCAACACTTGCTAAAATATTGTTGGCTTCTATTAGTACAGGCTCTACACTCCCATAAACATTTCCCTTCTCGTATTTAGCCCATGCAAATGGTTTAATCTTATATCCCCATTTTCCGGCATAATATATATCGTCATATTTTATTTCATTTATACCATATCTCATTATTGAATTAACAGAAACATCAACATCAAATGCTTTTTTTATGAGAATCACAAGCTTATACAAAGCATCGAATCCTTTTATATCGTAATCTGGATTGCTTTCAGCATACCCTCGTTTTTGAGCGGATGCAAGTGCTTCATCATATTTCATTCCCTTTTCTATTATCTGTGTCAATATGTAGTTTGTCGTACCGTTTATTATTCCTCCCACAAAATTTATTTCATCGGTTATTTTGAGTCTCTCAATCTGATGTATAATAGGGATTGCCCCAGCAACACTTGCCTCAAATTTTAAAAATACACCATTTTCATCTGCCATTTCTCTAAGCTCGTCTCCATATTTTGCTATTAACTCTTTGTTTGCAGTAATTACATGTTTTTTAGAAATTATCGCCTTTTTCACGTAATCGTAAGCAGGATCAATTCCACCCATTACTTCAATTATTGCACTTATTTCGCTATCACACAAGATTTCGTTAGCATCAGTTGTTAGTATTTCATCTATACCATTAACATTTCTCGGTTTATCAGGATGCTTCACTAGTATTTTTTTTATTTCAGGATAAAACCCCGTTTTTTGTTTTATATGCTGTTTTCTTGATGTGACTATTTTATAGACTCCGCTTCCTACTGTTCCAAGTCCCAACAATCCAATCTTAAATTCCATGTAGGATACCTCCTAAAAATTTTTGGCCCTCTTCAATGAGAAGAGGGCCAAAATACGCCACTCCTCTCATCTCTCAGGTTTTTCCTGCAGGATTTGGCACCAAGCGCATATAAATGCCGGTTGCCGGGTTTCATCGGGCCAGTCCCTCCACCACTCTTGATAAGAGGATTTCAATATTCTCTTTTAAATTTATTAATGAATATATTATCACTTTATACTATTACAGTCAAGCATTCTTTTAATTTTGATATCTTGTATTTTAAAATTCTCTTTGAAAGTTGATTAAAAAAGCGTTCAGCATTATTCCTTAATTATTATTTTCTTGATTCTGAACAAAAAAATCATGGCTTGAAGGAGCCTTTTCTTTCCCTCTGACCATGATTCTATGATACAACTTTATTTTCTTTGACACAACTTTTTTTACTTTGATACGAATTTATTTTTGTTTAACAATAATTACAAGAAATTTACATTTCCCTTCTACCTTCCAATGCCCTCGATAAAGTAACAGAATCAGTATATTCGAGGTCACCACCAACAGGTACACCATGTGCTATCCTCGTCACTTTTATGCCAAAAGGTTTTATAAGTTTTGCAATGTACATAGCAGTCGCTTCGCCTTCTATATCGGGATTTGTCGCTAATATAATCTCCTTTATGTCGTTATTATTAATCCTTTCTAGCAATTCTTTTATCTTTATATCTTCTGGTCCTATACCGTCCATGGGTGATATTACGCCATGCAGCACATGGTATAAACCACGATACTCCCTTGTTTTCTCCATAGCTACTACATCTTTCGGATCAGATACTACACAAATAGTAGATGAATCTCTGGTTTCATCACTACAGATATTGCATAAATCGCTATCAGTAAAATTATAACACTTGTTGCAGTATTTTAAATTGTTTTTTGCCTCCAATATGGCATTAGATAAATTAATAACGTCACCTTTTGGCATATCCAAGATGTAAAATGCAAGTCTCTGTGCTGTTTTTCGTCCAATACCTGGAAGTCTTGATAATTCATCAATAAGCCTTGACAATGACCTCGAATAAACATTCATCAATTAATTCACCTCAAAATAAGCCTGGTATATTAAAGCCTCCTGTAATTTTTCCCATTTCCTCTGCAATCATGTGTTCAGCACTTCTTAAAGCCTGATTTACTGCTGCTAAGACTAGGTCTTCCAGCATCTCCACATCATCCTTATCAACAACGGCAGGATCAATCTTTATACTGATCAACTCTTTTCTTCCATTGGCTACTACCTTTACAGCTCCACCGCCTGCAGACTCTTCAACCGTCTTGTTTTCAAGCTCTTCCTGCACTTTCTTCATTTGCTCTTGCATCTGTTGCGCCTGTTTTATCATGTTGTTCATGTTAAAACCGCCAGGAAATCCTCCTTTTGCCATTCACAATACCTCCTATTAATATTTAGTGTTCTCTTCCTATTTATATGCTGATTTTGGCTGGGTAGTGATAAATTAATCTATAATTTCTACATCGCCAAAATATTTTTTTACTGCTTCAATCAACTCGTCATTTTCATTTTTTTTGACTACTACGTTCACTATATAATCTATTCCAGTCAATTTCTTAATAACATCTTTAATATAATCTTTATTTTCAACTTTATTCAGTTCATCTTTGTAGAATTCATGCTCCTTTGGATATTCTATCATAAAATTACCGTCTTTCAAATACGGTTTGCCTAAACTTAAAAAAGAAAAAATCATAGGTCTATCTTTTTTTATTATATTTAGTACTTCTTTAAAGACTTCATTTACATCGATTTTATCGCTTTTTTCTGTACTCTCAGTAATTTTTACATGCTTATTTTTTATTTCATCTGCATCAACTTCATCATCTTCAACACCTTTTTCGGATTTTACTACATCTTTTTTTAATATAATGCCAGCATCATTTTCCCCATTAAATGCTACTTTAACGTTATTCAATCTATTTTCAAGTTTCTTAATCCTATCTAAAATGCTGTCTATATCAGGTGATATTTCAGGATTCATAAGCTTCAATACTGTTATTTCAAATAATATTCTTGGTGATTGCGCGTATCTAATTTTTCCTTGTAAATCGATCAACTTTTCTATAGCGTTAGACAAAAACGACATATCAAATTCCGACGCCTTCAATATTTTATCATTTATCTCTGTTTCTAATATTTCTTCAGACTCTGTACCGCATGTTTTGTAAATAACAATGTCCCTCAAAAATGACAACATCGCTTTGATCAAGTTGCTTACATCTATGCCATAAAGCATCAATTTATCTATCTGGTTTATGACTTCCTTTGCGTTTCTATCATTTATTCTTTTTACAAGAGTATATAATGTATCATCATTTACAGTACCAAGAATGTCACATACATCATCATACGTTAAAACATCATTGTATGACACACACTGTTCAAGTATGCTTATAGCATCTCTCATAGAGCCATTTCCATGCCGGGCAATCATCGCAATAGCTCTATTCTCTATGTTTATATTGCTGTCTTTGGCAATTTTCCCTATATTTTGTGAAATAACCTTTGATGGTATCCTTTTAAAATCAAATCTCTGACACCTTGACAAAATAGTAGCCGGTATCTTATTTGGCTCTGTAGTTGCCAATATAAATATAGCATGTGATGGCGGCTCCTCCAACGTTTTTAAAAGCGCATTAAAAGCACTTCCTGACAGCATGTGAACCTCATCGATAATATACACTTTGTACTTACATATTGATGGTGCATATATTATATTGTCCCTCAATTCTCTTACATCATCAACGCTGTTATTTGATGCTGCATCTATCTCTATTATATCTATAAGGGAATTGTTGTTTGCAGATTCACATATTTGGCATCTATTGCAAGGCTCACCTTCTACACTGTTAGGACAATTGACTGCTTTTGCGAAAATCTTAGCAACACTGGTTTTACCTGTACCTCTAGTCCCACAAAAAAGATAAGCGTGTCCTATTCTTCCTGTCTTTATCTGATTTTTTAACGTTCTAACAATATGATTCTGCCCTAAAACCTCACTAAAATTTCGAGGTCTGTATTTCCTGTATAACGACTGATACATAAAAAACACCTCATTTACTTAATTGTAACAAAAAAAAGGATACTTTTCTATATCCTTTTTAGTTAGCTATCTCAATTTCTCTTTTGATTCTCTCAATCTTTTTTCTGTCTCTCATGTAAATAGATATTACACTATCTACCACCCGCGGATTGAATTGTGTCCCTTTATACTTTAATAATTCATTTACGGCTTCGTCAAAAGGCATCCCTTTTCTGTATGATCTATCAGATGTCATTGCATCAAATGAATCTGCAACACACAGTATCGCAGCAATCAATGGTATGTTATCATCATCAAGCCCAAAGGGATAGCCTTTTCCGTCGTACCTTTCATGGTGCTTCTCGATTCCATCTATTATATCTTTCGAAAGCCCTATAGGCTCCAAAATTTTCCTCGATATGCTAGGATGCTGTTTAATCTTATCATACTCTTCTTTTGTAAGTTTTCCAGGTTTTGTGAGTATTTTATCTGATATTCCAATTTTACCTATATCATGTAATATGCCAGCAATTTTTAACTTCTCTATTTCATCTTTTGGAAGCCCCATACTTTCGCCTATAATTGCTGCATATTTTGAAACTCTCAAAGAGTGTCCCTTAGTATATCTGTCTTTTGCTTCAACCGCATACGCCAGCGCATCAATTGCCCTTAGATACCAATTTCTTAGATTATCGTAGAGATTGGCATTTTCTATAGCAATAGATACGCTATCAGCAACAGATCGCAATAAGCTTATATCATTTGCTAATCTTGATGTCGTTAATATGTTTAATGTTCCTACAGCCTTGTCTTTCGATATTAGCGGAACAGAAATTATATTCTTGACATTTAGCTGTTTAAGCCTTTTTAACAAAACGTAATCTGCTGGAAATTTATTCGCATCTAAAATCGTAATTTCCTTTGATACAAGAAGCTTAACATTTTCATCACTTGTTAAAGATAGCTCTTTTAAAAGAGGCATATCTTTTAACTCCCCTGCTGCCACCATAAGCTCCAATTTTCCTGATTCATTGACAGTTCTTATGGTACACAATGGAGAAGACAGTATTGTTGATATTTTTTCTGCTATAGAATAAAGTATATCATGGGGCTCTAAATTTTTAGTCAACAATTGTGTCACATTTCCTATAGCAAGAATCTGCCTATTTCTCTCCAGTATCTCCTTTTTTGCATTGCAATAATCTGTTATATCTCTAGACAATCCTTGAATTCCCAGCAATTCATCTTCACTATTTTTCACTAGCTTGACTCTAGTCTCAGTCAAAATTGTTGAGCCGTCTCTTTTTTTGAATTTTATTTCTGACATATTTATTTTTCCGGTCATTAAATCTTCCATTAATTTTTTATCATCATCATCAATGTATTCAAAAATTTTTTTACCTATCATTTCATCAGGTAAATAATCTAAAAATTTCAAAGATCTGTTATTTATGAATTCTACATTGTACTCTTTGTCGGTAAACCAAAGAATATCCGACATATTATCCACCAATGTTCTATACCTTGATTCTGATGCTTCAAGTTCATTTGTAACAGCCTCCATCTGCTCATATGACGCTTCAAGTTCCATATACAGGTCTTGCAATTCATTATTCTTTTTAATTAACTCCTGAGATTCTTTTTTTAGTTCTTCATAATTCGACTTTAACTTAGAAGACATTTTATTAAAATTTTTTGATAATTCTGCAAATTCTTCTGTTACATCTATATCAATATTATAATCGTATTCACCATTTGTAATTCTTTTAACACATTCATTTAATTTTTCCAGAGGATATGACATGTATTTAGATTCTCTCATTGCTATAAAAACTGAAATAAGCAAAATTAAAATAGATGTAAATATGTTATTTCCAATCCCTTTTATAATGTGTACAAATGAAAGAAGGTACACAAAAACCGAAACTCCAAATATTATTGCAAACAATCGGCTGCGATAACTTTTAAACATAAATACCTCCCTAAGCAGTTAAAATCACTATTGATATTTTCGACAATATAAAAAAAAACTTTACACAAATTTTAAATATCAGAATATTTTTTGTGTATTATACTTTACTAATAAGTATTAAATTTTTTTAATAATCAAAGGTAATAATAAAAGGCCGCACACCCGACTCTGTCATGTTACCATAAGCGTTACATAAGCAGTTAACTCCATTCAAGCACTCCCCCGGCACATGAAAGTATTTGCTTACCGTTGCTTCCTTCCGGACCTGGCGGGGTTCACAAATTTCCATTGCGGAGGACTTGAATATCATAATCACTTACTTACGCCAGCCTTACAGTAATCATGCCTCGGCTCGGGAATTCGACCCTGCTATAGCGGATTGCAGGTTACAGGGCACCGCTACCTCCCCATCTAGTACGGCCATGTAAGTCATTTATTAACTTACGACATTATTTTGCGCAATACAAAGTTTATTATACATCGTCTATATGTAAAAATCAACATTTTGATTGAGATTTTTAATGGATGTTATGGATTAAGATGGGATATGTGTTTTATGGCGGAGAGAGAGGGATTCGAACCCTCGGTACCCATTTTGTGGGTACACACGATTTCCAGTCGTGCGCCTTAGACCAGCTCAGCCATCTCTCCATGATATTTTCATGGCGGAGAGAGTGAGATTCGAACTCACGAGGCGGAAATCCGCCCACTCGCTTTCGAGGCGAGCGCTTTCGACCACTCAGCCATCTCTCCGGATTTGCCTTAGTCTACTAAAGAAATCACTTATTAATTTTTTACAGTCATCTTCCATAATACCAAAATATACGTCAACTTTCTTATTTAAAAAATCATACACAGTGCCTGCAGCACCGCTATCATGACTCTCAGCACCTATATACACTCTTTTTATCCTAGATTCAATTATAGCACCTGCACACATAGGACATGGCTCTAATGTTACATACAGCGATGCGTCATTGAGTCTCCAGTCTCCAATATTTTTGCAAGCATCTTTTATTGCATTGATTTCAGCGTGCTGCGTTGCATCTTTTTCAGTTTCTTTTAAGTTATGCCCTTTTCCTATGATTATACCATCTTTAACGACAACTGCACCAACCGGCATCTCACCAAGTTTAAGACTTAACACAGCTTCATCAATAGCGCATTTCATATATTTATTGTACATCTCAATCACACATAAATGGTGCGCCCGAGAGGACTCGAACCTCCGGCACACGGTTTAGGAAACCGTTGCTCTATCCTGCTGAGCTACGGGCGCATGATTTATATTATATATAAAATTTGAATTTTGTCAATATCATTATACAATACGTGCTTAAATTAATCAAGATGGTTAGTCCAATCCATTTTTTAGATATGAGACTTATGCTTGCTTCAAAAAGCCTCAGAAATTCTTCTATGACCTTAAAAACCTCCTAATCAAAGTTTTCTACCAAAATAATATTATTGCTATATGATGCAAAATTAGCCACTTCACTGGTAAAACCACTTTTTGAAAATAAGATATAATATTTGTTTTGATAATCAAACAATGCACTTTTTTCTATTAAGTCGTTTAAAACAGCCATGTCTATCTTTTGATTTTGCCATTTGCACTCTCCAAATATTATATTATCATTATTGATAGCAACAATATCAATCTCTTCTTCACGTCTTTTATACGGATTGTTGCCCCACCATTTACCTATTTCTTCAAAAATAAACGGAAGCTTCTTATTCTTATTTAAAATTTTAAGATAATCTATACATATTTCTTCATACACTAATCCCAAAAAATTATTCATTGACGACTTAATTTTGTTTTCAATGACTTCATCAAGCAATCCCTGCTCTATCAATGTCTTGTTGTTAAAAACAAACCTGTACCAAAATCTGAAAAAATTATCTTTGATCTTATATATGCTTTTTCTACTTTTAGCTTTTAGTTCTACAGGGGTAACTTTTTCGAGTATTTTTAAGTCTATCAATGTAGAAATATATTTAGAGCACTTATCAGTATCAATACCTACTTTTGTAGATATTTCATTTAATTTGCTTCCACCTGTAGCTATTGCTTCTATAATTGAATTGTACAAAGCAGGTTCTCTAACTTCTTGTCTTAGCAATAATTTAGGTTCTTCATAGAGATATGATGATTTATCTAATATTTTAGTCTTAATATTTTCATATACTGTTATACAGCAAATTATTTCAATATAAAAAGTGATATAAAAAGCAAAATAATTTAACCTTATCCATTATATAAAGTTAATTAATTTTCATATTC
>NZ_JAGGLT010000048.1 GCF_017874545.1 Thermoanaerobacterium butyriciformans | reverse complement strand
GTCAATATTATTTTCTCTGGTATTTTGTGGTACTTTGCCTCCGCTGCTTTCACAGCGACATGTGTTAATATACCACGTTTGAATTTGTTTTACAACATCTATTAATAACCGTATAACGTCGTTATCTGCAAATAACATTGTTATACTCAAGTATACATCGAAATGCTACGAATTACTTTTGTCCAGTTCATTTTTTATTGATTTAAAATCCTCCCATGCAGGATACTTTTTCTCTGGATCTCTTAAGAGTGCTGCCGGATGATACGTAGCTATTATCTTTACGCCTTTTCTTTCTATCCACTGTCCTCTCATAACAGTTATCTTAAAATCTTTATCAATTATGGCTTTTGCTGCCGTAGCACCTAAACATACGATAATTTTTGGAGCTATTATAGCAACTTGATTTCTCAGATAAGGTAAGCATGCATCTACCTCATTTTGCAGCGGGACTCTATTATTAGGCGGCCTACATTTTACTATATTTGCTATATATACATCTTCTCTTTTTAAGTTTATCGCTTCAAGCATTTTATTTAGTAGCTGACCTGCTCTCCCAACAAATGGCCGTCCCTGCAAATCCTCGTCTCGTCCAGGTCCTTCACCTATAAACATTATCTTAGACTTTAAATTTCCTTCACCAAAGACAACATTGTTCCTGACATTGTGCAGCGGACATTTTGTACAATTCATGCATTCTTTCATAAGTTCTTTCAAAGGCAATAATGACATTAAAACCACCCTTCTGTTTTAAAAATTAGCCTTTTTGTACTTTTCTCTTTCACTTTCATAAAGATTATTACCATACATGTCAATTGTGACGATGACAGGGAAATCTTCTACAGTAAATTCATGTATCGCCTCTGGTCCCAAATCATCATACGCAACTACTTTAGACTCTATCACTCTTTCTGATAGTAATGCGCCAGCACCACCAATTGCCGTAAAATACACAGCATGGTACTTCATCATTGCGTCGACTACTTCTTTATTTCTGTATCCTTTTCCAATCATCCCTTTAAGACCAATCTCCAAAAGTTTCGGCGTGTATGCATCCATTCTGCCACTTGTAGTAGGTCCACAACTTCCTACCGCTTGGCCAGGTTTTGCAGGACAAGGTCCTACATAGTAAATTACTTGATTTTTTATGTCAAAAGGCAATTCTTGCCCATTATCTAAAGATTCTACCATCCTTTTATGTGCAGCATCTCTGGCAGTAAAAATTCTACCTGTAATCAAAACAGTATCGCCAGATTTTAAATTTTCTATGACTTCTTCTGTTAAAGGTGTATTTATCTTCTTATACATTTTCCCCTCCACATTTTTAATTTGTTTTTATAGTATAGCTGTCGCATGTCTTGTAACATGGCACGATATATTTACAGCTACTGGAAGCATTGCTATATGGGTAGGATATTTTTCTATATTTACCGCTAGCGCAGTTATACTACCTCCCAATCCTTGCGGTCCTATGCCAAGGCTATTTATTTTTAATAAAAGTTCTTCTTCTAGTGCTCTTATATCATCATCATTGTTCCTTTGATTGATAGGCCTTAAAAGGGCCTTTTTAGCAAGCAACGGTGCGTACTCAAAATTGCCACCTATTCCAACGCCTACTATAAGCGGCGGACATGCATTAGGGCCTGACGCTTCAACTGTATCAATTATAAACTTCTTTACACCTTCAATGCCGTCGGAAGGCTTCATCATCTTTAGCGCACTCATATTTTCACTTCCTGCACCTTTTGGTGCAACTGTAATTTTTAATTTGTCGCCGCCTACAATATCATAATGTACGATAGGTGGTGTATTGTCATTTGTGTTGATGCGTATGAATGGATCACTCACAATTGATTTTCTTAAATACCCATTGAGATATCCATCTTTAACACCATTATTTATAGCATCATAAAGACTACCACCCACAACATGGACATCTTGTCCTATCTCAACGAAAATCACCGCTACGCCTGTGTCTTGGCATATTGGCATTTTTTTTACCTTGGCAATCTTAGCATTTTCAATTATACTATTCAGTATTTCTATTCCTGTTTCGCTAACTTCCTCATAAGCCTTTTCCTTCAATATATTTAAAACGTCTTGCGGTAAATTATAATTAGCTTCTATGCATAAAAGCTCCACAGTTTTTTTTATATCATCCGCTTTTACCTCTCTCATAAGTACACCTCATTCTAAATAAATACCATCAAAATAATAATACTACAACTTCTATTTTCTTAAAAGATTTTGTAAAATAATCGTTGTAAATTATAATTTAATTGAGGTGATTTTTATGGAAAAATTAATTGTATATACACTTCCAACATGTCCAGATTGTGCAGAGGCTAAAAGGTTTTTAAAGGAAAATGGTATAGATTTTGAAGAAAGAGACTGCTCTATAGATATATACAGAGATGAGCTATTAGACAAATATAAAAGAAGAATCGTTCCAACTCTTATCTACAAAAATGAAATAATAACAGGCTTCTCACAAAACAAGCATCATATAATGAAGCTTTTAGGTATCAACTAATAATAAAATAAAAAATGATAGAAACTATTAAAAAAGCGTTCTATCATTTTTTATTATTAGACTGTAAATTGTACAATTAAATATAATTTTTCTTATCTTTTATGTTCATTTGCTGTAAAAGTACAATTTTCCGTTTTCAATAAAATGACTTATCAAATCTCTATCGTATAAATAAGAAATAAATGCTGATATAGAAGAAAAATATATATAGTATTGATTGAAGTTGATTGGCAAATCATTAAGTATTACAATATTTTGAAGCAAAGTTTCTCTCGTTTGCGGTTCACCAAGTATTTCAATAATCATCTCTATATTTTTATTTATATTAGACAAATTTAAATCTATTAGCTTCAAAATTTCTTCTTTGTTTAAAACAGTATCCGCATGACTCAATACGAAGAAATCTGCATCAATTTCTTTAATTTTATTTAATGTATTTATACTGTTTTCAATATTGAATAAATATGGCAATGAGTATTTGCCTATTATCTTTTCACTAAAGACACTATCCCCTAAAAAACAAACCCTATCTGGTGTTAAAACGCCAACTTGTTCTACAGAATGGCCCATTATTGGTACTATATCAATTTTTTCATCTCCAATTTTATTTGTGCCATACTCAAGAACATAATCCACTTTATATGATTTTTTACTTTCTCCATGGCTTTTAAAAGAACTTGACGAAAACAATATATAGTCCCTGAGTTCCGGGTTCTCTATGTACAATCGCTCCTTATTTGATGTATAAATTTCGCACCCAGGGTACTGAGTCTTGAAGTATATATTACCACCACAGTGGTCCATGTGATTGTGAGTATTTATAATATATTTGGGATGCAATCCATTTTCTACTAATACATTGTCAATTTTTCTTGCTTGTCCATTGTTTATACCAGTATCTACTAATAGACAATTTTTGTTTTTATAGGTGTAAACACCAATATTTGTAGGATTATCTATGTAGTACGTATTTCTATTTATCTTATTTAAGTTCATGCGATTACCTCCAAAAATTACATCATCACATGATAATTTTACACCCTTTATTAACTTAAATCAAAGTAAGAGCCCCATGACAGACATCATGAGGCTAAACTATTTTAATATCTCTTTTTCTAAATTCTTTTTTTATCTCTTCTATTTTTGATGTGTCAGGAGGATTTATTCCTTTCAAACTATATGGTATCCCAAGTGCTTCGTATTTATACACACCCATTTTATGGTATGGCAGTATTTCAACTCTATCTACATTTTTTAATGATGATGCAAAATCAGCTAACTTCTTTATTTCTTCCATATTATCCGTTATACCCGGCACTATCACATGTCTTATCCAGACTTTTTTATCTATATCTGAAAGGTATTTCGCAAATTTTAACGTCTTTTTATTTGAAACACCTGTAAGTTTCTTATGACCTTCATCATCAATATGCTTTATATCAAGCAAAAAAAGATCTGTGTATTTTACAAGCTCTTCTACTTTTTCAATATCGACAAATCCCGACGTATCTATTGCAGTGTGTATTTTCTCTGTTTTAAGCTTCTTAAATAGATCTGTACAGAACTCTACTTGAAGTGTCGGTTCACCGCCACTCAATGTCACACCGCCGCCAGATGCTTTCATATATGGTATATATCTTTTCACATCATTAAATATTTCATCTGTAGATACTTCTTTTCCATCGTTTAAATGCCAAGTGTCAGGGTTATGGCAATATGCACATCTCAATAGACATCCTTGCATGAATACTACATACCTTACACCAGGCCCATCGACAGTTCCGCATGTTTCTATTGAATGTATTTTTCCCATAACCATGACACATCCTCCTTACAAAAAATTTACTTTTACATAGATTCATGGAATGTACGTGATATAACCTCCAGCTGCTGCTCTCTCGTTAGTTTGTTGAAATTGACTGCATACCCTGATACTCTTATGGTAAGCTGTGGATATTTTTCCGGATGGTCCATAGCATCAATAAGCGTGTCTCTATTTAATACGTTTATATTAATGTGGTGCCCAGATTTAAATGCATATCCATCCAATAAACCCACAAGGTTATTTATCTTGTCATCATTTTCCTTTCCTAGTGCATTTGGCACAATCGTAAACGTATATGATATTCCATCCAGCGAACTATCATAAGGAATCTTCGCCACAGAGTTCATCGATGCAACAGCACCTTTTGTATCTCTTCCATGCATTGGATTTGCACCAGGTGCAAATGGTTCACCGGCTTTTCTGCCATCTGGTGTAGCACCTGTCTTTTTCCCGTAAACCACATTTGACGTTATTGTCAAAACAGATAATGTTGGTATAGAATTTCTGTAGGTTTTGTGTTTCTTAAGTTTATTCATAAATCTCTCCACAATATCAGCAGCAATGGAGTCTACTCTGTCATCATCATTTCCGAACTTAGGAAAATCACCTTCAACTTCATAATCTACAGCTATGCCATTCTCATCCCTTATAGCTTTCACTTTTGCATATTTTATCGCACTTAATGAATCTGCCGCAACAGAAAGACCTGCTATTCCAAATGCCATCGTCCTTACAATGTCCCTATCATGTAAGGCCATAAGCGATCTTTCGTATGCATACTTGTCATGCATATAGTGTATTATATTCATAGCTTTTACATACACTTTAGCCAGCCACTCCAGCATGTTGTCGTATGCTGCCATGACTTCGTCAAAATCTAGATACTCTGATGTTATCGGATTGAATTTTGGCGCTACTTGAGTTTTGTACCTTTCATCGATGCCGCCATTTATTGCATACAGCAATGCCTTCGCAAGATTCGCCCTTGCGCCAAAGAATTGCATCTGCTCACCTGTCTTCATTGCAGATACACAGCACGCAATACTGTAGTCATCATTATAGATAGGCCTCATAAGATCATCATTCTCGTACTGTATTGAACTTGTGTCTATTGATACTTTAGCACAGAATCTTTTAAAGTTTTCCGGGAGATTTTTCGACCACAGTACTGTCAAATTTGGTTCCGGTGCAGGACCTAAATTGTAGAGAGTATTTAATATCCTAAACGAATTTTTAGTAACCAGAGGCCTTCCATCTACTCCTACACCGCCTATAGACTCAGTCACCCAAACAGGATCACCACTAAAAAGTTCGTTATAATCTGGAGTCCTTAAAAACCTCACCATTCTCAATTTCATCACGAAATGATCCATCAATTCCTGTGCTTGTTTTTCTGTCAACGTTCCTTCTTTAAGATCTCTTTCAATGTATATGTCAAGAAAAGTAGATACTCTTCCAAGCGACATAGCAGCACCATTTTGCTCTTTTATAGCTGCAAGGAAAGCGAAATACGTCCATTGAATAGCTTCTTTTGCATTTTTTGCAGGCTTTGATATGTCATACCCGTACTTTAAAGCCATCTCTTTCATTTCGTTTAATGCTTTTATCTGTTCTGTCAGTTCTTCTCTCAGTCTTATTGTAGCTTCATCAAATTCATCATAATCAAGCTCAAGCTTTTCTTTTTCCTTTTCTTCGATGAGTCTATCAATTCCATAAAGTGCAACTCTTCTATAATCACCTATGATTCTTCCTCTGCCATATGCATCTGGAAGACCTGTGATTATCCCTGCATGCCTAGCAGCCCTTATTTCCGGAGTATATGCATCAAATACACCGTCATTGTGGGTTTTCCTGTACTTTGTAAATATTTCTTCTACTTTAGGATCAAGCTTATATCCATATGCTTCACAAGCTTTTTTAACCATCCTTATACCGCCATATGGCATTATTGCTCTTTTAAGAGGTTTATCTGTTTGAAGCCCCACTATCTCTTCAAGGTCTTTATCTATATACCCAGCATCATGGGATGTTATAGATGAAACAGTTTTTGTATCAATATCAAGTACACCTTTTTTCAATTCCTCTCTCATAAGTTCAAGAACTTTATTCCATAGTTTAGTAGTATTTTCTGTAGGACCTTCTAAAAAGCTGTCATCGCCTTCATATAGCGTATAGTTCTTTTGAATAAAATCTTGAACATCAATTGTTTTTTGCCATTTGCCCTCCTGAAATCCTCTCCACTCATTAATCATTTTAATACCCCCTAAAATTTATTATGGTTTAATTATAACTGCTTTGTCTTTTGTAGTCAATATACTGTATACATTTCAGAAAATTTATTATATTTCCAACATCAATTATATTTTATCACTGTTTCAAATCAAAAAATATGATATATATCACATTATACTCTTTTATTTTTCTATATTTAGGATATAATTTATAAAGAAATCCTGTCAAAGTATATGGGGGAATTGAAATGGCAAAGATGCGAATTGATAAGCTTCTATCAAATACGGGGTTTGGAACTAGGAAAGAAGTAAAAGGCTTCATAAAAGAGGGTCTCGTAACCGTAAACGGCAGAACTGTCAATGATCCCGGGCTAATCATCGAAACTGATAAAGATGACATTATATTTAACGACGAAAAAATATTTTATAGAGAATATATATATATAATGATGAACAAGCCGAAAGGCGTTATTAGCGCTACTTATGATCCGTCAGAAAAAACCGTACTAGATCTTTTGCCAGATGATATTAAAGCAAGAAAGGTCTTCCCTGCAGGAAGACTTGACAAAGACACAGAAGGACTACTTCTTCTTACAAATGACGGCATACTGGCTCACAAATTGCTATCACCAAAAAAGCATGTGTATAAAAAATATTACGCAGAAATTTCTGGATTTATTGATGAAGATGATATTTCATTGTTTTCAAGTGGCATCGTTTTAAACGATGGTTATAAGACTATGCCTGCTGATTTAGAAATAATATCATCAGGTAGTATATCAAAAGTCTGCGTATCAATCAAAGAAGGGAAATATCATCAAATAAAAAGGATGTTTGAATCACTTGGCTCAAAGGTTATTTATCTAAAAAGGCTTTCTATGGGATACCTTAATCTAGATGAAAATTTAAAAGAAGGGGAATGGAGAGAATTAACAGATGACGAGTTAAAGCTACTCTTATCATCTGTCGAATAAATCATCTTAATTCACTAGTGGCACAATGTGAAATGATAATCGAAATAAGGCTTTCAGCTCCTTCATTGCTGTTGACACCATCTTCTGTTATAGCATCACTGCAGCCACCACTTGATTCATCGTACAAACTTACTCTTTTAGAATTTTTGCCGTAATACCACTCATCGCAAGCTAATGCTCTTTCTCTGTATTTTTCATTTCTTGTAATCTTGTAAGCATCTATATACATGAGAGCCATTGTATAAGCTTCTACAGGCTGCTCATCAAACTCTGCCATGCTTTTGCCTCTTTCATACCATCCTTTGCAGCCAACAGCTTTAAAATAACCATTTCTAAAGCATATAGAGTCTAAAAATTCTAGGCTTTTTAAAGCAATGTCTAGAATTTTTTCGTCTTTTAAGACAACATAAGATTTCAAAAGTGATAATGGAATAATTCCATTATCATATGATACAGTATCTTCAAACCACTTCCAATCACCATTTGAACTTTTTTCATACTCTTCAATGATATCATCTGTCAGTTCTGCTATTTTGCCTTTTATAAAATCTCTTTTAAATTTAGTTTCTGCATTATAAATGTTATATAAGCCTATTAGAGTATATGCTTTTCCCCTAATATATTTTAAATCATCAATAATAGGTAGTGATTTCTCAATCATCTTTATAGCAGGCAGTTTGATCCTATCTTCTAAAGGAGTATTCAATAAATACCCTAATGCCCAAATACATCTGCCAAAACAATCTTCAGAAAAATCATCGTCAATGAATCTCCTATCATATGCCATAAAATTTCTGAAATGACCATCTTCATCTTGTGCATACAATAAGAAAGACAAATATCTTTTAATCAAATTAAGGTATTTTTCCTCTTTATATTTTTCATACATCATGACAGAAGCTATTATTGCCCTTGCATTGTCATCCGTCGTATAACCATGTTTAGGATTAGGAATAGAACCAATTGTATGTTGCATCATTCCTGTATCGTCTGTCAGTATAAACAAATGATTAAACAAATTTCTGCCATTCATATAATGTCTCCTCCTGTTTATACTGCTTCTCTTGCATCATCCTCTAAATCTTCAAATATTCTCAAAAACATCTCTACGTATTCTAGTGCCACATTATCCCACATCATTGACTTTCCATAAACCCTCATTTTCTCCTCCATAAGTTGTTTCTTGTGGGGGTTCTCTATTGCAAACTTTATACATTTTGCTATAGAATCAGGATCTTTAAAATCAGCTAATAATCCTCTACCATCGCTTAAAATCTCTTCAGCATATTTGTACGGCGTCGAAACTACTAATTTTCCTAGCCCTGCTGCATATGCTAGTGTACCACTAACAGCCTGTTCTTTTCCGATATACGGTGTCATGTATACATCTGAAAGTTTTAAATATTCTACAATCTCTCTCTTTGTTAAATATTTATTAATAAACTTTACATTATCGTTTAAATCAAGTTCATTGACACGTCTTATTAGAAAATCTCTATAAACTTCACCATCAGACTTGACTATATTAGGATGCGTCTGTCCAAGAATAAGATACAGTATATTAGGATGTTCTTCTTTTACCTTTGCAATTGCTTCTATGCCATATTCTAATCCTTTGCCGGGACTTATGAGTCCAAAAGTGCTTACAACAAATTTATCACTATCAATATTGTATTTCTTTCTCAAACTTTCGCTAGATAGTGTTGGTAGATTTGGAACACCGTGAGGCAAAACGACTATCTTTTTTTCATCAACACCGTATACATTTAAAAGCAGTGGAATTGTATTTTTGGCCATAGTGATAACTCTCTTGCTTTTTCTACACAATTCCTGCAAAATATATTTCTGTTTATCTAGTGGATTCGATAATATAGTATGAAGAGTTACAACATAAGGTATTTTTAAATTATTTACAAGATCAAGGATGTACTCGCTCCATTCTCCACCGTATATACCGTATTCATGCTCAATTACTAATAAGTCAATTGAAGAATCATTCAATCTTTCAGCTAATTTTATATAGCTATTCCTGTCATGCTGCTGCAATTCATAAATAACATCATCATCATAATCATATTTTTTATCATTTATGGCAATTACCTTTGGCTCGTTTATTATTTTAATATCTTTAAGTTCATTTATTAAATCTTGTGTAAATGTCGCTATACCACATTCCCTTGGTGGGAATGTGCTTAAAAATGCTATTTTTATCTCTTTATTCTTCACCATTTCCATCACCCCTATTAACTTGCTACATAATCATTAATACTATTAGCATAAACTTCATCTTCAATCTTTCTCATTCCATCAATAACACTATTTGATGCTACAACTGCATTTATTAAATTTACATTTTTGTTAATCTTCACATTGTCCCATACGATGCTGTGCCTTATAATGCTGTTAGAACCTATATGAGTATTATCACCTATTACGACATATGGCCCAATATGTGCTTTTGCGTCTATTTTTACATTGTGTCCTATAAAAATTGGCTCTACTATTTTTGCTGAAGGATCTATAATGATATTTTTGCGTTTATAATTATAATCACTCATATCAACAAATTTACAATTATTTTTAAAAATGTCAAAGTGAACTTTTTTATATTTTTCAATTGTACCTATATCTATCCAATACCCACCATACCTATATGCAGCCATGCTACATCCTTTTGATAAAAGTTTTGGGTATGTATCCCTTTCTATTGACACAACTTCATCTTTTGGAATTTCATTTAGTAGCTCTGGCTCAAACACATATATTCCAGCATTTATCCATTTAGAATTTGTCTCATAAGGTTTTGGCTTTTCCTTAAATGCCGTAATGTAATCATTATCGTCATATTCAATTACACCGTATTGAGATGGATCTTCAACTTTAGTCATAGCAATTGTAGCTAAAGCATTTTTCGACTTATGATATTCTACAAGATTTTTAATGTCTATATCGCAAATAATATCTGAATTTAAAATTATAAATGTATCATCAAAAAATTCTTCTGCATTTTTTATAGCACCGCCTGTACCAAGAGGTATATCTTCTTTAATATAAGATACTTTTACGCCTAATTTTTCACCATCACCAAAATATTTTTCTATATGATTCGATTTATAACATGTACTTATTACTACCTCGTCTACACCTTGATGTTTTAATCTCAAAATGGTTGACTCTAACAAAGGCTTTCCCATTATGGGCACCATAGGTTTGGGAAGAAAATTCGTTAGAGGTCTTAGTCTTGTCCCTAATCCTCCAGCCAGCAATAAAGCTTTCATTCGAATTCCCCCTTTATTAAATTTTTATATTTAGAAATTATCAATATATTGCAGAATATTAAATAATGTGTGAAAAATATGATAGCACTATATTTTTTGTTGATATTAGCACTCTAACTGAAAGGCTGCTAACAATTAAAATTATAATCCTATTTATTCCATATGTCAAGAGTATTAATTGCTTATGTAAATGTTGTGAAATTGAGCATAAAATTGAAATTTAATAATAAGGCTTTATATTTTATACAAAGCCACCATCAACTGTTAAAACTTGTCCTGTTATAAATGAAGCCTCGTCTGACAATAAAAAAGATACTGCTTTGGCAACTTCATCTGGAGTTCCTAATCTTTCAAGAGACGTTCTTGATGCTAAATCCTCAATTATGTCATATGACAATTTCCTATTCATTTTCGTATCAATAACTCCTGGTGCTACACAATTGACACGAATATTTGATGGTCCTAATTCTTTTGCCAACGCCTTAGTAAAAGCTATAATACCACCTTTTGCAGCCGAATAATGTACTTCACATGATGCACCATATATTCCCCACATTGATGAAATATTTACAATAGCACCTTTTTTATTCTTTAACATATATTTTAAAGCACTTTGTGTACAATTAAATACTCCACCTAAATTTATATCTATCATGTGTTTCCATTCGTCCTCTGTTATGTCCATAAAAGGTTTTATCTGTGAAATACCAGCATTATTAACCAGATAATCTATCCGCCCAAATTTATCAAAGATATTTTTCATCATCATGTCTACTTCTGATCTATTGCTTATATCCGCTTTAAATATATCTGCGTAACCTAATTCTTCTTTTATATGCCTTTTTAAATTATTAGCACTCTCATGGCCGCTGTTATAATGAATTGCAACACACCCACCCAATTTAGCTAGTTCTTTACATATAAAGGAACCAATACCACCAGAACCTCCAGTTATTACTATGACTTTTCCATTAAACATAAAAACATCCTTTCATATAATCAAAAATAAAAAATATTCACTAATAAATAGGTTATACAAATACAAAGCAAAAATCAATATCATATAAAAATATGATATATGGAACAAGCTTTACACCTTTGATTTTTAAATCATTTTTTGATAGCTTCTACTGTATTTTTAGTCGTACTGTAAAGTCCTGATGCACCAAGGCCCATAGCAATACCCAGCAATATACCTTTCAATGTATCTCCTGGAGCTATGTACAATATTCCGAGAACTATTCCAAAAACTAGTGCTACTAAAGCAGAATACTTTTTTGGCAATCCAATTTGTTTTACTACCTCAACCAAGCCGATTATGAGAGGTATCAGCGATACATCATATACATCCATATGTAAGCCCCCTAAATTCTACTTTTCTACTAACATTATATTTTATCTTGTCTTTATTAATGCATAAAATAAAAAAGACTTCGCGCAAGCGAAATCTTTACAGTCTATGTGGAGCGGATGACGGGATTCGAACCCGCGGTCCTCGGCTTGGGAAGCCGATGCTCTACCACTGAGCCACATCCGCAAAATATTCTCTTTTAAATACAAAAATGGCTCCTCAGGTAGGGCTCGAACCTACAACCTACCGGTTAACAGCCGGTTGCTCCACCATTGAGCTACTGAGGAATATATTATCCGGCAGCGAC
>NZ_JAGGLT010000047.1 GCF_017874545.1 Thermoanaerobacterium butyriciformans | reverse complement strand
ACTTCGATATTTAATTTTTAAAAAGTCATCAAAAGATGGCTTGTTTGCTATGCCATTTTATTCTTATTGCAATTTGTACTTTTAATTTCAACCTTTCCCCTCCCATGAAGAATGTTAAAAAATCTTAAAAATATGTTTTATAATACCACCCCCTCCATTGGACATTAAATATTATATATATGAGTAGAAAAATATTTTTAAATCAAACAAGTGTTTAAATAACTTTAATATATCTACCCATATATACCATCATCTTACACTTAACGTTTACTAGTGTTATCAAATAACATTTGTTCTGGATAAAAGAAATTTAAAAGAAATTAAATCAAACAAATCAATATAAAGGAATAAAAATATGTTTTTATCAATACTTGTTTTAATTTCTAACTTTAATTTATGAGAATATTATAGCTCGAAATTTTTTTAATAAAATAGAAATTTTTTACATGATTCTTTAATTTTTTTACTTTGTTCACCCAACAAATAAACTTGTTACATTTTCTTTTAATATGTGGTAAAATATATGATAGATATTTTGATTTGTATAAATATCACAATAATAAAATTTAAAATCAGTTAAATTCATTATTTCATGTATTTTACAAGGTGATGTCATTAATTTAAATATTACTCCAAAGGAGTTAATGCTATGTTAAAAAGATTTATTAAAAAATTCAGAGATCTAAATATATCATCCAAAATAGTATTGTACTATTTGTTTGTTTTAATCGTTTCAATCTCTTTTCTTTCGATCACTTATAATGAGATAAATAATAATATAACTAACAGCAAAGTCATGCAAGTTTCTAATGAAATTGTTTCAAATATTAATTCCAGTATAGAATCACTAATAAATACCGTTGACAATCAGTCAAAAATTTTAATATCAAGTCAAATACTACAATCAGCTTTGTCAAACGGAAATGCAGGCAACTATGCAAGCTATATACAGCCAATGAGTAAATATTTGTCAGATTTTTTAAACTTTAATGATTTTATTTCGTCTATATATATATTTGACAACAGAGGAAACGAATACTTTGTAGATAATGTTTCTTATAAAAATATTAATTTGTCTGTGCTAAAATCGGCTAATTGGTACGATAAATTGATAAATTTAAGAGGTGCTTATATATTAATAGCTAATAGTGGTAGTTTGATAAATGATAGTAAAGGAAACCAAGGATATGTATCTTTCATAAGAGTGATAAACGATATAAATAGCCAAAAGCCAGCAGGATTTATGATAATAAATATTTCTAAGTCTTATTTGTATAAGTATATAAATAGCTCAATAAATACTTATACATCTGGTATCATAATAAAAGACGAGAATGGTAACAGTATAGTAGAGCCGACTAATATAAGCAAAAGTTTGAATGACGAGATATTCAATTATATAAAACCCAATAATTCAACTATAAAGAAAATTGACGGAAAAGTGTACATTATTTCGGATCTTAAAAATAATTTTGGCTGGAATATAATAAGCGTCACACCATTTAATGAACTTAACAGTCAGTTTTGGATATACAATTTAATACTTCTATTGGTAATAGTCATAAATATTGTATTGCTTATTTTAGGGCTTTTATTTATATCTCTATTTATCACACAGCCTATAATAAAGCTGGTAAACTCTATGAAGGGAATAAAGGATGGAAAATTTGAAAAGGTAAATATTATAACCGGCAATGATGAGATAGGGATGCTAAAAGATGTTTATAACAAGATGATCGATGAAATCAAAAAATTGATTGGCGACATCATTAACGAGCAAAAGATGAAAAGAAAATTGGAACTGGATGTAATGCAATCGCAGATAAAGCCTCATTTCCTGTTTAATTCTTTTGATGCAATAAGTGCCTTGATTTTAATGAATGACACGAAAAACGCCAGTAAAATTGTGAAAGCTCTAGGAAAGTTTTATAGATCTTTTTTGATGAATGGCAATGAGGAAATCACCATAAAAGAAGAGCTTGACATAATAAAAAACTATCTTACAATACAAAAAATAAGGTTTGGAGATAAGTTTAATGCTGTAATGAATATTGATGGGGGCGTATTAAACTATAAAATACCTAAGCTTATATTGCAGCCATTAGTCGAAAATGCCTTGAACCACGGCGTGAGAAATAAAGACGGTCAAGGAATCATTTCAATAAAAGCTTTATATGACAACGATCAAATAAAACTCATAGTTGAAGACAATGGAAAAGGCATGAGTGAAGAAAAGATTAGAGAAATCGAAAGCGGCATGTCTAAAGGCGTTGGCCTTGGATCGACAATAGAAAGGTTGAAGATATATTACAATTCTGCAGATGTAGTAAAAATTTACAGTAAAATAGATGAAGGTACAAAGATTGAAATAACTATCCCGAAAAATAAGGAGGATCAGAATGATGAGTGATAAAATAAAAGTGCTTATTATTGATGATGAGTATCTTGAAAGAAATCTATTAAAAAGCTGTATTGATTGGAACACGCTTGGAATGGAAATAGCAGGCGAAGCATCAAATGCAAATGAGGGATTTAAATTAATAGACGAACTTAAACCAGATGTAGTCTTTACAGACATAAAAATGCCAGGAATTGACGGCATAAAATTCAGCGAATCTATTTTACAAAAATATCCTGCAATAAAAATTGTCATCTTAACTGGTTACAATGACTTTAATTACGCTCAAAAGTCTGTAAAAATAGGGATATCTGATTTTTTGCTTAAACCGATAGATGAAGATGAAGTCTTAAATACTGTATCTAACCTAAAAGCAGTCATAGAAAGTGAAAGGAAAGAGAAGGAAGAATTTGAAGAATTAAAAAGACAGCTTTACGATAATCTGCCTTATTTAAGAGAGCGATTTTTAAATGAGCTGATAAGTGGCAATTTAGATGACAAGTTGATAAATGAAAAGTTAGAATTTTTTGATATATCTCTGGATGGCAGCATTTATCAAGTCGCCGCTTTAGAGATTATCAATTCAAATGATATAAACGAAGAATTTCGTCTGATTCAAAACTTTAAAGTGACTAATTATGTAAAAAATTATTTTAAAGATTTAAAAAGGATCATCGTCTTCACTGACTCAATGAATAGAATTATCATCTTAAACACCGATGAAAAAATAGATCTGTATAAAATCTGTATAAGGTTGAAAAACAAAATCGTCAAAGATATTGGCTGCACTTTAAATATAGGTATAGGAAATATAAAAGGAAAGATAAGGGATATAAAAGTATCGTACATTGAAGCAATAGACGCATTAAACTATCACATAGCAGTTGGCAACAATAATGTCATACATTACAGAGATGTACAATTTACAGAAAGCAAAACTGGTATTGACACCAATCATCTGTTTAACGAATTGAGATTTTACCTGAAATCGGGTTTAGAAAACGATGCAATAAATGTTGTAAAAGATGTGTTTTCTAATATAGATCTTAAAAGCGAAAATGCAATTAAGTTAATCCGCGTTGCTGCATTAAATATTATATCAATCTGCTTCTCCGTGTCATTAGAGTTAAAAGAAAACTTTGATGATATTTATTTATCTGAGGTAGAGTCTTACAACAAAATCATAAATATAGAGACGCTGCCTGACATGATTGAATATATATCAACAACTGTAAAAAATACGATTAAGGCAGTAAACAAAGAGCAGATAAGCAATATCAATAATTTGATTGATAATGTTAAAAAATTTATAGAGGAAAATATCAGCAATAGCAATCTTTCACTGTCGTACGTTGCTAAGCACTTTTACCTAAATCCCAGCTATTTAAGCAGGACATTTAAAAAAGAGACAGGCATAAACTTCATAGAATACCTTACAAATAAGCGAATGGAAAAAGCAATAAATTTGATAAAAGAAAAAAATATGAAATCATTTGAAATCGCTAATGCAGTCGGCATACAAGACCCAAATTACTTCTCATCGTGCTTTAAAAAGTATACAGGTTTAAATGTAAGTGAATACAAAAAATTGATAAAAAATATTGTATGAGGAGATCTGACTATATCAAATCTCCTCATACTTTTAACGTTTAAAGCTCAAGTAAAAATTGCATAGCTAAATCATCAAATCCCCTCATAGGCTCATGGCCGTAATCAGGATATACTTTTATATCCTTCTTTGATTTTATATTGTTGTATGCCGCAAAAACAGTTGATGGCGGACAAACTTGATCCATCAATCCGACACACATCAACACATCGCCTTTTATTCTCTTCGCCAGATTCTTAACATCTATATAGCCAAGCTTAGTAAACACCTCATTTTCTCTTTCATGTCTAGGATCAAAAAGCCTAAAATAGTCTGTAATCTCTTGGTATGCGTTTTTTGCAAGGTCTAAATCCCATACCCTCTTATAATCAGATAAGAAAGGATATTCAGATACGACTTTGCGTATACGGGGTTCTAATGATGCGCACGCCAATGCTAAACCTCCGCCTTGTGATGGCCCCATGACTCCAACTCTATTTTCATCAACTTCGGGCATATTCATTACTATTCCTGCCAATTGTGCAGTATCTAGAAAAATATGCCTGAATAACAAGTTGTCAACGTCGTCGTCTAATCCTCTGATTATATGTCCATTTAGAGTATTCCCTTTTACGCCGCCAACATCTTCAGAAAGACCCCCTTGTCCTCTTGCATCCATCGCCACAACTGTAAAACCTGCCGCCACGTAATTTAATTTGTCATTCCAGTCCCCTGAATTTGATGAATATCCATGAAATCTTATTAGTGCAGGATGCTTTCCATCTGTTTTAGGCTTTATATACTTTGCATGTATCCTTGCACCACGCACGCCTGTAAAGTACAAGTCGTAACACTCTGCGAAAGGCACTTGAAAGCTGCTGGGATTAAGTTCAATTTTGGGATCAACAGATTTCATCTCATTTAAAGCCCTGTCCCAATACTTATCAAAATCTTCCGGACATGGGTTTGTACCAGTGTATTCCTTAAGTTTTTGTAATGGCATATCAAAAAGTCCCATTTTTACCCTCCTAAATCACATCAATATCCGTTTATCTTGCTATCATCAAGTCCTATATACGTGCTTGATTCGTCTATTACTTCAGTCAATTCAAACAAAACAACAGCATTTTTCCCCAATTTAAATTTCAAATTGACATAGCCATCATCTGATGTAGCTCTACTTGTTTTGATTTGCGGCCTCGCAATATCTCTTAAAGTTTTAATTTGCTCTTTGTTTGGAAACCTCGGCCTTCCCATGTGTATCCAGGCACCCCAAGGATTGCCGTGATCCTCATCTATCATCTGCTTCTTTATAAAGACATCTTTGAATCCTACAGGTATTTCAAGTTCGTATTCTTTATCTGGATTTTCTGTCTTCTCCATTATCTCATTCCAAGCTATAAGTGCAACTGAACCATCATCTCTTCTCGTCACAAGCATATGGTCATCTCTGTAGAGCACTTCTTCACCCATAGAATTGAAAAACTTAAACATGTGGAAAGTCGGCTTTGGTATCTTATTTAATGCAACTAGTCCAAATCCTCCATGAAACTGCGATCTTGGAACATCCTTCTCCTCAAACACATCGCTGAATGTCCAATATGAAAATGAGTCAACGTAATCTCCGCCTTCACTTAAAATCCTCGCAAGATACGCCGCATTAAATGGCGTGTCATGTACAGGATTTAACGGGCTGTAAGATGTATTGTACTCTGTTATGTGAAAAGGAAGATTTGGAAAAGGTGAATTTCTTATAATCTCCCTGACACTTCTAAATTCGTTAAGCATATATTCAGATGGCATGATCTCTTGATATATAAGATGCGGAGTGTACTCTCCCTGTTTAGATGTATACGCATGGCGAGACACAAAATCAACAGGAACATTCTCCTCATTACAGAAATTCAAAAAGTCTTCTATCCAGTAGTCAGCTCCGCCGCATATAGCTGGACCTCCAACTTGTAGATTTTCATTCACTTCTTTAATCGCCTTTGCAGTAACCTTGTAGAGCTTAAAATACTCCTTTTGATCTGCATCTTTCCAAAATTCTTTTAAGTTAGGTTCATTCCATATCTCAAATGGCCACTTTAAGACTTCTTCAATCCCATATCGAGAAATAAAGTGATTCACAACCGCTTTGACAAGGCTGCTCCACCTATTATAATCTTTAGGAGGAGTAACATTCCCCTCCCAATAAAATACTGTCTGAGTGCCTGACGCTAGTTTTTTAGGCATAAATCCGACTTCCACGAAAGGCCTTATCCCTAATTCCAAAAATGAATCAAAGATTCTATCTATATACGTGAAATTGTAAAACGGCCTTATGTCGTTACCTACTATGTCCTCACGGTAAATACCTACATCGTCGCACAAAAGTCCATGTCCGCGTATATACTTAAAGTCTATATTTTCTTTCACAAATTTGTATTACTCGTCCTATTGCCCCTTTTTCTACTAATTGTCCTGCATAGACAGATGCTTCATTGTGAAGCCTTTCACCATAGTAGACTGCATATTTCCTCTTCGTCTTTTTTACTTTGTCTTTAGCTTGCTCCAGTTGCTCTCTTGTTGTCATTGGAGGCTTGTCTGCAAAGTAGTCTTTTCCTGCATCCATTGCTTTTAAGCCTATGTCACATCTTTCTGATGGTATTGCTGCACTTGCTACCAATTTAACTGAGTTATCCATCAGTATTTCATCTTCGTCTCTGGCCTTTTTGGCAGTAGGAAATGCTTTTATGAATCTTTCTACTTTCTCTGGGTCTTTGTCATATACCCATTTTACCTGCGCACCGGCTTCTATTAGTCCTTTTGTCATGCCATATATGTGGCCATGATCTAGTCCAATTGCTGCAAATTCAAAATCTCCTTCACTGAAGACTTTTTTAGCTTTGCTTTCTGGCATATAGTACATACCGTTTTCTCTGCTCATTTGGTATTCCTTCTTCCTAGATTTAAGCTACAATTTTAATACACATTTATAAGTTATATTGATTATCTAGCCTATGCTCATTTTTTAAACAAATCAAATTTCTCATAATTTTTCATATTAACCTTTTCCGTCTTCCTTCCCCAATTAACATTCATTTCGGAAAACAATTTTTTGTTTTCACTTGCGTATTCAATTATCTCTCTTATATTCTTGATATAAGTAAATTTTTTCCCATCCTCTATATTAACTTCAATAAACTCATCAGGAATATCAAAAATTTCTTTAGATGACTCAAAAGCTCCATTAGATGCAAGTACAAAATTTCTCGTAATTTCAACTGGACAATATAATTCTTTACCTTTAAATAAATGTTCTATCATGTTTTCATATATCTTAACAAATAAATCTTCTTTACCACCATCATATACTTCTTCATTCCCATCAAAATACTTTATACGAAATTTATTATCATAATTCCAATACACATTCGCTTTTTCAGCTTCAACAATTATATATGGTAACTCTTCTCGCTTATTACATAGTGTTGAATAATAATATACCTCTATTCCTTTTGTTGTTACTATTTTAACGCAAGCTGTATCCTCACCTTCAATCTTATGTCCATGATACAGCTCTGAAATCACCTCTTTGGGTTCTCCACCTCCCTTTTCTGAAGACTCAGCTATAATTAATTCATTATTCAACAGATGAGCTAATGGATTATTAATTGACCCATCTAATACATAATTATTATTAACAACTAACTTACCTGCCCAATTATTTCTTTGGTAATAACTATCATCTCTTTTCCAACAGCCAACACCTATAATTGTTTTAATCTTTCCTAATTTCCCTGAATTAATATATTCTATAAGTTTTCTAAAAGCTTTACCAGAAGTATTTTGAAAATCAACTGCGCAAATCTTATTGTAATTTCTTTTTGCTTCAATTATTGCATCAATATCTTGAATTGTAACAGCAGGTGGTTTTTCTAACAACACATTAAATCCTTGTTTTATTGCATCTATTGCCATTTGAGCATGAAAATGAATAGGTGTAGAAATAACTACAAAATCCAAATCTTTCATTTCATTTAACATTTGTCTATAATCTTTATAATATTTAACTCCATTTAATGATAATTTATTTATTATATCTTTATTTTTCTCATAATTTACTTCAGCAATAGCTTTTAAATTCACCTTTTTTCCTTCTAATAAGCTTATTGATCTTAAATGAATACTACCAAAGCCACTAATTCCTATTAAACCTATTCCTGCTAAATTCAAAATGCTCATCCTCTCACTATTGATTTTAAGGTATCAATACAGACTTTACTGTGCTTCTATTCGCCATATCCATTAAAGCTTGTGTAGCCTCAGATAATTTATATTTATTTGTTATCATTTTTTTAAACAATTCCTTATTATTTAATACTAAATTAGCCGCCATATAAAGATGTTTCGTATCACTTACCCAAATACCTTGATATCTTAAATTTTTCCTTGTTATATCATAATAACAATCAATTGTGACTGTACCATTTGGATCACCAAAACCAAGTGACAAATAATTTCCTCCATTTCTAACTAATTTAATTCCTTCGCTAACTGCAGATGGATGCCCTACTGCTTCAATTGCTAAATCTACACCCTTTCCTTTTGTTATATCCATAATAATTTCTTTTCTTTGCTCTAATGTAGTCAAATTTCTATCAAGCACAATGGTTGCACCAAATTCCTTACACATATTTAATCTTTCTTTTGTACCACCAATTACAATAATATTTTGTGCTCCATATTTTTTCGCAAATAATATTGCATAAAGTCCAATAGGTCCTGGACCTTGGATTAAAACAGTATCACCAATATCAGGTGAAATAGTGTCAAATGCATGTGCACATGTCGCTCCAGAACATGACGCTGACACTAATACTTCTGGTTCAATATTACTTTCTATCTTTAACACTTTGGTATTTTGGACAAGATATATATATTCAGAATAGCATCCTCTCAAATAAGGTGGTTGATTGCATCCCACACTTATTCCATATGTCCATCTGTCTTGGCACAAATATGGTTCCTTTTTAACTGTACAATAATAACATTTACCACAAGTTACGCCTCTATCCCAAATTATTAAATCTCCTTCTTTTAGCTCATAACCATAAATATCTTCCCAATTTCCTGAAATCGCTTCAACCCGACCAACACCTTCATGGCCAAGAATCATTGGTAATTTCGCTCTTGGATCATTACCTTTGAATATATGTGCATCAGAACCACATACTCCAGCAGCTTCTATCTTAACTAAAAGCTCACCATCTTTTGGTAATTTCAATTCAAATTCCCTCATAACAAGAGGTTTATTGAATTCTTCGAGGACCATTGCACGTGCTTTCATCTATATCGCCTCCAAATCTTGTGGCTTTATAGGTTCAATCCTATTTACTTCAATTTCGTTTTTTTTGTTATCAAGTTTGCAAACATGATAAAAATTATATTTTTCATTTCTTGGCTTCGGCAATAAATCATCAGATCTTTCAAACATAAGATGTGGTCCACGGCTTTCCTTACGCAATATACAACTTTTTACAATAGCTTCCGAAATCAAAAGCATATTTTCAAATTCTAAAATACCTGTATATTCAATTGGTTTTATTTGTTTTGCTTTTAATTCATTTATAAGACCTAATGCTTCTTGTAAGCCATCAGGATACCTTATTACGCTTGCATATAAATCCATTACATATCTAAGCTTTTCCTTTGCTTTTTCTAAATTTATTCCACTTTGGGATATAAAATCTTTATACCTTTCAAATATGTCACGTGCTTTAAGAAGTCCAACATCCTCGTCTAAATCTACACTTAAAGAAAATTCAAAAGCATTTTCCCCTGCAACTTTACCGAAAACCTGAGTATCCAAAAGTGAATTCCCGCCTGGTCTATTTGCTCCATGTTGCCCTCCTGCACATTCACCACATGCATATAAACCCGCAACATTTGTTTGAGCTTTCTGTCTTATTTTTACTCCACCTTGAAAATGTTGAATAGATGGCTTAATTTCTAATAAATCCTTTTTTAGATCAATTCCCCTTTCAGAAAACCACTTTATCGTTTGCGGATTTATTTCTTGTAATCTATCAATTGGAGTTAATCTACAACTTGTCAATTCTTTTATCTCATCATAATATTTCTTTTTCAAATCATCTCTTAAATATTCAAAATTAAATCCACTAGGGTTCTGTCCGAAATCTAGAAAAACCCTATTTCCCCTCATTATTTCCCTAAAAACAGCAACATCTATATTCCAAGTTTTGTGTTCAGCACTAATTGGCCATGTTGAACCTTTTTCAAATATGTCATTAAATGTTATACCATAATTAATTAAAAACTCTTCTCCTTTATCATTAACAAACCTTGGTATACATCTCATTATACTTCCAGAACATGCAATCTTCGTTTTTGGCGATGCTAAACCAATTTGGATGAATTCCATATTAACAAGCTCAGCACCTGCCCTTAATGCCATTGCATATCCATCACCTGTCATCCCAATTGGATAGACATTATTACCATAAATCTCCCCTGCCCCACCTGTTGCTAATATTACAGATTTTGCAAGAATAATTATTTCATGTTCATCTATAAACCCAACCGCACCAAAAATTTTATTATCTACCACAATTAAGTCACTTACCATTACATTTTCTAAAACTTCAATTTCTTTGATTTCACTAATTTTTCTCACAAGAGCCTTTTCTATTTGAACTGCAGTATCTGGTCCAGTAAAACAAGCTCGAGCATATATCGAACCATCAGTTACAAACTGAGACGGTATATCATTCTCTTTAACAAATGGTACTCCTAATCTTTCTAAATAATAATAAGCTTCTGCTGAATTTTTTGCTAAAATTTCAGCCAAGTCATAGTCGGAAACAAATCCGCCAATCTCATAAATATCTTTAGCGTGGTATTTCCAATTATCGTTTATTCGCGGACAAGTTGTAGGAAGTGTTACATGAAAAGCCATTCTATCGGAATATGCTAATGCAGTTGTACCACAAGCACCAAGTCTTCCTTTTACTGCAATAATTATTTTTATATTTTTATTTGAATTATGCGCTCTTTCATAGGCTGCAATTGCCGCTCTAAGTCCTGCGCCACCACCACCTATTACCAAAACGTCAGCTTTATATACCACTTTAATTTCTCTCCTTTTCAACCATTGAAATTGCATTAACAGGGCAAACTTCAATGCATAATCCACACCCATCACAATTTTCTTTTATCATAAATTTTTCTTTATCGTTTTTAATTGCATCATATATACAAACATTAAAACACTTTCCACAACCAATACATTTATCCTTATTTATACTTGCGACTCCCCAATGTCTTCTATCAACTGATTCCATATCAAGAATTTTATCACAAACTTTGCCTTTAAAATCATTAATGGTGCGATATCCTTTCCTATCTAAATATTGTTCTAAATATTTATTTATTTGTTTTATTACTTCATAACCATTTAAAAAAACTGTTGTAACAATTTGAACAGCAGATGCCCCAGATAATATATATTTAATAGCATCTTCACCATTCATTACGCCTCCACTAGCACTTATACTACACTTTAATTTTGGCGATACAGCACTTATCCATCTCAACCCATACATAATAGCCCATGGTCCACCATGCCCTGCATATCCACCATGTAAAATTGGTATTTCTTTTTCTATATCTATATCAAGACCTGTAAATCTATTAAACATAACAAGTCCATCAGCTCCCGCTTGTTCTAGCCTCAATGCATCAGATCCTGGATTTGCAGATTGCGGTGTCATTTTGGGTATTACAGGTATCTTAACGTTATTTTTTACTATTTTCGTTGTATGCACCATTTCTTCAATAATGTTCATGCCAGACATAATGTGTACTCCATGAGGGCATGAAAGATTAAGCTCTATTGCATCAGCTCCCGCTTCCTCCATTAATTTACTATATTCAATCCAAGCATCATCCGTATAGCAATTAATACTAGCGATAACAGGTATACTCAATTTTTGTTTTGCATTAAAAATAAATTCTGCATATTCTTGTGGATTCAATTCACTTGCCTGCTCATATGTGTAAAACGTAAATGTATTAGTATGTTTTACTATCTTAAATCGAGGTGTCGGTGATTTTCTAGAAATTTCCTTCTGAAATAAACTTTTAGTTACTACAGCACCTGCTCCACATTCTTCCGCTCTTTGCAACAATTCAATAGAACCAGTTATACCAGCAGAACCTACAATTATAGGCGTTTTGAGATTTAAATTAGCATAAGTTGTAGATAAATTTAACATTTTAATTTCCTCCTCATAAGGATTCATAAATAAAAATAAAAAAATTTGTATATTATTCCGTTACTTAAGAATACCATTCTTGCTCTATAGAATTCTTTATTATTTTTCTTCCCTCTTTTAAATCCTTGATGTATCCTAAGGCCATAAGTTGGACTATCACATTACCATAGATTGAAGCTTCCACAGGCCCTGTTATGACTTTTCTACCTGTAACATCCGCAGTTAACTTACACAGGAACTTATCCTGTATCCCTCCGCCAACCATATGGATAGTATTTATTTCTCTTCCCACAATGTCTTCTAAATTGTTTAAGCAATTTTTGTATTGCTCAACTATACCATTGTAAGCAGCTCTCGCTATGTCACCGATATCCTGAGGCAAACCCTGCCCCGTTTCTACACAATATTGCTTTATTGCTTCAGCCATATCATCGGGAGCTATAAATAATTTGTCATCGGGATTAATGATAAACTCTTCATGCTCAGCTTTAGATGCCATCTGGCTGATCTCTGGAAACTCTATTTTTATACCATTGATTTGAGTGTCATAAGTGACATTTTTTAAGCTACTAATAACAACTCTGCTTGGATTTTACCTGTTTTTGTAAGAATAAATTTGATTTCGAT
>NZ_JAGGLT010000046.1 GCF_017874545.1 Thermoanaerobacterium butyriciformans | reverse complement strand
TTGAGAGTCGTGTTCATGAACAATCGACATCTTGTATTTTATCAGGAGGTACTTTTTATTTCAAATCTTATATTTTTTTATTACAGGAATGCTCCCATTATAAAAGCAATGTATAGTTTTATTTCTAGAAGTCTACTCACAAGCTATTTAACATGACTTTTAATTCTTTTGATTACAATATTAGGTCTTTTTCTGAAATCATCTACATTTATATTATCTACTAAATCCTTGCCCTTGTAAACTCTGTAAAATCCATCATTAATATAAATTTTTAGACCATTAAGCTCTATTCCCGTTGCCATTGTATCATCGTCCACATCATCTTTATTTAGTTCAACTTTTATCTCATCTAGCCTTTTTAACTCAAGATACAATCTGTAATCTTCTTTTGTCTTTATCAAAAGCTCTGAAACAATTTTCGCATTTTTTAAAAGGAAAAGATTCGTATAAAAGCGGTGAAGCACTCTACGTCCAGCCAAATCAATCTTTTTGTCTAATTTTTCCCATTTATCAACTGTAAATTTGACGTAGAGTTCTTCTGAATCCTTTGGTATCTCCTTTATTTCGCTTCTTCTTAATATTTCAAAGCTCTTTACTCTACCATAATACCTTATGCCTGCATCATCACCAAAGCCTTTTGCCTTTGTTTGAGCGATCGCTACATATTTTATATATTTAAGGGAAGATCTAATTTCAGAATACGGTATATGGTAAAACTTATATTTGAGATTTACCTCCAACTGTTTATGACTACTTAAATTGCCAACTAAAACTTCTTTTTCATTGAATTCTATTTTATCAAGATACTCGTACATCCCATGCTGCAATACTGTATTTTCAAATGCAGTTTCAGGCGAATTGTCAATTACATCGTCTAAAAGATCCTCCACAAGATGCGTGGCATTTGGCAAAAAAGGAAGTCCACCCACTCCTACTTTTTCGATGCTTTTGTAAAATTGATGATTTCTGTATTCATCTTCTTTTGAATAAGGAAATAATACAAATGCGCCAAAAAACATCCTCTCAAAATTGTGATTGTCTTTGTTTTCATACACGATTGCATCTCTGTACCTGTGCATCGTATTTATATCGTCCTCTTCAGGGCCAGGCGTAAAATATCTTTTTAAATAGTCATTGTCATAACATATCCTGTACTTTGCATCAAATATATAATTGTATTTGACATTCGATCCTTTTTTCTCCAGAGACAAAGCATTATCAGGCTTTTGGGCTACTGTCGCAGTATCACCGTACTTATTATTGTAAGCCAAAAAATACCTTTCGCCATTTTTAGGGTTCTGATATTCTACTCTTGCCTTATCCCCCATCTTTATCTTTACAGACAAACCGCTATTATCAAACTTTATGATGTCCTGCCTTACAAGATCGTACTTATGCCTAAGTAAAGAATTAAGCTTTATAAAGCACCAGTATTCGTAAAGAAGTGCCATATTTTTTGTAGAAATCTTGATAAAGCTCTCTTTCATCATAAGCCCTTTTAGAAGCATTATGTAATATTTGTAGACTTCTCTATACCCTGCTGCCATGTTTAGAACAAGAGATAATGAATTCATTGTGTATATATCTCCAACATCTTTTAAAAACGTAGTAGAAATATGTTTATCAAGCTTTGCAATCATCATATCTATCTTGTCTACTATATCCCTATCCACAATTGCAGTGCCATTGTCGCTTCTGCCTGTATACCGCTTTTTAAGCATTCTAAGCCTATTTATCACAGACTTTATCATGTACTTTATAATCCTATTTTCAAATGTATCAAATGTCACAGTATTTTTTAAAGACAGCGCTTTTTCAACTTCAATTACACCACTTGAAGCTTTTACATACTGCTGATGCCTGTTTATCCACTTTATACATTCATTGTCTACTCTCTTTACTTTGTAGTTGTTCTCAGCAACTCTCTCTTTTGCCAATACATGATGGGGCATTCTCAATACTATCCCGATTGCACGATCAAGTCTATCAAATATAAGATTTATTATGGCAAAAAACTCTGTAAGGCTGTTGCCAACAGTGTCCCTAAGTCCAGTCAATAAATACGTCTTTTTATAAAAGTCAAAAATCAAATTGTAAAGCTCATTATTTATATCCTTTAAAATTTCATTATAATCATTTAGATAATCTATCTTCGAAGGGTAAACTTCTATCTCCACTCTCAAGTACTCTTTGCCATCAACTTTGATTATCAAATCAGATAGGCCGATGTCATTGGTAAAATTGACAACACCTGTTAAGACTTTTTTCGCACGACCTACAGGGCTGACTTTATTTCTTATATTGATATTGTCGTGATAAAATTCAATATCGCACTCTGATATTTTCTCTATTACTATTTCATAATTCTGTTGCTCAAAAAATAAAGGGTCGATTTCGTAAAACAACTGTACGGTCTTTCCCAACTCCTGCGAATAAACTTCTGCCGTATATTCATCTCTGCATGATATCTTTACTCTCGATTTTACGCCTTTATTTATATCAAGCTTCATCATATTGGGATCTTTAAGAGACCCTTTAATAGTGAAGTAAAACTTAGGAGTCCATATATTTAGAAGTTCTATATCAGAGCCAGTAAGATGTGAAACCATCTTCCTCATATCTCCTTGTCATAAACGCTATCTTCTCACATGATTTTCTATACTTCGCATTAAATATCTCTTCAAACATCTTCTCACTTACACCGCTGTCGTAATCAAACCTATTCTCAAGGTTGCCTGAACATATCTTAAAAAGCTCTATAAGCAATTTCTTTATGCTTATGCTGCTGCCATTTATCCTAGGCAATATTTTCTGAAGTATCTCATAGTCTATGGCTTCATCAAAATCCATCAAACCATAAATGGAGTTGTATATGGTGTAAAAGCATATCTCATCTCTAACCCTGTATCCAAAGCGATAATACCCCAATACATTATTTATTTCTTTCAATATGGATATTGTCTTATATACAATATCGTCCTTGTATTCAGCGCAGTCTTTTAACGTAAGAAAATCGCTTCTTAAAAAATCATTGTTTAATGTCTTCGGCGATACCTCTTCTACATCTTCAAAGGCATAGTCGAGATCCACATCGGACAATTCTATCACATTTGCCCTGTCTAAGACCTTCTTGCTAAATGGAAATGTAGTCTCGTCCATATTGACTGTACCTATAAAATACAGATTGTCAGGTATGTATATATCACCGTATTTACTAAAAGAATCATTATCTAAAAGCTCTCTATTTAAAAGTCTATCAGTAACAATAGTTTTATTACCTTTATTTCGCGATTCTATGATGGACAATACATCGCTGAAGTAGTACTCTACTCTTGCAAGGTTCATCTCATCCAAGACAAAGAAATATGGCTTTTGAGGATTTTCCATCGCATTTTTTACAAAAGTAGTAAGAACTCCTGGATGAAATCTGCCATTTAAATCCTTATACCCCAATAAATCTGTAGAGTCAGACCAATCAGGCCTAACAGGCACAAGCTTAAAGCGACTATTTCCCGCAGTCGCACCAATGGCTTCAGCAAAAAGCCTTGCCAGCTTGCTTTTACCTGTCCCTGATATACCTGCCAATATCAAAAAAGGCTTCGTCTTCAAAGACAGGTAGTAGTTTTCAATAAGATTGTCATCATACAAAAATCCACGGCTTCTTATGTAGTTTTTAATGTTTGTAATTTCTTCTTTGATTTTATAAGTATTTTCCATATCTTCCTTTTGCATACTCTCTTCTTTTGAATTTCTAGTAGATAAAATATAATCTATGTAAATATTTATTAAATCGTTGAGATCAGACTTTAATACTTCATCGCTGGGTATATTGTCTTTTTCATATAATTTATAAAAAATCATTCCCTTTTCATATAACTCATTGCCAATCGATATATTATCATCGGTTTTCCAGCTTTTTGGATTTAACTTATCCCTTATACTAGCCGCAATAGAAATCATTTTTTCAATTGCCGTAGCTTTCCCATATTCATCCTTTAATTTGGTACAGCCTTGATTTAATGTAAGATAAAGCCTTTTCATATCTGATGAAAATAGATAAACAATATATACGCCTTCCATAGTAGTTTTTGTAACGCTTTTATGCATAATAGCGACCCATGGAACCTCAGCCCATTTGCCTTGGCCGCATGATCCCTTTACTATAAAATCTCCACCTATAAAGCTAAATTTTTGTATAGCATTTGGAATCTCATTCCGCAAAATTTCGCCCATTCTGTTGCCTTTAAATTGCAAAGTCTTTGCAACTATGTAATTATTCATCACTTCTTCAAAAAGTTGTTTTAGAGGCATATTTATCACTTCTTCCTACATGCATGTATATTCAATATCGATCATGATACGCCAAGCGCCTTAAATACAGCATCTTTGAACTATATGCTTCCTTGCCACATGCTATATTTTACTCTACTTAAGTCTTCGCCATCTTCAGGCTTCCTAAATACAAATAAATGCTCATGCATTATTAAATAAAAATTATATTTTTCCACCTGACTTTCCCAATATGGTGTTGACTTGCAATTATGTTGTACTTTTATAATATCTTCCTTCAATATAAAGCCATTTTTTAGAAAAAGTTGCATTACATAAAAAGCCAATGGAACATAATGGCCGCTTTTTCTAGTGTCACCTATTAATATTGCACAATACCTATTATTCTTTAAAACCCTAAAAAGCTCTGAAACACCTTTTTCCAACTCATTTAAAAACTTCTTTACTCCTGAAATATTTGATAAATCGCCTTCTATATTACCATTTGAATATTTTATAATATTTAGATATGGAGGATGCGTTATAATTAAATCAATACTGTTGTCATCGATTTCTTTAAGGTTTCTAATATCTCCTACTTTTACAACAGGTTCAAACTTATATTTATTCCTTTTAATATCACCAAAATTAAGGTTTTGTTTTGCTATTTGCACCGCATCAGGATTAATATCAAAGCCAATACCCTTCCTATTTAGTAGTTTTGCCTCTACCAAAGTAGTACCACTTCCAACCATGGGATCTAATACAATATCATTTTCTTTTGAATAACGCAATATAATATTTCTTGGAACTTGCGGTGCAAAATTCCCTCTGTATTTCCCATTATGTGTTGCCCAATCTCCTCTTTCTGGAAATGACCAAACAGTTGTTATTTCTTTTTTGAAATTTATATTCTCCATAAAATTTCCTCCAATAACCCTTTCCGTACAAAATATAGATTTAATAGGTAATTAACTCTTTCAAAGCCTTTATGTAATTGATTTTTTTGACCTTTCCAGCCAATCCCATCGGTTATCCAAATGAATTCAAAGCCATTTTCTTTTAGCTCATTTTGCCTTTCTATATATGAATCAACTATTTCTTGAGGTTTTGAGCCTGCCCCTGAATAAAAATTGACTTCTACATTTATAACTTTATTTCCATCTTTTATTATGATAAAATCAGCTTTTCTGTTCTTAATTGAAGAATTTACACGTATATTATAATTATTTTCTAAGTACTGAAACTTTTTTTGAAACAATATATCAAAAGAACTTTTTCCCTTAGATGCTATTTTTTCAATCATCGGCTTTAACATCAATTCCATAGCATCTCCACTTCTGTTCTTACGTGCATTGGTATCCATACCAACTTCGACACCTAACACGTAATCTTGTACACTTTTTGAAGATAATTCAAGAAAAAATCTCTTTAAACCAGTTTTTTCAAAGAATTCAACAATGTTGTCAATATCTGTGTTTGTCAAAGTCTTTTTATTAAAATCATAATGAACTATGCTAAAATTCTCATCATTAAAATCATCAATAACTGTCAGCTTTTGTTCTCGTATTGCTAATAAAATTGGGATAGTAGGAAGAACTTGAGGATAACTTGACAAAATTTTTCTTAAATCGTCATCAAATTGTTTATTCCCAATCAATGTGTTTAAAATATTAAACTCAATCTTATACTTATCAACGTGTTTTTTTACTTTCTCCCAATCCACAAAAAATTTGTAGTTCCTATTTGTATCAACTAATGTATTGTGAAATTCTTCTATGACTCCTTCTAAATTTTTCATTCCTAAAAAATCAAAATAGATTGAATCCATGCTAAGCCCCCTAATAATATTAAAAATGCCAGTATGTTAATAATTTCTAATTATAAGCTCATTAATTGGCCCCCGCCCATTACCTTTGCTATTAATGTATCTTTTGGCACTGACTCTCTCTATAATAAATTCTTCATACAATTTATCAAAAAAATCATCATCTTTATCAATGTTTTTAGGATCTGAATTGCTTAATATTAAATAAGCTCCTTTTTTATCCATCTCTTTAAAAAACTCAGATAATCTAACTTGATCACAATCATCGAATCCAGATTCATTGTATGATGTGAAATTTGAAGTCGAACTTAAAGGCCGATACGGTGGATCAAGATATAAAAGGCTACCCTTTTTTACATATTTTTTTGATTCTTCAAAATCTGCACATATAATTTCTGTGTCTATTAATGCTTTATTAACCTCATATAAATTTTCTTTATCACAAATTTTAGGCTTACTATATTTGCCAAAAGGCACATTAAAATCTCCATTTTTATTTAATCTATATAAACCATTAAAACAGGTCTTGTTTAAAAAAATCAAGTAAGAAGCTCTTTTTATCCAATCGGAATTATACATAAAATAATTAAATGTATCTTTTTGAGTGTTATACTCTTCTCTAACATTGTAATAAAATTCTTTTCTTTCTTCATCTGATAATTTTAAATATCTTCTCTCAATATCTTCTAATTCAAATATTAAATCTTCCACATTATTTTGTACAGCTTTATATCCTACAATTAACTCTTTATTCGAATCTACCAAAAAAGATTCTTTTACGTTATAATTATTTTTTAAAAAAAAGAAAAAGGCTCCTCCACCTACAAAAGGTTCAATATAACTTTCTATCTCATGTTTCTGCATTATTTGTAATGGTAATCTACTATTTAATTCATTTAAAAGTTGAGTTTTGCCTCCAGCCCATTTTAAAAAAGGTTTTGCACTAATTTTCAAATATTTTTTATCTTCAAAACCATTTATCAAAAGTTGTTCATTCATTGTAAAATCCCATCCAATCGTTACTTTTCCATGCTTTTTATATTATATCATAAATCATTTAGTCTGAACAAACATTTGGTTTTTATCATCCAACCAAAAAATCTCCTACGTAAAAGACGGAAATACATGGTCATCGCTGGCTCTACCAGTCAAAAGGTACCTCTCTAACTCGTCTATGTTGTATTTTCTCTGGGGATATGAGTTGAAGTAGTTTCGTGGCACTTCATAATCACGTTTCGGCTGCTTCGTTGCCTCTATTTGTGAAAACAGTTCTTTTTCTTTAACATAATTTTCTGCAACTTTCTCTAAAAATTTTGCAGGATACTTTATTTCTTTTCCTTTCATCCTGAAAAGACAAACTTTCATATCATCGTCATTCAATTTGTACTTGCTTTTTATAGCATCAATTAAGGCATTTGATATTGTGCTTTCGTTTTCTGATTTAGTGAAATTTGATACTTCACTTCTCAATTGCCCCATTTTATTGTGTTTTTCTGCCTCTTCTTTAAGCTTCACATACGATGGTATACTTTCTAACGTGTTAAAATCTTTATGATGGATAGAATGATTATCTAAATCAGATCTATCTCTAGAATCATTGATAGATTGATCTATCACATGATTATTATCAATCCATCTATCTGATTGATATGATTTATATATATTATTATACACAGTATATATGTCGTCACTTTTTGAAACTGGTGATTTTTCAATGGTTTCAGAAAATGATGATCCATTATTTAATGATGTGGTTTCACTTTTTGAAGTGCCGTCTATATTAAGTGATTTCAGCCAATTTTCGTATGACAAATATTTGCAAGTCTCTTTATCGTAGGCATATGTCACATTTTTGTCACTTTCATTTTTTGAAATCATGTAGTACTTTTTTATCCTGCCTAAGTCTGTGTTGTCAATAAAGCATACAATAAGCTTTTTGTCGATTAATTTCTTTATTGATTCAGAAATGGCACCGGCTGATAAACCTGTGCCATTGTCCAATCTCTTTTTAGCATCGCCAAGTTTGCCATTTTGGAATTCGTCTGTTGTAATGTGGGCCGGAGCTTTGTCAGCATGCTTTAATAGAAACAGCAGAAGTTTTATTTCACTTCCTGAAAGACTGTCTAAATTTTCGTATATGTAATCTATTCCTAACATCTGTATCCTCTCCCTATATTTTATTTTTGGTTTCATTTATAATATAGGGAAAGCTTAAAAATCTTATATACGCTTTTAAAAATTTTTTTCGCTTACGATTTTTTTGATATAGACTGATTCATATTCGTCTTCCAATATATCCATGATTATCTCGTCATACCTTTCACCTGCTATTCTTTTTGCTTCTCTTATCCTTCCTGCTTCTTTGAAGCCAACTTTTTTGTAGCAAGATATAGCCGGTTTGTTGTAAGAATAAACTCTTAAATAAATATTGTGCATATTAAGAATGCTGAATCCAAAATCAAGTGCTAAATTAAGTGCCTCTTGACCATAACCTTTGCCCCAAAATTCTTTATTCCCTATAAATAATCCTACTTCAGCAACTCTATTTATATAATCTATTTTAGGAAATCCGATATTGCCTATAAGCTCATCCCCCTTAATATCTACTATGGCAAAATTGTAATCTTTAGAAAGGCTTTCTACAAGTTCTTTTTCTCTTTCTTTAGTAACAATTTGTGATGCAAAAAGCATTCCTGCAGCAACTTCCATGTCGTTAACCCACTCTACATATTTCTCGTAGTCATCCACATTCATCGGTGATAGATAACATTTTTCTCCTATTAATTTTTTGTAATACAATTTCATCTCACCTCACATTAAATATTAATAAAATTTTATTCCTGTAAATTAAGCATGTCAATAAATTTACTTTCATCAATTTCGCATAAATTATAGTTAAGATTTAAAACTAATAATGACACTTGTATGAATGTGGGGATGTAGTATATGAAAAGCGTCACGATTAAAGAACTTTTTTCTGCCATGTTTTTGTTTGAAATAGGAAACACTATTTTATTTGCACATGGAATATCAGCAAAGCAAGATTCATGGATAGCGGTTTTATTGGCAATGATTTCGGCCATACCGCTTTTGTATTTGTACATCTTTTTATACAACACATACAAGGTCAATCTATCTGAGATATTAAAAGTAAGCTTTGGAAAGATCATTGGAAAGATGATGTCAATAATCTACATGTTTTACTTTTTTTATATGGCAGCACGTATCACGAGAGATTATTTAGAGCTAAGCACAAGCAGCATATTTCCTTTAGCACCTATTAAAATTATTGCCATTTTCTTGATGATTGTGACTGCGTACTTTTTGTTGTTCGACATAAGCGTAACATTGAAAGTAGCCAGCATATTGCTGCCTTTTTTTCTATCCTTAGTATCAGTAGTTTTCAGCTTTGCTTTCACCATACCAGGTTATAGCTTTAGCAAGATCTTTCCGGTATTTGCAGGTGGAATAATGCCAATATTAAAAGTAGCATACCCACGTATACTTACTTTCCCTTTTGGAGAGATGTTCGTCTTTATGATGATATTTCCAGAAATAAAATGCAGCAAAAATTTATTCAAATACTCTTCTATCGTTTATTTGATTACCGGAATTTTACTTGCATTCAATGATATAAACATAATATCTGCGATAGGCGTCAAAGAAACATCCAGAGTAAATTTCCCATTTTACACTGTAACACGGCTTATAACATTAGGATTTTTAAGAAGTTTGGATTCTTTATACATAGCACTTATGATAATAGGCAATTTAATCAAGATAATCATTTTTACCTTTGCAGGTCTGAAAGCTTGTCAGTCCGTTTTCGACACAAAAGAATATAAATTTTTGATAATCCCAACTGCTGCAATTGTCTACGCCTTATCGATTGTGACAGCAGAGTCGTATTTTATTCAAGTACCCGTAGAGCTTCCTATAATGGCCCTTTATGTCCACATTCCTTTGCAAGTAATAGTACCGCTTATTTTATTAATAGTGTATTTTCTAAAGAAGGCATAAATTTCATACATAACTTGATTTTGCCACCTTTATGTTATATCATAGCTTTAAGGGGTGGTGTAAATGATTAAAAGAGTATTAGGAAATACTGGTGAAGAACTTTCAATCATAGGATTTGGCGGGATACTGGTCATGAATATGGAGCAAAACAAAGCCAATGATTTAGTCGCATACGCTTATGACAAGGGAATAAACTACTTTGACGTATCCCCCAGTTATGGTGATGCAGAAATAAAACTTGGAAATGCTTTGGTCAGAAAAAGAGATAAAGTGTTTTTAGCATGTAAAACTGACGGCCGCACAGAAGAAAGTGCTTTAAAGGAAATGACTGAATCTTTTAAAAGGCTAAAAACTGACTATTTTGATTTATATCAATTGCATGAGATGAAGACAGAAGATGACTACAATAAAGCTATAAGTCCCGGCGGAGTGTTAGAGCTTTTAGACAAGGCTAAAAAAGATGGAAAGATAAGATATACAGGATTTTCAGCACATTCTGTCCATATTGCTTTAAAGCTTATGGATGCCTTTGATTTTGATGCAATATTGTTTCCTGTGAATTTTGTAAATTATTTTAATGGCAATTTTGGTCCTCAAGTTATTGAAAAGGCAATTTCAAAAAATATAGGCAGGCTTGCCATAAAGGCAATGGCATTTACGACAAAATCTCAATACGATACATCACATCCAAAAACTTGGTATATGCCAATTGAGGATAAAGAGGTAGCAAAACTTGCACTAAGATTTACATTGTCACAGCCAATAACTGCTGCTATACCTCCTGGCGACGAATCATATTTTCCAATAGCATTAGAAGTTGCAGAAAACTATAAAGAGATCACAGAGGATGAAATAAATCATCTAAAGGAAATATCCAAAGGCGTGACACCTATATTCCATGCATAAAGGAAAACCTCCAACCGCTTCTAATGTGAAAAGGTGGTTGGAGGTATATTTTAGAAAGTAGATTAATCTTTCTTAATAAGATTTAACGTATCTTTCGCAAGATCTGAAACCTTAATCAAATTATACTTGTAAACCCCTGTCATTGCAGTATCGCATATAGGTTCTATAAATTTTGCAGGCAATTTTTTTGCACCAATCATAAGCCCTAAAATTGAACCTACTGTAGCAGCATTGCAGTCTGTATCTAATCCACTCATTACAGCTAAGCATATTGATTTTCCAAAATCTTTATTACCATAAATTAACGATAAAGCAATTATACAAGCATTATTTATTGTATGGACAACATTATAATGCCCATATCTTTCATATATTTTATCAAGGCATTTCTCCCAATCAGGCTCAATTTTGCTCCAATTGATAACATCTTGTATTGCCATTCTAAGTCGACTCTCTTTTGGTATTACAAAAAGCCCCGTATTGATAACATCTATAGGATTGTCAAATAGATATGCGGAAGCTAACATTGCAGATACAAACATCTCACCATAAATTCCGTTTTTTGTATGAGATATAGAAGCGTCACGATATGCATATTCTGCCGCTCTCCATGGATCTCCTGGATTAATATACCCCCAAAGATCCCCCCTAATCATTGCACCAATCCATTCTTTATATGGATTCCTATATATTGCAGATTTTGGTGGTATAATAAGTTGACATAGATTTGAATATGCAACTCGTTCGGCGGTACAAGTATGTAAAATGGGCAGATTATTTAACCATGCTTCAGCAACATCTTCAGAAGTGAAATTTTTCCCATATTTTTTTGCGATTTCAAGGCATAACACTGTATAATTAATATCATCATCTTCTGGACTATGTCCTTCATTATAACTATACTTTTTTAAGTTATTATCAAGCCCAAATTTTTTATAAATTTTATCATCCAAATTAAAATCTATGTATTCATTTAACGGCCACTTTCCAATCTCTGTAAAAAAAGCCTTAATGCCATTTTTGCCCGTAGTCATACTGTATGACTCTAATGGCTGTCCTAACCAATTCCCTGCTATTCTTCCTAACCATGCACCATAAATTTTATCATATATAATCTTATCATCAATACAAATGTCTATTTTGGGCAATTCTGAAATATTGTTTTTTATCTCTTCTAATGTATTTGGTTCATCAAATTGGAAATCATCTTTTACTGGTAGATTACTCAATTCATCAAGGAGTGCACCTGAATATTTTTCTCTATTTTCATATGATTCATTCTCAATAGATTTTACTTTTTCATCGTAATCTTTTGTGTCCTTTCCTTCTTCCTTAGCTTGAATTAATTCCAATTGTACTCTCTCCCAGTTTGTCAAATACCATGTCTGCATATTACACACCTCTATATTCTTTTATAAATTTATCAACTTCATCTCCATCAGGAATTGACACTTGCGCGCCTTCCCTTGTTACTGCTATTGCAGATGCATATGTTGCATAAATAATCGATTCATCAATGCTTTTATTCTCGCTAAGCAATGTTGCTAATGTACCTATAAAAGTATCTCCTGCAGCGGTTGTGTCGACTGCATGAACTTTAACTGAAGGATAATATTTTGTAATCTCATTATTCATTAAGAAAGAACCTTTTTCGCCAAGAGTTGTAATAACATTTTTTACACCTTTATTTAATAAAGATCTTGATGCTTCTATTAAAAATTCTTTATTAGTAATTGTTTTTCTTGTTAAAAGAGGTAGTTCCGTTTCATTAGGTACAATTAAATAAATATAATGATATATATTTTCCGATTATACTTCCTACAACTATAACTTTACTCATAATTCCAACATCCTAATTCATCAATTACGTTAACATAAAAATCATATACAATCTTATCCAAATATTTACTATGAAAACTTATTATATAAGTAGCTAAAAAAGCGCAGACTTCCCCTACAGCTTTTAAAATAGACTTTAAAGGAAATTAATGGATATA
>NZ_JAGGLT010000045.1 GCF_017874545.1 Thermoanaerobacterium butyriciformans | reverse complement strand
TGTGCCGTACACTCTAATTATACCACGATTCCTACTGTCTATCGTGATAGTTTTCGTTTATCGTGATGCTGTCAAAGCATGATGTTTATTTTAAAAAGTCTTGGATTTATGTCAAATATGCCTTTTAAATTAAAACCAATTTCTTCAAAATCCATATAGTTAGCAATAGATTGACCTAAGTTGCCTGCCCCAATTATAATTGTATTGTATGTTTTATCAAGGCCCAGTATTCTTTTCAATGCATTGTAAAGTTTTATAACATCGTAACCATAACCTTGCTTTCCGAAGTTTCCATAATTATATAAATCCTGCCTAATTTGTGATTCACTAACACCAATCTTCTCACTTAATTCACTTGAAGATATCTTATTTACATTATTTTTTTGTAGTTCTTTCAAACATCTATAATAGGATGGCAATCTTCTGATTACATGCATCGACACAATCGACGTTTTACTCATAAAATCACCCCTTCATTGCTATTGGTAGCAATACTGATTACACACTGTCACAAGTGGTGGGGTTTATTTTAAAATTCATATCTTCATATTTCCAGTATTTAAACATCTTGTATGCCACAAAAATGCTTCATCCAGCAAATTTGGTGTTTGCACAGCACCATGTTTTTTAATCGATCTTTCGTAGTAATTCATTAGAGCATCTTTATAATCGGGATGTGCACAATTTTTTATTATCATCATCGCTCTTTCCTTTGGACTCAACCCCCTTAAATCAGCCAGTCCTTGCTCAGTTACTACCACCATGACATCATGCTCTGTATGATCTACATGCGATACCATAGGCACTATACATGAAATATTATCATCTTTTGCTGTTGATGGTGTAGCAAAAATTGATATATAAGCATTTCTAGTAAAATCTGCTGAACCACCTATGCCATTCATCATTTTTGTTCCCAATATATGTGTAGAATTTACATTACCGTATATATCAACTTCTATTGCCGTATTAATTGATATAACTCCAAGCCTTCTAATTACCTCAGGATTATTACTGATCTCTTGTGGGCGCAATATTATTTTTTCTTTATATTTATTTATATTAGCATAAAATCTTTTAAGTCCTTCTTCTGAAAGAGTCAATGCTGTTCCAGATACTTTTTCTATCTTATCTGCATCTATTAAGTCAAGAACGGCATCTTGTATTACTTCAGAATACAAATTTAAATTGTTGTATTTTAATTCAATAAAACCAGCTAATACGGCATTGGCTACATTTCCAACACCTGACTGCAATGGAAGAAATGTTTTAGGAAGTCTTCCGCGTTTTATTTCAGTTTGAAGAAAATCTATAAGATAATCTGAAATCTTTTTTGATGTTTCATTTATACTTGTAAGTTGTAATGTTGTATCTTTCATATCTGAAAATACAACTGCAGCTATTTTATCTGAATCGCATGGAATATACGGAACTCCTATCCTATCACTAACTTTCGTTATTGGTATTGGCTCTCTATATGGTGGATCTTTTGGCTCGTATATATCATGCATCCCTTCAAGTTCAATAGGCTGTGATGTATTTATTTCTACTATGACTTTGTCGGCCGTACTTACAAATGTGGGTGAATTACCAACAGACATTGTTGGAATGATGTTACCATCTTCTGTTATAGCAGTCGCTTCAATAATAGCGAAATCAATTTTTCCTAAGAAACCATATCTTATTTGCTGTGGCATATGACTTAGATGCATATCAATAAATTTAACTGAACCATTATTTATAGCATTTCTCATGTCTTTATTTGTTTGATACGGAATTCTTTTATCGACTAAACCTTCCCGTGCAAAAGCACCATCTAATTCATCGCCTACTATTGCACCTGTATAAAGATTTAACTTTATCTTTTCATTCTTATATCTTTCAGCAATTGCCAATGGTACTGCTTTAGGACCACCTGTTACAAAACCGCTTGTACCTATTGTCATACCATCTTTTATCAATGAAGCTGCTTCTTCTGCCGACATTACTTTATTTTTAATTCTATCGCATCTAATTCTTTCTTCAAAATTCATAAATAAGCCTCCTAAACTGGATTACAATCTTTAAATAATTTAATAAAGTATTAATAATGGTAAAAACCACATATGTATTATATTTTTACATATGTGGTAATTATTATAAATTTATTGAAATTATCAACTCAGCAAATATATTATACTTTGATATGTGTTTTACCTTTCTACAACCATCGCAATTCCCATTCCACCGCCGATACATAGTGTTGCAAGTCCAATATGAGAATTTCTCTTTTGCATCTCATATAAAAGCGTTACTAAAATTCTACATCCGCTGGCGCCGATTGGATGACCTAATGCAATTGCACCACCATTTACATTCACTTTATCAATATTAAATTTTAGTTCTTTTGCAACAGCTAATGACTGTGCTGCAAATGCTTCATTTGCTTCAATTAAATCTAAATCATCTACAGTTAAATTAGCTTTTTCTAGTGCTTTTCTTGTAGCGTATACTGGTCCAATTCCCATAATACTTGGGTCAACACCTGCATAACCAAATGATTTAATCGTTGCTAATGGTTTTATTCCAAGTTCTTCAGCTTTTTCTTTCGACATCACAACTACTGCTGCAGCTGCATCGTTAATTCCTGATGCATTTCCAGCAGTTACAGTTCCATCTTTTTTAAATGCTGGTTTTAATTTTGCAAGCGCCTCAATTGTCGTATTTGCTCTTACGTGCTCATCAATTTTAAATTCTATTGGATCGCCTTTTTTCTGTGGTATCGTTACAGGTACTATCTCATCTTCAAATTTTCCTGATGATATAGCTTCTGCTGCGAGTTTTTGGCTTCTATATGCAAATTCATCTTGCTCTTCTCTTGTAATATTATATTTTTCAGCTACATTTTCAGCAGTGATTCCCATATGATATTGGTTAAATACATCAGTTAGTCCATCATATACCATTTCATCTACAAGCTGTCCATTGTTCATCCTGTATCCAAAACGAGCATCATTTAGAACATATGGCGCTCTTGACATATTTTCCATTCCACCGGCTACAACAATGTCAGCATCACCAAGCATAACTGCCTGAGCAGCAAGTGTCACAGCTCTAAGACCAGAACCGCAAACCATATTTACAGTCATAGCCGGGACTTCTACTGGTATACCTGCTTTTATCTCGGCTTGTCTTGCAGGGTTCTGTCCCAGACCCGCCTGCAATACATTTCCCATTATCACTTCACTGACGTCTTCAGGTTTCACATTAGCTCTTTTTAATGCTTCTTTTATTACTACAGCACCTAAATCTACTGCAGGTACATTTAGAAGCGTTCCACCAAATTTCCCTATGGCAGTCCTTACACCACTTGCAATAACTACTTCTTTCATGATATTCTCCTCCTTAACGAGATTTTATTTGTATTCAAAGAAACCTTTGCCAGTTTTTCTGCCTAGTAATCCACCTCTTACCATCTTTTTTAGAAGTGGATGTGGCCTGTATTTTGAATCGCCGTATTCTGTATAAAGCACATTCATTATAGCCAGTACAACATCGTTTCCTATTAAATCAGATAATGCTAATGGTCCTATTGGATGATTTGCACCAAGTTTCATAGCTTCATCTATGTCTTCCGCAGTTGCAACACCATCGGCAAGTATTCCAATTGCTTCATTAATCATTGGGATTAAAATCCTATTTACAACAAATCCAGGTGCTTCTTTGACCTCTATAGGTGTTTTCTCTACTTTTAAAGCCAATTCTCTGACGACATTAAATGTTTGCTCTGATGTCTTTAATCCTTTTATGACTTCAACAAGTTTCATTACAGGAACTGGATTGAAGAAATGCATTCCTATGACTTTCTCAGGTCTTTTTGTCACACTTGCTATTTCTGTTATGGATAGTGATGATGTATTTGACGCAAGGATTGTTTCCATTTTGCATATTTCATCTAGTTCTTTGAATATTTGTTTCTTGAGATCCATATTTTCTATAGCCGCTTCAACTACAAAATCTGCTTCTTTTGCATCTTCCAAATTTGTTGTGCCTTTGATTTTGCTTAAAATTTCGTTTTTCTCATCTGCTGTAATTTTCCCTTTGTCAACACTTCTTTGTAAATTTTTTTCAATTGTACCTAACCCTTTTTCTACGAACTTCATATCAATATCGCGTAAAATTACTTCAAAGCCATTTTGTGCAAATACTTGAGCGATGCCTGAGCCCATTGTCCCAGCACCTATTACACAAATCTTTTGCATAAAAACACACTCCTTTTTATTTTTATAAGGTCAACTGTCAAACTGATCAGCTGCCTTTATTTTAACTTTTTTATTTCCTCTATTAATACTGGTATTACTTTGAATAAATCCCCGACTATGCCGTAATCAGCAATTTTGAAAATCGGCGCGTCAGGATTTTTATTTATTGCGACAATAGTACCTGAGTTGCTCATACCTGCTAAATGCTGTATTGCACCACTAATTCCGCAAGCAATGTACAGCTTTGGTCTAACTGTCTTACCTGTCTGGCCAACTTGATGGTCTGATGTTATCCATCCTGCATCAACTGTTGCACGAGATGCTCCAACTACACCTCCCAGTACGTCTGCAAGTTCTTTTATGATGTTAAATCCATCAGGTCCTCCAACACCACGTCCACCTGAAACGATAATATCAGCTTCTTCAAGGTTCACTACATTTTTTGCTTCTTTTACTATGCTCAATATCTTAGTTCTTATATCACTTTCATTAATATCAGCATCAAATTTGATTACTTTTCCATCTCTTGTATCATCTCTAACAGCCTTCTTCATTACACCAGGCCTTACTGTCGACATCTGTGGCCTTTTATCTGGACATTTTATTGTTGCCATTAAATTTCCACCAAATGCCGGCCTTGTCTGCAGTAGCAGTCCATTTTCGTCAATATCAAGCCCTGTGCAATCAGCGGTAAGCCCTGTCTTCAGTTTGGAAGCTATCCTAGGCGCAAGGTCACGTCCTATAAAAGTAGCTCCATAGAGTATGACTTCTGGCTTATACTTATTTGCAAGCTGTGATACTGCTTTTGCATATCCTTCGGTTGTGTAATTTGAAAGAAGAGGATTATCTACAACATAAACTATGTCAGCGCCAAAACTTATAAGATCTTTTGAAAGATTTTCTACATTGTGCCCTATTAAAACAGCTCCAACATTAACGCCTTTCTTGTCTGCAAGCTTTCTTGCCTCACCTAATATCTCGATGGCAACATTCATAAGTTTTCCATTTCTTTGTTCTGCAAAAACCCATATATCTTTATAATCGTTCATCCATCGCGCCTCCTATATCACATGTCTGCTGTTTAATCTTTCAACTAGATTCTGAACAGCTTCTTTTATATTGCCAGTAAATATTTCTCCAGCTCTTTCAGTATTTGGAGTTGACGTTGCTACAACCTTAGTTGGTGAACCTTTTAGTCCAAGTTCATTTTTATCAACATCTAAATCATCTGCAGTTAAGATTTTAACTTCTTTTTTATTGTAAGCATTGAATATTCCCTTTATTGAAGGATACCTAGGCACATTAAGCTCTTTTATAGCTGTCAATAAGACCGGCGTCTTAACTTCAATGATTTCATATCCATCTTCAAGAGCTCTTTCAACTATGAGTTTGTCTCCTTCTATTTCTACCTTCCTTACATATGTTACCTGAGGTATGTCTAATTGTTCTGCAATTTGTGGTCCAACTTGTGCAGTATCGCCATCTATCGCCTGTCTGCCGCAAAATACAATATCATATTGAAACTTTTCAATTGCTTTTGATAGTGCTTTTGCAGTAGCATAAGTGTCAGCACCTGCAAATGCTCTATCTGTCAAAAGATATGCTTCATCAGCACCCATAGCAAGAGCCTCACGTAATGCTACTTCTGCTTGTGTTGGTCCCATCGATATAACAGTTACTTTTCCGCCAACTTTTTCTCTTATCCTAATAGCTTCTTCTAAAGCATTTTTGTCATCAGGATTAATAATGCTTGGAACACCTTCACGTATAAGTGTCTTTGTTACAGGATCAATTCTAACTTCGTTCGTATCCGGAACCTGCTTAATCAAAACAAGTATATTCATAAGTGTGCCCTCCTTACATTTTCAATAGGTTACCGGAAATAACCATTTTCTGAACTTCCGATGTACCTTCATAAATTTCTGTTATTTTTGCATCTCTCATAAATCTTTCTACTGGATAATCTTTTGTAAAGCCATAGCCGCCAAATATCTGAACTGTTTTAGTCGTTACAAACATTGCTGTTTCGGAAGCGTATAATTTTGCCATAGCTGCTTCCATTGTATATGGCAAACCTACCTGCTTTCTCCAAGCGGCATTGTATACAAGCCATCTTGAAGCATTTATACGTGTAGCCATATCTGCTATATACCACTGAATACCTTGGAACTTTCCTATAGGTCTTCCAAACTGTTGTCTTTCCTTTGCATATTTTATCTCTTCATCTAAAGCAGCCTGAGCTATTCCAAGGGCTTGCGCTGCTATTCCTATTCTTCCACCATCTAGTGTAGCCATCGCAATTTTAAAACCTTGGCCCTCCTTGCCAAGCAAGTTCTCCTTTGGAACAATGCAATCTTCAAACACAAGTTCGGCAGTTGATGAAGCTCTTATACCCATTTTTTCTTCAATTTTGCCAATGCTAAAACCCGGGAAATCTTTCTCAACTATAAATGCACTTATGCCTCTTGTGCCTTTTGATTTGTCCGTCATTGCAAAGATTATATATATGTCAGCCTTTCCTCCGTTTGTAATGAATATTTTTGAGCCGTTTAATACGTAGTGATCACCATCTAATACTGCAGTTGTCTGCTGTCCAGCTGCATCTGTACCTGCATTTGGTTCCGTAAGGCCAAAAGCGCCTAATTTTTCACCTTTTGCAAGTGGCACTAGATATTTTCTCTTTTGTTCTTCTGTTCCCCATTGATATATAGGAAAACTTCCCAATGAAGTATGAGCAGATAAAATTACTCCAGTCGTAGCACAGGCTCTTGATATCTCTTCAACAGCTATGATATAACTCAAGTAATCTCCACCTGCTCCACCATACTCTTCTGGATAAGGAATACCCATCATATCGTTTTGAGCCATTTTTCTTACTGTATCCCATGGAAACTCTTCTGTAATATCTATTTCTTTTGCTTTAGGAGCAACTTCTTTTTCAGCGAATTCTCTCACAACACGTCTTACCATTTCTTGCTCCCTTGTTAATGAAAAGTCCATAAAACTGCCTCCTTATTGATAATTTTGTAACAAAAGTTGATATTATTTGCCAAATTTAGGCGTCCTCTTTTCTGAAAACGCATTCATACCTTCTTTTTGATCTTCTGTTGTAAAACATAGGGAAAATTTCTCAGCTTCTATAGTATTGCCTGTATCTATATCTGTTTCCATTCCTTTATTTATTGCTTCTTTTGCTAGAGAAATTGCAATCTGACTTTTTGACATAATAGTTTTAGCGAGCTTTTTTGATTCTTCAATAAGATCTGAAAGTTCAACTATTTTAGATATGAGACCTATTCTATATGCTTCATCTGAATTTATCATTTCACCTGTAAAAATAAGTTCCTTAGCCTTAGATGTGCCTATAATTCGTGGTAATCTTTGAGTTCCTGAAAATCCAGGTATAATTCCAAGCCCAACTTCCGGCTGGCCAAATTTTGCATTTTTACTTGCGATGCGTATATCACACGCCATTGAAAGTTCGCAGCCGCCGCCAAGTGCAAAACCATTGACCGCTGCTATAACAGGTTTACTTAATGTTTCAATCTTTCTAAATACGCTTTGTCCATATTCTGAGAATTTTTTAGCTTCAAGTGGTGTCATGTTTTTCATCTCTGCAATATCAGCACCTGCAACAAAAGCTTTTTCACCGCTTCCCGTGATGATTACAACTTTTACGTCTTTATCATCTTCAGCTTTATCAAGTGCACTATCCAGTTCTTTTAATGTCTCATAGTTTAAGGCATTTAAAGATTTCGGGCGATTTATTGTAATAATTGCAACGCCATCGTCCTTATTAAACACAACATTATTCGAGTCCATCATAATCCTCCTTTACGAATTTATTATAAAAGCATAAATAATGTGTAAATAATATTGTCTTTAGATTTGTTGTTATATTTTTATCAACTTTTACTTAATTATATACCTCTCAAATGTAAATTGCAAGTAATTTTTGTTAATTTTTTAATCAACTTATACCCTAAATTTTAAGATAAGTTATTTGTAAAAGGCTTAACTCAAGCTTTTTACAAATAATTAATGAGTAATTTTGTTGGCTAATTCCTCATATAAACACTTTTTAGTTGATTAATATTTGCATTCTTCTCATACCAAAATAATCATAATTTAAATTTTTAAAAAGTTTATGAAATAATATTTAGAGTATAAAAATCAACTTAAAAAATACCTATCTTTTTAGATTGCCAGCGTATATAATTTATTTGCCCCTTACAATGACTGATACGCCATCCGGTATTACATTTACCTTGGAATCACTGCCAACGGCGTCTTCTGCAAACTTCAATGCCTCATATACGTCCTTTGCCGGTGTCATAAACATGTCTTTTGCATATCCATAGTTTTTGCTATCTGTCACTATTATGACTTTATGATTCATTAGAATTCTGGCTAATATCTGTGCTTCCCATTGATCGGGAAGTGTTTCGTCCCGTCCTCTTGAAAGGATCTTATTCATCACATCTTGTGGGTCTTTGGATTCTTTAAACCATCTGTAAAATCCCTCTCCTCCATGACCATCAGCACTTTCGGCGGCGATGATTATCACGCCGCCGTCTTTACATGCAGCCTCACCAGCAGTCATCCCTTTTACTGCCTGGTAAATATTTTGATCGAGTGGATAACCACCATTTGATGTTATTACAATGTCTGTAGGTTCTGCATTTACCGTTGCAATCTCACTTACAAATTCGCACCCCTTTAAGTGTGCCTTTTCACTATGTCCGGCAAAGGCATTTACTATCTTGTGACTTGAATCTATAACGACATTTAAGATAAACGCAAGGTTTGCTTTTTTAGCAGCATAGAGCATGTCTTTGTGTATTGGATTATTTTCTAAAACACCTGTTCTGGCATATGGATTTTTGATAAATTCAGAGCAATGGTTTGCCAAGATACATTGAGCACTGGCTATTCCGGGTAGGATACTTTTTCTTCCACCGGAGAACCCCGCAAAAAAGTGGGGTTCTATAAAACCTTCGGCAACCAACAAGTCTGCTTCCACTGCCAATTTATTTATTTCTAGTTTACCCCCTGATGGCAATATACCTATCAATTCCATATCTTCGCTACTTCTCGAGTCATGAACTACAAATTGTTCATTTTCAACGAGATCTTCCCCAAATTTTGCTTTCATTTCCTGCAATGTCGTTCCTCTGTGAAATCCTGTTGCAATTAAAATCTTTATATTAGCACTTTTGTTCTTCCTTCTTATTTCATCGAGAAGCAGTGGTAATGTAATTTTGCTGGGTACAGGCCTTGTGTGGTCGCTTGTTATGATTACAATGTTTTTCTTACCTTTCGCAAGGTCTTGAAGTCTCTTTGTTCCTATTGGATTCTCTAATGCCCTCTTAACTATATCCTCTTCTGACATATTTACCTTATGGCTTCCGGCTTTTGCCCTTAGTATACCCTTGATTCTCTCATCTGGTAAATCAAAAGCTAATTTGCTTTTGCCATAAGGAATTTCTATATTTGCCATAGAACCATCTCCAAAATAGCATTTTATATTACTTTACCAGGGTTTAATATATAATTTGGATCAAGTGCTCTTTTAATAGCCTTCATAACTTCGATTTGTGCTGGCTCTAATGCCATAGACATAAACTCTCTTCTCTTGTGTCCAATACCGTGCTCACCGCTTATTGTGCCACCTAAGTTAATTACTTCCTTGTAGAGCTCCGGCAATAATTTGTGGTGCAGGATATCGAGCCATTCTTCCATTGTGAATTTAGGATTTTTTACAGGGGTTGCATGAATATTGCCATCACCAGCATGACCGTAACAAGGTATCGGCACATCATATTTTTCAGATATCTTCCTAACTTTTTCCATAAATTTTGGTATTTCTGATATTGGAACGACGACGTCCTCAAGGCTCTGGTCAGGGCTATACTGCTTCCAAGCTTCAGCAATATTTCTTCTAATCTTCCATATCCTCTCAGATGTCGTAGCATTATCTGCAATATATACTTCAATTGCTCCATTTTCCATGCAAAGATTTCCTATTACTTCATACTGTTCTTCGAGCTCTGCTTTGCTGTTCCCGTCAAGCTCAATGAGAAGCATAGCACCTGCTTCTTCAAATGGTATCTTTTCATTAAGGTATTTACAAGAAGTCTTAAATGAAAGGTCGTCCATGAATTCGATTGATGTCGGTATAATTCTTCCAAATGTCATTATCTTAGGTACTATCTTAATTGCCGTATCTATATCTTTAAAAAGAATCAATAAATCTACCTTTGACTGCGGAAGAGGCATTAATTTTATATATATCTTCGTAAATATTCCAAGTGTTCCTTCAGAACCTACCATAAGATGTATAAGGTCATATCCTGTAACATCCTTCATACGTTTTCCACCAAGGTGCAAAATCTCCCCTGTTGGCGTCACAACTTCAAGTCCATAAATATACCTTCCTGTAACACCGTATTTGACAGCTCTTCCGCCGCCTGCATTTTCTGCAACATTGCCGCCTACATAGCATGTCTCAACACTCATCGGATATCCAGCGTAAAAAAGTCCATCATCTTTAATTACATTATTTATTTCATTAGTAACAACACCGGGTTCTACAACCACCATCAGATTATCTTTGTCTATCTCAAGAATCTTGTTCATCTTTTCGACTGATAGAACAATACCGCCTTCAACAGGTACTGCACCACCTGATAGACCACTGCCAGCACCTCTCGGCGTAACTGGAATCTTGTATTTATTCGCAAGCTTCATTATCTTTGAAATTTCTTCTGCCGACGATGGTTTTACGACAACATCCGGCATATGTGCATAGGATTTCTCCGCTACTTCGTCGTGTGAGTATGCCTCCATAGCATCGAAGTTATTGTAAATAACATTTTTATTGCCTACTATCTCAATCAGTTCATCTACGATTTCAGGTGTCACTTTATTATACATTTGCTGAAGCCTCCTTTGCCTTGTATTCCTTTATTCTCTCTATCAAAAGCGGTAATACTTCATTCAAGTCTCCAACTATTCCAAGGTTTGCAAGATGAAATATCTGTGCATCGGAATCTTTATTTATAGCGATAATATTTTCTGATGTCTGCATACCAGCTATATGCTGTACAGCACCAGAAATGCCTGCTGCAATATACAAAGCTGGCGAAACCGTTTTACCGCTTAAACCAATTTGATGCGGATATGTCTTCCAACCCCTATCGACAACATCACGTGATGCGCCAACAGCACCGCCAAGAAGTTCTGCAAGCTCATCTATTATAGCAAAGTTTTCCTCCTTGCCTACACCTTTGCCGCCTGCAACAATTACCTTGGCATCCTGTACTGTTACTTGCTGTGATTCATCTTTAATAAATCTCAAATATTTCGATCTTGTTTTAAATAGGCTTTCATCGTATTTTTTATAAATAACCTCACCATTGCGATTTTTGTCGGGCATCGCCGGCTTCATTGAGTGAGGTCTTACAGTTGCCATTTGCGGCCTCGTATTAGGTGTCTTTATTGTTGCTAAGATATTACCACCAATCGCAGGCCTTGTCTGAAGTAAATTTCCTGTTCCTTCCTCAATGTCTAAAACCGTACAATCAGCTGTAAGACCTGTCTTCTTCCTTACTGCAACATATGGCATCAAGGTTCTTCCTGTTGTCGTCGCTGCTGCTATAAAAATGTCCGGCTTATATTCGTCAAGTAGTGCTATCAAAACATTTGCATATGATTCAACAAGAAAATTTTCAAGGTTTTTGTCATCTACTACGTAAACTTTATCTGCACCTCTTGCAATAAGTTCATCAATATCCTCTTTTTTGATGTCATAACCCAAAATAACTGATGCTAATGCCGTATCTAATTTCTGTGAAAGATTTTTGCCTCTATTTAAAAGCTCATATGATACACTGCTAAGTTCCCCGTGTCTAAATTCTGCTAATGTCCAAACTTCACCCATTTATTATTCACCCTTTCATCAAGTTTTCTAAATAAACTCTTTCTTAATAAGATAGTCCATGATTTTGTCCACTGCTTCGTTTAACGTTTTCTCGTCTTTTACAATTATTTTTTCGCCTTCCCTTGTAACCTTAGGTGTAAATATCTTTACAACCCTTGTAGGTGACCCTTTAAGGCCGAGGTTTTCTTCATCTGCATTAATATTTTGTGGCCCCCATACCGGTATCTCCATCTTCTTTGCCTTAAGTTTTCCTCTTAATGTAGGAAGCCTTGGATCGCTTATCTCTTTTACAACTGTAAGTGCTGCTGGAAGTTCTAATTCTATCTCTTCATAGCCACCTTCTACAAGACGTCTAACTTTGATTTTCCCATCATTTAGTGATAATATTTCACTTGTAAATGTTGATAATGGAAGGTCTAAGAAAGATGCAATTCCAGGTCCGACCTGTGCTGTATCACCGTCTGTTGCCCTTTCACCGCAAATCACAAGGTCAAAATCGCCTATCTGCTTAATACCGTTTGCAATAACATATGATGTTGCCCAAGTATCTGATCCTGCGAATTTTCTGTCTGATAGAAGTATACCATCGTCGCATCCCATTGCAATTGCTTCTTTAATTGCCTCAAGTGCTTTATCTGGCCCCATTGATATAACGATTACTTGTCCTCCAAACTTTTCTTTCAACCTTATAGCTGTCTCTATAGCGTACAAGTCAAGCGGATTTATAATGCTCTCAACGCCTTCTCTTACCATTGTCCCTGTCTCGGGATTCATTTTTACATTGCTTGTTTCAGGCACCTGTTTAATTGGTACAACTATTTTCATATTTATAATCATTCCTTTCGCTTCGCTCAAGGCACAAAACGTAATGAAATGTGCCACTTCGAGCTAATTTTGTTCTATAATTATGTCATAGGGATA
>NZ_JAGGLT010000044.1 GCF_017874545.1 Thermoanaerobacterium butyriciformans | reverse complement strand
TCATCTGCCTCTGTCAATATTATTTTCTCTGGTATTTTGTGGTACTTTGCCTCCGCTGCTTTCACAGCGACATGTGTTAATATACCACGTTTGAAAAAACATATCAACGCCAGAATAACTTTATAAATAGCAAAGTAAACGAGAAAACACGGTGATTACCGCAATTTTCTCGTTTATTCTCCTTTTTTCGCCTTATAGCTTTATCAATAGACCATCATTTTTGGCTGATTCTATTATCTTGTCTATTATTAACTGACTTTTATAAGCCTCTTCAAAAGTAGGCGTTTCTTTATGTACTATTTTCCCCTCTGCAATGTTCAAAAAGAAATTCATAAGGCTTGCCATATGCATGTCAACCATAAATCCTAAAGAATACTTCGGATCCGGATATATTGTTTCAACATATTTTGAAAATGTGCTTCTATCCTTAATACTACCTATAATATATTGATTTTCTTCTTTTTTGTAAACAAAAGCATATCTAGGCTGCTTTGAAGATATGATTATAGAACCTTTTGTACCATATATCTCAAACCGAGTTTCTTCTTCTATATCCGCTGATATCCTAGATGTCTCCACAGTACCCCAAGCACCATTATCCATTTTAAAATATGCTTCTGTCCAGTCGTCTACATCTACTTCTTCATATGAATCAGATTCATTTGAAATAGGTCTTTTCTTGAAATATGTCTCTGATCTTGCTTGCAACATCTTTACTTCTCCAAGCATAAACCTTATTGCATCCACAAGGTGAATTCCCAAGTCAATTACTGCTCCTCCACCAGATGTATCAAATCGCATTTTCCATGACATGGGTCTTTTAGGATTTAAATATCCAGAATGCAGCATTAAAGCTTTAAAATTTAACACATCCCCTATCTCACCATTGTTTATTATGTCTCTGGCTTGATTTATTGCTGGCATAAATCTATACATAAGCGCCGCTTGATTGATGACATTTTTTTCTTTTGCCATACTCATCAATTCTAAGGCCTCATCACCACTTAATCCGATGGGCTTTTCAAGATAAATGTTTAAACCTTTTTTCATAACCTCAACTGCCTGCTTCTTGTGTAGATAGTTTGGAGTACATATATCGACAGCATTAAGCTCATTATCTTTCAAAAGTTCGTCTATTGTTTTTACACCACCTTCAAAAAAATACGGCAGGTCATCTATATTATTCTTGCAAACTTGACCAAATTTTACTTTGAAAGGTAATTTTTTAAAAATTAATGGCATTGCAAAACAAGCAGTAGCATGAATCGTCCCTATGTATCCAAGTCCTATAAAACCTAATTTTATTTCTTTTGCCATTACACTCATCCTTTTCTCAAATTTTAGACAATATTTTGTAAATCTCTCTTAAATTGATTATACTACACAATGCCATTAAATATAAAATTTGAATGTTTAAAATGCAAAAAATCTGAAAATAACCTACTACTTTTTATACAAATTATATGCAAAACTAAATACACTTTGTACTATAACAATAAATATATCGTTTAGCTTAAAATGGACCTTAAAATCATTTTCAATATTGATTTTTTGTAAAGCATGCTGATATAATATAATTATAAATATAAAAAAGAAAGGGTTGAGAAGAATGGAAAAATGGCAATGCACAGTTTGTGGATACATATACGATCCCGAAGTTGGCGATCCAACACAAAACATACCACCAGGAACAAAATTTGAAGATTTACCAGATGATTGGGTGTGCCCTGACTGTGGTGTAGGAAAGGATCAATTTGAGAAGATATAAAGATAGGAGCTTATGCTCCTTATTTTTTACTACTTTTGCATGATATCACCACATGGTTATTGTTCCACTTAAAATATTTTTATAAATCATAACTTATATCAAGTGCTTTTACAGAATGTGTTATTGCACCTATCGATATTATATCTACACCTGTTTTAGCAACATCCAATATATTGCTTTCGTTTATATTCCCTGATGCCTCTAATATTGCTCTACCATTAGTTATCTCAACTGCTTCTTTCATCATGTGGATGGTCATATTATCAAGCATAATAATATCTGCACCGTATTTTAATGCTTCCTTCAGCTCATGTATAGTTTCTACCTCAATTTCTACTTTTTTTGTATGAGATACTTCCCCTTTTATCTTTGTTAATGCATTTTTAATTCCTCCAACAGCTTTTATATGATTATCTTTTATCAAAATTCCATCTGATAAATTATATCTATGATTGACTCCACCACCTACTGAAACTGCATACTTGTCAAAATATCTTAATCCTGGCATAGTTTTTCGCGTATCTGTCAATCTTGCATTTGTTCCTTTAATCATATCCGAAAGTTTTCTTACATATGTGGCAATGCCAGACATCCTCTGTATAAGATTCAAAGCGACCCTTTCAGCTTTAAGACAAGAATTTAAATCTCCGTAAGTTTCTAATATTAAATCTCCTTTTTTTATTGCTTCCCCATCTTTAAAATATTTTTTATACTCTATATCATTATCAATTGTATTAAAAACCATTAAAAAGACATCAATCCCTGCTATTATACCATCATCTTTTGCATACACGTAACCTTTCGATTTTGTGCCTTTTGGCACAAGCATATCAGTAGTTATATCACCCCATGTTAAATCTTCCAGAAGATAATTATCTATTAATCTTTGCGCTATTAATCTGTCTATCAAAATAAATTTCATCTCCTTTTATCAATATATGTTTTCTATACACTTCATTTCTCTCAGGGTAATCTGACCTGTAATGGCTTCCCCTGCTTTCTTTTCTCAACAATGCAGACATAACCATATACTTACTTATGGTATATAAATTCAAAAGCTCGCTTTTATCTTTATCATCCGCATTTATATCTAGTAAGCTTCCGTGCAACATGAGCCAATTTAACATCGCTTTTAAACTGCTTTCACTTCTTATTATGCCGACATTTTGCTCCATATGATACTGCAATTCATACCTTATGCTTTCAACATCGATTTTTCTGTCTATCTTGTTATTGTTAAAAAAATGAGATGGAGTAACTTTCATATTTAAATACTTTTTTGAATCATTTACTGCCCGTGTTGAAAAGACTAGACCCTCCAACAGTGAATTGCTGGCAAGCCTATTTGCCCCTTGTACACCGGTACAAGCACATTCACCACATGCGTACAATCTCTTTATCGTCGTCTCACCATTCAAATCTGTAGCTATACCACCCATATAATAATGAGCAGCTGGCGAAACAGGTATATAATCTTTTTCAATGTCGATACCCATTTCCTCAAGTTTGCTGTAAATTGAAGGAAAACGCTTTTTAAATAAATCCTTCCCAATATTTGACACATCTAAATATACATAATCTAAATTGCTTCTATTAATTTCACTTAATGTAGCTCTCGCTACTACATCTCTAGGAGCAAGCTCATTTAATTTGTGATACAAAGGCATAAATCTTACTCCTTTTTCGTTCCTGAGTATACCGCCTTCTCCTCTAACTGCCTCTGATATGAGAAACCTTTCCCCTGTTTTTCCATGCAATACAGTCGGATGAAACTGCATGAATTCCATGTCTTTTAAAACTGCTCCTTGCCTTGCTGCAATAGAAATACCGTCGCCAGTTGAAGTCTTAGGGTTTGTGGTATTTAAAAATAGATTTCCTGCACCACCAGTAGCCAATATCACAACTTTAGCCCATACAACAAAAAACTTACCTTCGTTTAAGTCTTTTATCAAAACGCCTTTTGCTGTATTGTCGTCAACCAGCAAGTCTAGTGCTAAAGTATTCTCAAATATTTTTACTCCACTTAAAGCACCAATGAGTGAATCTATTATTTCTTTACCTGTATAATCCCCCGCATGAATTATCCGATTATGTGAATGTGCTCCTTCTCTGCCTAATTCTAGCTTATCGTCTCTTTTATCAAATTCAACTCCAATCTCAAGAAGGCGATTAATATTTGATGGCGCCTCTTTAACCAAAATCTCAACAGCATCTTTATCGCACAAACCTGCCCCTGCATAGATTGTATCCTCTATATGTGACTTGAAGCTATCAATTTCAGATATTACACAAGCAATTCCACCTTGTGCTAGTGACGAATTTGAGTATGACAATTTATCTTTTGTTATCAGGAAAACTTCTCCACAATCTTTTGCTAAATACGCTGCATTAAGCCCTGCAATTCCGCTGCCCACTATTACATAATCACTTATAAAGCTTTCAATATTATTGGAATCAAAATTAACACTGTAACTCATTTTATCTCTAACATCCTTTTTATTGGAATAATCGCTTTTTCCCTTACATCATCGGAAACTTTTACCTCAGGTTTCATATTAATAAGGCTGTATAAGACATCTTCAATTTTCGTCTTTTTCATGTTAGGACATATTAACTTGTTGGAAGGCAATATAAACTTTTTATCAGGATATTTTTGTTGAAGCTGATGCAATATGCCATCTTCAGTACAGATTATGAATTCTTCTGCCTCACTTTCACCAACATATTTAATCATTCCAGACGTTGAAAAGACTCCATCTGCAATATCTAACACCTCTTCCTTACATTCAGGATGTGCAATAACTTTGGCATCAGGATATTTTTCTTTTGTTAAAATAACTTCTTCAGCAGTCAATTTATTGTGTGTGTTGCAATATCCTTGCCACAATATCATTTTTCTGCCTGTCATCTTTTCCACATAACGGCCCAAGTTTTTATCCGGTACAAAAATTATCTCTCTATCTTTTGGCACCGTATTTACAACTTTCACTGCATTTGCAGATGTACAGCATATATCGCTTAATGATTTTACATCTGCTGTTGTGTTGACATAGCTTACAACATAAGCATCAGGATGCTGTTCTTTTAATTTTTTTAGTCCTTCATAATCAGCCATTTCAGCCATTGGACAACCTGCACCTATGTTGGGAAGCAACACTATCTTATCAGGCGATAGTATACTAGCAGTTTCAGCCATAAAGTGAACACCACAAAATACTACAACATCCGCCTTTGTGACTGCCGCTTTTCTCGATAGCTCCAATGAATCTCCAATAAAATCAGCAATATCTTGTATCTCTGCCCTTTGATAAAAGTGACTTAATATAATCGCGTTTCGCTTTTTCTTCAAATCATTTATTTCATTTAAAATGTTATTATCCATTTATATTTCCCCTTTTATAAATTTAATAATATTTTAACACTTGTAAAAACTATTGTCTATATTGATGTATATACATTAGTATGTATTTCATATTCTAACTTAATATTTAAAACTTTTAACAGGCAAAAAAGAAAGTTCACCATAGTGTCGAATATGGCTTTAAACCATTTCCAACAAATGTGGTGAACCTACACAAATATAAATACTTTCCATTTTCTATATTACTAGTTTTGAACCTTTTAATTAACTTCTCCATCATGTTTGAGACTTTTATCTATATACCATAAAATATAATATGAGTTACGAATTAATTGATCTTTCTGCTATACTTTGCGGTTTTAGCATGAAATCACCATATGCTACAGAACCATGTTCTCCCAAATCCAATCCATCAATCTCTTCCTCAGACGACGCTCTAAGCCCTACTGTAGCTTTAATTATACTAAAGAGTATCGTTGTAGTAACTATTGTCCAAACAAATACTGAGACAACGCCAGTTATTTGTGTGATTAAAAGTTTTAATCCTCCACCGAAAAATAGCCCCCCATCAGTTGCAAATAAACCAACCATTATCGTTCCAAATGCACCGCAAACTGCATGTACAGATATAGCTCCTACTGGGTCATCTATTTTTACCACTTTATCGAAAAATTCTACAGCTACTATTACTAATATTCCAGCTAGTGCTCCAATGATAACAGAAGATGTTGGATTTACTGCCGCTGTTCCTGCAGTTATTGCAACAAGACCCGCTAATACTCCATTTAAAGTCATGCTAACATCAGGTTTTTTGTATTTTAACCATGTAAATATCATAGATGCCACCCCTCCAGATGCCGCAGCCAAATTTGTCGTTACTGCTATGTGACCTATCATATTAGTAGTACCAGAAAGTGTACTTCCTGGGTTAAATCCGAACCATCCAAACCATAATATGAAAACACCTAATGCGCCAAGAGTAATGCTATGACCAGGAATGGCATTAACCTTCCCATCCTTTGTATATTTACCGATTCGTGGTCCGATAATTTTTGCACCTACAAGTGCACTCCATCCGCCAACTGAGTGTACAACAGTTGAACCAGCAAAATCTATAAAACCCATTTTAGACAACCAGCCTCCACCCCATGCCCAATGTCCTACAATAGGGTAGATTATTAGTGAGATTACTGCACTATATATGCAGTATGCAATAAATTTAGTCCTTTCAGCCATAGCACCTGATACAATAGTTGCTGCTGTAGCAGCAAAAACCGTTTGAAAAATTAAAAATGAAGTTATAGGTATTTTAAGACCAAGGTGATCAAAGTTTCCACTAAGAAAGAAACCAGAGCTTCCAAATAATCCTCCTACATCTTTTCCAAACATTAACGCAAATCCTACAGCCCAAAAGAATAAAGAACCAATACAAAAGTCCATTAAATTTTTCATAACAATATTCCCTGCATTTTTAGCTCTTGTAAAACCTGTTTCCACCATAGCAAAACCTGCTTGCATGAAAAATACTAAGAATGCTGCAACCAATACCCATACATTATCGATAGCAACTGCTAATGAATCCAAAGTTAAATTTTCCATACTTCTCAACCCCTCTCATAAAATATATAAATTGTTAAAAAACTTAACTTCCATGTCTTTTCAACTTAACCATCCCCTTTACTAAAAAATTAAGGTGCTTATCTCCAAGATAAAGCACCTTTGCTTTTTAAAGTATTTTATTTTTATTATAAAGCAATCATACATGGTAATTGCTTTAAAAACTACCTATGTGTGTCACAAATAATGCATCATCGCATTATTATAAAAATAAACGCTCTAATATGTGAGATTAACCTCATATATTAGAGCGTCTTTGCTCTGTCACTTTAAAGTATAAATTACTTAACATTATTATAACTATAGCTTTTATATATGTCAATAAGAAAATTTAAGTTGCAAGCTATAATCTATAAAAACTTTTTAAAATTAATACAGCCATAAATTAATAATTATTTTGTTATACAATGATTTTATTGTATAATTTTCTTAGGCATAACTAAGTTCATACATACTACATTGTTATATATTTTTTAAACTTATCACTAAATAAAAACGTATTTGTAACAATATACTTAGGGGCTAACTTCACTTCCATATGTAAAAAAGTCAACCCCTTGTATAAATAAATTTTATGAGGAGGTTTAATAACTTATCATGGATGTTATTGAATTAGCTGCTGAACTCATGTCATTATCAGCAAGAACAGCGCCGAAAGCTTCTGGTCAAGATTTTATCGAAACAAAAGTTGTAACTGGTGATGATTTGAAAAGACTTAATGAAGATATGGTAAAATACGGTGTTGAATCCGGAAAGAAAAACTTCGACAGAGATGGAAAAAATGTTGAAAGGTCTGGTGCCGTCCTGCTTATATCTTTAAACAAACCTAAAAAAGCAGGCCTCAATTGCGGCACATGCGGTTACAACAAATGCGACCAGTTACCTGACTTTAAAAAGGGAACGGAATTTGACGGTCCAATATGTGCATGGAGGCTTATAGATCTGGGGATAGCAATTGGATCTGCTGTTAAGACAGCAAGCATGCTGAATGTAGACAACAGAATAATGTATAGAATTGGCATCAGTGCAAAGAGATTGAATTTAATTGACGGTGAAATTGTAGTAGGTATACCATTATCAGCAACAGGTAAAAACATATATTTTGATAGATGATTTTTAGGGACATAACAGAAATGTTGTGTCCCTAAAAATTTATCACATGTTTCTAAACCCTTCTCCCAAAACTTCGTGAGCAGTTGATAAAATGACAAATGCCTTTGGATCAATTTTTTTAACGACATTTCTAAGTGTTGTTACTTCGCTTCTATTTACTACAACAAGTAACACATTTTTTTCTTGTTTAGAATATCCTCCAACTCCTTTTAATTCAGTTACTCCTCTGTCCATGTCGTACAATATAGATTGACTTATTTCATCATATTTATCTGAAATTATTATAGCAATCCTTTCGTAATCTGTTCCCTCCTGTATGACATCTATCACTTTTATAGCAATAAATTCTGTTGCAAGTGCATATAATGCAAGTTCAGGGCTAAACTCAATTCCAGCCAGCGCTATGATTATGAAATCTATAATCAACAGAATTCTTCCAACTGTTAAAAATGGTATATATTTATGTAGAGTCATAGCTGCCAGATCGGTGCCTCCTGTCGTCGCACCGTATTTTATAACGATTCCAAGTCCTAAACCCATAATAAGTCCACCGTACACTGCAGCAAGCATGGCATTATGTGTCAATGGCTTCAAAAATGCCAGCGCATCAATCGAAACACCAAGAAGCAGCGTTGAATACAATGTTTTAGCACCAAAGACAGAACCTAGGACTTTTATTGATATCAAAAAAAGAGGAATATTAATAAGGAGCGTCACTGCTCCTACAGGCCATTTAAAAATGTGATTTAAAACGATGGCAAGTCCGCTTACACCACCTGGTGCAATTTGATTCGGTATCAAAAATAAATCAAGGGACAAAGTAAGAAGCAGCGTTCCTATTGTAATCCATATAAAATCAATTATAATCTTTTTTAATTTTGGGCTCATACAATTACCTGTCCTTTCTTACTTTATGCTAAATACTATTAAGACTTTTTCGAAAATAACACTTTAACTGCAAATTTGGGCAGTGCCATCATGCGTTTATATCTCCAAGGCTCTTTCATTAAACGATAGAACCATTCCAATCCTAACTTCCTATATATCTCAGGCGCTCGTGTAACTTTACCTGCAATTACATCAAAACTACCTCCAACGCCTATTGCTACTTTTGCATTTAGTTTATTCCTGTTTTTGTAAATCCATTTTTCCTGCTTAGGTGCCCCTAATGCTACAAAAAGCAAATCAGTCTTCTTTTCGTTTATATCATTTATAATCTCTTCTTCATCTATTTCGCTGAAATACCCATCGTGGAATCCAACTATATCGATCCCCTGATATTGACTTTTTAAATTTAGATACGCACCCTTTACAACATCTGCTTTAGCACCAAGAAGATATATTTTATAATGCTTAAGTGATGCTATCTTTATCAATTCCATCATAAGATCAAATCCAGCAACCCGCTCTGGCAGCTCTTCTTTATATATCTTCGATGCAAAAATAACACCGCTGCCATCAGGAACATTCAAATCAGTTTTATTTAATATTTCCTTATATTCGTCATCATTCTGTGCCATCATTACAATCTCTGCATTTGGAGTCGCAACAATGTGAAGCCTGTCTTCCAATAAGAAATTTTCTACAATGTCAACTGCATTTTTCATCGTAACTTTATCTATTGGTACACCGAATATTACAAATCTATCAGCCATTTTTTACACCCCATCATTTAGATTTGTCAAATATATTAAAATTATTATCAGACAATTTTCTAAGCTCTTCAAGATGGATTTTCAAATTATCAACAAAATTATCTCTATTATCTAAAATACTTTCTGCATAATTAACCAGCTCATCAGAAGAAAATTTATCTATCTTAAAAGATTTTAAATTTATTGACTTTAAAAAACCATCTATCTTCGGATCATAAGATATACCTATAAAAGGAACAAGGCTTACCAAAGCAAATACTAACGAATGTAATCTTACGCCAATAAGCAACTGACAATTCTTTACTATACCCAATATCTCTTTAGGTTCATATTTGCTTTTTATTATCTTATAAGGCGATTTTAAGTAATTTGCTACTTTTTCGCTTTCAGCATCATCCTTATTATAATAAAACGGCAAAAATACCACTTCTAAATTGTATTTTTTTGATATATCGTCAACAGCTTTCGCCAACTCTACCCTTGATAGCTCGTTGTTGCCCCATTCTCTAGTACATACAACTATGTACTTTCCCTTATCTATTCCTTCATTTCTCAATATTTCTTCTAACCTTTCTTCACTACAAGGGGCAAGATTTACAACAGGGTCTGCGGCAAGGATAACATTTTTCTCGATATTAAGTCCCTTTAAAAAAATCATAGAATCTTCGTCCCTTACTGTAATCAAATCAACCCTTCTTAAAATGAATCTGGATAACAGTCTATTGTACTTGTGCTCTAAAGGTCCTATCCCTTGTCCTATAATGTATACCTTTTTCCCTAATAAAATCCCAAAAAAAATAATCGATAGGTAATACCATAAGCTTTTGTTACTGGTAATATCTTGTATTAAACTTCCTCCGCCACTTAACAATATATCCGTATTTTTTATGGCATTAAAGACTTCTTTGAATGAATTTCTGTACACAGATTTGACATTGTATCTAAACGATGTATTAGTAGGTGTATTTGAAAGCACTGTTATATCATCTATGCCCTTTTCTCTCAACCCGGCGATAATGCATTCCAAAACAGCATCATCGCCGATATTTTCAAAGCCATAATAGCCCGATATCAAAATTTTCATTATCTATACCTCCATGGCAAAATAACATATTTTAAAACTAATCAAATCAATGTAGCACTTTTTTCTTGTTTATATATTTGACTATTGAATCTAGGACAATTAAAGCAACTACCCCTATTATTACTCCAAAAATCCAGCTTATAACTGTCCTTTCCAGTGCTATTTTAAGGACACTCTCTACATGACTCATCGTATTTGGCATTGATAATATCCCAATTGATGCCAAGATTCCAAAAATGAAATTCAGTGGCTTCGATTTCTTTTTTGCTGCATATATGGCTAGTATCAAAGCTGGATAACCTACCAAAAATTCTTTTGTCCTCGGCCTTGCAACAAGATAGTGTTCCAGTAAACTTCTAAATTTAAGCTCTATAGAAGTAGGCTTTATAACAGGTGAATTACCTGTCCTTGAAATATAAATAACGCCTATGACACCTGCAACTAAAACTGCTAAGACATGCCAAATTTTAATTTCAGTATCCAAAATTTTTATAGAAGCATCTAAAAGCTTCTTAAATGTATTTATATCCCATACTTTATAGCAGTAATATGCTATATATACAACAACAGGAACTGTAAATGAAAGTTTTACGCCTCTAAAATAATCTAGTTTCAGCATGTACTTGCTGTCTGCCATTATTGCAGCTATTATTAACCCGCCGATTAAAGATATAAAAACAGTTTTAAAGAAAATAGATAAAGAATCTCTTACGTAATGGCTATCGTCACCACTCTCAATAATCTTTTTGCTCTCTTCTATAAAATATCCAATAGCCAATGATGGAAATATTATCGACGATATCAATGCCACAGCTTTAACAGCAAGATCGTTGTACTTGCTTAAAAGTAAAAATGCTGTAAATAAAATACCTAATGTAGTGAGTATAATAGAATATTTATCTTTAAGCCCAAAAAGCATAAGCAAAAGCACTCCACCTGCAACTACACCAAGGGAAATCAAAATTTCAATTATTTTTGATTGATGAATTGGACTTAACGGTTTTACTATCCCTAAATTTAGTCCAGCATACTGCACAAGATTGTTTATATCTTTCAACATGGATATATTTTGTTTCATGTTAAAAGAAGCAGTCTTTGTGGTATCTACCTTTGCTCTAATGTAAACTATTCTTACATCTCTTTCTATAATAGACCTGTACCACCTATCTACTATGCCATTTACATCGTATTTATCTGTTTCCGCCTCTGATAAACCGTAAATCTTAGCACCTCTGTAATCATCAAATTTTGTAAATTTCTCTGTACCAGCCTGCAGTTTTTTGCCCATAGGTGTATCGATTATACCTATAGCCACACCATTCTTTTTAAACAAAGATGCAGCATATGATATCTTGTCAGGATTTCCTAAAACATCATTGCCACCAAATATGACTGTTTTGACATCATACTGTTTTAAAAGTTCTATATAGCTTTGAATATCCTTATCCTTAACGCCGTTATAATTCTCTATTCTCGGTATAATATCAAATCCCAATGATTTTACCATATCTAAATCATCTTTGTTAAACCCTAAACCCTGATCTGCATAAGTATCCATGTCCTCGTTGATTATAAATGCAAAATTCTTGTCTTTTTCAAGCACAATTAATTTATTGCTTGGCACTCTTTTCCCTAAAGATGATTTTAAAAATTCATATATCTTAGAGTCATTTGTAGCTACAACGATGTAATCTTTTTGCACCTTTTTTTGACTGTCACTTAAATTTTTTAGGTAATCATTTAAGGCTATATTACCTGTACTGTCTTTTAGATTATAAATATTTTCTACATCAGACAGCTTATAAAGTGATATGCTGCCAATCTGTTGAAGTCTATTCAATGTAACCTCAGGCACAGCAACACCTTTTAAGCCATTTTCCTTAAATTCACTTAATACGTCTTGTATGCTCAACCCTGTATTTGACGCTAACTTTTCAAAATTGTATAGATCTGCTACAGTTTCAACCGTATTGTACTTATTCTCAACACTAATTCTGGATATGTCTACAGCTACAGATACAACTAATGATAGAACTACAAAAAACACCAGTATTCTTTTCAGGCTCAAAGAATATCGCTCCTTTATTCTTTTAGTTATTTGTATCACTTGAATTATATCACTTAAATATAACGTTGGGCAATACCATATTTTAGAAAAAAATAAAGCGCTTTAAAAGCGCATCTTAATTTTTTGTGTATTTTCCCATAACTACCACGATCGTATAATTTTTCGCTTTTATTCCCCTGCCATCGGATCTTGGAAACAGCAAAAGATGATTTGCTGGTATCAAAGCATTATTTTTTAAATCTTTGCCACCTGTCAAATCTGAAACACCATCAGTGCTTGTAACAATTGTTGAGGAATTATCTGTTCTGACGATTGCTTCAGAGCCCTGATATAGAGTAATGCTTTCACCTGGATTTAACTCAACTATATCATAACTATTTGTAGTACCACCACCAGTTTTGCCATCTACATAGTTTTTTAGATCATCATATTTACTATCTACATAGCTTTTAGTCACCAATGGATCCTGTTGGCTTCCTGGATCTTGAGTTGAATCCGCATAAACTATTCCAAGTACAGCTACCATTGCAACAAATATTAATATCAATGCATAAATTTTCTTCACTTTGTAAACCTCCTCTTACTTTATGAGTATTCTCGGCAACTTCTGTTGCCTGATATAACTGAATTTCAGGAGATATATTTTTAAATTTATCCCCCAAAATTTCATTCTGAAATCATTT
>NZ_JAGGLT010000043.1 GCF_017874545.1 Thermoanaerobacterium butyriciformans | reverse complement strand
TATCCCTATGACATAATTATAGAACAAAATTAGCTCGAAGTGGCACATTTCATTACGTTTTGTGCCTTGAGCGAAGCGAAAGGAATGATTATAAAGATGAAAGGGAAAAAATTATTTATTTTGATTCTGACGATTGTAATGGTTATCTCAGCTCTTTTGACAGGCTGCGGTAACACAAAAACAACCAGCAATAATACAAGCAAAAACACATCTAGCAATAATACTAAAGAAAAGAAGACATTCACACTTTTCTACGATACATCAACAGCTACGCCATATGACTATACAAAGACACCTGTCTGGAAAAAACTTTCCGATTTAACAGGTGTGAATTTACAAGTAAGTTATCTTGTTGGTACAGATGAAACATCAAAAGCTACACTTATGATAAGTGGCGGTGACTTGCCTGATTTAATTGTGGCAAGTAATAACACATTTGAACTTTTTAGAGAGGCTAATGATCTGGTACCTCTTGATGATTTGATTGACAAATACGGTACAAACATAAAAAGATGGTATTCTCAAGAAGACTTAAACAAGATGAGAGACCCGAAAGATGGACATATTTATTATTTAACACCTGCAAGAAAAACATTATACTTATATCCTTATTCTGGTTTCTATCTTCCATTAGAGGTTTTAAGAGATGCTGGATGGCCTAAGAAATTAACGCTTGATCAGTATTTTAACATAATTGAAGATTATGTTAAAAAGCATCCGACATATAATGGTCAGCCAGTAATAGGATTTACTGCTCTCACTGATAGTTGGAAGATATTTACGTTAACTGGTGTTCCAAGTTACTTAGCTGGAAATGCTAATACAGGCGATGTATGGGTTGATGAAAACAATAAAGCGCATCCATTTGCAATAAGCCAATGGGCACATGATTACTACAAGAAGTTGAACGAAGAATGGAATAAAGGCATACTTGACAAGCAGATGTTTACTAGAAATTATGATTCATATCTATCTTTGATTGCATCGGGAAGGGTTTTAGGATTTTACGATCAACGTTGGGATATTCAAAATGCTATTAATTCACTAGAGCAACAAAAACTTTACGATAGAGTACCATTTGCCTTGCCTGTAACTTTCGACGGTGTTACAAAAGAAGACTATAATAGCATGAATATGACAGGCAATAGTGCAGGTATTGTTATAACAAAGAGCTGCAAAGATCCTGTTGCCGCATTCAAATTCTTAGATGCTATGTGCAGTGATGAAGCTTTGAAGCTTGAAAACTGGGGAATTGAAGGTAAAGATTATTCAGTAAAAGATGGAAAGATGTACATGACACCAGAACAATTGACTCAATATAAAGATAGCAATTATACTAAACAAGAAGGAATCGGACAATATTGGTATTTCCCACATCCAAATGATGGTGAAAAACTTGCAGATGGCAATTTTGTATCACCGCAAGATACTCCAGAATATATAGCAAGTTCATACAAACCATACGAACAAGAAGTATTAAAAGCATATAATATAACCAATTTGTCGCAAATGATGGCACCACCAATTGAGACACCTTATGGCTTTGTATACGATATAAGCATACCAGATAGCGAGCAGCAGATTAAGATTGCAAATCAAAAGGCATCTGACCTTACAAGAAAATATGTAGCACAAATGATACCTGCGAAACCAGATCAGTTTGAAAGCATATGGAAACAATATGTATCAGAAATGCAAAAAGCTAAATATGATCTTGAAGTGCCATATATACAGCAGCAAATTGATTGGAGAATACAGCATTGGGGTACAAAGTAAACTAATTAAGGTTTTTGTAATGAAGTACGATTGTTCGTACTTCATTACACTTAAAATATTTTAATTTTTTTGGAGGATTGATTATGTCTGCAAATGCAACAACAGAAACTTTATCAAGAGAAGAAATAATAAATTACAGGAAAGATAATAGGAAAAAATTTTTTAAAAAATTGAGCCAACAAAAAGAATTGGTTTTAATTGTTCTGCCATTTCTAATATTGTTGCTGATATTTAGTTATGTTCCACTATGGGGCTGGATAATAGCATTTAAAAATTTTAATCCTGCTTTGGGAATTAGCAATTCTCCATGGGTTGGATTGGAAAATTTTAAAATGCTTTTTGAAGATCCAACTTTTTATCAATCAATACGAAATACGTTAGGAATCAGTATTTTAAAATATTTTCTTGGATTTTTTTCTTCAATAACATTAGCAGTTTTAATAAATGAAGTTAGAAATATGAAATTTAAAAAGACGGTACAGACTATTTCATATTTGCCTCATTTTGTTTCATGGGTTGTTGCAGCAAGTATTGTACTCGATGTTTTATCACCAGATGGAGTTATAAATCAACTGCTTTTAAAATTTCACATTATAAAGCAGTCCATAAACTTTATAGGAGTTCCACATCTTTTCTGGCCTTTAATGGCGCTTTCTGATATGTGGAAAGAAGTAGGCTGGAATTCAATAATTTATCTGGCGGCAATGACTGCTATAGATAATGAGCTGTATGAGGCGGCCAGTATTGATGGAGCAGGTAGAATAAGAAGAATTTTCTCTATAACATTACCGTCTATAGTACCAACCATAAAAATACTTTTAATATTAAATGCAGGATGGATATTAAATGCTGGATTTGAACAAGTTTTTCTATTATCAAATCCGATGGTTATAGATTATTCACAGACATTGGAATTGTATGTATACAATTATGGTATACCGATGGGAAGATTTTCATTTGCGACAGCAGCCGGTATATTTAACTCAGTTGTTTCTTTAGCAATGGTTACACTAGCAAATAGGATATCGAAAGCACTTAGTGGTGAAAGTGCATTCTAATTCTAATTTAAATTACAAATTCTCAGGGGGTTATAAAGTGGCTAAAAATAAGAGAAGAAGGTTGACCACAGAAGATATAGTATTTGATACGATTAATTATATTATTCTTACAATTGTAATAATAGTTACGCTGTATCCATTTATACACGTACTAGCGGTGTCATTTAACGATGCTATAGATACAGTGAGAGGTGGAATTTATTTATTTCCAAGAAAATTTACGACTTTTAATTACGTTTCAATTTTAAATGATCCTGAGATTTACAATGCAACGATAATCTCTGCATTAAGAGCTATTATAGGTTCTGTTTTAAACGTGATTGCAAGCATAATAGTTGCATATGCCATAAGCAGAAGAGATTTTGTTTTAAGAGGAATTGTTTCGAAAATTTTTACTTACTCTATGTATTTTACAAGTGGCTTAATTCCATATTACTTATTAATCAGAGACTTACATCTTATGAACAATTTTTTGGTTTACATCTTGCCAGGGATAGTAAGTGCGTGGAATATAATGGTTGTGAGAAGTTATATTGATGGTTTACCAGCCAGTCTTGTAGAATCGGCGAAATTAGATGGAGCTAGCGAACTGAGGATAATATTTTCAATTATATTTCCACTTAGTGTGCCAGTATTAGCGACGATAACGCTTTTTGTAGCTGTTGGACAATGGAATTCGTGGTTTGATACAATGCTTTTTTGTTCCATGAATCCCAATTTAAGCACATTACAGTATGAATTGCAGAAAGTTTTGCAGTCGACTCAGCAGTTTACACAGCAAGCATCTTTTGATATGGGACTAAGAAATAATTCTAATTCAGTTACTCCCGAAAGCATAAGAGCCGCTATGACAATAGTAGCAGTTGTTCCAATTATGATGGTATATCCATTTTTGCAGAAGTACTTTGTGAAGGGTTTAACCATTGGCAGTGTTAAGGGCTAGAATTTGTTATTTGAATAGCAGTTTAAATTTTAATATTAATTTAATTACCGGGAGGTAAAAAAATGAGCTTAAAAATAAATAAAATTGTATCATTTATTACAGTTTTTATAATGATTTTAGGGACGTCAATGTATATGCCACATGTAAAAGTGTTTGCGGACAGCACCAGCACTAATTTAGTTTCCAATGGAACTTTTGAAAATGGGACTTTAGATGGATGGACAAAACAAGGAAATCCAACATTAGAAGTAACTACTGAACAAGCAATTGGAAAATACAGCATGAAAGTTACTGGCAGAACACAAACATATGAAGGACCTGCATATAGCTTTTTAGGAGAAATGCAAAAAGGAGATACTTACAATATATCACTTAAAGTGAGAATTGTTTCTGGGCAGATTGCAGATAAACATAATCCTATGATAACTGTTACAATGTGCAGGGTAGATGATAATGGTACACATTACGACACGATAGCATGGCAAAAAACAGCTTCTGAAGATTCTTGGACTACAATAAATGGGACTTATACACTAGATTATACTGGAACATTAAAAACATTATATATGTATGTAGAATCACCTGATGCAACACTGGAATATTACATTGATGATGTAGTAGTAACACCACAAAATGCACCTGAAATTGGTAATGTTATTAGCAATGGGACTTTTGAAAATGGCGATGCTACTGGATGGACAGGAACTGGTTCGTCTGTTGTTGAAGCAGTTTATCAAGAATCTCGCAGTGGAAATTACAGTTTATTTACGACTGGTAGAACTGCTAACTGGAATGGTCCTAGTTATGATTTGACTGGCAAAATAGTTCCCGGACAGCAATACAATGTTGATTTTTGGGTGAAATTTATTGATGGAAATGATACAGAACAGTTTAAAGCTACAGTTAAAGCAACATCCGACAAAGATAATTATATACAAGTTAATGATTTTGCTAATGTCAATAAAGGTGAATGGACAGAGATAAAAGGAAGTTTTACTCTTCCTATTGCAGATTACAGTGCAATAAGTATCTATGTTGAGTCACCAAATCCAACAGTGGATTTTTACATTGATGATTTCTCTGTGATAGGTGAAATTGCAAATAATCAAATTACAATACAAAATGATATTCCGGATTTGTCTTCAGTATTTAAAGATTATTTTCCAATCGGTGTTGCGGTTGATCCAAGCAGATTAGGTGATACTGATCCACATGCTCAATTGACAGCTAAACATTTTAATATGCTTGTTGCAGAAAATGCCATGAAACCGGAAAGCTTACAGCCTACAGAAGGGGACTTTACCTTCGATAATGCTGATAAAATTGTTGATTATGCAATAGCACATAATATGAAGATGAGGGGACATACTTTACTTTGGCATAATCAGGTTCCAGATTGGTTCTTTCAAGATCCAAACGATCCAACTAAACCAGCTTCAAGGGATTTACTGCTTCAAAGATTAAAAACGCATATAACAACTGTATTAGATCATTTTAAAACAAAGTATGGTTCTCAAAATCCAATAATCGGATGGGATGTTGTAAATGAGGTTCTTGATGATAATGGCAATTTAAGAAATTCTAAGTGGTTACAAATTATAGGACCTGATTATATAGAAAAAGCTTTTGAATATGCACATGAAGCAGATCCATCTATGAAATTGTTTATTAATGATTACAACATTGAAAATAATGGTGTTAAGACGCAGGCTATGTATAACTTAGTGAAAAAATTAAAGAGTGAAGGTGTGCCGATAAACGGAATAGGCATGCAAATGCACATAAATATAAATTATTCTAATATAGACAATATAAAAGCTTCTATAGAAAAACTTGCTTCATTAGGTGTGGAAATACAGGTAACTGAATTGGATATGAATATGAATGGCAATATATCAAATGAAGCATTGCTTAAACAAGCTAGATTGTATAAACAATTGTTTGATTTATTTAAAGCTGAGAAACAGTATATAACTGCTGTAGTTTTTTGGGGAGTTTCAGATGATGTAACTTGGCTTAGTAAGCCAAATGCTCCACTGCTTTTTGATTCAAAATTGCAGGCGAAGCCAGCATTCTGGGCAATAGTGGATCCAAGCAAAGCTATACCTGATATTCAATCTGCAAAAGCTTTAGAAGGATCACCGGCGATTGGTGTAAATGTTGATAGTTCTTGGAAACTTGTAAAACCATTGTATGCAAATACTTATGTAAAAGGAACTGCCGGAGCAACTGCTACTGTTAAGTTTATGTGGGATACTAAAAACTTGTATTTGTTAGTACAAGTTTCAGACAGCACTCCATCTAATAATGATGGTATAGAGATTTTTGTAGACAAGAATGACAACAAATCTACTTCTTATGAAACTGATGATGAACATTATACAATTAAGAGGGATGGTACAGGGAATTCAGATATTACAAAATATGTGACATCTAATGCTGACGGATATATCGCACAGCTAGCTATTCCAATTGAAGATATTAATCCTGCACTTAATGATAAAATTGGATTTGACATTAGAATAAATGATGATAAAGGTAGTGGAAGCATAGATACCATAACAGTTTGGAATGATTATACCAACAGTCAAAATACTAATACATCGTATTTTGGTGATATTGTATTGTCAAAATCTGCACAAATCGCAACAGCTATATATGGTACTCCTGTTATTGATGGTAAAGTAGATGATATTTGGAATAATGTTGAAGCTATTTCAACAAATACATGGGTTTTGGGTTCAAATGGTGCTACTGCGACAGCAAAGATGATGTGGGACGATAAGTACCTTTATGTTCTTGCGGTTGTCACAGATGAAAATTTGAATAAATCGAGTGTCAATCCGTACGAACAAGACTCTGTAGAAGTCTTTGTAGATCAGAATAATGATAAGACAACTTATTATGAGAATGATGACGGCCAATATAGAGTCAACTATGACAATGAGCAAAGTTTCGGAGGAAGCACTAATTCAAATGGATTTAAGTCGGCTACTAGTCTTACACAAAGTGGATATATTGTAGAAGAAGCCATTCCATTTACAGCTATTATTCCATCAAACGGCACAATAATAGGGTTTGATTTGCAAGTTAATGATGCAGATGAAAATGGTAAGAGGTCAGGTATTGTCACGTGGTGCGATCCCAGCGGCAATTCATGGCAAGATACTTCAGGATTTGGGAACTTGATGCTTACAGGTAAGCCATCTGGTAGCACTAATTCAGGCAATAATAACACTACAAGCAATACAATAGGCGTAGTTACAAAGAATGGCAATATTATTACATTGACGCTTGATGCAGGAAAAGCTAAAGACTTGATAACAAGTTCAAAAGACAAGAAAGTCGTATTTGACATTACGACAATTGGTCAAGGACAACAAAAAGTTGTTCAGATTTCAAAAGACATTTTAGATACAAGTGCTGAAAATAGCAAATATATAGTCATAAAATCAGACAATGCATCAATAGCACTTGCAAAAGACGCACTTAACCAAGACCAGATACAAAATGGTGTTAATATATCTATAAAAGATAACGGAAAGCCAAATGCATCAAATTACGTACCACTTTCTAATACAATAGACATAAGCATTAAATCAGACAGTGGAAATGTAGCATTGGCAAAACCAGTAGAAGTAACACTGAACATATCAAAAGCTAACGATCCAAGAAAAGTAGCAGTTTACTATTACAATCCAACAACAAATCAATGGGAATATGTAGGAGGAAAAGTAGACGTATCATCTGGAACAATAACATTCAATGCAACACACTTCTCACAGTATGCTGCATTAGAATACGACAAGACATTTAATGACATAAAAGATAACTGGGCAAAAGACGTGATAGAAGTATTAGCATCAAGGCACATAATAGAAGGGATGACAGATACCCAGTATGAACCCAATAAGGCAGTGACGAGAGCAGAATTCACGGCAATGATACTGAGGCTATTAAACATAAAAGAAGAGCCATACAGCGGAGAATTTAGCGATGTAAAGAGTGGAGACTGGTATTCGAATGCAATAGAAGCAGCATACAAAGCTGGCATAATCGAAGGTGATGGAAAGAACGCAAGGCCAAATGACAGCATAACAAGAGAAGAGATGACAGCAATAGCCATGAGGGCATACGAGATGCTTACATCATATAAAGAAGAGGATATAGGAAATACGACATTTAACGATGACAAGGATATAAGTGACTGGGCAAGAAATGTAGTAGCTAATGCAGCGAAATTAGGAATAGTAAATGGAGAACCAAACAACGTATTTGCACCTAAAGGAATGGCTACAAGAGCAGAAGCAGCAGCTATCATATATGGCTTACTAAATAAGACAAATAATCTGTAAGTAAAAAGGCAGAAGGAGTGAGTTCCTTCTGCCTTTTACCATGTGTTGATTTATAAAGTGATTTCTATTAATGTGCTGTTTTTATCAAGGTTAAAGTGGAATTTTCTATCATCAATATCTAATTCGTATTCACCTAAGAAGCCTGTAAATTCAAATTCTCCTGTATTGTTTGTGATAAGACGTGTAGGATGTGTCCACCATTCATTTTTTATAAGTCTTTTTAATTCGTAATATGATGGTTTGCAGGAATTGTCACGGCGCAAAAGACCTGCAGGTGCACCAAGCCACGCATTTTCATCGCAAAAATTCCACCATGTGATTGATTCTACCATTGGATGTGAAAAAAGAGTTTTATAATGCTTTATAATTTCCATTGCTTGTCGTTCTTCACCATCAGGCGTTGAAGGCCAATCGCTTAATTGGTAGTCATTTAAGTCTTCTATTTCAGGTGGCATCAAATGCCCTGATAATAAAGTGTTTTCTGTAAAATGCAATGGAATATTGAAATGCGAAAATCTTTCAAGTACTTCTAAAGTCTTTTCGACACCCCAATATCCTTGATGCATGTGTGATTGGATTCCTATGGCATCAATAGGTATTCCAGCTTCAAGGCATCCTTCTATAAGTATTTCGTATGAAATAGATGTATTAAAGTCATTTATAAGTAGAACAGCATCAGGATTAGCCTTTTTTGCTTCATTAAAAACTTCTTTTACGAGGCGAATGCGCCCTAATTCTTTGCATATTCTGGTTATACCATTATCGTATTTATCAAAAATAGGCATAATGACCACTTCATTTATTACATCCCATATATCGACTAATCCTTTAAAATCGCTTACTTCACGCTTTATGCGATAAAGTTGAGCTTTTAAAATTTCTTCATTGTTCATGTCTAAAAGCCAAGGTGCAGTTACGGTATGCCAGCATAGTGGATGTCCCTTTACAAGACAGCCTTTTGATACAAGCCATTCTGAGGCTTTTTTAAGTCTTTTCGTATCTGGTTTTCCTTTTTCAGGTTCAAATCTACCCCAATAAAAGGGAATCGTAGCATAGTTAAATACGTCAAAAAATTTTTCAAAACGCTCTTCGATTTTTGCTTTATCGTTTTCTTCCAATTCGTCATTAGCAAGTGGAAGAGAATCAAATGCTCCGCACCCAAATAAAAATTTATGCTTTACCTGAGATACAGTAATCTCCGCTTCTTTAATAGGAGAACCGTCTTTTTTAGTCAGCTTGATTTTGACTTTTCCTTTGCGGTGTTTTAATTCATCTGAAGTATCTAAGCTCATTATAATCCCTCCAATGATATGTAATTGTTTATAAATAAAATTTACTCTCATACCTTAGATAAGTCAATAAATTATACATATAAGACTATCATAATATTAAGGTGCGTTTTTGTCGTATTTGACGATAGGCTTTTTGCCATGTATAAAACAAGTAAAAATATCTAAGATTGTAGTAAAAAATTTATATTCATTCTAATTGTATGGTATTTTATTATATTATTGTAAACAATTTAATAAAAATAGAAGGGATGTGGAGGCATGAAGTTATTTAAAAAAGTCATGTTGATCTTGCTTTCAATTATGTTGATATTAAGCGCATCGGCATGTGGTACGAGTTCAAACGGTTCAAGTAATTCTAACGCTTCTAAATCTTCGAAGTCTTCTGACACAAACGAAAAGATAACGCTTACATTTTGGAATATCTTCACTAGCGACCCGCAAAAGACCATAGTTAAAAATATAGTAGACAAATGGAATCAAGAAAATCCAAATGTGCAGATAGAGCAAAGCATAACTGAAAATGATGCATATAAGACAAAGATAAAGACAGCGATAGCAGCAAACGAAGCACCTGATATTATTTATGCGTGGGGCGGAGGATTTTCAAAACCATTTGTAGATGCTGGCAAGATACTTTCACTAGATGATTATTTAAACGATGGAACAAAAGATAAGATGTTGCCTGGTGCACTTAATAATATTACGTATAATGGAAAGGTTTACGGTTTGACTTTTGCTCAACAGGCAAGTGTATTATATGTAAATAAAGAGCTATTTGATAAATACAATGTAAAGATACCTACAACATTTAGCGAGTTGATTGACGCTATAAAGACATTTAAGTCAAACGGAATTACGCCATTTGCCTTAGGTGAAAAAGATGAATGGCCTGGAATGTGGTACTATGACATGATAGCACTCCGTGAGGCCGGTGCACAGCTTTCTAGAGATGCATTAAACGGAAAAGCTTCTTTTGAAGATCAGGCATTTGTAAATGCTGCTGAGAAGTTACAGGAAATGGTTGATGCTGGAGCATTTGATCAAGGTGTTATGGGACTAACGAGAGATGAGGCTACAGCAGAATTTAATCAAGGTAAAGCTGCAATGTATTTCGGAGGAAATTTCGATGCAGCATCATTTGAAGTAGACTCATCTTTAGTTAAAGGAAAAGTTGAAGCTGTAAGATTCCCAACGATCGAGGGAGGGAAAGGAGATCCAACTGAATACATCGGCGGTGGAAGCGATGTTCTTTTGGTAAATGCCAATAGTAAGTATAAAGATGAGGCTGTAAAAGCAGCTAAATATCTTGCAGAAAATATGTCATTAGAGTTTTATAAAGTTGGCGCTGCTTTGCCAACGTGGAAGTATGACAGTGTAGATCAATCTCAGGTAGATCCACTTGAAACACAAATTATGAATAATATAGTTGCAAATTCAAAAGATAGTGTACTTGCTTGGGACTTATATCTTGAGGGTGACCAGGCTCAGACACATAAAGATTTAGTTGCGCAATTATTTGCAAAACAGATTACACCACAAGATTATGCAAAGCAGATGCAAGAAAAAATCAATGGGAAATAATGATGAAATGTGACTTATTCTAATGTGTTGATGTAAAATCGCAAAGCTACTGAACTGGTGGCTTTGCGGTTTGCTATTATTAATTTTTTAGAAGTAATAATAGATTAAGAATTTCGTTAATTAGTAAAGATATTAAAGATTGTGGTAAAAAAATTGTATTCATTATGTTTTCATAATGTTTTATTATATAAACGTAAGTTGTAAACATTACAATAAACATTAGAGAAAGGATGCGGAACAATGAAAAGATTTAAAAAAGTTATGCTAGTTGTATTATCTTTATTGCTGATTCTTAGCGCATCAGCATGTGGTACTAGCTCAAACAATTCAAATGCTTCTAATTCATCTAAGTCATCTGGTTCATCCGAAAAGATAACGCTTACCTATTGGAATATCTTCACTGGTGAACCGGCAAAGACAAAAGTCAAAGAGATTATTGATCAATGGAATAAAGAAAATCCAAATGTGCAGATTGTTGAGAGCGTTACTGAAAACGATGCTTACAAAACAAAGATTAAGACTGCAATTGCTGCAAATGAAGCACCTGATATATTTCAGACATGGGCTGGAGGATTTTCACAGCCATTCGTTGAAGCTGGTAAAGTTCTTCAATTAGACAGCTACTTAAATGACGGTACAAAAGATCAGATGCTGCCAGGAGCACTTGATAATGTTACGTATGATGGAAAAATATATGGCATTACTTATGATCAGCAGGCAAGTGTATTATACGTAAATAAAGAACTATTTGATAAATATAATGTTAAGATACCTACAACATTTAGTGAATTGATTGATGCAATAAAAACTTTCAAATCAAAGGGAATAACTCCATTTGCTTTAGGTGAAAAAGATGAATGGCCGGGCATGTGGTACTACGATATGATAGCACTTCGTGAAGGTGGTGTGCAACTTACTAGAGATGCATTAAATGGCAAGACATCATTTGACAATCAAGCATTTATAGATGCGGCACAGAAACTTCAAGAGATGGTTGATGCAGGTGCATTTGATCCAGGATTTATGGGACTTACAAGAGATGAAGCTACAGCAGAGTTTAACCAAGGAAAAGCTGCTATGTACTTCGGAGGTAACTTTGATGCTGCAGCATTTGACTCAGATCCATCGTCACTTGTGAAAGGAAAGATAGAAGCTGTAAGATTTCCAAGTATAGAAGGCGGCAAAGGTGATCCTACTGAGTACATTGGTGGTGGTGCAGGTGCATTAATGGTTAGTGCAAATTCAAAGCACAAAGATGAAGCAGTTAAAGCTGCAAAATATCTTGCAAAGCATTTGTCTGATATGGAGTATCTGATTGGCGCTGGATTGCCTATGTTTAAATACGATAATGTAGATCAATCGCAAGTTTCACAACTTCAGATACAGATAATGAATAATGTAGTTGCAAATGCAAAAGGTAATGTTCCTGCTTGGGATTTGTATCTAATGGGTGATGATGCTCAGACGCATAAGGATTTAGTTGCTCAATTGTTTGCAAAGCAGATTACACCTCAAGAATTTGCAAAGCAGATGCAACAGAAGGTAAACGGCAAGTAGTATATTGAGATTTTGTAATTTCCTGCTAATTATTTGATAATTAGCAGGAAATTATTTAACGGTGTACAAAGATAATTACTATTGATAGTCTATATGTGCTTCTACTATTTTTGTTAGGAGGTTTTTCTATGGAAAAAATTTTGAGCGATAAGAAAGCGATATTTCTTTTCGTCTTTCCTGCATTTTTAGTTTTTTTGGTTATTGTATTGCTTCCGATATTTTTTTCTTTTTATTACAGTCTATTAAAGTGGGACGGTTTTAGCAAAGGAGTTTTTATTGGACTGCAGAACTATAAAAATTTATTTATTAATAATACAGACGGGTTTATTATTTCCGTTAAAAATTCATTTATATTGGCGGTTCTTTCTGTGTTTATCCAGCTGCCTATTTCTCTTTTACTTGCTTTGATATTATCCAGAGGAATTAAAGGTGAGAAATTTTACAGGACAGTGTATTTTATACCTGTTATATTGTCGACGGTTGTTATAGGTCAGCTTTGGATGAAGATATACAATCCTAACTATGGACTATTGAATTTCATACTGACTAAAATTGGCTTACAATCTCTTACAAATCAGTGGCTTGGAAATACAAAAACAGCACTTGGCGCGGTATTTGTTCCGATTTTGTGGCAGTACATTGGCTATCACATGCTATTAATGTATGCGTCTGCAAAATCGATACCTACAGATATATACGAAGCTGCAAAAATCGACGGTGCGACAGAATCGCAGATCGCATTCAGGATAACAATACCTCTTATGAAGCCGATATTGAAAGTTTGCGTCATATTTGCCGTCATCGGTTCTTTTAAGGCTTTTGACTTAATCTATGTTTTGACTAATGGCGGACCATTACATGCCAGCGAAGTGCCGTCAACATTGATGTACAACATGATATTCTTTAGATATCAATATGGTTATGGTAGTGCAATGGCTATATTTATCATCTTAGAATCTTTAATTGGAACAATCATTATACAAAAATTATTCGGAAAAGATGAAGCATATTAAAGGTGGTGTTAAAATTGAAAAATATTGCAAATAAGAATAATAAAAGAGGTATGAAAAAAATTGGACTTTATTTGTTGGAGGCTATGCTTGTTATTTGGGCAATAATACAGCTATATCCTTTATTTTGGCTATTTTTATTCTCTGTAAAAAATAATACTGAGATTTTCGGCGGAAATATTCTTGGATTTCCTCGAATTTGGCAATGGTCAAACTATTCTGAGGCACTATCCAGTGGTAATGTAGGCAGGTATTTTATAAATAGTTCCATAGTCACAGTTTTAACTATTGTTATATCCAGCATTTTGGTGGCAACAAGCGCATATGCGATTGTAAGGATGAAGTGGAAGTATAGCAAACTTGTCCTTACGATATTTTTGATGGGTATGATGGTGCCGATACATGCCACACTGCTTCCGTTATTTATAATTTTGAAGAATTTAAACTTGCTTAATACGTACGCATCGCTGGTAATACCATATGTCGCATTCGCTATACCTATGGGAATATTTATTTTGACAGGCTTCCTTTATACTATACCACGGGAATTAGAAGAATCGGCATTTCTAGATGGATGTAGCATATACAAGTCGTTTTATTACATTATATTGCCACTTATAAGGCCGGCATTAGCGACAATAGCGATTTTCACCTATTTGTCGACGTGGAATGAGCTTATGTTTGCAAATACTTTTATAAATAATGATGCTATAAAAACATTGACAGTTGGTATCATGTCTCTGTCAGGACAATATCAAACTGAATGGGGACCAATTGGTGCCGGGCTTGTAATTGCTACGATTCCTACAATTTTAATATATGTTTTGCTTAGCGAACAAGTGCAAAAGAGCCTTGTAGTAGGAGCTGTAAAGGGGTAAAATTATATACAGAGGTTGCTTAGGATAGAAATTTTGAAAAGGAGATAATGAAAGTGAGAATACGCTTTGATTATTACCCTAATGGCAAAAGAAAAGCATTGACTATGAGCTATGATGATGGACAGGTTTACGACAGAAAATTGGTTGAGATCTTCAATAAATATGGTATAAAAGGGACGTTCAATCTTAATTCAGGTATGTTTAACTCTAAACCTTATGTATCGAAAGAAGAAATAAAGAAACTATATGAAGGACATGAAGTTGCTGTTCATACAGTAGACCATCCATATCTTACTTTGATACCAAAAGAAGAGTTGGTGTACCAAATAATGGAGGATAGAAAAAACCTTGAGACATTGGTAGGCTATAATGTGCGGGGCATGGCGTATCCGTTTGGCGATTATAGCCATAAACTCGCAAAAGAGCTTAAAGCATTTGGCATAGAGTATTCAAGGACGGTTAATTCTACAAGAAGCTTTAGAATCCCAAGCAATTTTTTGGAGTGGCATCCAACATGTCATCATGACCAAGATGTAATAGAAAAACTTAAGGATTTTAAAAATGTTCCTGAGTGGGAGCAAATGCCACTGTTTTACGTTTGGGGACACAGTTTCGAGTTTGAGAGAAATGGCAATTGGGATTTGATAGAAGAATTTTGCAAGATGGCATCCTTTGATGAAAATGTGTGGTACGCTACAAATATTGAAATAATGGATTATATAAATGCATTGAGAAGCTTAAAGTTTAGCGCTGATGGCAGCATTGTATATAATCCATCAGCAATACCTGTATGGATTGAAGTGGACGGTGAGGCGGTGAAGATAGATTCTGGTGAGACGAAGTTATTGAAATAGCGTTTATTGACAATCAATCCACTATGTCGAAGTAATACGATATAGTGGATGATTTTTTTGCGGTTTAAGAAAAGATCTTTTTATCCGATATATTTAATAGAGGAGGTGATAGCGTGAAAAAGATGGTGGCTATTGCGCTTTCAGTGGCAATTGTTGCAGGTTCTATATCGCTTGTTGATGCGAAACCAAGAGAAAATCATAGAAATGCTTTTAGACAAGCAAATTCTGTGACTGTAAAAAGCGAAAATAGAAAAGAAACATTTGCTGTCAAAAGTAATGAGGCAAAGTATACAAAATTTGCCGGAAAGGTTAGGGCTAAAGGAAGAGAAATCAAGTTTGATGTTCCTCCAGTCATCAAAAGCGGTACAACGTTGATTCCGGTGCGGGCTGTGGTTGAGAGTTTAGGTGCAAATGTAAATTGGGATGCTGCATCAAATACTGTTACAATAACAAAGGGAGACAAAACTATTGTATTTGACTTAAATAATTCAAAAGTATATGTTAATGGTGCTGAAGTGACTATAGAAGTTTCTCCGATGACAATCAATAATAGAACATTTGTCCCGATAAGATTTATCGCTGAAATCTTGGGAGAAAAAATAAATTACGATAACAATGCAGGAGACATAGACATTGAAGATGATAATACGCAAAATAGCACAGTATCGCAAGATGTCTATGGACAAACGGATGAAACAGTTTCACAGGACGTCTATGGCTCTAATAATACAGATAATACAGACAATACAGTTGTAAACAGTGTATATGATGAACAGGATTAGACTAATAATATATAAAAAGATACTCAGATTTGAGTATCTTTTTATAGCATTTTTTTTTGATTTTTTTACTATGAAAACTTATTATATAAGTAGCTAAAAAAGCGCAGACTTCCCCTAGAGCTTTTAAAATAGACTTTAAAGGAAATTAATGGATATAT
>NZ_JAGGLT010000042.1 GCF_017874545.1 Thermoanaerobacterium butyriciformans | reverse complement strand
AATATATCCATTAATTTCCTTTAAAGTCTATTTTAAAAGCTCTAGGGGAAGTCTGCGCTTTTTTAGCTACTTATATAATAAGTTTTCATAGTAAATAAGGAGGGTATGATTTGACAACAAATTATGCATTGGTGTTAACACTAAATTACTTTTTTGAAATTGTAAATTGGCTCATCTTAATAAGAGTGGTACTATCTTTGTTAAGAATGGAAAATATGAGTAATCCTATATCGCGATTTGTGATTACAGTTACAGAGCCTATATTAGATCCGTTTAGAAGGCTACAATTTAAATCATCGATTGGACGAAGTATGATGATAGATTTTTCACCAATATTAGCGATGTTGGTTATACAGTATATTATAAGGCCAATTATAATTAATATAGTTTCATTAATATGAATTAATAAGTTTTAAAAGGTGAAGATATGGATTACAGTATAGCAAGGCTAGAAGATATAGCAAAATGGGTTCAGAAAAATAAACGCGGTAGATATACCGATTTTTTAAGCATGAAGGATCAAAAAATACTGCTAAAGTTGATGACACAATTTGACGATATAAATTGTAGGTTTATTGGTGGATTTGATGCAGCCGAAAGAAAGATAGCACATATATATCCAAAATTTAAAGGCGCAGTAGACGCGTACAAAGCACCGATAAGTGCAATTAGGATAAACGGTGATTTGTCGAGATTATCTCATAGAGATGTGTTAGGTTCCATCCTTGGATTAGGTATAAAAAGAGATAAAGTTGGCGATATAATAAAAAGACAAGAGAGTTGTGATATTGTTGTTCATAATGATATAGTCAGTTATATCTTGATAAATTTACATAAGATTGGCAAAGAGAGGGTTAATGTATACTCAATAAATTTGGATGAAATCATGGAGCCGGAAGTAAAATACGATGATATAAATACAACTGTTGCATCTATCAGATTAGATAGTATTATTGCTTCAGGGTTTAAATTATCCAGGACGAAAGCATCTGAATTGATAAAAGCTGGTTTGGCCGAAGTTAATTGGGAAACAAAACTAGAACCTTCTTTTGAAATAAAAGAGGGAGATATTATATCTTTAAGGGGTCATGGAAGGATCAAGTTTGAAAAAATTCTTGGTACAACTAAAAAAGGTAGGATTTATGTTCATATTTTAAGATACATATAACAAGAGAAATAGAGGGAGTGTGTGACATGTTAACACCTATGGACATACATAATAAAGAATTTAAACGGTCATTTAGAGGATATAATGAAAATGAAGTTGACGAGTTCCTTGATAAGGTTATGGAAGATTACGAATTGCTTTATAAAGAAAATTCAGATTTAAAGGATAGGGTCAACATCTTGAATGATAAATTGCAAAATTATACTGAGATAGAAAAGACACTAAATAATACTTTAGTTGTAGCACAAAAATCTGCAGAGGATTTGAAATTAAATGCCAAAAAAGAAGCGGATTTAATCATACAACAAGCTCAACAGGAAGCGGAAAAGATTATGCAAAAAGCGAATCAAGAGGTTGTAAGAATAAGGGCAGAGCTTGAAAATCAAAGAAGAAAGCTTAATGTTTTTAAGGCAAAATTTAAAACTCTTCTTGAGGGGGAGCTAGAAGCGGTATTATCTATTGATGATAGAGAATTTTTTGGCGAGGAGCAATATGAGAAAAACGATGAGGAATAGGATTGCTGTAATCGGTATATTAGTTCAAAACAGAGAACTAACATCTGAGAAAGTAAATCATATTTTAAGCGAGTATGCCAATATAATTGTTGGAAGAATGGGTGTTCCTTATAAAGAAAGAAATGTGTCTATTATATCTCTTATTGTCGATGGAACGACAGATGATATTGGAGCTTTGACTGGGAAGCTTGGAAGTATTGAAGGTGTCAAAGTGAAATCAGCTATTACTATTTAAGATGTTGACGTGCTTTTCTAATTATTGTATAATTATTTAAAATGTGAAAAGCGATGCTGAGGACAATTTATGCAAATTAAACTTTTAAGAGAGTTGGCGGTTGGTGTAAGCCAATAAGTTTATTTGACATATATCACCTCGAAGCTGCTGGCTGAAATTTTTAGTAAGCTAAGCCGGGATATACCCGTTATTCAATGAGTGATTAAGGCATTTAAGCCTTAATAATGAGGGTGGTACCGCGACTTCTCGTCCCTGTGGGTGAGAGGTTTTTGTTTTTTAATGTTTTTTATTTAATTAATAGGAGGTATACTGATGGATTACAACAAAACATTAAATTTGCCTAAGACAGATTTTCCAATGAAGGCGAATCTGCCTTTGAGAGAGCCGGAGATATTAAAAAAATGGGATGATATGGATATATATCATAAATCATTAAATAAAAATAAGGGGAAGGAAAAATTTATTCTTCATGACGGACCGCCATATGCCAACGGGGATATACATCTTGGAACAGCCATGAATAAAGTTTTAAAAGATATGATTGTAAAATATAAGACGATGAGAGGCTTTGATGCACCATATGTGCCAGGTTGGGACACCCACGGTTTGCCAATTGAACAGCAGGCAATAAAAACATTGGGAATAAAAAGGAACGAGGTAGGCCCTGTTGAATTCAGAAAAGTTTGTCGTGATTTTGCTTTTTCACAAATTGAGAAGCAGAAATCACAGTTTATAAGGTTAGGAGTCAGAGGTGACTGGCAAAACCCTTATCTGACATTAAAACCAGAATATGAAGCAAAGCAGATAGAAGTATTTGGTGAAATGGCTAAAAAAGGGTACATCTACAAAGGATTAAAGCCTGTGTATTGGTGTACTGACTGTGAAACAGCTTTAGCAGAAGCTGAAATAGAATACTCAGATGAGACTTCAGATTCTATCTATGTTAAATTTAGAGTAACTGATGATCTTGGGAAGTTCAAAGGAATTGTTGATGACCTAAATAACTTGTATTTTGTAATCTGGACTACGACAACTTGGACTATACCAGCCAACCTTGCTATATGTTTAAATCCGGAATTTGATTATGCGCTAGCTAAATATGGAAAAGAAATCTACATAATGGCGAAAGACATGCTTGATGATATAGAAAGGGAAACAGGCCTTGAGAATCGTGAGGTAATTGCGACATTTAAGGGCAAAGATTTAGAAGGAATGAGAGCTAAACATCCTTTATTTGACAGAAGTTCGCTTATTATATTAGGTGATCATGTAACATTAGAAGCTGGTACAGGATGTGTTCATACTGCACCAGGCCATGGTGAAGAAGACTTTATAGTTGGACAGAAATATGGTCTTGATGTTTTGAATCCTGTTGACGATAAAGGCCGATTTACAGAAAAAGCTGGGAAATACAAGGGATTATTCTATGCTGATGCCAATAAAGTAATAAAAGAGGATTTGGAAAAAGTTGATGCTTTATTAGCGTCAAAAACATTAACTCACTCGTATCCACATTGTTGGAGATGCAAAAATCCTGTTATATTCCGTGCTACAGAGCAATGGTTTGCTTCTGTTGATGGGTTTAGAGATGAAGCTTTAAATGCAATAAGAGAAGTAAACTGGATTCCTGAATGGGGCGAAGACAGGATTACAAATATGGTTAAGGATAGACATGACTGGTGTATCTCGAGGCAGAGGATATGGGGTGTCCCGATTCCGATTTTCTATTGTAAACATTGTGGTAAAGAATTGATTAATGATGATACAATAAATGCAGTTAAAAAATTGTTTAGTGAAAAAGGCTCTGATGCTTGGTATGAATACACAGCAGAAGAAATATTGCCGAAGGGTACAAAATGTGAATGTGCTTCTACAGAGTTTAGAAAAGAAACAGATATAATGGATGTTTGGTTTGATTCTGGCTCAAGTCATGTGGCAGTTTTAGAAACTACTGAAGGTCTTAGGTGGCCTGCAGATTTGTACCTTGAGGGTTCTGACCAGCATAGGGGATGGTTCCAGTCATCGCTTTTGACATCTGTTGCTACAAGAGGAATGGCACCATATAAAAACGTGTTGACACATGGATTTGTCGTAGACGGCGAAGGACACAAGATGTCAAAATCTCTTGGAAACGGCATAGATCCTGCTGATGTAGTAAAAGAATATGGAGCAGATATATTGAGATTATGGGCTGTTTCTGCTGATTTTACTTCTGACATGAGAATATCAAAAGAAATCTTGAAACAGATGACGGAATCATACAGGAAGATAAGGAATACAGCTAAGTTCCTTTTAAGCAATTTATACGATTTTGATGCTGATAAAGACGCTTTGCCGTATGAAGAGCTTCTTGATATAGACAAATGGGCCCTATACAAGTTCAATGAGCTTATTAAGGATGTAACGTCGTCCTTTGATAGATATGAATTCTACGATTTTTTGCATCTTGTTCACACGTTCTGCATTGTAGATATGAGCAACTTGTATCTTGACATACTAAAGGACAGGCTTTATACATTTCCTGCTGCATCTAAAGAAAGGCGAGCAGCTCAGACGACGTTATATACAATATTAGACGGTTTTGTACGAATCATAGCACCAGTATTAACATTTACAGCAGATGAGATATGGAGCTATATGAAACATGATGCAAACAATAATTACGAGAGTGTCCAATTAGCTGATTGGCCACAGCCTAATGATGCATATGATAATAAAGAAATAGTCGAAAAGTGGAACAAATTATTTGACATAAGAAAAGATGTATCAAAAGCTTTAGAGATATCACGTGCCAATAAAGAAATAGGTCACTCATTAGAAGCACAGGTTGATATATATGCATCAAGCGATTTGTACGAATTTTTAAAGCAGTTTGATGAAGAACTTAATACGGTATTTATCGTATCGAATACAGTTCTTCATAATGAGGACGACAAAATACCTGATAATTCATATAGAAGTGAAGATTATAATCTAGCAATTAAAATTAGCCATGCGCCGGGCGAAAAATGTGAAAGATGCTGGATGTACAGTGAAACAGTAGGAACAGATAAGGAACATCCAACGATTTGCGCAAGGTGTGCTTCACATATTTAAAAGGGAGATATCTCCCTTTTTTAATTAAAATATGAAAGGAGAATTTGTAAGTGAATAAGATAGGGCTTATCGGTGCTATGGAAGAAGAGATTGATATACTTAAACAATTTATCAGCAATGAAGAAATTATAAATCGTGCAGACATGATTTTTTATAAAGGGCAGCTAAATGGATTAAATACAGTGTTAGTCAGATCAGGTATAGGAAAAGTAAATGCAGCTATTGCGGCTCAAATATTGATATCTGAATTTAATGTTAACTGTATAATAAATACTGGTGTTGCTGGAGGGATAAAAAGCGGAATAAACGTAGGGGACATAGTCATATCATCTGATGCGATAGAACATGATTTTGACACGACAGCATTTGGCGATGAATTAGGAGTTATACCCCGTATGAAGACTAGCGTATTTAAAGCAGACAAAAATCTGATTGACATAGCGCTTAAAGCAGCCAATGACAATATAGATGGAAGAACTTATGTTGGAAGGATTGTATCAGGTGATAGATTTGTGTCATCGAAAGAGGAAGCGAGAAGGTTGGGACAACAATTTAGTGCATATGCAGTAGAGATGGAAGGTGCCGCAATTGCTCATACTGCATATCTTAACGATATACCATTTGTTATAATAAGAAGCATTTCCGACAATGCGGATGGAAATGCTACAAGTGATTTTAATCTATTTGTCAAAAAAGCTTCTATAGTATCCAGCAATATTGTAAAAGAAATGATAAACATGATTAAGGAGATATGAAGATGAATGTAGTAAATGTAAGTTTGCAAGTATTACCTGTTGTTGAAGAAGAAATGATTTATCCTGTTGTAGATAAAGTTATTGACTACATAAAGTCAACGGGTGTTAAGTATTTTGTAAGTCCCATGGAGACTACTATGGAAGGTGATATTGACATTCTTTTAGATATTGTAAAGAAAGCGCAAGACATATGTGTAAAGGAAGGCGCAAAAAGGGTTATCTCTATTGTAAAAATAGATTATAAGCCAGATGGAGTAACAATAGATGAGAAGATGAATAAATATATATCACAGTAATATGTATTATGTTGAGTAACTTATATTTAAATTTTTTTGAGACAAGATAAAACCTATTGACATACAATTCAACACGTTATATAATTAAATTAATTTAAGTTGGCAAAGTCGATGAGCAGGAATAGTAAATATCGCTTTAAGTCAAAGCGAGCCTGGGATGGTGAGAGCCAGGTACTGACGGCGTTATTGAATGGGCCTGTGAGATGGTGTGTGAACTAAAAGTAGCATTACCCGGTAGTCTACCGTTAAAATGACAGGGTATCGAGAAATCTGTACCTGAAAGAGATATTTTGTACTTAGGTGGCATAGCGAAATTTAAGCATTTCGTCCTTAGTGGATGAGATGCTTTTTTAAACCACATAAGTATGAAATAATTTGGGTGGCACCACGGAGTCACTTCGTCCCATTGGATGGAGTGGCTTTTTTTATTACCAAATTTTATTGAGGAGGTGGGTATATGTTGAATTTAAGCAGAGAAGAATTTGCTGAGCTAAAGGATAAAAAAGTCGTTTTCCCAATTTATGTTGAGATAAATGGCGATGAATTGACACCTGTCAGTATTTTTTACAATTTAAAAGGGAAAAACAAATTTTTGCTTGAAAGTGCAGAGAGTGGAAAAGAATGGGGAAGATACTCATTTATTGGTTCAGATCCATATTTAAAGATAAAAAGCCATGGCAACTTAATCGAAATTGAAAAAGAGCAGCGTACAATAAAACATGGGAAGGTCCTTGACTATATAAAAGAAAATATCGAACAAGATTATGACAGAAACAGCCTTAAGCTGCCGTTTACAGGCGGTGCACTTGGTTATGCAGGGTATGATATTATAAGACAATATGAGAATTTGCCTAGTAAAAATATTGACGAAATAGGAATACCAGACGCATATTTTATGTTTTATAAAGAATTTATTTGCTATGATCACTTTAAACATACGGTATCTGTCATTTACAATGTATTTTCAGATGATGATGAAACTTATGATTCAATAGAAAAAAAGCTAAATCTTATGATTGAAAATATAAAAAACAATGTAAGAAGTCATGAACTTCCTCCTAAATCTGATGTAGTTAGTGTGGAATCTAATTTTACCTTGGAGGAATTCTGCAATATTGTTGAAAAAGCAAAGGAATATATAAGGAATGGTGATATATTTCAGGTTGTTCCATCTCAAAGATTGAAGATTAAAACCAAATCGAATCCTTTTGATATATATAGACGATTAAGATCTACAAATCCGTCACCATATATGTTCTATATAGACTTTGAAGATTTTCAATTAATTGGTTCTTCACCGGAGAGCCTTATATCAGTGTTTGGCGATAAAGTTACTACGAATCCAATTGCTGGTACTAGAAAAAGAGGAAAATGTGAGGAAGAGGATTTAAAGCTAAAGGAAGAACTTTTAAATGATGAGAAGGAAAGAGCAGAACACGTTATGCTGGTGGATCTTGGGAGAAATGACATAGGTAAAGTCAGTGAGTTTGGCAGTGTAAAGCTGGATAGATTTATGGAGGTAGATTTTTACTCCCATGTAATGCATATTGTATCAAAAGTTTCAGGTATTTTAAAAAAAGGCCTTACGGCATTTGATGCACTTATTGCATGTTTGCCGGCAGGAACAGTCTCTGGAGCGCCTAAAATAAGAGCTATGGAAATAATCGATGAGCTTGAGAATGTAAGCAGATCGTTTTATGCTGGAGCAGTTGGATATTTTTCATTTAATGGTAATATGGACATGTGCATAGCTATAAGGACACTGCTTTTAAAGAATGGTATGGCTTTTATTCAAGCAGGATGCGGCATTGTATATGATTCAAACCCTGAATCAGAATATTATGAAACTTTAAATAAAGCGATGGCACTGAAGGAGGTGCTATAATGCTGCTGTTAATTGATAACTACGATTCATTTACCTACAACCTTTACCAATTTATAGGAGAAATTTATCCCGATATTAAAGTTTTGCGAAATGATCAAATAGAAGTATCTGACATAATTTTAATGAAACCTGATGGTATTGTTTTGTCACCTGGACCTGGAAGGCCAGAAAATGCTGGAATTTGCATTGATGTGATTAAAAAAATTAGTGATAAGATACCGATATTGGGAATTTGCCTTGGACATCAAGCGATAGGTTATGCTTATGGAGCTAAAATAATCAAATCAAATATCATCAAGCATGGAAAAACATCTATTGTAACTCACAATGGGCAAGGATTATTTAATGGCATAAAAAACCCTATTAGAGCCATGAGATATCATTCGCTTATAATTGATAAAGATTCATTGACGGATGAGCTTGAAATAACTGCTGAGGCTGAAGACGGGACGATAATGGGAATAAGACACAAGAAATTCCCGGTTTATGGACTGCAATTTCACCCTGAATCGATATTAACTGAAAAAGGCAAATCAATATTAAAAAATTATGTGGAGGGGATTTGCAATGTTAAAGGAAGCCATTGAAAAAATTGTCATGGGGGAAAATTTGACAGAATCAGAAGCCAAAAGTGCTATGGACTCAATCATGAAAGGTGAATCTAGCTCAGCTCTCATAGGAGGCTATCTAATTGGTCTTAGAATGAAAGGTGAAACAGTTGATGAAATAACGGGTTCTGCTAAATCCATGATAGGAAATGCAGTAAAGTTAAAGCTTGATTCTCCTTACGTTATTGATACTTGCGGTACTGGTGGTGATGGCGGAAGGACATTTAACATATCCACAGCAGTTGCAATAATTACTTCATCTGCAGGTGTAAAAATAGCAAAGCATGGCAATAGAGCAGTATCCAGCAAAAGCGGAAGTGCTGATGTATTAAGTGAACTTGGAGTGAAAATTGATTTGGAACCGGAAATTACGAAGAAGTTTATTGATGATGTAGGTTTTGGATTCCTTTATGCTCCTAAATATCATTCAGCAATGAAGAATGTCGCACCAATAAGGAGAGAGCTTGGTTTAAGAACGGTATTTAATATATTAGGGCCGTTGACAAATCCTGCTTCTGCCAAAGGGCAAGTCCTTGGAGTCTATGACAAGAAGTTGACACATGTACTTGCAGAAGTCTTATTAAAATTAGGATGTGAAAGAGCATTAGTTGTTTATGGAAATGACGGGCTTGATGAAATAACTACGACGACTACTACAACTGTTTCTGAGGTAAAAAACGGTACAGTTATAGACTATACGATAGATCCCCATGACTATGGTATCAACTTGTCTAAAGATACTGATATAAACGGTGGCGATTCTAAAGAAAATGCAAAAATCATTTTAGATATTTTAGAGGGGCAAAAAGGACCTAAGAGAGATATTGTAGTATTAAATAGTGCAGCAGCGCTTTATGTCGGCAAAGCCGTTGACAATATAAAAGAAGGAGTATTATTGGCAGAGCATTTGATTGACTCAGGTGCTGCATTAGGTAAATTAAATGAAATATTAAGTTATCAGAAGGTGTATTTACAATGATACTTGACGATATTGTTTCAAAGAAAAGATCTCAATTGGAGTTGGAAAAGATCGAAAAACCATTAGAAGAGATATTAGACAAAATTAACGATGTGAATTTAAGGAATTTTAAAGAAGCTTTATGTAAAGATCGCATATCTATTATAGGGGAAATAAAAAATGCTTCCCCATCGCGAGGTGTGATTATAAAAAATTTTGATCATAAGAAAATTGCAGAATTATACGAGGAAGCCGGTGTCGATGCAATTTCGGTTCTTACAGAAAAAAACTATTTCAAGGGTGATAATAGATTTATAAATGACGTAAAAAATATTACATCAAAGCCGATACTCAGAAAAGATTTTATATTTGATGAGTATCAGATATATGAAAGTAAGCTTATAGGTGCAGATGCTGTTTTGTTGATAGTAGCTATTCTAGGTAGTAACCTCAGTAGATTTTACAATATAGCTAAAGAACTTGGTCTAGATGCTATTGTAGAAGTCCATGATGAATATGAACTTGATATCGCATTAAAGGCAGATGTTGAAATTTTAGGCATAAACAATAGAGATTTAAAGGATTTTCATGTTGATTTAAACACAACTGAAAGGTTAATTAAATACGTACCGAATGATATTGTATTGGTATCAGAAAGTGGTATTAAATCTTCAGAAGATGTGAAGTATCTGCAATCGTTAGGAGTAAATGCTGTTTTAATTGGTGAGACTTTTATGAACATGGTTGACAAAAATAAAGAAATTAAAGATTTTATAATGAGTTCAAAGGGTGTTTAATAATGGCACTGATAAAGATATGCGGAATAAGGCGCATGGAAGATGTAGAATACCTAAATATGCTAAAACCCGATTATGCAGGATTTGTATTTGCCGATAGCAAACGTAAAGTAGATATAAAAACGGCACATGATTTAATAGAAAATCTTGACAGAGACATAAAAAAGGTTGGAGTATTTGTCAATGAAAAAATTTCTGAAGTAAGATATATAGCAAATTTTCTCAAACTTGATGTTTTGCAATTTCACGGCGATGAAACTCAAGAATATATAGACAATTTCAAGGACTATCTTGTATGGAAGGCTATTCGAATTAGTGAAAAGAAGGATATTTCGAAAATAGAAAGTTATCATGTTGATGGCATACTTTTAGACAGCAAAATAGAAGGTTTTTATGGAGGCTCAGGAAAGAGTTTTGATTGGAATTTAATAAAAGATGCAAATATGAATTGTACGTTTATATTAGCTGGTGGTATAGATGCAAATAATGTTTTAATGGCTATAAATATGTTAAAACCGGATATTGTGGATGTATCTAGTGGCGTTGAAATAGATGGTTTTAAAGACTATGATTTGATGAAAGAGATTATTTATAAAGTGAGGAGTGTACTATGATAGGGAGATTTGGTAAATTTGGGGGACAGTACGTGCCAGAGACAATCATGAGTGCTTTAATTGAACTTGAAAACGAATTTTACAAAGCAATGAAAGATGAAAATTTCATTAACGACTATAAATATTATTTAAAGGAATATTCTGGAAGGCCGACGCCTCTGTACTATGCGGAAAATTTGTCAAAAAGACTAGGCGGTGCAAAAATTTATTTAAAAAGAGAAGATTTAAATCACACAGGGGCTCACAAGATAAACAATGTACTAGGGCAGATTCTATTAGCCAGAAGAATGGGTAAAAAGAAAGTTATAGCTGAGACTGGAGCAGGACAGCACGGTGTAGCAACTGCAACAGGTGCTGCAATGTTTGATATGGAATGTGAAATCTTTATGGGTGAAGAAGATATAAAGAGGCAATCATTAAATGTTTTTAGAATGAAATTGCTTGGCGCAAAAGTCACGCCGGTCAAAACCGGAACTGGGACTTTGAAAGATGCCGTAAACGAGGCAATACGCAATTGGGTTACAAACATTGATGATACATTTTACGTAATGGGATCTGTCGTGGGACCACATCCATATCCAATGATGGTTAGAGATTTTCAGAGAATCATAGGTGATGAGGCAAGAGAACAAATCATTAGCAAAGAAAATAGGTTGCCTGATTATATTGTTGCATGTGTTGGCGGTGGCAGCAATTCTATGGGAATATTTTACCCTTTTATAAATGATTCATCAGTAAAACTTATAGGTGTCGAGGCAGCAGGTCTTGGGATAGATACTGATAAACATGCTGCCACTATGGCAAAGGGAAGCATTGGTGTACTTCACGGAATGATGACGTATCTGCTGCAGGATGATGACGGTCAGATAATGCCGGTTTATTCGATATCTGCAGGGCTTGATTATCCAGGTGTTGGACCGGAACACTCCTATTTAAAAGATAGCGGTAGAGCACAATATGTTTATGCAACTGATGAAGAAGCATTATCAGCTTTTATGGATTTATCACAAATAGAAGGAATTATACCTGCTCTTGAAAGTGCTCATGCTGTTGCTTATGCCATGAAACTAGCATCGAAACTAAGTAAAGATAATATTATTATTGTAAACTTGTCTGGAAGAGGCGACAAAGACGTAAATACAGTTGCAAATGTTTTGGGGGTGGAATTATGAGCACATTGAATAATGAAATTAACGCAGTTGTCAGTATGAATAGAATAGACAAGAAATTTTACGAGTTAAAGCAAAAAGGCCTTAAGGCTATGATTCCCTTTATTACTGCAGGCGATCCTAGTCTAGATGTAACCGTCGAATTGGTGTTTAAAATGGAAGAAGGAGGAGCTGACATCATTGAAATAGGGATTCCGTACTCTGATCCGCTGGCAGATGGACCAATAATACAAGCTTCATCTACAAGAGCATTAAAAAATGGCACGAAAATTGATAATATAATGGATGCTGTTAAAAAAATAAGACAAAAAAGTGAAATACCACTTGTCTACCTTGTGTATTATAATTCAATCTTTAAATATGGCATTGAAAGATTTGTAAATGAAGCTAAAGAATCAGGCATCGACGGACTTATAATACCTGATTTGCCATTAGAAGAAAGAAAAGATATTAAAGAAATTTCCGAAAAATACGGTATTTATTTAATACCATTAGTTGCACCAACTTCAAAGGAGAGAATTAAGAATATTTGTGAAAGTGGAAAGGGTTTTGTATATTGTGTCTCTACAAAAGGTGTTACAGGAATAAGAAATTCTATTGAAACAGATATTAAAGAATATATGAGAATTGTATCGGAATATACAAATATGCCTAAAGCTATAGGTTTTGGTATCTCTGGACCTGACATGGCAAAAAGATTTGCACCTTACTGTGATGGAATAATAGTTGGTAGTGCAATTGTGAAAATGATAAATGATTCAAGAAGCAAAGAAGAAATATATGATAATGTGAAAAAATTTATATATTCAATTAAAGAAGCTATATGAAATGAGGCATTACGCCTCTTTCTTTCTTACTTATGTAAAAAAAGCATTGATTAATATAATAAATGAGTTATAATAAAGATAAGAAATATTAAAAGAAAATAATTATCGAAGGAGGAAATCAAATGATAGAATTGGAAAAAGAGGCTCCTGACTTTACACTCAAATCAAGTGATGGCAATGATGTATCATTAAGTGATTTTAAAGGTAAAAAAGTAGTTTTGTATTTTTATCCGAAAGACAACACACCTGGTTGTACAAAAGAAGCTTGTCAATTTAGAGATAATATAAATACAGTTGAAAATAAAGAGGCGGTTATTTTAGGTGTAAGCTTGGATGATATAGAATCTCATAAAAAATTTATTGAGAAATTTAACTTGCCATTTATACTTTTAAGCGATCCTGATGCTAAAGTTTCAACAGAATATGGTGTTTATAAAGAAAAGAATATGTATGGAAAGAAAAAAATGGGAATAGAAAGATCTACGTTTATAATAGACAAAAAGGGAATTGTAAAAAAGATATTCCGAAAAGTAAAAGTAGATGGTCATGTAGATGAAATATTAGAAGTAATTGACAATATTGATTAAAGTGCGTTTAAAACGCACTTTAAAAATTTAACATTGGTAAGCTAAATGCTGCTATTAATGCCACTATCATAACGATAACGATTGTGAGTGCAACATATCTATGCCAAGTTCTATTATAAAAAGGATTAAAAAGATCTTTATTTCTTTTCTTTTTCATACAATTCGCCTCATTTTTTAAAAAATTGAATTTCTTGCTTATATAATAATTATTAATTAATACATCTATCTATTACATAATTTAATCATATTCCATCAGAAAAAACAATAAATTATTAATAAACTTTGTATAAAAAAGAGAAAATAAATTACAGGAGGAATTGGGCTTGGATAATAGGTTATTGGTTGAGATAAAAAAACAAATTGACAAAATGTCAGAGATGATGGAAAAAATGAAGATAGCCGACTATGTGGAATTGATGCAGAGCCCTTATAGACTCTTATGGCTTAATTTTGTAGGTGGACTCGCGCGGGGCTTTGGTATGGCGATTGGCTTTACACTTCTTGGAGCTATAGTGATTTATATATTGCAGAGGGCTGTTTTATTAAATTTGCCTGTTATTGGAAATATTATTGCCCATATAGTAAAAATTGTTCAGCAAAATTTGTGATAGAAGGGTATGTGATACAGTGTGGATAATGAAAAATTAGAATATTTCAGGAAAAAACTTATTGAAGAAAAAAACAATATATTGCATACGTTAAATGAAATGGATGATAACGATGGTACTGGCAGGATGGCAGAAAGGGAATATTATCAAGAATTATCATTGGCAGACAATCATCCAGCAGACATTGGATCGGAAGTTTATGAAATAGAGAAAAACTATGCATTAAAAGACAATGAACAGCATGTGTTAAGGCAAATTGATGATGCACTTTTAAGAATGGTAAAAGGACAATACGGCATATGCAATCATTGCCATAAAGAAATAGAATTAGATAGACTGGAAGCATTACCATATACACCCTTATGTGCAGATTGTGCAAAAAACAATGATTTAAAATTAAGTGATCTTAGATTTTCAAGACCAAACGAAGAAAGAACAATAAAGTATCCTTTTGGATGGGGCTACATGGATTCAAAAGATGAAAATCAATTTGATGCGGAGGATTCATATCAAGCCGTGGCGAGATATAATAAAACTAAAGCAGGTCTTGATAATTATGACGATGATTACGATGATTATAATTCTGGATATGTTGAAGAAGTAGATAAAATAAGCAATGAAGATTATAAAAAGACTATAGAATAGGAGTTATTATTGTTGTGGATGTATGTCACAAAATAAAACCATGAGATTTCGAAAAAAAAAGTCATATATCAAATGCATCAGTAAAAAATAATTTAAAAATTGAAACCATAGTTTCAGACCAAGTATGATATTAGGTGAAAAACAAAATCCATATAGTAGGTTTGAAACTATGGCTACAATATTTGGTGTAAATCCATACAGACCAAGAAGAAGAACTGAGACAGAACTTAATTGAAATACAAAGGCAAAAGGATGAGTTGAAAAAAAGTGGGGAACGCTACAAACTGGTAGTTGAAGGAGCAAGCGATGGACTATGGGATTGGGATATGGTAACAGATACGGCATACATATCCGAGAGATGGAAGGATATCATTGGTTTTGATAAGGAAGTAGTGAATAACTATTGTAAAACATGGGCTAAATTTATTCATCCAAGAGATGTTAAAACAGTTATCAATAATTTACATAAGCATCTCGATAAAAAGTCACCATTTTATTCATGCGAATATAGGGTAAAAACAAAGGATGGTAAGTATATATGGATTTTAAGTAGAGGAAAGGCATTATGGGATGAAAACGGTAGAGCTATAAGAATGGCAGGGTCGCACACGGATATCACTGAACGGAAGCGAATGGAGAGCAAGTTAAAGTACATGGCATTTTATGACACTTTAACCAACCTGCCACGTCGTGATGTTTTTATGGACAAACTCAAAGTTGCCATTGCAGAGTGACGAAATTCAAGGTTATTATTTCAGCAAGCCTTTGCCTCCAGACGAGGCTATTCGAATTGTTCAGAGGAGCCAATAAGAAAAAGGTTTAAAGGGAAAGGGTAAAAGAACAATTAGTGAAGAGCTGTTGCCTTATGGTGATGATTTAAGTCCTACATTTATGATTTTAGAGCAGATAAATAAGATTTGAACAAATTAAGTCAGATTTATTCTGGCTTAATTTTTTTTGTTATACAACTATTTGATTTTGAATTGACAAAATAAATAAATTTATTTAGAATATTTTTGTCAAACTGATTTTCAGCATTTGCCTGCAGTTCAATAAGGGCATCTTCAAAACTTAGCTTTTTTCTATAAGAACGGGTACTTGTCATTGCATCAAAGGCATCGCATATCGAAAGTAATTTACTTAAATCATTAATTTTATTACCTTTCAAGCCATCAGGATATCCTTTGCCATCAACTCTTTCATGATGATGTTTAATGACTTCAGCTTCGATATTTTTTCCAACAATGTATTTAGTAATAATGTATCCATAATACGAGTGCTTTTTAATAATGGCGTACTCTTCGTGTGTCAGTTTTTTGTTTTTGGCCAGAATTTTTTTGGGAATCAAAAGTTTTCCAATATCATGGAGCAAAGCGGAATATTTCAAAATCTTTATTTGAGTAAAGGTATAGTTATTGTACTCTGCGAAACTAACGGCAAGCCTCATAACACGTATACAGTGGGCTGCAGTATATGTGTCTTTGAGATTTAGCAATAAATGTAGCAATAAAATAATACTTAATTGAACTATGTGTAAAATATTATAAAATATTTTTACTATGCAGCTTGGAAGTAGAAATTTTTTGTATTTGGAGTTAAAGCATTTGCTTTTTTTATGTTTGTATTTTTTCATCAATTTGACTCCCTTGCATTATGTTTTCTATGTAATCTGGTGATGTGAAACCATGCTCGACTTTTTTTAGGTTATTATTTATATTAAGTGTCGTATTATCATAATAATGCACAGCACTAATTTTGCCATTTTTATCTAATACCTTACAATATGTGGCAATACCAGATGGAGAACCGACAATTCCCATTTTTATGTTTTTGCCTGCAATCAATATTCCACCTCTAACTAGACTCGACGGTTGCTGGAATACAATAGCGTTTCTGGCAATCAACCTGGTTTGATAACATCCTTGACCTTTTACGAGAATATTGCCATTAGCTTGAATTAAAGAGTTTTGAGAATAGTGAAAAATAATATTTGCCTGTTTATCATATATGTTTTCCATTTCAGTGATAAAGTTGTTTACATCTTCTTCGACTGTATGTATTTGATCAATATTATTAATAAGATCTGTGTTTATATGTAAGAGAAGTGTTTGGATCTTATTTAAAATTAAACTTACTTTTTTAACATCTTCGTCTGCCAAGATTGCAGATAAATTCTTAATATCGTCAATGTGTTTCTTTAATTTTTCACTTCTACTATTTATAATTTGTATTAATTGGTTGCTTATTTGCGAATACTTTGCTGGCTTTGCAGCACTAAATTTATCATATAATTCTTTTAATATAGCATGTATCTGTTCCATTTTAGGTAAAATACCTAAGTAATTGATTACACTTATTCCTGCTCGTACTGTACTTCCAATTATATTACCGTAAACTTCAATATTGTAGTTGGCAGTAATATTTGCATGATTTACATTACCATAGATAATAATATTTCCTTTTGATTCAACTCGCATATTGTTCATAATGTTGCCTTTAATAACTATATCTCCGTCAAAATAGACATTCCCTGTTTTTACATCAACGTCATGCGGTATGGTTAAGACAGGCACAACACTTACAATTCCATTTCTCAATATAGGTCTTCCAGAAGCGATGGCGACAATTTTTGTATTGTTTTCCAGTAAAACAGTTCCGCTACCGGCTTTAAGTGGTAAATCTTTGCCTTGATGTGCCTTAATGATTTCGCCTGTTACTGATTCGCCATCAGTGCCTGGCATAGCAGGCATAGTTTTTATAGCCAATACTTCACCAATGTTTACAGTAGGTATTATGGTATGGTTTAATAAATCGACTTTTTCGTTTGTTTCAAAAGCTGGATTATGGTAATTACTGTTGTGGAATAAGTATTTTATTTTACTGTTTATCCCATGTACAGGTGCTATTCCTTCTGCTACAACTGAACTACCACCGCTTGGCGAATTTACAAGGTCGTAGATAGCCTGAATATTAATAAATTTCATTTTTACATTTGCTTTTATAAGCTCTGATATACACTGTTCAACTGTAACATTTGGAGCAGGAATTTCTTCATATTCTGATCGTATATATATCGAGTTTTCAGATTTAGTATCTTTGACAAAATACTTTCTCCCTGCCTTTTTTTCTACAGTTAAGGTTGCTTTGAGTTTGTCACTGGATATATCAACCTTTATTTCGGTAGAAGGAGCAATGCTTTTAGCTTTTAAATCTATACGGTCTTTTTCCGTAACAATAGCAATGCCAGTTGTCATTTTACCGTTAATGTATACTTCAATATTTGGATCATCAGCTATAATTAAAGCATATTTTCCTTCAGGTGAAGGATCTGTTACCTGTATTTTACCTGATAATATCTGTACTTTTCCATCCTCTTTTTTTTTAATTTCTTTTTTTTGTTTAGGTTCTATATATTCAATGTTAAATTCTCCTGGTTTATTTATCAAACCCCAAAACCTGCGATATGGGTTTTTTATGGTTTGTATTTTCAAATTTTTTTCATCACATTTATAAAAGTCTTTAGCCTTTGTTATAGCTTCTTCAATATCAAAAGCGGTAAACAACATTTTATAAATCCCCCCAAAAAAATTTAATGTACGTAATATAAAATTCCCCTTTAAAGCATTTTACTTGTCTGAATAAATGTAACAATATACATGAATTGTTACTTCTATTAGTTTAAAAGACGTCTAATTTCTGGCATTCAAAGATAAAAATATACTCCATTGGATAAAAATACACTTGAATTTCTATGTATCATTTTTTAAAATATTAATGAAAATGCTACATAAGGGAGTGCTATAATGACAGTTGAACCTATTAGAGACAAAAATAAAATTAAACAGATGTATCAGTATCTTAATGGATATAACCCTAAGTATGCTCTACTTTTTAAATTTGGTATAAATACAGGTTTAAGAATTAGTGACATTATCTCTTTAAGAGTGAAAGATATTTTTAATAGTAATGGGCAATTTCGTGAATATCTTGTTTTAAAAGAAAAGAAAACAAGTAAGGAAAAAAAGATTAAATTAAATACGACATTGCGTAAGGCTATTATTTCATATGTTAGCAGTCAGAATCTTTCAGATGACAGCTATCTTTTCTTTAGCCAGAAAGGCGGGCATCTTAGCCGTGTCCAGGTGTATCGTGTTTTAAAAGAAGCAGCAAATATCATTGGCATAGAAAATTTTGGTACACATAGTTTAAGAAAAACATGGGGATATTGGACATATCAAATGTCAAAATACAATATTGGTTTAATAATGGATACTTTTAACCACAGTTCCCAAAGCATAACGCTTCGCTATATTGGTATAAATCAAGACCAAAAAGACGAATTGTATTCAACTGTTCAGTTATGAAATTGAACTACCCCTAACTTATAATATTGGTGTTAGGGGAGTTTTTTCATTAAAGCATTTTGAAATTAGATTTAAAAGACTTATGGTTTTGAAGGAATTTTTGTTTTTTTGTCGTATTATATCAATAAAAGGGAAATAAATTTTACTATATCTTAAAAAGTAACAATTCATGTATATTGTTACATCAAATTTAAATTATTCTTTTCAATGTGTTTTTATGGATGCTTAATTCCAATCTGTATTCTTCAGGCCTGACATTATGCTTAAATTAAATGAAAGAAGGAGCTCTATATACTCTTACACATGTAAGGTCCTGCTTTGACCTTATTATAACCTTTGCTATCGCAAGACGGTTTGTGGCTTTCATTGAATCTCTCAAAAGAATATGACTTAGTTCCAATGTCTTCTGGCCATATAAAATATGTTTTATCGCAATATATATGATCTATCTGTCCTATGTCGATAAAATCTACAATGTCAATGCTTTTAACTGTTGACATAGGTATATTATATCTAAAATTTTTATCATCTATAATTACAAATTTACCAGGTTCATATTCGTATTGTCCTACTATTTCGCCATCAGAAACAAGCATGTTACATACAGGGCATGTTTTTTTGCATTTTATTGGCGACTTACAGTCTTTATGAAGTTGTCTAAAATGTATCGTGTAGTCTTCTATTGCGGTATAAAGTTTTATCGGAATACTTACAGATCCAAAGTTTATTGCACCTTTCTACATTGAGCGCATAAAATCATCTCATATTTAGTATGTCAACAAACATTTTTTAAACAAGTGTTAGAAACCACCCACTGTCATATTATTTCTTTCATGATTTTTTCAAGTACATCGCTTACTCTATTTTCAATATTATCTTTGGTTATGTATTTAGCACATTTTTTCAATTATCTGATTGTGCATATGTAAATGGTTCTTAAATTGCAATGTTAAATGCAGTGCTTAATAGACGAAAAATAATTTATAGTCAATACAAAGAAAGCATAGATATATTTAAAACAATTATGCAACTATAAAAGAGTGCAAATTATAAAAGTACATCTTATGCCAGATTATGTACACATATTGACAAGTACACCACCAGAAATTAGTGTGTCCGGCTTTATGTGTTTTACGGGTGGTCATGATTTAAAGAAGAGTATTTAATATCTAAAGTATCACAAAAATAATTGACTTTACATATTATGTATCGGATCTTAAAGATCTAACATTTATCTAACTCGAAAGGGGGAGCCAAAATGCCTAAGGATACAGGTAGATCACGCTTTGGCGGAAGCTGGATATGGATAATATTTATAATAATCATAATATTTTTATTCATGCCAGGATTTATAGTTGAAGAGCCCGAAGCCTGAAAACTAAATTGATTTAATATTGAGTGATTTCGGAAACTAATTTCCAGCAGCATACAATGACATAAATTAGATATTAGATACAAAAAATAACAATGATTTTGCGATAAAAATA
>NZ_JAGGLT010000041.1 GCF_017874545.1 Thermoanaerobacterium butyriciformans | reverse complement strand
AATATATCCATTAATTTCCTTTAAAGTCTATTTTAAAAGCTGTAGGGGAAGTCTGCGCTTTTTTAGCTACTTATATAATAAGTTTTCATAGTAAAAGAAGACTGTTAAAAAGAATCGGTTATCTGCCTGAAAATCCCGTGTTTTATAACTATATGAACTCAGAAGAATACTTAAACTTCATAGGTGAATTAAGCAATATGAAAAGCAAAGATAAACGTATTGAGGCCATTCTTGAAAGTGTAAATCTAAAATATGCAAAAAAAAAGAAAATTGGGGAATATTCGAGGGGTATGAAGCAGAGACTTGGTATAGCTGTAGCATTGTTGAATGATCCAGAGATAATATTTCTCGATGAACCAACATCTGCACTTGACCCAGAAGGCAGAATTGATGTATTGGAAATAATAGCTGAATTGAAAAAGCAAGGAAAAACAGTGTTTTTATCAACACATATTTTAAATGATGCTGAAAGAGTTTGTGATTATATAAGTATACTGGATAAAGGTGAAATCATCATATCTCAAAATCTGAATGAGCTTAAAAAGAAATATATCCAGCCTATTTATGACATTGAATTTGAAAATCCATGTGGTGATTTAAGTAATAGATTTTCTGATATAGAGTGGATTGATAGCATAAGAATAAATAAAAATACTGCAAGTATATATGTAAATGACATTTATGAAGCAAAGACAAAACTGATAAGAGAAATCGCAAAGCTTGATAATCCTGTAATCTCATATAAAATCTGTGAAGCAAGTTTAGAAGATATATTTATAAGGATGGTGAAGCAAAATGCTAACATTTAATGCATATTTTAAGAAGGAAATAATTGAGTCAATAAGACAATATAAATACCTTATTCTTGCCATTGGTATAATACTTTTTGCGATGCTCGACCCTATCATGTTAAAGGTGTTACCATTGATGCTTAAGAATAAGATTCCAGGTGATATCAGTGCATTAATAAAAATAGACTTTAGTACTGCTATTCAAAACTATATAAAGGATTTAAGCCAAGTATCTTTTCTAATCGTAATATTGACATTGATGGGGATATTAAGTGATGAGATATCATCGCATAAATTACTTTTTCCATATACAAAGGGCTTGAATCCTGCTGCAATGGTCGCATCAAAAATATTGCATTATTCAATTGTATTGATAATATTCATATTTTTGGGATTCTCCATTAACTATTATTATGCAGATACTTTATTTAAAGATAATACAATACCTTTTAGTAAAATCATGTTTTCTGCAACATTGATATCACTTTTTTATATCTATACAGTAATATTGCTTACATTTTTGAGCAGTCTTTTCAAGAAATCAATCGTTGCAGCTGTCGCATTGTTGATTATAAATTTTGCGGCTTCAGCACTAATGAGTATTGAAAAATTATCCGTATATATACCAAATAAGCTTATTGCATTAGCAAGTACATTTAATACATCAGATATTATAAAACCGTTAATATCTACTTTAATGTTAAGCATAGTATTTTATATCATTTCTATAATTAGAATGAACAAAATTGAAATATAAAAAATCATTGTTTACCTCCCAAACAAAATAGTCGTATCATTTAGTAAAAGAAATACTGATGTCAATGATGTAGTGTATTCGGTCGATTATTAATAATAAAAAAATTTGCAAAAGTATAAATAAGTGTACAAAAGAAAGTAGTGGATAGCTACTTTCTTTTAACGGGTGCGCCCGGCATGGGCGATAACTTGGCGGTGAGAGTCCGCTGTGGGCGGTACGATTGGTGATTTGAGAGGACCCTGAATAAAACAATTATTCATATCCTACTCGATTGCCACTCATTTATTTTCAAATTCCTTTGCACAGGTTTCACTACAGAAATAATATCTTTTTCCATTTATAACTTTTGTTACGGCTTTATCAGCGGGTATGTGCATGCCACAGACAGGATCTTTTACCATTTCTATATTATTCATGTTATTATCTCCATGGTGATGTTCCATATTTCCATTTTTCTCATAAGTATGATCATTATGGTTGTGACCGCCGCAACATCCCATGCCGCCTTTATTCATTAAATACATTATCCCGATGAATAATAATATATATAATATAGTACTCATGTTATCCCACCTTTTATAATTTATCCTTATTTTATAAAATATTAAATTTACATTCCAAAAGGAAGTTTATAAGGTATTATCTTATTAAGAATACCAACTATATAAGAGTATCTATCAGTTAAAAGAAGGATTCCGAATATAATCATAATTGTACCCAAAATATTTGATATTGTTCTCATATATTTACTAATCTTGGTTAATCCAAAAAGTATTTTATCCATAAATAATCCAACAAGTATATATGGTACTGCAAGACCTATAGAGAATATAAACATGATGAGCATTCCTGATGCAGCAGAACCGGTACTTCCCGCATATATTAATATCGAATATAAAATAGGACCTATGCAATGAGAGCATGCAAATGCGAAAAACAGACCTATCAAAAAAGCTTTGAAAGTTCCAGTTTTAATTCCAAATATCTTATTTTCAGGTAGATTTATGCTTTTGAAATTGATATTTATAACCCCAAGTAGGTTTAGGCCGAACAAAATCACGAAAATACCGCCTATAATATTTAGTAAATATAAGTAGTTTTTAAATAATGATGCAATCCATCCTGCTGTACCGCCTGCAATTGTAAAAACAATTGTAAATGCAAGAATAAATGCAAATGTGCTTGATATGACATTTAATTTAATTTTTTTGTCTTTTATATTTTTAAGCTCTTCAATTGATAAACCTGTTATTGTTGTAAAATAAACAGTTATCATTGGAATAATACATGGCGATATAAATGATATTATACCTGCTATAAAAGCTATAAAGTACATTGAAATCACCTCATTTAAGCTCATTAGACTGCCATACAAACTCTCTTGTATTCGCACCGCCTATATTTTTTATGACTAATTTTATCGATTTTGTTGAGTTATCAAGGATTTTTTTTCCATTGATGTTATTTTCAACACTTAATATGCCTGACACATGATGACCGGAACCTTCTTCTTTCCAATTGAATCCATCTTTTATTGATAATCCTTTATCATTTACTAATTCTACGGATTTTGATAAATTAAGATCTGATAAATCCATCGAATGATTGTTTAACATCACCTGAAATTTAAGTATTTTATCACCTTGTTTATTTGGATTTAGAAACATTACATCTATGGAAATACTACCTTCATTATTTGTTTTTATGTTTGAATTTTCTGCTACATTGTTGTTATATGTACCATTTGGTACATCAGTTGTGTTTTTTCCAGCACCTCCTTTTAAGATTATTGGGATTGATATTGCCGATACAATAATAACAGTTGCTAAAAGAATGATTAAAATTTTTTTCATACTTGTATTCCTCCTTTATTCACATCTACTGCAAAAATCATGCCAATTTTATTTGATTAGCTCTCCAGTTTATTTCGCATAAGAAACCATATATTTATATATTTATTACTTTCAGCAATAGCAGATTTCATTAAATTGGCATAAAAATTGCATGAGATTATTAATGTACAACTTCACATACAATCTAGGATCTATTGTTATAGATCCAAATTTTTTAAAGGGTGATTAATTATGAAAAACTGGTTAAATAATTGGTATTTATCATGTGGATCTGGTATCTACAATTTTATGGATTTATTTATATTGGCAGGTATTTTGACGATTATTGTAATAACTGTTTATGGTGTAAAGAAGCATTTAAAAAATAGATATTATTGTAAAGTGTGTGGGAATAAAATTGAAAAGGACTGGATCACATGTCCTTATTGTGGTAGAAGTCTAAAGAGGTGATAATTATGTTATTAATATTTATAGTAGCCGCAATATTTTTAAGCTTAATATTATTTGATGAAGATAATAACAATAAAAAAGATGTGCGATGCCCTAATTGCAATAGCAAAGTAGGAGAAAATGATATATTTTGTGCTGTATGTAAATCGAGATTAATGGTAAATTGCAAAAGTTGTGGTAAAATAGTAGATGCAAGATGGTCTTATTGTCCATATTGTAGTAAATCATTGAAGTAGGTGTTTTAAATTTGGTTTATAGCAGTGATAAAATTTTTATTGCAGTAATGACAATGGCAATTGCCTTTTTGCATTACTTTACTAAAGCAACAGCAATAGGATATCATGAGTTTTATACTTTATTATATTTTATACCGATTGTTTATTCAGCCTTTAAATATAGATTAAAGGGAGGGCTTACGGAATCTTCAGTTGTAGCAGTACTTTATTCACCACATCTAATGATTTATATGGGCAAATTCACAATTGATATTGTAAATCAATTTATAGAAGTAGGATTGTTTTTTGCTATAGGTATTATAACAGGTACTCTTGTAGAAAAAGAATATAAAGAAAAAAAGCTTCTCGAAAGCCAGCTTAGGAAAACAGCTTATATTGAAGATTATTTAAATAATATTTTAGAGTCAATCGTTAATGGTGTTGTAGCAGTCGACAAAGCTTATACGATAACTGCTATAAATGGATATGCGAAAGATTTAATGGATATTAATTCTGACATAATTGGAGCATTTATATACAAAATTATTCGAAATGGCGAGGTTTTGAAGAGAAAAATTGATGAAGTTCTAAAAAATAAAAATTTAATAAGAGGATTTGAGTTTGACATTGAAACACTTTTAAACAATAAGAAACCCGTTAGATTACACATATATCCGCTAAAAAGTGAGATGAAATTTGACGGTGCTGTATTGGTTTTTGAAGATTTAAAGGAAGTTAAAGAAATGGAGAAAATAATGAGAAGAGCTGATAGGCTTTCAGCTCTTGGAGAAATGTCGGCGGGCATTGCTCATGAAATAAGAAACCCTCTTGGTATTATTAAGACAATCGCACAAACAATTTTATCTGAATCAAAACAAGACGATAAAGAAGGTCTTGAGATAATAATTGGGGAAGTTGATAGAGCGGACAATGTAATTAAAGGGTTGCTAAATTTTGCAAAGCCAGAGTCTATTAATAAAGTAAGCAAAAATATTAATAATGTTTTAGAAGAAACTATTAATATTATAAATAAATACTCCATAAAAAGTAATGTTCAAATAATATTTGATAGATTGCCTGATGTTGAAGTGCTTGTCGATGACACATTAATAAAACAAGCATTTATAAATATAATGATTAATTCAATACAGGCCATGAGTGCTGGTGGAATATTACATTTATGTGGCAATAAGGACAGCGAATTTTTAAACATCTATTTTGAAGATACAGGAATTGGAATCGAAGATGATAAAATAGATAAAGTATTTAATCCTTTTTTCACAACTAAAAGTGAGGGAACCGGCCTTGGACTATCCATAACTCATAGAATAATAGAGGAACATGGTGGTTATATATCATTATCAAGTGTCGTTGGCGTAGGGACGAATGTTTTGGTAAGATTACCACTTCATTAAGAATAATTGTTCGATAATAAGAAAGGAATGCAGGTTAAAATGAGACATATTTTAGTTGCAGATGATGAGAAAAATATGAGATGGGCTTTGAAAAAAGCACTTTTTAATGATGGATATGTAATTGATGAAGCTGAAAATGGTGCAGTAGCTTTAAATAAATTTGAAAGCAGTATATATGATCTTATTATACTTGATATAAAGATGAGATTACAAATTTAAAAGAAGAAGTGAAGTTTTTGCGAGAAGAACTAAATGGCAAAGAATTTGATATAATAGGTGAAAGTTCTAAGCTCAAAGATGTTTTAAATATAGTTAAAAAAGTTGCACCAACAGATGCGACTGTTTTATTACTTGGTGAAAGCGGTACAGGTAAAGAGCTAATTGCAAAGGCAATACACAATTTAAGCAAGAGAAAAGATGGACCATATATAAAGGTCAATTGTGGGGCATTACCGGAGAATTTACTTGAAAGCGAATTATTTGGCTATGAGAAAGGTGCATTTACAGGTGCACTATCGCGTAAACCTGGCAGATTTGAAAGGGCTAACGGCGGCACCATATTTCTTGATGAAATAGGCGAAATATCACCCTCTATTCAGGTTAAAATGCTGAGAATTCTCCAGGAGAAGGAATTTGAAAGGCTTGGAGGCGTTGAGATTTTAAAAGCTGATGTAAGGGTTATTGCTGCAACAAATAAGAATCTTGAAAATATGGTTAAAGAAGGTGCTTTCAGAGAAGATTTGTTTTATAGATTAAATGTAGTTCCGATACAATTGCCACCTTTAAGAGAAAGAGTCGAGGATATTCCAATTCTTATTGATTATTTCTTAGATAAATATAGCAAGAATCTAAGACTTGAAAAATTTAAAATAGACAAATCTGCAATGAAGTTTTTAATGGAGTATTCTTGGCCAGGGAATATAAGAGAGCTTGAAAATTTAGTTGAGAGAATGCTGATTTTAAATCATGGATCTGTTATAAAGAGGGAAGATCTACCACTTGGACCAAACAAAATGATAAAAGATGTTGATAAAATCGTCTTACCTCCAAATGGGATTTCTATCGATGAACTTGAGAAAAATCTAATAGAACAAGCACTTGAGAGAACGGGCTATAACCAGACAAAAGCAGCAAAACTTCTTGGGCTTACAAGGCATACACTGATTTATAGGATGGAGAAGTATGGGATTAAGGAGCGTAGAGATAGTGACTAAATATGATAAATTTTTAATAGTATTTCTTTTAATAATTTCTGCCTCTAGCTTATTTCTTTTACCGAAAATAATGGCTAATAAAATCACTACTATGAATAATATAGAAATTAAGGTAAATGGGAAATTAGTAAAAACAGTAATAGTGAATCGTAAGTCGCAACCTCAATATATAAAGTTTAAGTTTGGCAAATCAATAGGTATTATAGAGACGAGAAATGGCATGGTAAGAATGCTTCCAATGGATAAAAACATATGCCCGCAGGGCATATGTTCAAAAACGGGATGGATAAAAGAGTCATACCAATCAATTGTTTGCCTCCCAAATAAAATAGTTGTATCGTTTAGTAAAAGCAATACCGATGTTGATGGTGTAGTGTATTAATGCGATAAACTGATAATAGGAAGATTTTAATAAAATTAAGTGAACAAAAGAAAGCGTTGTATATACGCTTTCTTTTAACAGTAAAAAATAATAGAAGATAGACTATTTGCTATCTTGACTTAAATGTTGTACATTCAGTTTCTGCGCTGGTCTTTGCTGTCGGGGTCTTTGGATTTACTTCGATTGATTGTGCATGGCATCTCATATCTTTCCAATATGTGCATGTGTTAACACCGCACTTTACTACGCTTTCTGCATTCATTAAAAACACCTCCAAATAATTTTAATCAAAATTATTATCTGCATATAGGATGCAGTTATGCATAAACTTGTGAAAAGTTATCAAAATAATATTGACATAAACATATCGGAATTATATAATAACATTAGAGATACCTATAGGGGGTATATTAATAGTTATATAATGTGATAAATTTTTAGGAGGTGGGAATATGGAGATAAGTTTTTTATACTTCGAAGGATGTCCTAATTCAGATTCAGCATTAAAATTGTTAAAGGAAGTTTTATCAGAAAAAAATATTAAAGATGATGTGGACATAATAAAAATAGAATCTCAGGAAGATGCATATAGATATAACTTTTTAGGTTCACCGTCAATTCATATAAATGGAGAAGACATCGAAAAAGAGAGAAGGAACGATGAACCTCTTTATGGATGCAGAGTTTATAAAGTGAATGGACGTAATTCCGGTGTGCCACCGAAAGAAATGATTTCAAAAGCTATTGATGAGGCATTGGCAATATAATTTAAGGAGATGAGCTATATGTCAGAAAAAGATACTTTAAAAATATCAGGTATGTCATGTGCATCATGTGCAACTAAGATAGAAAAAGTTCTTAAAAATATGGATGGTGTTGATGAAGCAAATGTCAACTTTGCGATTGAAAAGGCAACAGTTGTATACGACCCGACTAAAGTTAACTTAGATGATATGACAAAAAAAATTGAGGACTTAGGATATGGAGTCATTAAGGATAAAGTAGAACTAATACTAATAGGTATGTCGTGTGCGTCTTGTGCTGCAAAGATAGAAAAAGCATTAAACAATTTACAAGGCGTAAATAAAGCTACGGTCAATTTTGCAACTGAAACGGCAACAGTTGAATTTGATTCAGGCAAAGTAGATGTAGCAGCAATGATAAAAGCTGTTAGAAATATCGGCTATGATGCAAAAGAAAAAACCGCCATAGGAATGGATACAGAGAAAGAAGAGAGAGAAAGGGAAGTTAAAACATTAAAAAGGCTAGTTACAATTTCTTCCATATTGACAATCCCATTACTTATATCAATGTTTGGAAGAATATTCGGTTTTTCTGCAGGGATTTTGGATAATCCGTGGGCGCAAATAATAATATCATTTCCTGTCCAATTTATTATTGGATATAGATACTATAAAGGAGCTTGGCATAATTTAAAAAATATGTCAGCAAATATGGATACATTAATTGCAATGGGAACAACTGCAGCATATTTTTATAGCTTGTATAATGTATTTACAAAACCTATGTCAGAGATACACAATTACTTGTACTTTGAAGCGTCGGCAGTTATCATAACGCTTATAACCCTTGGTAAGCTGCTTGAAGCTATAGCAAAAGGTAAAACATCTGAAGCAATAAAAAAACTTATGGGACTTCAGGCGAAAACTGCAAGAGTCATAAGAAACGGAGAAGAAATAGATATACCGATTGAAGAGGTAGAAGTGGGAGATATAGTTGTAGTAAGGCCAGGCGAAAAAATACCTGTAGACGGTGTAATTGTAGAGGGAAGTTCGGCCATAGATGAATCTATGATAACAGGAGAATCCATTCCTGTTGATAAAAATGTCAATGACGAAGTAATAGGTGCCACAATAAACAAGACAGGTACTTTTAAGTTTAAAGCAACGAAGGTTGGGAAAGATACGGTACTATCACAGATAATAAAGATGGTAGAAGATGCACAGGGATCAAAAGCACCTATCCAAGAGATTGCTGATAAGGTATCAGGGGTTTTTGTACCTGTAGTCATTGGAATTGCAGTTGTTACATTTTTGATATGGTACTTTGTTTTGGGAAATTTTAATGCGGGTATAATAAGTGCAGTATCTGTACTTGTAATAGCATGTCCTTGTGCATTAGGTCTTGCAACACCGACATCTGTTATGGTGGGTACAGGTAAAGGTGCAGAAAATGGCATACTTATAAAAGGCGGTGAATATTTGCAAAAAGCAAAAGAGATTAATGCGATTGTACTTGATAAGACTGGTACGATAACTAAAGGTGAGCCAGAAGTGACTGACATAATATCATTAGGCGATTTAAGTGAGAATGAAGTATTGTATATATCTGGTATTGCTGAAAAAAATTCTGAGCATCCGCTTGGTAAAGCTATTGTGAATAAATCAAAGGAAAAATACGAAAAATTGCCGGATCCGAACAAATTTGAGGCTATACCAGGTCATGGTATTTATGCTATAATTAACGAAAAAGAATATTACTTTGGCAATAGAAGGTTAATGGAAAAGAATAATATAGATATTTCTAATATAGAGTCCAAATTAGAACAGTTAGAGAATGAAGGCAAAACAGCAATGATATTAGCATCAAATGAAAAAGTGGAAGGCCTAATAGCTGTTGCAGATACCCCTAAGGAAGATTCATCAAAGGCTATACAAGAATTAAAAGCTTTAAACATAGATATATACATGATAACTGGTGACAACGCAAGAACTGCTGAGGCCATTGCAAAGCAAGTAGGTATTGAACATGTATTAGCAGAAGTTTTGCCAGAAAATAAAGCAGAGGAAGTTATAAAGTTACAAAAACAGGGTAAAATAGTTGCAATGGTTGGTGATGGTATAAACGATGCTCCAGCATTAGCACAATCAGATGTAGGTATTGCCATCGGCACAGGAACAGATGTAGCTATAGAGACATCGGATATCACGTTAATTAGCGGAAATCTTATGGGTTTAGTTACGGCTATAAAATTAAGCAGAGCGACGATGAGAAATATCTACCAGAATCTGTTTTGGGCTTTTATCTATAATACAATAGGTATACCATTTGCTGCTATGGGACTTTTGAGTCCTGCCATAGCAGGGGGTGCAATGGCATTCAGTTCAGTATCAGTTGTATCAAACGCCTTAAGGCTGAGGAGGTTCAGATCAGCTAAGTAGTGAGGTGAGTTATATGGAATGCCCAAATTGCAAAAGCACTAATGTGGGCAAAATAGGCAATAACCTATATTTTTGTAGGGATTGCAATTGCGAGATTAAGATCAAAAAATGTACGGCTGTTGTTAGTGTTTATGACTCTGAGGGCTGCATCAGTAAAAGATTTAAAGTGTGTTACAATGTTTGAAGAAGGCTTACAGGCCTTCTATTTTTTTGTCTTTTTTATGTTTAAAAAAAGTGTTATACTCTTAAATGGAAAACAAAATGGAATTAAACATGATAATAGTTGATAAAATATTACTGAATGAAGGTTTCCTGTAAATACATGTAGGGAGTTGATATATTGGAAAAGATTGTAGAAACATTAAGAAAAGTGGTTTCAGATGAGAATATATATATAAATGAACCTATGTCAAGGCATACATCTTTTAGGATTGGTGGTCCGGCGGACGTACTGATTATACCTCAAAGCGTGGATGAACTGATAAAAGTTATGGGCTTAATAAAAGCTGAAAATATACCTTATTTTATACTTGGCAACGGAACAAATATCATAGTCTCAGATAAGGGAATAAGGGGCGTGGTTATAAAACTGACTGCTATTAGGAAAATTTCTGTAGACGGTGAGATAATTGTGTCAGAGGCTGGTGCATTGCTTTCAGTAATTGCCAATACTGCTCTTGACAATGAGCTTACAGGATTTGAATTTGCCAGCGGGATACCAGGCACATTAGGCGGTGCCATAACAATGAATGCTGGTGCTTACGGCCCTGAAATAAAAGATGTAGTTGAAAAAGTAGAAGTTATCGATAAAAATGGTTCTATATATGAAGTGAAAAATGGCAATATGAGGTTTGGATATAGAAGCAGTTTAATACAGTCTGACAATCTGATTGCAATAAGAGCGTGGATTCACCTTAAAAAAGGAAATTATAAGGACATAAAAGCAAAAATGGATGAACTGAACGGATTAAGGAAAATGAAGCAACCATTGGAATATCCAAGCGCTGGAAGTGTATTTAAAAGGCCAGAAGGATTTTATGCAGGGAAATTGATTCAGGATGCTGGACTTCAAGGGTATGCAATCGGTGGTGCACAAGTGTCTGAAAAACATTGTGGCTTTATAATAAATAGAGGGAATGCGACTGCAGATGATGTTTTAAATTTAATTGAATATATAAAAAGAACAGTCAAAGACAAGTTTGGCGTAGATCTGGAGACGGAAGTAAAAATAATTGGTGAAAGGTAATTTAAAGATGGAAATTTTTGCTGATTATCACACACATACTGTATTTAGCCATGGAAAAGGTACAATCGAAGACAATGTAAAAGCTGCGATACAAAAAGGACTTAAAGAAATCGCCATTACTGATCATGGACCGAGGCATATATTTTTTGGCATAAGAAGTCGCAATTACAGGAAAATAAGAGACGAAATAGATAGAATGAACGATAAATTTCCTGATATAAAGGTTTTAATGGGAGTAGAAGCAAATCTTATAAGTTTAAATGGCGACATAGATGTCGACGATGAGCTTTTAAAATATATAGATATACTGCTTATGGGTTATCACACTGGTGTTTCGCCATTTGATTTTTATAACCTTGTCAATTTGTTTGGGAAAAATACAGCCAGCAAATATTTTAGCTATTTAAAACCCGTCGTTAGAGAACAGAACACAGATGCGATGATAAAAGCCATAAATAAATACGATATAAATATAATTACACATCCTGGAGCAAAAGTCGATATAGATACTAAAAGACTTGCTTTGGCGGCTAAAGCAAGAGGAACGGCTCTTGAGATAAACTCAAGCCACGGATATATGACTGTAGAATACGTAAAAATAGCAAAATCTGTTGGTGCAAAATTCGTAATTGACAGCGATGCACACACACCATCGAGAGTTGGCGATTTTGCGAGAGGAATCGAAATCGCGAAAAAAGCAGGACTTGCAACAGATGATATAATAAATGCTAAGGAGTGATACAAATGAGGTTTGTGATAATTACCGGTCTTTCAGGTGCGGGGAAAAGCCAAGCATTGAAATCGATGGAGGACATAGGATTCTTTTGCATTGACAACTTTCCTCCAGCATTGATACCGAAGTTGGCTGATCTTTTTTACGGATCTAAAGACATAGATAAAGTAGCACTCGGTATGGATTTGCGGGGTGGACAACTATTTAAAGATATTTTTTCTGCTATAGACTATTTAAAGAAAAATAAGTATGATTATGAAATAATATTTTTGGAGGCTTCAGATGAAGCTTTGATAAAGAGATTCAAGGAAACAAGAAGACGACATCCACTCACAGATGGAGGATCCATAATAAACGGAATAAAAGATGAGAGGCAAAAACTTGCGGAAATAAGAAAAATGGCAAACAGCATCATTGACACGACGAATTTAACTGCAGCTCAGCTTAAACAGGAATTGTACAATATTTTCATCGAAGGAAGAAAATTCAAAGGTTTAATCGTAAATGTAATGTCGTTTGGTTTTAAATACGGTATACCGCTTGACGCCGATCTTGTATTCGATGTGAGGTTTTTGCCAAATCCTTATTATATAGATGAACTTAGACCACTTACTGGAAATGATAAAAAAGTAATGGATTATGTCATGAAGTGGGAAGAAGCAAAACAATTTTTAAATAAGTTGGAAGACATGATAGAGTTTTTACTGCCATTTTATATAAGGGAAGGCAAATCACAGCTTGTAATAGCTGTTGGATGTACAGGCGGTAAGCATAGATCTGTGACTATTGCGAATGCACTGTACGATCTGCTTAGAAAAAGGGATTATACAGCTATAATAAATCATAGAGATATTAGAGAAGAATAAGCGATATTTATTCTTTTAGATGACTTATTGCGAAGGGGTTGCTCGTATGAAGAATTTTGCTTACTTAAATGGACCAAAAGTCGTGGTTATTGGCGGTGGTACAGGATTATCAACAATGCTTAGAGGACTTAAGAAGTACACCCATAACATTACTGCAATCGTAACAGTTGCAGATGATGGAGGAGGTTCTGGTGTATTAAGAGAGGATTTAGGCATGTTGCCGCCTGGTGATATAAGAAACTGTATACTGGCGTTAGCAAATACTGAGCCTACAATGGAAAAGCTTTTACAATATAGGTTTACTGACGGTATGCTTAAAGGACAAAGCTTTGGAAATCTTTTCTTAGCTGCTATGAATGGCATATCAAATAGTTTTGAAGAAGCTGTAAAAAAGATGAGCGAGGTTTTAGCTGTGTCAGGAAAGGTTTTGCCTGTCACATTGGATGATGTCAAACTAAAAGCTAAATTAAAAAACGGGATAGTTATAGATGGAGAATCTCTAATACCGAAACTTCAAATGAAAGAAAAAAGCCCGATAGAAAGAATATTTTTGGAGCCAAAAGATGCGAAACCGGTAAAAGAAGCCTTAATAGATATAATGGATGCTGATGAAATTATATTAGGTCCTGGGAGTCTATATACCAGCATAATACCAAATCTATTAGTCAATGATGTGTGTGAAGCAATAGAAGATTCAAAAGCAATTAAGGTATATGTGTGCAATATAATGACACAGCCTGGTGAGACAATTGGCTACGATGCTAATGCACACGTTGATGCACTTTTTCTGCATGGGTTAAAATCTCTTGACTATGTAATAGTAAATAATGGTGAAATTCCTTATGAGTACAAAGATAGGTATAAAGAAGATATGTCGCAACCTGTAAAGTATGATATATATGGACTTGAGCAAAAAGGAATAAAAGTCATTGAAAAAGATGTTTTGGCTATAAGAAACAATTACATAAGGCATGATGAGCAAAAGCTTGCAGAGACATTGATGGAGTTATTGATATAGTATAAAAAATTGTTGCGATTTAACAAATAAATCTATTGACATTTGGCAATTAAGGATATAAACTATAATTAGTTAGAGCGCAACCGGTTGCAAATGAAGTCGCTTATTATTAAGAGATGGTAGGGAGGAGGTAATAAATAAGATTAATATTCCACATATGAAAACGCTTATAAATCAAATAAAAAAATTTCTCATCATGAATGAGAAAAATAATGAAAGTTTTAAAAATTTGTATACCAAGTTCAAATTTAACTTCATAAAGTCTACTTTACAATTTTAAAATTAAAAAAGCGATAAGTCAATGGTTAATTATTGGCTTATTAAAGAGGAGGATTTTATTATGAGTCGTTTTGGCAAAGGATTAGCTTTGCTCTTAGTACTGCTAATGGCTTTTTCAGTGTTGATTTCTGGGTGCGGAAGTAAGTCAACAGATCAGAGTAATGCGAGTCAAAGTAAGACAGAGACAACAAACAAACCTGTCACATTAGATATTTTCCAATTTAAAGTTGAAATAAAAGATGCTCTTCAAAATGCAATAAACACATACATGAAGGAAAATCCAAACGTTAAAATCAATCTAGAAACTGTAGGTGGAGGACAAGATTACGGTGCTGCATTAAAAGCAAAATTTAATTCTGGTTCAGAGCCTGCAATATTTAACGTAGGTGGTCCACAAGATGTTGCGACTTGGAAACCGAAGTTAGCTGATTTATCCGATACAAAAGCTGCAAAAGAGGCAATTAATGGTACACTTACTGGTGTTACACAGGATGGAAAGATTTATGGTTTGCCATTTGATTTAGAGGGATATGGATTAATCTACAACAAACAGATATTCAGCAAAGCAGGTATTGATCCATCCAGCATTAAAACTTTTGATGCGTTGGTGAATGCTGTAAAGACGCTTGATTCAAAGAAAAAAGAATTAGGAATAGAGGCAGTTTTTGCATTCCCAGCAAAAGAAACTTGGGTAACTGGACTTCATTTATCAAATGCATTTTTGTCACCTGAATTTGATGGAGATGTCATGAAAGCATTTAATTCTAAGACAGTAGAATTTAAGTATGGTGATGCAATGAAGCAGATGATTGACCTTCAGAATAAATATTCAGTACAACCTACAGCAAGCCTTGATTACAGCACACAAGTTGAAAAGCTTTTTGGAACTGGTAAAGTTGCAATGATTCAGCAAGGCAACTGGGTATATCCTACATTAGAATCACTTGATAAGAATTTTGCAGAAAACGATATAGGAATGCTACCGTATCCAGTTCCAGGATATAAAGAGGACAGCTATCCGGAAGGTGTTCCAATGTATTGGGCAGTGAATAGCGATAAACCAGCTGAAGTTCAAAAAGCTGCTAAAGATTTTTTAGATTGGCTGTACACATCAGATGAAGGAAAACAAATAGTAACGCAGCAGTTTAAGTTTGTTCCTGCATACAATGGATATAGTGCTGATAGTATATCGGATCCACTTGGAATGCAACTTTTTGTGGCAGCAAGTCAAGGCAAGACATATGGATGGGTATTCATGGGATATCCAAACAATTGGGGTCAAAATGTTCTCGGTGCTGATATTCAGCTTTATGTGAACGGTTCATTAACTTGGGATAAAGTAATTTCACATGCTAAACAAGCTTGGGCAGACGCAAGAAAATAATTAAAGATAGTAGTGGGAGAGTATAATTGTATTCTCCCACTTTGCAAATATGAATAAGAAGGAAGGTAATACAATGATAAAAAAAGCGAAATTTTTCAAAAACGGTATTTGGTATTGGCTTTTTATAGCTCCAACACTATTGTCACTTATTATTGTCGTATTAATACCATTTATTATAGGAATATATTATTCATTTACAGATTGGAACGGAATAAATCAACCAGTATTTATTGGCTTAAAAAATTTCATAGCACTGAAAGGCGATACTGAATTTTGGAATTCAATATTTTTTACAGCTAAATTTGCTGTAGCGTGTATCGTAATTATAAATGTGGTGGGATTAAGTTTTGCAATGCTTGTAACAAGAAAAATATTTGCCAGAAATTTCATGCGCACCGCATTTTACTTGCCTAATCTAATAGGTGGACTTATATTAGGATTTATATGGAATTTCATTTTTGTGGATGTATTTCAAACAATTTCAGATGCTACACATATTGGATGGCTTGGAGGCTGGTTATCAACAACTAATACTGGCTTTTGGGGTCTTGTGATTGTCACATCATGGCAAATGATAGGTTATGTCATGGTGATTTATATAGCATATATTGAAAGCATTCCTACTGATTTAATAGAAGCTTCAAAGATTGATGGTGCAAATTCATGGCAACAATTTAGGAATGTTGTATTTCCACTTATAGCGCCAGCTTTTACAGTGAGTTTATTTATTACGCTTTCAAATTCATTTAAACTGTTTGATCAAAACTTATCATTAACTGCTGGAGCGCCGGGCAATACCACACAAATGATAACACTTAATATATATCAAACAGCTTTTTCAGCTCAAGAGATGGCTGTAGGACAGGCAAAAGCAGTAATAATGTTCTTAATAATAGCTGTTATTTCTATCATCCAAGTTTACTTGACACAGAAAAGAGAGGTTGAGATGTGATGAAAAAAGTTCATGTTCAAAAATATTTATTAACGATATTGGGTATTGTTCTTTCACTTATATGGATATCTCCTTTTTATATAATACTTGTTAATTCTTTCAAGACAAAATTAGAGCTATTTACAAACACATTGTCACTTCCGAAGAGTCTGATGCTGGATAATTATAAAACAGCAGCCGCAAATTTAAATTTGAGTGAAGCATTTTCCAATACATTAATAATAACTGTTTTTAGCATTTTGATTATCGCAATATTTTCCTCTATGACGGCTTATGCACTTCAAAGGGTAAAAAAGAAAAGCAGTGTAATTATATACATGATTTTTACAGTGGCTATGCTTATTCCGTTTCAATCGGTCATGATTCCTTTGGTAGCGGAATTTGGCAAATTTCATTTTCTTACAAGGTCAGGACTTGTATTCATGTACTTGGGATTTGGATCAAGTTTAGGCGTGTTTTTATACTATGGTGCATTAAAAGGAATACCGACATCTTTAGATGAAGCAGCTTTAATAGATGGTTGTAGCAGATTTAGAATTTACTGGAATATCATATTGCCCTTATTAAATCCTACTACGATCACTTTGGCTGTATTGGATATCATGTGGATATGGAATGACTACTTATTGCCATCTTTAGTCATAAACAAAGTTGGTTCTAGGACGCTTCCACTAATGATTTTTTACTTCTTTAGCCAATACACAAAGCAATGGAATCTTGGTATGGCAGGACTAACTATAGCAATTTTACCCGTTGTAATTTTCTACTTCTTGGCACAGAGAAAATTGGTCACAGCTATAATAGCTGGTGCTGTTAAACAGTAGGTAAAGCAAAATTATAGTTTAGTTGGAGGTGATATTAAAATAGAAATTTGATAGAAATTGAATATGATTATTGAAGGAGGTGGGAGCTATTGGTAAAGTAAGATCTTATTAAAGTTTTTGGTAGCAAAAAATAGTACTTATATTATTTTTATGTATGATGGGAGGGAAAATAAAAATAAATGATTGGAAATTTTAAAAGGTTGGGTCGAAAATTGTTTTTGACATTGTTAATGGCATCATTAATTTTTGTATCTTCTATAGTGACTGCTAATGCAAGCGTAGCACCAAATTTCAAAGTTTTTGTAATGGGACCATTAGAAAAAGTCACAGATTTTAATGCGTTTAAGAATCAATTGATAACTTTAAAGAATAATGGTGTTTACGGTATAACAACAGATATTTGGTGGGGCTATGTTGAAAATGCAGGTGAAAATCAATTTGACTGGAGTTATTATAAGACATATGCTGATACCGTACGCGCTGCGGGATTGAAGTGGGTTCCAATAATGTCAACGCATGCCTGTGGAGGTAATGTTGGTGATACAGTGAATATACCTATTCCCTCGTGGGTATGGACAAAAGATACTCAGGATAATATGCAGTATAAAGATGAAGCTGGGAATTGGGATAATGAAGCAGTAAGTCCATGGTATTCTGGTTTAACTCAACTCTATAATGAATTTTACTCATCTTTTGCATCAAATTTTAGCAGCTATAAAGATATAATTGCAAAAATATATATATCTGGAGGCCCCTCTGGAGAATTAAGATATCCTTCGTATAATCCTTCACATGGATGGACATATCCTGGACGCGGTTCATTGCAGTGTTATAGTAAGGCGGCTATAACAAGTTTTCAGAATGCTATGAAGTCTAAATATGGAACTATAGCAGCAGTTAATAGTGCATGGGGTACAAGTCTAACTGATTTCTCTCAAATTAGTCCACCTACAGATGGTGATAATTTCTTTACAAATGGTTATAAAACTACTTATGGCAATGATTTTTTGACATGGTATCAAAGTGTTTTGACTAATGAGTTAGCTAATATTGCTTCTGTAGCTCATAGCTGCTTTGATCCAGTATTTAATGCTCCAATAGGAGCAAAAATAGCTGGAGTGCATTGGCTATATAATAGTCCCACTATGCCACATGCTGCAGAATATTGTGCCGGTTATTATAATTATAGTACATTACTCGATCAATTTAAGGCATCTAATCTTGCTATGACATTTACCTGTCTTGAAATGGATGATTCTAATGCGTATGTAAGTCCATATTATTCTGCACCTATGACGTTAGTACATTATGTAGCTAATCTTGCTAATAATAAAGGTATAGTCCACAATGGAGAAAATGCTTTGGCTATATCCAACAACAATCAAGCTTATGTGAATTGTGCAAACGAATTAACAGGATATAATTTTTCTGGATTTACGCTCTTAAGACTTTCAAATATTGTAAATAGTTATGGATCTGTGACATCAGAGATGGCTCCTTTTGTAATTAATATAGTTACACTAACGCCTAACGGCACGATACCAGTTACATTTACAATAAACAATGCGACAACTTATTATGGACAAAATATATATATTGTTGGTAGTACATCCGATCTCGGAAATTGGAATACAACCTATGCTCGTGGTCCTGCATCATGCCCTAATTATCCTACTTGGACAATAACGATTAATTTATTACCTGGTGAGCAGATACAATTTAAAGCTGTAAAAATTGATAGTTCAGGAAATATAATTTGGGAAGGTGGTTCGAATCATACTTATACTGTGCCGACATCTGGGACTGGTAGTGTCACCATTACATGGCAAAATTAATCAATAAAATGTTACGCATAGAGTGCACTGGAAACACTGGAATATATTCCAGTGTTTTTTTATAAAATTTAAGAAATATATTAACAGAAAAAGATAATAAATAGAGTAAAAGGTATACTGTCAATAGTAAAGTACAAATGTCATCTAGATGCGATTTTTTCAAGAGGTTTAATATATTTAAAATTTGCTTTTCATTAAAAAAGCTATAAGTAGTAAAAATAGCTGCAGAAATAACTGCAACTTTGTATAATAATATTAAAAGTAAATTTACTTTTGCAAGGTAAAAATTGAGTGGATTTATTGTTAAGCTGTTTAAAAAATCTTTTTTATTGACACACTCGAATTGTATATTGACAATATTTGAATCTGGATCTACAATTATATTAAAGGCGGCGCAAGCGATTGCAAGTTTTATTTGCAGTCAGGCGCTTTTAAAAATAGCGTCAAAGAAAGCGATTGCTGTAATTTAATAGTAATCATCAAGGGGATGATGCTAGTAAAAGATTATGATTGTGAAGTTTGTCTACAGCATTTTTAGTTAATGTACATCAATTTGTCATTATGTTGAAGAAAGATAAAGTGCGTTGTCGTTTTATTTGGTTGTAGAATTGATATGTAGAAAATCTATGTGAAGTAGTGACAGATATGCAATAACTACACATGTAAACATTGTAATAAAAACTTATATTGAAGTTTGAAATAAAATTTTGGGATATACCCAAAAAAATCATAAAATTTTATTTTGTGAGGAGGATTTACATGAAAAAGTATACAAAAATTTTTGCAATACTTACTGCCATGGTATTGTTATTATCAGTTGCTTTAACAGGTTGTGGAAGCAGTAAGACAAATGAATCAAAGTCTTCAGACAATAGTTCTAATAACGCTGCTCAGACGCAGCAAAAAAAGGAGCCAGTTGAATTAACAGTATGGTCACATTTGACAGATCCTGAAATAGCTAAGGTACAAGAAATCGCTAACAAATGGGCTGATGAGACGGGTAATAAAGTAAAAGTATTGGCTGACCAGAGTGATTTCCAGGCGTTTTCTACAGCAGCTCAGAGCGGTAAAGGACCGGATATCATGTTCGGATTGCCACATGATAATCTTGGAACATTCCAAAAGGCTGGGCTTTTAGCAGAAGTACCTGATGGAGTTATTAATAAATCTGATTATGTTCCAATGAGTATAGACGCAGTTTCATATGATGGGAAAATGTACGCAATACCATTATCAATGGAGACATACGGACTTTTCTACAATACAAGCAAAGTTCAAACTCCTCCAGCTACACTTGACGACTTGATTAAGCTTGGGCAGCAAGTTGGATTCCAGTATGATATAAATAATTTCTACTACAGCTTTGCATTTATGGCTGCTTATGGTGGTTATGTATTTAAAAATAATGGAGGCGCTCTCGATCCAAATGATATAGGTTTGAATAATGATGGTGCGAAAAAAGGTTTGTCTTTGATAAGGGATTTTGTAAAAACTTATAAGTTTATGACTGCCGATATTAAAGGCGATATAGCTAAAGGCAATTTCCAAAACGGAAAGATAGGACTTTATATAAGTGGTCCATGGGATGTTGATGGGTTTAAGAAAGCAAATGTTCCTTTTAAAGTAGCTCCATTGCCAACAGTCGATGGAAAGCCGATGCCTTCATTTGCTGGTGTACAGGCAGCTTTTGTAAGCGCTAATTCTAAACATCAACAAGAAGCATGGGATTTATTAAAATATCTTGCTCAAAATACGGCATTGCCTCTTTTTGAAACAGGCAATAGAATCCCGGTTCTTAATTCTGTGTTAAACAGTGATGAAGTTAAAAACAATGATATTTTAAATGCATTTGCTGAACAAGCTAAGAATGCTATTCCTATGCCAAACATTCCTGCTATGACAGCAGTTTGGACACCGGCTGGTAATGCACTGCAGCTTGTAACATCAGGTAAAGCAACTCCTGATAAGGCAGCAGACGATATGGTCAATCAGATAAAGCAGGGTATTGCTACTCAGCAATAAATAAAGGGGCTAAGTGCCCCTTTCCAATTATGAGTGATTTCGGAAACTAATTTCCAGTAGCATACAATGACATAAATTAGATATTAGATACAAAAAATAACAATGATTTTGCGATAAAAATAAGAA
>NZ_JAGGLT010000040.1 GCF_017874545.1 Thermoanaerobacterium butyriciformans | reverse complement strand
TACATTAAATCTTAATGAACCGCCGTATACCGAACGGTACGTACGGTGGTGTGAGAGGACGCTGAATAAAATAATTATTCAGCTCCTACTCGATTTTAGCTTAATTTTTTTCCTTCTATTAAAAAACCAACAGGCACATCCATTACTGCGTTATCATTTAAAAAATTGATATTGGCAGATTTTTTATTTGGATTTAGAGAATTTATCCATACAGGATAGCCATCATAAATAACTTCATAATTCGATGGAGAATTATATATTTCCTCAGCTCTTTCAAAGTTCATCAAACCAACTCCTTTCGTGAATAGTATATATTTGCATGTTTAAACTTATACTTTAATTTGATAGATTTATAGATTGTTTTTATACAGGCAAAATGTTGACTTTTTAATATTATGTTAATATAATAATAATAGATTTATCTCCTACCGATGGGGGGTATACATCGGGTCATCTCATATTAGTATAAATTGATAAATTTAATAAGAGGGTGTTGTATATGCTGAGTTTTATAAAGGATAGGAGTGAATTTGAAGACATAAGAAAAACGGAAGATTTCTTCATGTTGATGTTCTATTCAAATAAGTCCCAAAAAAGTTTGGAAGCATTAGATAATTTGAAGAAATTCAGTGATAAAAACAAAGATGTAAAAGTCTATGCAGTAAATGCATCAGATGTTAGAGATATTCATACAGAGTTTGGCATTACTGCTGTTCCAGCACTGATAACTTTTAGCAGTGGGAAAGTGCAGCAGGTAGTCTACGGTGTTCAGACGGAAGATTATTACGACAGATTGCTTACTACATCACCTGTAAAATCAAGTGATGGCTCTAAGAAGTACCACAGAGTTGTAGTATATACATCTCCATCATGTCCATGGTGCAGTGCTACAAAGTCGTATTTAAGGCAGAATAATATACCATTTAGAGAAGTCGATGTGACGAAAAATCCTGGTGCTGCTGAAGAGCTTGTAAGGAGAAGTGGACAGAGAGGCGTACCGCAGACAGACATTGATGGAACTATTGTGGTAGGTTTTGATAAGTCAAGATTAAATGCGCTATTAGGTATACAAGGATAATAAATTTATTAACATTATTATAGAAAGGATGATGTATTATGGAAAAGATACAACCAGTAAATGGCAATGCGCTGATAAGATTAGAAGACACAGAAGGTGATAAAAAAGTAGGTGGCATAATAATACCAAGGAATGCCCAAGAAAAGCTTCATGAAGGTATTGTGGAAGGACTTGCCGCCGGTTCCACTGACGAGATAAGCATAGGAGATAGAGTCATATATAAAGAATTTTCTGGCACAACAATAAAGCACGGAGATGTTGAGTATTTGATAGTGCCAGTAGATGATATAATAGCTAAATATGTTGATGTTGATGAGATATAGCCGAGACTTATTCTCGGTTTTTTTATTGCCATTATGAATTACATTATTTTACATAACATGGAAGTATATAAAAGACAAACTTTGAAAATATATTTATTGATTTTTTTTCATATTAGGGTATAATTAAAACATGGAAGTAATCCCATTAAAATAGTAGGAATTAAAAAGGGAGTGTAAATATGAAGGATACGTTGTTAGAAATAAAAAATGTTAAAGCAGAAGTGGACGGCAAAGAGATATTGAAGGGGCTAAATTTAACTATTAAAAGAGGAGAAATACATGCTATAATGGGACCTAACGGCAGTGGCAAAAGCACGCTGTGCAATGTAATAATGGGAAATCCTCATTACAAAGTAACAAACGGCGAGATACTGTTTGAAGGCGAGGATATTGTCAAACTTAAAGTAAATGAGAGGGCAAAGAAGGGAATATTCTTGTCTTTTCAGTCACCGGAAGAGATACCGGGGATTACGGTAGATAATTTCATAAGGACTTCATTAAGTGCAGTTACAAATAAAAACATGCCTATGCTTCAATTTGCAAAAAGCATGAAGGAAAAAATGGATATGCTGGATATGAAACCGGAATACAGGACAAGATACTTAAATGTGGGTTTTTCTGGCGGTGAAAAGAAGAAAAGCGAGATTTTACAGATGGCCATGCTGAATCCTAAGCTTGTTATGCTAGATGAGATAGATTCTGGCCTTGACATAGATGCCTTAAGGGTTGTGGCTGAGACAGTCAGGAAGTTGAAGACAGACGATATGTCAATACTTATAATAACCCACTACAATAGAATACTTGATTATCTGGAGCCGGATGTTATCTCTGTCCTTGCAAATGGTAGAATCGTAAAAGAAGGAGATAAAAATCTTGCAAAGGAGCTTGAGAAGACAGGATATGAAAGCATCTTAGACGAAGTCATGTCTTAGAGGGGTGAATTAAATGAAAAAAACCATTGTAAATGATATAGATTTTTCCAGGTACAATATCAAAAACGAAGTTAGATACTCGTACAAGACAGAGAAAGGTCTTTCTAAAAAAATTGTTGAAGAAATATCTGAAAGGAAAAACGAGCCAAAATGGATGAGGGATTTTCGCTTAAAATCTCTTGAAATATATGAAAGTAAACCTATGCCTACATGGGGTGTTGATTTAAGCGAGCTTGACATAAATTCAATTGTGGCATATTTAAGCCCTGATACGAAGATGAAAAACTCATGGGATGAAGTGCCTGAAGACATACGAAATACGTTTGAGAAGCTTGGCATTCCTGAGGCAGAGAAAAAAGCGCTGTCCGGCGTTGGAGCACAGTACGATTCGGAAGTCGTGTACCACAGCATAAAAGATAATCTTGCTAAACAAGGCGTAATATTTGAAGATATGGATACGGCTTTAAAGAAGTATCCTGACATAATAAAAGAGCATTTCATGACCAAGAATGTTACACCAAATGACCACAAGTTTGCAGCCCTTCACGGTGCCATATGGAGCGGTGGAACATTCGTGTACGTCCCTGAGAATGTAAAAGTAGAGGTGCCGCTGCAAGCGTACTTTAGGATGAATGCACCTGGAACAGGTCAATTTGAGCACACCCTTATAATAGCTGATAGAGGAAGCGAAGTAAGATTCATAGAAGGGTGTTCAGCGCCACAGTATGCAGTATCCAATTTACATGCAGGATGTGTTGAGCTTTTTGTAAAAGAAGGCGCAAGGCTTATATATTCAACGATTGAGAACTGGAGCAAGAACACGTACAACTTAAATACAAAGAGAGCACTGGTTGATAAAGATGGCGTAATAGAGTGGATATCAGGCTCATTTGGTAGCCACAAGACGATGCTTTATCCTTGTTCTGTCCTAAGAGGAAAAGGTGCTAAGTCTGAATACACGGGTGTGACATTTGCAGCAAAAGGTCAGCATTTAGATACGGGCTCAAAGATGATACATTTAGCACCGTACACATCATCAAAGGTGTTGTCAAAGAGTATATCAAAAGATGGAGGAATTACAAACTACAGAGGGCTTTTAAAAATAGGTCCAAATGCTGAAGGTGCAAAGGCATCTGTACAATGCGAAGGACTTATGATTGATGAGATATCGAGATCAGATACTATGCCTATTATAGAAGTATTAAATGACAATGTTGATATAGGACATGAGGCAAAAGTAGGAAGAATCAGCGATGAACAGATATTTTACCTTATGACGAGAGGTTTAAGTGAAGATGAAGCAAGGTCAATGATAGTTAGAGGATTTGTAGAGCCTGTGGCGAAGTCACTTCCACTTGAATACGCAGTTGAGCTTAATCGCCTTATAAAGCTTGAGCTTGAAGGCACAATCGGATAAAGGAGATGTTTCTATGATTAAATCGTTAGATTACAATACAATACAAGAGCTTATAAAAAGCAGTGGAAGCGAAGAGAAAGAACTTAGAGTAAAGGGATACGAAGTTTTTTCAAAAGTGCCTATGCCTATGTGGAAGAGAGTAAAGCTTAATGATGTCCATATTCCTTACTACAAAGAATACAAAAGTGCAATAATAAAGAATGAAGAGCAAGATGGCCTTGTTACAAATTTTATAACAAAAGCTTTGATGGATGATGACTTAAACTCATTAAACACAGCCTTAAAACGGAATTTCGGCGTAGATGATAAATTTAAAAATATGGTATTGGCATTTTACAATACTGGCTTCAGTATAAGGGCATTGCCTAATTCAAATATAAAATTGCCTATCGCGGTTAATTACGCTGTAAATGGTGACGATGATACGATAATAGACTTAAATCTCATAATAGCGGAGAGGGCATCAAACATGACAGTAATGTTTGACTACAGCTCTGAAAAAAGAGGGTTTCACAATGGATTAACCGTCGTCATAGCCAAAGACGGTTCTAATGTAAACATCGTAAAAATCCAAAGGCTCAGTGATGATTCTTCGAATTTTGACAATAATATAATAATAACAGGAAATGATGCATCAGTTAGATGGACGCAGGTTGATCTTGGTTCAAGAGTAGACGCATACGATATAACGGCAGAACTTGAAGGGACTGGTAGCAGCGCTTACTTAAACTCAATATTTTTAGGCACAAAGAATCAAAGTCATGACATGTCATACAAGGTAAATCACATAGCGCCCAGAACAGAAAGCAATGTTGATGTAAAAGGCGCCTTGAAGGATACGTCGAAGGCTGTATTTAGAGGAAACTTAGATATGAAGCGAGGCGCTAAAAAGGCAAAGGGAAATGAAAGCGAAGTAGTTCTTTTGCTTGATAAGACAGTTAGATCTGATGCCATACCTGCTCTTTGGTGTTCTGAGGACGATGTCCAAGCAAACCATTCTGCCAGCGCAGGACAAATTGACGAAAATAAGCTTTACTACATGATGTCAAGAGGTTTAAGCATTGACGAAGCAAAACTTTTAATGGTTGAGGCAAGTTTTAATCCTGTTATTGACACACTGCCAAGTGATACTATGAGGGAATCTATTAGAGACTACATTGGAAGGAGGATTTCGGGCTGATGCTTGATATTTTAAAGATAAAAGACGATTTTCCTATTTTAAAGACATCTCCACATGGGAAAAAGCTCATCTATTTTGATAATGCGGCAACGACACAAAAGCCAACGCAGGTTGTAGAGGCTGTTGCTGACTACTATAAAAAGTACAATGCCAATGTGTACAGAAGCCCTCACTATTTAAGCACTTTGTCGACAGAAAGCTATGAAGAAGCCAGAGAAGCCGTAAAAAGGTTTATAAATGCGAAAACATCTGAATCAATAGTTTTTACTCGCAATGCTACAGAGTCCATAAACTTCATTGCCTACACATGGGGGCTTAAACATATTGGCGAGGGAGATGTGATAGTATTAACAATAGCTGAGCATCACAGCAACATCCTTCCATGGCAGATGGTTGCGGAGAAAAAAGGTGCAAAGCTTAAGTATGTCCACCTTGATGAAGATTCTAGGCTTGATTTAGACGAGTTTAAAAGGACTATCTCAGAAGGGCATGTGAAATTAGTTGCAGTACAGCATGCATCGAATGTATTAGGCATAATAAATCCTGTGGATGAAATCATAGATTTGTCTCATAGAAACGGTGCAAAAGTCTTAATAGATGGTGCACAAAGCATACCTAATATGAAGATAGATGTAGAGAAGCTTGGATGCGATTTTTACGCATTTTCCGGTCATAAAATGTTAGGACCTATGGGAATAGGTGTGCTGTATATAAAAGAAGATCTGCTGGATGACGTTCCTCCATTTTTAAGTGGAGGAGAAATGATAGATGAGGTTTTTGAGGACCATTCTACATTTGCACCATCACCTCTTAAATTTGAGGCAGGGACCCCAAACGTAGAAGGCGCATATGGCCTTATAAAGGCGATTGAGTATATTGAGGGTATAGGGCTTGACAATATTTTAAAGCATGAGCAAGAGCTTACAGAATATGCATTAAGCAAATTAGTTGAGATAGACTATGTGAAACTGTACGGACCGAAAAATGCTGAAAATAGGACGGGCATAATATCTTTTAACGTTTTAAATGTCCATCCACATGACGTTGCCACGATACTTGACCAGGATGGCATAGCAGTAAGAAGCGGTCATCACTGTTGTCAGCCTCTCATGAGGTATTTAGGTGTTCCAGCTACAGTGAGGGCAAGTTTTTACATTTACAACGACAAAAGCGAAGTCGATGCATTTGTGGATGGATTAAAAGATGTTAGGAAGTGGTTTAGATGAGCGATTTAAATCAGCTTTACTCAGAGATAATAATGGAACACTATGAAAACTCACCAAATAGAAGAGAGCTGGAAAACCCTACGATAAAAGAGAGAGGCCACAATCCCCTCTGTGGTGATGACATAACGCTGGAGCTTAAGATGAATGGCGATGTGATAGAAGATGCTTCATTTGTAGGACATGGCTGCGCCATAAGCCAAGCTTCTACATCTATGATGTGCGATCTAATTAAAGGGAAAAATAAAAAAGAAGCCTTAAAATTGGTTGAGAAGTTTATCGATATGATTCACAAAAAAGATGTGGACCTTGATGAGCTAGGGGATGCACAAGTACTGCAGGGTGTATCTGATTTCCCAGCAAGAGTAAAATGTGCACTATTGGCGTGGAAGACCCTAGAGAAAATTATATAAAATGTATTACGCTTTAACATTTGTTAAGGCGTTTTTTTATTGATTAATTTTTTAGAATAAATGATTTCATCATTTTACTATTTATATCCTTCATTTATTTATAAATACTAAAATTCTCTCGAAAATTTTTAAAATTATTTGTAAAAGTTTAGAAGGAAAATGTAGGATTTTGTAGAATATATTACTTAAAAATATTTTTTTAGTGGACATATTATGGAAATGTTATGTGTTAATATAGTGTTATGGAGGCATGAAAATGAGGGTAATGTTAGAGTTTATAGGTGATAAAGACTTGCATCTTCCAATACAGTACAACCACATAGTGCAGGGATTAATATACAACAACATGACAGATGGAGATTTTAGTGCATTTATGCACGATGAAGGATTTAAGCATGGCAAAAGGAAGTTTAAATTATTTACGTATTCTAGGTTAGAAGGAGAATTTAGGCTTCTAAAAAAAGAAGAAAAGATTGTATTAAAGCCGCCTTTCAGGCTTACAATATCATCTCCAATTGACGAATTCATATTTGATATTTCTCAAAATATGTTTAAGAAGGATTTCTGCACTTTTAACAATCAAACATTTCAGCTAAGCTCTATAAATATAGAAAATCCTCCTGTATTTAGAGATAGAGCTAGGATAAAGTTTTTGTCGCCTTTAGTAATGTATTCTACTATTGAGGATAAAGGGATTAAATATACTTATTACTATTCCCCTTGGAATGACAACTTTTCTGATCTTTTGCTTAATAACCTTATTAAGAAGTATGAAGTCATATATGGGGAGGGTGTAAGAGATCCATATTTTAAACTTTATCCCATAGGCAGAGAAAATATGAAGTATCAAAAAGTTATGAAGTACAAAAACACAGTCATAAAGGGCTGGATGGGAATTTATGATGTTGAATGCAACCCTGATCTTTTGAAGGTTGCATACTACTCAGGCCTTGGAGCTAAAAACTCGCAAGGGTTTGGCTGCTTTGAAATATTGTAGAAGGAGGTGCATATAGTGCTTTATATATTAAACCTATATAACTTATATGAAAGGAAGTGATGTAATGTTAGAAGCTATAAGAGAAATAGGTAGCGTAGTCTTAAAAAATGGTGACAGCGAGCTTTTAAAAGAGCTTACAGTGGAAATCAAAAGGTCCAAAAATTCTCAGTATATAGTTATTGCCGATATCAATACTGAAACATATAAAGTTATTTTTGAAATTGAAGAACTTAAAAAAGAATCTGCAATTAGATATTTGTGGGTTGGTAATGCATCAGCACCACAAGGCTCACAATGGAGAGTTACAACGAATAGCATTGAGTATTTATGTTCACAATGTTTGCCATCATTATATGAAGTAATTAGCGAAGGTGAATTGAAGGAAAAACTGAAGAAAATTTTAGATAATGATATAGTCAGCTTTTCAAATAATATTGGTAAAAGATATAGATATGTTTGGGATTTAACAAAAATGGGGATTGATGAATCATTTGATGCACAAAAATTAGAGGCTGATACATTGAATAACACAAAGAATAAAAAGGATTTAGAAAAGAAATTAGTATCACAGGTGGCAAAAATAATTGAAAATTATATAAAACATAAATTTGATCTGAATAAAAAAGATGAAATATCTCTGTATACATTGAAAATCGATGGAGAATTCGTTTGTGATAATAAAGATTATGTTGATTTAATTTTTAAAGATAAAATAGATGATATCTTTGAAAACAGTAGTGAAGGTATTTGCTCATGTTGTGGAAATAGGGGAAAGGCTACATCTGAGATGAAAAGATTTAAGTACAAATATTACAATACTAATAAGATAAATTTTTCATCTTTTATTACTGGCAATTTTGATAAAAATTATAAACTTTGCCTTGACTGCTATAAAGATATATTGGTAAGCGAGGTATATATTCAAAATAATTTAAATTCTACAATAGGTGGACTTCCACTGTATATCATACCGGGATTTATTTTTGGTTTAAATATTGATAAAGATTATTTAGACGGATGGTCTAAATATATAAAATACAATTTAAATACTGCTGCATCTTTTAGCGATATTAAAGACTTTGAAAGAGAAATAGGAAGGTATATAAATTTTGAAAGTAAAAGTAACAATTACATTTTAAATTTGCTCTTTTATAGAAAAAATCAGCAAGAATTTAAAGTATTAAAATTGATAAAAGATATTCCGCCAACAAGAGTAAAAGAAATGATATATGCGACTAACAAAACAAAAGAATTAGGCAAAAGATTGTTAGATGATTCAAAGTTGTGGAGTATTGACCTTAATAAAATATATTACTTAATACCGCAAAGGAAAAGTGGCGTAGATCTACTTGAGTATTCAAAGCTTTTAGAGATTTATGACAGCATTTTTTCAAGAAGGCCAATATCAAGACAGTTTTTAATTGATAAATTTGTTGAATTGATAGGTATATATATCTTTGGGAAATACAATTTATATAATATTAATAATCCTGGTGAAAGGCCTGAAGATAGAGACAGAGGGATTATACAATCATTATTGCAGGCTAATTTATTGATGCATTATTTATGCACACTAGGAAATTTAAAAGGAGGGGAAGCCATGGATGTAAATACATTAGATATATCTCAGGAGCATAAAGAATATATAAACGAAATGGGTTATAATGAACAACAGGCAGCAATGTTTTTATTTGGATGTTTAATTTCAAACGTTGCGAATGCGCAATATAATGAAGGTCATAAAAACAAACCAATACTTGATAAGCTGACATATCAAGGAATGAATATTAACAAAATTATGAGGCTTACAACGGAAGTTTTTGAAAAATTAAAACAATACAAGGTCTTGTCATTTAATGAGGGATTGTTTGCTCAAATGAAGAATTTGCTTGATAAAAACTTAAATTATTGGGAATTGACAGACAGAGAGAATGTGTTTTATATCCTTTCAGGATATTCATATAACACATACAAAATTTTAAAATCTGGGAAAAAAGAGAATAATGAGGAGGTAATTTTAAATGAACAATAGTGAAATCTTATTTATCTATGATGCAAAATTATGCAATCCAAATGGTGATCCTGATGATGAAAACAGACCAAGAATGGATTATGAAAGAGAGAGAAATCTTGTAAGTGATTTGCGACTAAAAAGATACATAAGGGATTATTTAGAAGAAAATGGTTACGAAATCTTTGTTACAAAACCAGATGGAAAAACAGTAAATGCTACAGATAGACTTAAATTATTAATAGAAAAAAGTAATAAAAAAATAGATCTAAATAAATTTAAAGAAGATGATGTGAGCTGGCTTCTATCACAGCTCATTGATGTAAGGCTTTTTGGAGCTACGATGCCTATTAAATCTGATACTGCTAAAGGATCATCGTTAGTTTTTACAGGACCTGTACAATTTAATTGGGGTTATTCATTAAATAAAGTTAGACTTGTTGATTCAAACGGTATTACATCACATTTTAGTTCGGAGAGAGAAAATAGTCAGGGTGCAATGGGCAAAGATTACAGAGTATACTATTCTTTAATTGCATTTCACGGTATTATAAGTGCATCAAGGGCGAAGCATACGATGATGTCTGATGGAGACATTAAATTGTTAGAGGAAGCAATAATAAAAGCTATACCTCTTCAAGCCACAAGGAGCAAAATTGGACAATATCCAAGATTGTTTGTAAGAGTTGAGTATAAAGATAACGGGTTTATGATAGGTGATCTTAGAGATTGTGTCGAACCAGATAAAGTTGATGAATTAAGAGAGATTGATGATTTTAAACTTGATATTACACGACTATCAACTGTATTAAGAGAAAATGCAAATAGAATAAATAAAGTTTATTTTTGGCAAGATGAAAAACTTGTAACAAAATCAAATGGCAATGAAGGGCGATTTGACAAATTAATAAATCTTTCGGATGATATGATTCAAGAAATCAAATATTAACATCCAAAGGGGAATAAAAATGTATAATATAGATAGACTGATACTCTTTGACATAAAAGGGCCTATGGCACATTTCAGAAAATACTATACAAATTCCTCATCTCTTTCATATGCTTTTCCTCCAAGGACAGCGATAATGGGCATTATTGCAGGTATGCTTGGATATGAGAGAGATAGTTACTATGATTTGCTTTCATCAAAAAATTGCCATATTGGTATAAGCATTATAAACTCAATTAGGAGTATCTATAAAACTGTAAATTATATAAGTGTTATATCTAAAAATGACGTCAATGGTATAAATGGACATACGCAAATTCCATTAGAAATAATAGTTCCGAATGATTTAAAAATCAATAATCTATGCTATAGAATATACTTTTGGCATCAAAATAAAGAAGTAATGGATGATATTGAAAAAAGACTTGTTGAAAAAGATTTTGTATATCCTATTTATTTAGGATTAACAGAATTTATAGCAAATGTGTCTAATTATCATGTATTTAATAAGGGGGAAATAAGAGAAAAAACAAGCAAAGATTATGTAAAGATTTCAAGCGTTTGTAATTTAGACAATGTTGAAGAATTTGGTTTAAGCTTTAAGACAGAAAATACAAATTTACAATATGTAAAAGAAATAATGCCCTTGGACTTTACAAAAGAACGAGAATCTATGATATCAGCGTATTTCTTATATGAAAAGAATCAGGGTTTTCAAAACATCAAATTAAAATCGCCATATATAGAATTAGAGTATAAAGGCAACATAGAAAATATCACGTTTATGGAGGCATGAATATGGATTTTTATTCACATATTCAGAACGAAGATAATGAAACAACATTTAAAAGACTTTTAAGAGATCATTTAAATGATGTAGCAGAAGCAATAAAAGATGATACTGCATATGTCTATAATGATGCGCTACTCAGCAAAATAGGGTATTTAATAGGAATAGGTCATGATTTCGGCAAATATACAACCTTTTTTCAGAAATATCTTTTAACTGGAGAAAATCAGTTGAATTTACAGAGGCATGGATTTATCTCAGCGGTATTTACAGCTTATCAAATAATGAGATTAATTGATTTAAATGAGGGTAGATATATGTATCTACCCCTTATAGCATATTTTGATGTTTTGCATCATCACGGTGATTTAAATTCTTTTAAAGATGATATTATAGATAGTCAAAGCCTTGAAGATGAGGATTTTATATATGTTGATGAGAGAATGCGCGACAAACTGATTATAATGAAGGAACAGATAAAAGATATAATAAAAAATAAAGAGGATATTCAAAGAGAGTATGATATGTTACATGAGGGTATAAATATTACAAATTTTTGTTCAAAGTGGCTTGAAGTACTACATGAAATCGATAGAGAAAGATATAAACTATCAATGGAAGATAAAGAATTAAAATCATATGTATTTTCATTACTTTTATTTTATTATTCTGCTTTGATTGACAGTGATAAAAGAAACGCTGCTGGTGTTAGATACACGGAAAGGAAGAAGATTCCTCAAAACATTGTTGATGATTTTAGAAAATCTAGGTTCAATATAAATTCAAAAGAAGGTATATTTGGCTTGAGAAATGAGATTTATAATAAAACAGTTGATAAAATCCAAAAAGTGAATTTAGATAAACATATTTTTACTTTGACTGCGCCGACGGGTACTGGTAAGACATTAGCATCATTTTCAGCTGCAGTTAAGTTAAGACACAGAATCGAAAATGAAAGAGGGATAACACCTAGAATAATATATTCCTTACCGTTTACAAGTATAATTGATCAAAATTATGATGTAATAGACGAAGTTTTATCTCAAATAGATGATTTTAGTAGAGATAAAAGCGCGTATTTAATCAAACATCACCATCTTTCAGACGTAAAATATAGGTATGAAAATGAAGATAGACCTGTTGATGAATCATTAATGCTTGTCGAAAGTTGGAATTCTGAAGTAATTGTAACTACATTTGTACAATTATTGCACACGCTTTTTGGATATAAAAATAGGTTTTTAAAAAAGTTTCACAATATTGCCAATTCGATTATACTTTTAGATGAGGTACAAAACATTGATGTAAAATATTGGCCTGCAATAAATACTATATTACATATTATTACAAAAGAATTACATTGCTATATAATTTTATTGACAGCCACAAAACCATTGATATTTGATGAAGAGGATGCAATAGAATTACTTGATAATAACGAAAAATATTTCAAGGCTTTAAATAGGGTTAAACTTATAACAGATTTAAAGTCTAAGAATTTAGATGAATTGGTGGATATATTTATAAATAATTATAATGAAGGAAAATCATATTTAGTAATATTAAATACAATAAAATCTTCATTAAATTTTTACAATCAGCTTAAAAGTAGATTGAACATTAAAAATACTAACTTTTACTATTTGTCTACAAATATTGTGCCAAAAGAACGGTTAAATCGCATAAATAAAATTCGGGATGAAATAAAAGAAGGTAAAAAAATAATTGTTGTATCAACGCAAGTTGTTGAAGCTGGTGTTGATTTAGATGTAGATATTGTAATAAGAGATCTTGCACCTATCGATTCAATCGTACAAGCTTCTGGAAGGTGTAATAGGGGAAATTTAAAGGGAATTGGAAGTGTTTATGTATATAATTTATCCGATAAAAGAAGTTATTCTTCTATGGTATATGGTGCCGTAAGCATAGACAGTGCCAAAAATGTATTGAGAGATGAGATTGAAGAGGAATCATTTTATGATATGATAAACCAGTATTTTGAAATAGTAAAGCAAAAAAAAGACTTAAGTGCTTCTTCTGACTTGATAGAAGCTATTGATAATTTTTGCTTTGACGGTGGTGAGAATGTTAATAGTATATCGAAATTTCATTTGATAGACGAGAAAGCACAATATGTTGATGTGTTTATTCAAGTAGATAAAAATGCTATATCAACATGGGAAAAATATGAACAAGGTGTTTTACATGAAAAAGATTTTAAAAAGCGCCAAGAAAATTATTTAAATATTAGAAGTGATCTTAAAAGTTATATAATTTCAGTTCCATTAAAACTTGCGAAAAATATGATTAGTCCAACCAAAAATTCTTCATTGTTTCTATTGCCATATGAAAACTTAAATGATTATTATTCTTTAGAAACAGGGTTTAATCGGAATATAGATGACGATACTATACTTTTCTTTTAATAAAATGGATGAAAATAATAAATTTTTCATTATTCTTCTTAGAGAAGAGGTATTGCTTTTATGAATATTGATGAAAAACAAATAAATGGGACACTTATATGGTACTACTATGTATGTAAAAGAGAAGTTTGGCTTATGGCACATAATATAGTAGCTGATCAAGATAATGAATTTTTGGATTTAGGTAGATTCATACATGAAAAGTCTTATGATAGAGATAGAAAAGAAATTTCTATTGGTAATATAAAACTTGATGTGCTAAAAAAGAATGAGGAACAATTGATAGTTGGAGAAGTCAAAAAAAGCAGCAAATATGCTGTTAGTGCGAGAATGCAATTATTATTTTATTTATCAAAGATGCGGCAGATGGGTGTTACTGCAAAAGGACAATTATTATTTCCAGAAGAAAAAAAGAGAGAAGAAGTTATATTGGATGATACTGCTATAAAAGAGATTGAAAATGCAGAAAAGGCTATATATGAAATTATGAATAGCGATGTTCCACCTAAACAAATAAAGATACCATTTTGTAAAAACTGTGCTTATCTAGAATTTTGTTGGTCTTGAGAAGGAAGGTACTAAAATGAAGAAAAGTATATATGTGTTTAATGATGGAGAATTTAGAAGAAAGGATAACACCGTATTTTTCGAATCCGAAAATGGCAGGAAGTACTTACCAGTAGAAAATATAAATGATATATTTGTATATAGCGAGGTTAATTTTAATAAGAAGTTTATAGAATTTATTTCTCAAAAAGAGATTTTGATTCATTTTTTTAATTATTATGGATATTATACGGGTACGTATTATCCCAGAGAACATTATAACTCTGGATATATGATTTTAAAACAGGCAGAACATTATTTAGACAATAGTAAAAGATTAAAAATTGCATTAAGTTTTGTAATGGGAGCTGCAAGAAATATACAACAGGTTTTAAGGTATTATCAAAATAGAAATAAAGATATCAGTGATAAATATGATTTAATTGATAAATTGAAAGAGAAAATTTCGGATTGCAAAAACATAAATGAACTCATGGGTATAGAAGGTAATATTAGGGATTATTATTATAGATCATTTAATGAGATAATAAATAATGATAGTTTTAAGATTGAGCAAAGAAACAAAAGACCTCCACAGGATCCTTTGAACACTTTGATAAGTTTTGGCAATTCTTTAATGTATACTGTTGTTCTTAGCGAAATTTATAAAACACATTTAGATCCGAGAATTGGTTATTTACATTCTACGAACTTTAGAAAATTTACTTTAAATCTTGACATTGCAGAAATATTTAAACCTATAATAATAGATAGACTGATATTTTCTTTAATAGACAAATCAATGATAACGGAAGATGATTTTTCTAAGACTTATGAAGGATTATTATTGAGCGAAAAGGCCAAGAAAACATTTGTGGCAAGTTTTGATGATAAACTTAAAACAACTATAAAACACAGAGATGTTGGTAAAGAAGTATCATATCGCATGCTAATACGTATGGAACTATATAAACTTGAAAAACATTTGATTGAGGAACAAGAATATAAGCCATTTATAGCGAGGTGGTAGATATTATTTAAGATATTATGGACATTATACTAAATGTTGCTAAAATTAACTTGGGAAATGATTTAAGGGAATAACAATGTTCATAATATTGGCATACGATATTGGTGAAATAAGAATAGCAAAAGTATTAAAAACATGCAGAAAAATATTTAAATTGGGCACAAAATTTCGCGCTCGAATGTGTAATACATGTATAAATTTTATTAAATTAAAGACTGTATTAAAAATAACAAAGTAGATATTATTATACGGATAAAAATATGTCGTCGAACCTAGATAATGTGAAAACAACCAAAGATCGACGACATATTTTTGTGAGATGAATTTTCTTGATATTTATAGATTTTTGTTATATCATAATAATGTAAATGAAAAAAGTAAATTAAAATTATCAATTACAGAAAATCTTGAAATTGTGATTTTATGCAAGTAATACGAGTTTTTAGCCTACCTATAAGGAATTGAAACTAACAAGCTAGCAGAACAGCAAGAAAAGCTGGACAAGGTTTTTAGCCTACCTATAAGGAATTGAAACTTCATCAAATCCGTAAATCCGAGGCCCGTAGATTGGGTTTTTAGCCTACCTATAAGGAATTGAAACTATTACGGCGTCGCTGAGGTAGATTCCGCCTTTGCGTTTTTAGCCTACCTATAAGGAATTGAAACTTGAAAATTCTAATCCTATTTTAATTCTCGATTTCCGGTTTTTAGCCTACCTATAAGGAATTGAAACCCGCAGAGTCCGGAAGCCCATCAGAAGATATAGACCAGGTTTTTAGCCTACCTATAAGGAATTGAAACCAACATTAGAAGCATGTTGCTTGCGCTTCCCGGGCTTTGTTTTTAGCCTACCTATAAGGAATTGAAACCTCGCATAAGGCATGATTACGTTGCACGGAAAAGCAGTTTTTAGCCTACCTATAAGGAATTGAAACATTCATATGTTCTTTCATCAACGTCATTGGATTTACGTTTTTAGCCTACCTATAAGGAATTGAAACTTCCTGAAAATCCTGCAAAAGAGGTGCAAGATCCGCGTTTTTAGCCTACCTATAAGGAATTGAAACTTTGGCACCAACTTCAGACCAACTCTCACAATACCAAGTTTTTAGCCTACCTATAAGGAATTGAAACTTGGGACGGTCTCATTGACGACCTCCGCATCTCCAACGTTTTTAGCCTACCTATAAGGAATTGAAACCTAACCCAACTGATTGGCATTACTGGGCATTTATTTGGTTTTTAGCCTACCTATAAGGAATTGAAACACCGCATTGAACAGAACGAGGTTGAGCTTAAGAAAGCGTTTTTAGCCTACCTATAAGGAATTGAAACATCATTTGGAGGCAACGGATGATGAGAATCTGATTGGGTTTTTAGCCTACCTATAAGGAATTGAAACTATCATTTTTAAGAAATATTTCTAACCTATTTTTACGTTTTTAGCCTACCTATAAGGAATTGAAACTTGGTATAGGTTTCAAATAAGGTGGTATTCCGGGCGGTTTTTAGCCTACCTATAAGGAATTGAAACTGCAGCTTTGTTATCACAGCATTTAAAGTTGTTTCGAGTTTTTAGCCTACCTATAAGGAATTGAAACCATACAATATATTCCAATCGCCTCCGCTAAAGCCGGTTTTTAGCCTACCTATAAGGAATTGAAACTTTTCAGGCATATCGGCTATGCCTCAGACCAGAGGCGTTTTTAGCCTACCTATAAGGAATTGAAACTTCGCTCATTGTATACAATTTCGCCGCTACTCCCAAGGTTTTTAGCCTACCTATAAGGAATTGAAACTTCTCTCAAACATTCAATCACCGCCCTTATAAAGCTGTTTTTAGCCTACCTATAAGGAATTGAAACTCATCATCAAAAAAGGATATTTGCTTCGTCTGTTCCGTTTTTAGCCTACCTATAAGGAATTGAAACGCAGCAAACTTGGTGGTATGACGCAGGAACAGCGTAAGTTTTTAGCCTACCTATAAGGAATTGAAACCAAACTTTTTGGCTGGCATTTGGAACGGGATAGTATGTTTTTAGCCTACCTATAAGGAATTGAAACCTGGCATGACATATGCAATAACAAAAGGATCAGGATGTTTTTAGCCTACCTATAAGGAATTGAAACCATAATGATAAAGAAAGTCACGTGAAGTCACGTGACAGTTTTTAGCCTACCTATAAGGAATTGAAACATTGTGTTAGTGTTGGATTATCAGTACCCCATACATGTTTTTAGCCTACCTATAAGGAATTGAAACTCTTGGGCTTCAAGGATATTCGGCACAACTGAAGAAGAGGTTTTTAGCCTACCTATAAGGAATTGAAACACAAAAGATGTAGAGCTTAGATATACATCAAGCGGAACGTTTTTAGCCTACCTATAAGGAATTGAAACCTCATAATATAATGGTTCTCCTTTGTAATAATCTTTGGTTTTTAGCCTACCTATAAGGAATTGAAACTGTGCAGAACACCATAGAGGGAATGATAGCCCACATAGGTTTTTAGCCTACCTATAAGGAATTGAAACTAGTAGCGGTAAAGTTCATCACGTTAACATACAGTTGTTTTTAGCCTACCTATAAGGAATTGAAACTAATCCCACTATTTGAAAAAATACTATTACTATTAGGTTTTTAGCCTACCTATAAGGAATTGAAACATTATCTGTTGAAAGTCAGACCAAATGATAGGATGACGTTTTTAGCCTACCTATAAGGAATTGAAACTCTCGTATACCTTGCTTGGATCGTCATTAAGTAATACGTTTTTAGCCTACCTATAAGGAATTGAAACGCGGTATATATCCGCCAACTGATGTTATTTTAGAAGGTTTTTAGCCTACCTATAAGGAATTGAAACCTGTTGTACCACCTCCTGCTGCCATGCCTTTTTCATAGTTTTTAGCCTACCTATAAGGAATTGAAACAGTAAATTGCATGAAAAAAAGAACCTTTGGGCTCTGTTTTTAGCCTACCTATAAGGAATTGAAACACAATAGGCGTATTGGATATATGGAACTTAACATCTGGGTTTTTAGCCTACCTATAAGGAATTGAAACTTGTACCGAAAGTAATATTGAGATTATCCTTCAATGTGTTTTTAGCCTACCTATAAGGAATTGAAACTTTTATGCAGAAAGGACGGATATCTATGGAACTTGAAGGTTTTTAGCCTACCTATAAGGAATTGAAACCTTTACCTGTCAAAAACACATTAGAGCCTGTGTTAGCGTTTTTAGCCTACCTATAAGGAATTGAAACTACAGGGAAAGTACGATACGAGAAAAATAAATTATTAGGTTTTTAGCCTACCTATAAGGAATTGAAACTGGGGGGACGACTGCCAGAGGGAAGCACGACATTGCCGTTTTTAGCCTACCTATAAGGAATTGAAACTAGAGTGGACCATCAAGTATTAATGGATATAATTAAGTTTTTAGCCTACCTATAAGGAATTGAAACATCAAATACAAATGGGAATGACGTATGACCAAGTGAAGTTTTTAGCCTACCTATAAGGAATTGAAACTATGTAGGCAATGCGGTGCGCTTGTTCCCGAGAATGAGTTTTTAGCCTACCTATAAGGAATTGAAACTTTTTTATCACAAAAGTATATAATATAAATATATAACGTTTTTAGCCTACCTATAAGGAATTGAAACATAGAAGCATTTACATTTTTTGTAGTTATGGATATAGTTTTTAGCCTACCTATAAGGAATTGAAACGCATAATATTCACCATAAATGGTTTGTCTTGATAATGTTTTTAGCCTACCTATAAGGAATTGAAACCAGAAATAAATTTTGATGATCTACCATTTTAAATTTGTTTTTAGCCTACCTATAAGGAATTGAAACATTCTGTAACAGGACAAAGTGTAGTAAATAATCATGGTTTTTAGCCTACCTATAAGGAATTGAAACTAAAACAATGGGATCGTAAATGAATTTTTACATATGCGTTTTTAGCCTACCTATAAGGAATTGAAACCATGCTTGATGCTTTGAGAAATGCGATTCACAATTAGTTTTTAGCCTACCTATAAGGAATTGAAACTAGAAAATGCCGGATTGCAAAATGTGCTATACTGTGGTTTTTAGCCTACCTATAAGGAATTGAAACACATGGGAAGAAGGCGGAGATGTTAAGATGTTTGAACAGTTTTTAGCCTACCTATAAGGAATTGAAACATAAGTATTGTGTTTGATTAGACCATGATCTTGTTCCGTTTTTAGCCTACCTATAAGGAATTGAAACAAAGACAAGATTTAGGTAATTTCTCTATGACAATCGGTTTTTAGCCTACCTATAAGGAATTGAAACGGTCTAGTATCAACAAAATTTATTTGTTGTGGATATGTTTTTAGCCTACCTATAAGGAATTGAAACTGCTTGTATCCGCATTAGGAATGGTAATCATTCCTAGTTTTTAGCCTACCTATAAGGAATTGAAACCTTCAAAATAGTCAAACAAGTGTTCAACTTGATATGTTTTTAGCCTACCTATAAGGAATTGAAACATAGATGTTTGAATAACTGAATAGCCTCGCACTGCAGTTTTTAGCCTACCTATAAGGAATTGAAACCACTTAGGCCTAAAATATGAAATTGAAAGTGAAATTAGTTTTTAGCCTACCTATAAGGAATTGAAACTTTGATTTAGATGGGACGTCAGTTCCAGAATTAAATGGTTTTTAGCCTACCTATAAGGAATTGAAACTGGCAGTACCTAGGGCTATATATGCTGCTGCGGCTGCGTTTTTAGCCTACCTATAAGGAATTGAAACTAGACTCAGTCAAGGACGCTAACTTTTTGAGAGAAGAGTTTTTAGCCTACCTATAAGGAATTGAAACACATGCTTTGCGCATATAGTTCCATAAAATCAGAACCAGTTTTTAGCCTACCTATAAGGAATTGAAACACTGTTCCTCGTGAGTGGCTTGGGGAGCAGTTTTTTATGTTTTTAGCCTACCTATAAGGAATTGAAACAAAGTCGTAAAAAAGAGGCTGAAGAATTCCAAGATTGGTTTTTAGCCTACCTATAAGGAATTGAAACTTTGTTCTGCTTTCAAACTTGCAAGCTCAAGCTCTCTGTTTTTAGCCTACCTATAAGGAATTGAAACGCTCATCTCTAAGCGTCTGTGTGTCGTATTCGTACAAGTTTTTAGCCTACCTATAAGGAATTGAAACCTGTTTGTCATTAAATAAATGTAAAAGTATTTTTCGTTTTTAGCCTACCTATAAGGAATTGAAACTACTCAGCCTTCAGATTATAATCCTCCCAGTAGTGGGTTTTTAGCCTACCTATAAGGAATTGAAACTTGTGAAGCAAAAGGCGCTGGGTGGCACCTGATGACCGTTTTTAGCCTACCTATAAGGAATTGAAACGCTAATAAAGATGTGACATTGAATCAAGTAGTAGGCGTTTTTAGCCTACCTATAAGGAATTGAAACAATCGCCCTCTGTTGCATCAACACGAAGATCATGCTGTTTTTAGCCTACCTATAAGGAATTGAAACAAAGATTGGGAATACCGATAACGCTAAAAGGTATCTCTGTTTTTAGCCTACCTATAAGGAATTGAAACTGCCGCGTGGAAATAACCAGTATGGTTCGGATGTGTGTTTTTAGCCTACCTATAAGGAATTGAAACAGAACGCATTTCCACAATGGAGTTATGGACAATATTTAGTTTTTAGCCTACCTATAAGGAATTGAAACCGGGATTTTGGATACAGCAAAAACGCTAGCGCAGAGGTTTTTAGCCTACCTATAAGGAATTGAAACTAATCCTTCACTATGACAAAAAGTATCTGCATGCGGGTTTTTAGCCTACCTATAAGGAATTGAAACACCCATTTTTGCGAATTTCTATCAATGTCGAGGACAGTTTTTAGCCTACCTATAAGGAATTGAAACCAACAAAATTTGAAAAATAAACAGCTATTTCATCTAAGTTTTTAGCCTACCTATAAGGAATTGAAACTAATTAGAATGGAATATTTTCTTCGTCTATTTTTGGGTTTTTAGCCTACCTATAAGGAATTGAAACTGATGTTGTTGGCAAAAATGAAACAAGTATCATTACAGGTTTTTAGCCTACCTATAAGGAATTGAAACGCAACGTTGTATGCTTGTGCCAATTTGTCATTTCCGAGTTTTTAGCCTACCTATAAGGAATTGAAACCTGTTAGCGGTACCGCCTTGACACTCGTCCAATGCGGTGGGTTTTTAGCCTACCTATAAGGAATTGAAACTCTAATGTTCCATATTTTTTTGCCTCAATATTATTGGTTTTTAGCCTACCTATAAGGAATTGAAACTTCTTTGGGGTCGTATTTGTAGTTTGAGAGCTCCTCGTTTTTAGCCTACCTATAAGGAATTGAAACCATACTTCACCATTTCTATATTCACACACCATCATAGTTTTTAGCCTACCTATAAGGAATTGAAACATCCATTAGGTGCAGTAATATTAAATTCTTCTTTTGCTGTTTTTAGCCTACCTATAAGGAATTGAAACATGTTGGGAGCACTTCATTTGCCTGAAATCCTAGTGGTTTTTAGCCTACCTATAAGGAATTGAAACTGGCTGGGGTGCAACTGTAAAGATACAAAACACGAATAGTTTTTAGCCTACCTATAAGGAATTGAAACTTTTTTATTTCCTGCTTTTGCAGGTTGAGCGTTGCAGGTTTTTAGCCTACCTATAAGGAATTGAAACTCAATAATCCTAATGACGCAAAATTTTTGGCAGATGGTTTTTAGCCTACCTATAAGGAATTGAAACTGCTATCACTGCCTTTGCCCATTGCTGCCATTGCATCGTTTTTAGCCTACCTATAAGGAATTGAAACATGGAATTCCTTGTAGACGAGCAGGAACAAGCTAAAAGTTTTTAGCCTACCTATAAGGAATTGAAACTTTGTCATAGCTCCGGTTTGTTTTGAACCACCTGAAGTTTTTAGCCTACCTATAAGGAATTGA
>NZ_JAGGLT010000039.1 GCF_017874545.1 Thermoanaerobacterium butyriciformans | reverse complement strand
TTTTTATCGCAAAATCATTGTTATTTTTTGTATCTAATATCTAATTTATGTCATTGTATGCTGCTGGAAATTAGTTTCCGAAATCACTCTTTATTCTATACTTAAATTCTACCATTTTCAACAACAATTGCTTAACTAAATATTTTAAAAAAGCACAAAAATAAAAGGACATCACTTTGTTTAGTCCTTTAAAAATCTATTAACCCTAAGCTTATTTGCAATGCCTCATTCACTTTTTCCATCATCTCTTGGTCAAAATGGCCTATTTTTTCTCTAAGCCGCTTTTTATCGATAGTCCTAATTTGTTCTAATAATATAACAGAATCTTTATTAAGACCGTATTCCGTTCCGTTTATCTCAACATGCGTTGGTAACTTTGCCTTGTTTATTTGGGATGTTATTGCTGATACAATAACTGTAGGGCTGTACTTATTACCGATATCGTTTTGTATAACAAGTACGGGCCTAACACCACCCTGTTCTGAGCCTATCACAGGGCTTAAATCTGCATATAAAATATCTCCACGCTTTATAATCATATCAATCACACTTTTTTAATTTTCTTTCATATCCGTTAAAGCATTCATTGTCAGCGGTTAGGCCCAATTCCGCAAGTTCTGCATTTATTGCCGCCATCTCAAGGTATCCTTTTTTCATGCTCTCCCTTATTTTCATCTTCTTTCTTTCCTTGATGTACAGCTTCATAGCTTCCCTTATAAATTCGCTGCGGTTTCTATTTTCCATAGCAGCAAGCACATCAACTTCTTCCAGTAAGCTCTCAGGCAAACTGACGAGTATTCTTTTTGTCTCGCCCACAATTATGACCTCCTAACACACTTATATAATTTATTATATACTGCTATATATATTAATGTCAATCTTTATTATTTTTATACATAATATTTAACATTTTAAATAATTTTCTACTTTTGTTATCTCTCCATTAAATATATATATTCTTGGTACCCGTCTAGATATTCCACAATATACTTCATAAGAAATAGTTTTTAATTTGTTTGCTATTTCATCTGCACTTACGATTTTGCCATCCGATTCACCCATGATGGTGGCAACATCTCCTTCTTTTACGCCTTCAATTGACGTTACGTCCACCATACATTGATCCATGCATATCTTCCCCACAATAGGCGCATATTTACCTTTTATTATGACACTGTGATTATTTGACAATAATCTATTTAAGCCATCTGCATATCCAATAGGCAACGTAGCTATCCGACTTTTTCTGCTTGTCTTGTACGTCCTGTTGTAACTTATATACTCACCTTCAGGTACATCTTTTATATACACAATTCTGGACCTCAATGATATAGTTGATTTTAAGTTGATTTTTTTATTAACTTCATCCGATGGATAACTTCCATACAGTATAATGCCAGGCCTTACCATGTCTAGATGAGTTTCAGGCATATCTAATATTGCAGCGCTATTTGCAATGTGCCTTATAGGAAGGTATATGCCCGATTTTTTAAGCCTTTCCGTAAGGCTATTAAAAATATTAAACTGTTTTATCGTATACTCTTTATCTTTTTCATCAGACGAAGAAAAATGGCTAAATATGCCTTCTATATAGATTCCCTTAAGTGAAGTCATGGCGACAATTTCTTCATATGCTTTATCCATGTCGTTATACCCAATACGCCCCATGCCCGTATCAATCTTCACGTGAATCTTCGCATCTTTCCCCTGCTTTTGAGCTTCCCTAGAAATTTCCTTTACATATCCTAACTCAAATGCAGTCTGTGTAATATCATATTTTACAATGATATCAGCAAATTTTGCTGGCGTGTAACCTAACACCAATATAGGTTTTGATATTCCCTGTTCTCTCAGTTCCAGCGCCTCATCAATCGTTGCAACAGCAAGATAATCAACACCACATTTAATTAATTCTTTCGATATCTCATATGAACCATGTCCATACGCATTTGCTTTTACAACAGCCATTATTCCAGCTTTTTTATCTGTTATTTTTCTAATTTCCTTGTAATTGTGAATTATGTTGTCAAGATTGACTTCTGCCCATGTTGGCCTATATAAGTTAAACATATATACCTCCAAATTATATTAAAGAATTTAAAATCATCATCACTTCATAAGAACTAACTTTTTCATTAGAAAACACATCGATTATAAGCCCATTTCTGTCAACGACGTATCGATTGCCTTTTTTATAATACGTAATATTTCCACTCTTCTTTTTTTCAAAGCCTTTTCCGTCAAAAGTATAAACACTTTCAACAATTTTTATTATATCATTACCATTTAGATATGTTAAATTAACTGCATTATTATTTGACATATCTATGCTGACATTTACAAGTACATAATTTTTCGGCATATATTCAGGAAATACCGGATTTATACCTGTATATTTATATACATCTTTTATATCTATTGATAAATCATTTTGTATATTCATATATCTGCTAAATGTAGAAATATCGCTTTGAGTAAAAAGTCCATCTTCTAGCTTAGGATTATACATAAAATTTTTGTATCTTATCTCAGCAAAAAGCTTTCCTTTTATATCGTATACCTTCAAAGATGACGGTTTGTAATCTTTTTTTGAAAACTCCATAACCTCATTGTACATGAAAGTATTCCCATCAGGGATAGGAACGTCAATTCTATAATATTCCTCTCCATCTTCTTCCTTTATTTCTCCAGCCTTTTTAAAATTAGTCACAAATGAAGCAAAAAGAGAATAAGCTGGGATATTGTCGCTATTGTCCTCGATAAAAGTCTGATTAACTTTCGAAAAATAAACATAACTTCTATTTCCATCAAACACAATAACTTTATCAGGTTTATCTGACTCATCGTATATTTCCATGCGGTATCTACCATCTTTATAAAACTGTTTCATGCTGTACTTCTTCACATTCTTGTTGTTATGCAATTCAACATCTACATCAGACGTATAACTTTTTAAATTATCAAGAGACTTTTTTATATTAGAAGATACATCTACATGAGACTTTTTCATGCATCCTGTAAATGCCATAGTCATCATAAGCAAAAACACTAATAAAAGTCTCTTCAATCACATCACCTCTTCACAATTTCATAGCATACGGAATGTGCTCAATAATATTTGTGGCAGTTAAACCATATTCCCCATACTTATCTGCCGCCATATCGCCTGCTTTCCCATGGTAAAATACGCCGTATACTGCTGCTTTTATGCAAGTCAGTCCTTGAACCAAAAAAGATGAAATCATTCCTGTTAAAGCATCTCCAGAGCCGGCCGTTGCCATACCAGGATTCCCTGTACAATTTATATATATGCCTTCGGTGTTACTTCCTATTACTGTTCTTGAACCTTTAAGCACAAGTGTTACTTTATATTTATCAACAAATTTTTCTACCGTATCATATATATTTTTATTTATGTCATCGATAGAAATACCTAAAAGTCGAGACATTTCCCCCATGTGAGGCGTCAAAATAATCTCTTTGCCATAAATTATATCTACCATATCTGATATAACATTCAAAGCATCCGCATCCAATACTATTGGTTTATCTATTCTTAATATTATTTCTTTTACAAAAGCTTTTACATCTACACTATTAGAAAGCCCCGGTCCTATCGCCACCGCATCTACCGTCTTTGAAAGATCTAAAACTTCTTCTACTGAACCTATATAGAATGCCCCATCTTTGTCATCCACACCGTATGTTATAATCTCTTTTAAACTTTCTTGTAAGATAGGCTGAATAGACCTTGGAACAGCTAATTTTACAATTCCACAGCCAGTTTTTATAGCACTCATGGCGCACAAAGCTGCAGCTCCAGTCATATTCTTTGAACCAGCTATAATCAAAAGTTTCCCATAATCACCTTTATGTGTATTTCTACTTCTTCTAGGCAAATTCACATCTTCCTGTGAGACTATATGATATTTGCAATTAAAGCTATCAATCAAGTTTTTGGGTATACCTATATCTGCGACAATAACATCACCTGCATAGTCTACACCAGGGTATACGGCAATACCTTTTTTCATAAACTGCATCGTTATCGTCTTATTAGCTTTTACCGCACATCCTTCTACATGTCCATTATCGCCATTTATTCCAGAGGGTATGTCGATAGATATAATGTACTTTCCAGATCCATTTATGATTTCTATCAAATCTTTGCCTATACCCGTTATCTCTCTATCAAGTCCTGTGCCATATAATCCATCTATTATTAAATCGCAGTCTTTGACATTCTTTTCAAAAAATTTTAGCTGCTCTTTTTGCATTATTTCAGCAACAAAAATTCCCATATTAATTATTATGTCAAGATTTTTTTTAGCATCTCCTGTGATTGTCCCCATACTGGCTATAATAAAAACTTTCACATCAAACCCGCTGTTAAATAGATATCTTGCTGCTACATACCCGTCTCCACCATTGTTTCCCTTGCCACATAAAATGATGACATTTTTTTTATTATTGTGCGCTAAATATTCATTAGCATGTTCTGCAACAGCTCGTCCTGCATTTTCCATCAAACATATTGACGGCACTCCTAATGAATTTATAGCTATAGATTCGATTTCTCTCATTTCTTTATTTGAAACAATCTTCATATATAATCATCTCCATAATTATTTTATTACTGTATATTATAATCTGAAAAATAAAATAAAAAAAGAAGGCCAAAAGCCCTCATATAGCAATTTTACATTCTTTCGCATATTCATCATAATCTGCTATGTACTCAATGTACATATCATCAATTATGTCAGATAGGTGCAATGGTGACAAGTCCTCACTGCAGAATTTCTTTGCTAGTGCTTCAACTTTGTCTTTATATGGGCTTACATGTACTACAGCATCTCCAAATTCTGCCTCAACTGCGTTTTCCGAAATTACTTGCTCTGAAATTTCGATTCCAAAGGAAGGAATTTCGACGTTTTCGCCACCGTTAAATACATTGACCTTTGATTTTACAACGGCATACTTTCGCATAATCATTTTGTCGCCATATTTTATTGTCGATACAAATTCGATTACTCTTTTGTAATACATTTTTAGAACCTCCTTAATTCGTTCTAAGCTTTTATTTTTTTCAAAGATTTACTATTAAAGTAAAATTTCTATTATAATATTCTATTTATCCCTCAAAAATCCTTCTTTTTTTAGAATATTTTTTATCGACAGAAAATGATATAATATTTCATGTGTAAACATTTAACTTCCTATAAATAGCTAGTTTCTTTATTTTTATGAAAACAAATCAAACAAATTAGTGCAAAAAAATAGCGAAATATGTCGAAATTTTCTCTAAAAATTTTTAAAGGGATTTCCTTTTAAGAAATCCCCCTTAGCAACTTCTTATATAATCAATAAACTGTTTAGCAGATCTTGGAGACATCCCATTGTGCCAAGTACACCATCTAATAGATTCACTTTTTAATGTGTCCATGTCCAAACTAATACCGTATTTCTGAGCCAGTGATTCAACGATTTTCAAATATTCTTCCTGATTTGGTGACACAAATGTAATAGTTATTCCAAACCTATCTGCCAGTGACAGTTTTTCTTCTTTTGTATCCATCGAGTGAAGCTCATTTTGAACGTTGTCGTCTAAATACTCCCTTATCATGTGCCTTCTATTAGATGTAGCATATATTATCACATTGTCAGGAAGCTTTCCTATGCCTCCTTCAAGTGTTGACTTCAATATTTTGTATTCAGTTTCATTTTCTTCAAATGATAAATCATCCAAAAATAAGATAAATTTAAGGCCCCTGCTGCTTATAACATTTATTATATTATTTAAATCTACCATATCTTGGCGATTTACTTCAATAAGTCTGAGGCCCTTTTTGTAGTACATGTTAAGCACAGCCTTTACAGTAGATGATTTGCCAGTTCCTCTATCCCCATATAATAATATGTTTGAAGCAGGAAGTCCCCTCATAAACCTGTCTGTATTATCTATGACAATTCTGTGTTCCTCTTCGTATCCTACTAGATCATCAAATTCCACAGGATCAGGATTTTCAACGCCTATAAGTTTTCCGTTATGCCATCTAAATGCTCTGTATCTATTGAATAGACCGCAACCATTTTTATTATAATATTCGATTATCTCATCTACAGTCTTATAATCTAGTATATATTCAGTATTATTTTTCAGTGAAATAATAAGATTTTCCCAGGGCGGCATATCGAAAGATATGTACTCTTTCATGTACTCTGCTAAGTCTACATCTGCAATTTTTTTTAAGACTTCTAATTCTTTTTCTGCCGCCATTTTAAGCCTCTCATCTATCTTGTCTTGCCCGAATTTCTCAGAAAGCATGCTAAAAATATTTTCATCAACTTTTACTAAATCATTAACCATTGACTTCCATATACCAGAATAAACACTGTTCTTCACAGCGTATTTAGTTAAATCAGAATATAAATCACTGTATATTTCATATACAATATCTACATCCGTATTTTCGTCAGATATTAAATCCAAAATTTTAATAAATTTTCTAACCGTATCATCTCTAAGCACATTTTTGTATATAACGACTGTTTTCAAATCTTTTATCAGTTCATTTGTATGTTGTTCAGTCACAACAATTATCCCCCTTCATTCCTTATACTACTTTCACATACACTTTTCTATTTCTAGGCCCGTCAAATTCGCAAAAATATATTCCCTGCCATGTTCCTAGTTGAATTTCTCCATTCTCTACTATCAAATTGACAGAATTGCCTACTAAAACCGATTTTATATGTGCATCTGAATTTCCTTCCATGTGCTTAAAACGTATATTGGGAATAATTTCATCCAATCCTTTAATAATATCATCTTTTACATCAGGGTCGGCATTTTCGTTTATTGCCACGCCAGCCGTCGTATGAGGCACATAAACAGTACAAATCCCGTCCTTTATGCCGCTTGATTTTATCGCGCTTTTTACTTCCTCCGTTATGTTTATCATAACTTCTCTAGAATGCGTGTTTATTTTAAGCACTTCCATAAAACCATCTCCCTTTCACTTGATTTTATAAAATTATAGCAAATTTGTTTTTAAAAATAAAATCAAAGGTAAGATTTATCAATAAAATCAGTAAACTGGCCTAAAGAATATATAATTAGTCTATGAAGCGCCCGTGTGCATGCAACATACAAAAGATTCCTATCGAATTCAGTTTTGTAATTTCCTTTTGATGCATTAAAAACAAGCACTACATCAAATTCTAAACCTTTTGCAGCATACGGCGTAATGATATTAATTCCTTCTACTATTTCTTCATCGCTTAAGTTTAAAACTTTCAGGTCAGTGTTATCTTTCATAATATCATAAACTTTATTTGATTCATCTTTCGTTTTGCAGATGACTGCAATAGTCTTATACCCATGACTTAAAAGCATATCTATATCTTCAAGCATAACATTGCATATTTCCTCAAAGCTATTTTTCTGGACCAAACGTGGTTTTTCGTCATGCCTATCAAATAGTATCATTTTTGGAGGATGTTTAAGCAATTTTCTATTGAATTCATTTATTTCATACGTTGACCTGTAACTTTTTTCTATGAAAATTTTTTTGACTTTTTTTCCTTCAAAAACATCTTCTATTACATCGTAAAAAGCAACATCTATTTCTCTATCCAGTGTCTGAAATACATCTCCTAATATAGTAAACTTAGCACCTTCAAATATTAATTTGAAAATTTCATAAAAGATACGTGGATAATCCTGTGCTTCATCTATAACAACATGTTTTACTTTTTTATTAACTTTAAATCCTTCAATCTTGCACTTTAAGTACAAAAGAGGGCCACAGTCTTCATAACTTATTTGACCACCCTTTAGCGATTTATAAGTCATATCAGCTATTTCATTTATATCGTCTGGCAAATTTATCCCATGTGAAAGCTTTTTTAATATATCCATATTTGAAAATAACGACTTGTAAACATCAAAATAGTTTATTTGAGTAAATCTATTTATCTGATTTTTGATTGCCTTCATCTCTTTTATTGATAAAAGCCGACTGTATGGCTTTACTTCAAATTCATACTCTTTATAATTTTCAACGAATTTCTCAATCTTTGAAAACCTTTCTTGCCTTAAGAGATGAATCTTTTCAAATATCTTCTTTTCTATTCGCTCTAGCCTTTTTTGCATTGGACGGTTCATCTTATCATTTAAAAATTCGTTTTTTAAGTCATGTCTCGTGTAAATGACTTTTCCATCATAATATATATCTGTAAACTGAATCATTTTTCTTTCATAGTATGATATAAATCTGTCTAAAAGCCTAATAAATTCTAAAGAACTTTTAAATTTTATTGATTCAATTTTATCTTCATCTGATGCAAGTCTTTTCACGTATTCTGACCTTTTTTCTATCGTTCCACAATCGCTTAAAACATCTTTTAAGAAATCTTCAAAAATAATCTGATTTACATTTTCCTCTCCTAGCTCAGGTAAGACATTTTTTATATACTGGCTGAATATATTATTCGGTGAAATTATAAGTATATCATCTTTTTTTAAATTTTTATCTCTACCAAAGTACAATAGATATGCTATCCTGTGGAGTGCTATTGACGTTTTTCCGCTTCCTGCGACACCTTGTACAATCAAAATATCGCTATCAGTATCTCTTATAATGATGTCTTGCTCCCTTTGTATCGTCTCAACAATCGTCCTCATTTTAGCTGTGGAATTGCGGCCCAATACCTCTTTTAGTATTTCATCATCTATCACCAGATTGCAGTCAAAGTAATATTTAAGCTCAGAATCTTTGATAGTATACTGCCTCTTCAGTACCACATCACCTTCTACAATGCCGTCGGGAGCTTTAAAATAAGCTCTTCCTTTTTCAAACTGGTAAAATACGCTTGATATAGGCGCTCTCCAATCATACACAAGTATATCAAATGTATTTGGATCTCTTAAAGTGTGCAAACCAATATATATTTTTTCTCTTTCGTCTGATCCATCTTCGACGAAGTCAAATCTTCCAAAGTATGGTGAACCAAGCATTTTATTAAATATATTCAGTTCTTTTAATGTATTGTTGTAGTACATTGTCTGCCTTTTTATCTCCATCAAATATGGATTAACTTCTACAAGATTGTCAAAATTGCTGGGAACTTTAGGTGCATTTTCTACAACTGCATTTCTTAATTCCAAAAGATTTGACTTTTCTATCATAAGCAATTGCCTCAACCTATAAAGCTCATTCTTGATAAAATCGACAGTCCTATTAAGATATCTTAATTCTGCCTGATAATCATCGACATATTCCATTTTATCACGCTCCTAAAATTTTCAAGAATTCGCTTATTCACATTACACCTAGTTGGTGTTAATACATATTCTGTGGATATTGTGGATAAGTTTGTTAATAACTGAAATTCAATTGTTGTCAATGTGAATTACATGTTAGCACATAATAATATAAATATCTTTTAAGGCAAACAATATTAATACTAAATTTTTAAAAATAGCTTGTACACATAGTAAAAAGACAATAAATTCGTCAAAACTGATATAGGAACCAAAATTTTAAAACTTATATGTTTTGTCTTATGGTGGAATACTATTTTAATTAAATTTTAAAACAAATGTTTTAAAAAATAAACTGCGTAAATAAAAATATTCATTCCTACTATTTTACTGTGATTTAAATCACATTATTTTAATATGCGTTCTGATATACTATCACTAGAAAAAGGAGGATGTTGATTATGGAAAATAAAATTGATAAATTGGCAGATATCTTAAAAAGGTTAAACAATAACGAAGATCCTGACTCTGTTAAAAATGAAGCAAAAGAGTTAATAGAGGATCTAACTGCTGAAGAATTATCTTTAGCAGAGCAAAAATTAATCGATGAAGGAATTGAAGCAGAAGAATTAAGAGGTCTTTGCTCAGTTCACATAGAGATGCTAGAAGGACAGTTAAATGGTTTAAAGGCATCACTGCCTCATGACCATGTTCTAAACACGTTTATAGAAGAGCATGATGAAATACTTAAATTGCTTGATAGATTGGAACAGTTAAACGCTAAAATACAAAAAATGAAATCATTTGAAGAAGACACGGAAATATTCAAAGACCTTAAAAATACTGCTGAAGACATTTTAAACGCTGAAAAACATCATAAAAGAGAAGAAGATGTATTATTCCCAGAGATGGAAAAGTTGGGTATAACAGGACCAACGAGAATAATGCGTCTTGAACATGATGAAATTAGATTGAGAAAAAGAAAGCTGGTAGAACTAGCAAATAACATTGGTTACATCCACTTTACAGACTTTAAAAATAGAGTAAATGAACTATCAAACTATATCGTATTTAACATGAGAGATCACATATTTAAAGAAAATTATATCCTATATCCAACAGCTTATGAAGCTATAACTAATGATAATCTTTGGAGCGACATGAAAAAAAGATGCGATAAAATCGGCTACTGCCCATTTACACCTTTAAAATAAAATTTAAGGTGGTATCAATTGATGCCACCTTTTCTGTGTTTATTCTTTTTCTGCATAAAGTCTGTCTGTCTTCAATATGTGGTTTTCTATCCAATCAACAACAAAGTTTAAAATTTCCTTTATGTACTCATCTTGGTTTTCATCTACTTTGTCTAAATCTATGTTGTTTATTTTCTCTTTGAAGTCATCATGCAATACCTTATGTGAAAGCAGCTTCCTATAACCTATGCTTTTCATATAATCTTCTTCATAATCAAAATGATATAATGCATAATTTTTTAAATCTTTGATTATATCAACAATACGATCATATTTGTCTAGTTGAAATTCGTCTTTTAAAAGATCATATGCTTCATTTGCAATATCAAACAACCTTTTATGCTGTTTGTCTATTTCTTCTACGCCTAGTCTAAATTCTTCCCTCCACGTTATCATTTTAATCTCCCCTTTTCAATATTTCTCTTCTCATACAATTTTAATATATTGGAATATTTAAAACAATATCTTTTCCGTACAAAAATTTTTGATGGTCTCAATGTTTAAAAAATAGTATAATTAATTTTGGGCAAATAATGATTTGGGGTGATCTCAATGAAATATAAGATGGTAGTAGCAGACGCAGATGGAACTTTACTAAACGATAAAAAAGAAATAACGGCCGCAACAAAAAGTAGCATCAAAAAATTTCGCAACATGGGAGGAATTTTCACATTAGCAACTGGTCGAGGAATTTTATCTGCAACACCGTATATAAATGAGCTTAATATTGATGTACCTGTTATACTATTTAATGGATGTATAATATACGATCCCGTAAACAAAAAAATATTACATGAAAAATATCTTTCAGATGATCTATACAAGCTTACAGCGAATATATGGCAAGAAGGAAGGTACGATGTCGAAATACTTGTATACAGTATAGACGGCATATTTGTAAATAAAATTTCCGATTTTATCAAATCGTATATGGCTATAGAACACGTCAAATGTGACGTTGTAGATGACCTTTCTAGCCTTAATAAAATAATAAAAGTATTGTTTAGAGGCAACAGCAAAACGTCTTTAAAGCTTGTAGACGAAATAAGGCAATTATCAGACGAGCCTTTTACATGCGTTCAGTCAGATGAATATTTTATAGAAATACTCCCTTACGGCGTTACAAAGGGATCTGCACTAATAAAATTATGCGAAATTCTTAATATCAACATAGATCAAGTTGTAGCAATAGGCGATCAAGACAATGACAGAGAAATGATAATCAAAGCTGGATTTGGTGTTGCTATGGGAAATGCCGATGATATCATAAAGAATAGTGCCAATTATATAGCTAAATCTAATCTAGAAGATGGCGTAAGCGACATATTGGAAAAAGTCATTAATGAAGAAATTTAAATTTACGAAATTAAAATAAGCCGGATTAACCGACTTATTTTAATTTCTATCATCTGCTTTGGAAATCATATACCATTTTTGAGATTTCTCTTATTACAGTGTATGCATCTGAATTATCAAATCCGTCCACATTATTGCCCATAATCGTCAATATATACGGTTTTGATGGATAAAATACTATCGCAGTATCATTTACCACATCGGAAAGATTGCCAATCTTATGTGCAACAGTTATATTGCTTGGCAGCGGATATGAAATCCTGTCATTGTATATGGTATTTTCAAGGTAATTTAGGAGTTCTCCCGCAGTGCTGCTGTGAGCATTTGCATAATTTAACAAGTTTTCCATATACAAGCTCAAATCTCTCGGTGATGTGATATTACTTGTATACGGTATAACATTAGCACCCATGCTTTTCATAAAGTTTAAATAATTATCGTATCCTACGACTCTCATTATCATGTTTGAAGCTATATTATCACTTTCTTCAATTGATCTTCTAGAAAGTTCCCTTATTGTATAATAAGTTCCCACTGGATCGTACTGTATAGAACCTGAGCCGCTTTCGTAATCCTGTGATGTATACTGCACTTCCATGTTAGGGTCTATCTTACCTTCAGTTATCAATGTGTATAGATAAAAATTAAGAGGAACTTTATAGGTGCTTGCAGCAACAAAAGAATCATATCCATTTATGTCAAAAGTCTCGCCAGAATTTAAATCTATAAAATATACACCGTACTTCCCTGGATGCTGACTAAGCAATGTCTCAATATTATTTTTTAATTCTTGATAATTAGCGGCATTATCAAGCTGAGGCGGTACCACAACCGGTGGATGCGGTATCAGCAATTTTTCTCCTGTGTACAGCGACGCATTGCTGTTAAGCCCGTTCTCATTTAAAATATCCTGAATAGAAGTTCCAAATTTTTTTGCTATAAAATAAATATTGTCATTAGGTTGTACATAATAAACGACTGGATTGCTCCACGTCGCATTCTGTATAGCAGAGTACGTTTTGGAACCAACAATGCCATCAGCAACTAAGTTCTCTGCCTTCTGAAAATTCAGAACTCCTTTTAATGTGTTATTGCCAAAAATACCGTCGATAATACCGGTATTAAATCCAATATTATTCAGTATGCTTTGAAGTTTTAAAACATCAGTGCCGTACGTTCCGGTATATAAAAGCCTTGAACCAAAACTAAATTGAGGAAGACTATTATCACCATATGAAATTGTAGGCACAAACGCTATTAAAAGGATAAAGAAATATAAAAGCATCTTTTTAAGTCTTCTCAACATGGATTCCCCCTTGATATGATATATCCATGTCCATATTATAATATATATACTTTTATATTTCATTAGTGTATATTATCCTTAAATACCATATTATTCACATTATATATCAATAACAAATATACACAACAGTATCAAATCTTGATAAGCATCTTATCAAGATGAGATCTCCTAATAAACAAGGAAGCAAGAAATCAATTCATCTATCTAAATTCATTTCAAATTCAATCTCATGTTTAATCGGTATGCCATAATTGCCTAATAATGGTATAGACGGCTTTAATTTTCTCGCAGCATCCACAGCATTGTGATGTATTCTCACCATATCAAATCCTCGCTTTTGATAAAAACGAATTGCGTTGATATTGTCATTTGTCGTAATTAATTTTATTTTTGTACATTTTTTATTGATTGCCTCTTCGATGATCTTATTTAAAAGAGCAGTTCCAATGCCCTGATTTTCCTTCAAACTGTCTAAAGACATGATTTCACATTCACAACCGTTAATTCTATATGTTGCAAGTCCAATAATTTCTTCATTTTCATATACAACAAAGCCTTGTAATTTTGTCATATTGACTATTTCACCACCAACGACCATTTCAGTTGAAAACCAGCGGGATTTTATAAAATCATTTGTGCGTTGGCGATCATCAATCAATATTGGTTTAATATACATATTAATTACATCCCTTCTGTGCTGTATTAATCATTTTATATATTTATTTCAATTAATCCTCTATAAAATTAAATCTGCACTTCTAATATCATTACATCATAAGCAAATTCAATTTCTTTGCATTCTTTTATAATTCTAAATAATCGTCATATGACTTTATTGGGTGTTGCATTTAATATTGCAATTTAAGATCAAAAATGTCCTTTTTAAAGCCATGAAACACCACCCTAATATAATTTTATCCAATGTACCCTCCTATCCTTTCTAAATCCTGCTTTTAATGCCAGGTTCATAGACTTTACATTATCTTCTTCAATATGTACAAATGGCAGTTGGCCAAGTTCCAGAAGCCTCTTTATCATTGCAACAGTTACATCCATGCCATATCCTTTCCTTCTGTAATCTTCCAATACATTCAAAAAACCTATGGCTCCATCATCATGTGTAATCGCCCATGCCACCAGCTTTTCATTTTCATAGATGCCAAGACCAATGCCATTTTTTATCCTATCTTCAATATATTCAATTGATATATACTCTTTATACTTGGAGTTCTCGAATATATATGGAGCATCTGCAATTAATAAGTCAACAATATGTGATTTTACGGTCGGCAGTGGTACATTAGAATCATAGACTAGTTTCATACTGGTCAGTCGGGATTTTATTTTTTTATTTTTTACAATATGTGGGAGCATCCAGTCCTCAATGACTGCAAAACATTTATCCTCCTCATCCAACCCCTCAATCAGTTGAAAGAACTCATCATAGGATTTGCTGCTAATATAAACCCAATCTTCATCGCTTATTCCTCTAACAAGTACTGAATCTCCAACTGATTCAATGTTATAAATAGGATAATTTCTAATAAAGTTGATGATATTAATGTTTCTTGTTTTGTCTTTTTCAAGCAGTTTTAATACCTTTCCACTTAAAAAATCTAATACCTTTCTTAGAAGTATCGGCTGTACATCCGCATAAGCAAGATTATCAGGCATCATTTTAAAAAAGCTTACTTCGCATATCTCACTATCTGGCAAAGGCCCCATTTCATTTACTTTTGCATAAAGCAATCTCCCAAATGTAGTTACCTCATCTATGGTAACAGAGTAATCACATACGGGCTCAATCTCGTAATTTAATGCTCCTGTTTCCTCAAATAGCTCTCTTGAAGCAGTCACATTAATATCTTCATTCTTTTCTCTGTGACCGCCAGGCACTTCCCACGTATTTCTGTCCTCATGCCTTACAAATATCCATTTTCCTTTATAAGTAGCGAATATAACAGCAAAATCAAACTGACTATTGCTTACTTCACCTATCCTGTAAAACTTTATCTCCATAGTTATACCCCAATTTCATTTTACTTTTTTCTTGATATTTTTATAGTCCCTTAAATAAAATATTTGAAAATCTTCAAAAAATGGTTTCAACTTACTTGAAAGCGACAGGGCCATATTCGATTAAATTTCAAAACAAATACTTAAATAATATTTTCGATTACGTAAAGCCTTTTTGCATCAGGAACAAATACCAAATATATTACTGAAGAGTCTTCTTTCTTTTTTAAATAATATATATATTTAGATTTAAAATCTGGCATGTATTCATTTGGAATAGTTAAAGAATTTAGGACATGATTTATTGCTGATTCTATTGACGCATTATTACCATCGTTCCATTTTAAAGATAGCTCAATATCATCACTGTTTTTATAATCAAATATGTGATATCTCTCACCATCTCCATGAAAACTTGGTCCACTGTCTTTTGAATAAACTTCCTTATATGTGCTAGGCAACTTTATTGACCAATTCATATAAATAATTTCAGTATAAGGTTTATTCAATGTTTTAAATACAGATGCCACCACTAATACAGTACTAAATGATATCATCAATAGTAAAGCGCTAATTAAAAATACTGATACTTTTCTCACCACTCATTACTCCTAACTATCTAATTTGAAATTGCCAATTTATCTGTCCCATAATGGCTGTACTAGGTCAAGTAGTTCTCTGCCTCCACTTATAAATTCAAAATTGCTCATATACAATCCTCCTGAAATTCAGAATTTCTTAATACTTTATAGCAATTAATTTAAACCGTCAAATGAAAAAATAGTACCGTCTCCATTTTTCATCTGATTTATATATTTTTTGAACAACAATGCTTTTTCAATTCTCCCCAATTTCATGTATGCATTATATTCGTACTCTAAATCTAATACAGGCAATTTCATACCATCTAGTGTTATATATCTTTCATATTTTTCTAAATCCACCCGCTCTTCCCATATGCCATTAACATATTTTTGTATGTCACCCATGATTTCAACCTTTATACCATCGATTTCAAGACGGCCAAAATGTGAAGATATTTTACCATTAGATGAAAAACATACTTTTGCTATAACAAATTCTTTGAAGCATTCCTCTATTTGATACGCACCTTTTTTGTCAGTATTGCCAACAACACAAAAAGAAACCTTATTATTATACACAATATTGTCCAACTTGCTTCCTTCAGCAGCACAATGGAAATAAATGTTCCCTCTATCATATACGTAGTTTAGCGGAACCCCATAGGCATATCCATTTTCACCTACTGTAGAGAACCTTAGTGTAAAATTTTCTTAGGTGAAAAAACAGAAAAATAGCGATAATATGTAGAAATAAGACCTCACCATCCTCCCAAAAGGATGAGTTAGAAAATAAATAGGAAGGTGAGGTCTTATGAAAATAATTCAACATGCACTTCAAAAATTCCTGCTTGTCGTAGAAAAATTATTGGATTACTTGATAGAAAATATACAACAGCTGTAATCCTTCCACATCTATTCATAACTAGATAAGTACTATGACCTCTGCTGACTTCTCAAGGTTCAGCCATACATCACTGTATGGGTTGTCATTTCATAGTTCACTTTAATGACTTGTCCTTGAGACCTCCCCAGGTAAGAGCGATAACTTTCCTCCCATATATCTTAAAGTTTATTGTATGGGGTTCGAGTAGTGGTTCCCGTGCCCTCGCCCACAGCAGACTTTCACCGCCTAGCTATCGCCCATGCCGGGCACACGTGAAAGCCAGCGCCTTTAAACGCTGGCTAGCAACAGAAGCGTATAGGTTCAAAGCAAACCACCCATTAGACGGGCAGTCATGATTTACAAGTATTTTTTTATATCTTCCACTGACGGAACTCTTCCCATCACTTTTACCTGCTCATCCACTACAAGCGCAGGCGTTTTCATTACACCATAAGCCATAATGTCCTTGAAATCCTGCACTTTTTCAATAGTGGCTTTAATGCCCATTTCTTTTACAGCCTCCCTGACATTAGCCTCTAATTTTTTACAATTAGCACATCCTGAACCTAAAATTTTAATTACCATAAGAAAATCCTCCTTCATCAATTGATATTTTTTCACTATTATTGTCATTCAACAGCTTTTTTCGCACAAGTTCCACATCTTGTACATTTTGTATAATCAATTTCTATTCTGCCACCTAAAGGCTCATTATCTTTGACATAGCTCATTGCATGACTAGGACATGCAATTATTGATTTGCTGACATTTGCCTGTGCAGGACATTTTTCCTTTAAAATAACTGACCTCACACTTTCTACCCTCGAAATTTAGCAACTGCAGCATCCGCAACTACAATTATCCTTTCCACCTATGTCACCAACATACTCAATTGCATCAGAAGGACATAAGTTTTGACACCCTCTGCATCCCTCAACACATCCTTCTGGATATACTACTACAGGTCTGTCACCTTCTTTCTTGTAAACCCCGTGCGAGCACTTATTAAAACATGCTCCGCACTCAACACAATTTTCATAGTTAATTACTGGATACCAGTTCTTTGACATTTAAATCCTCTCCTTTATACATAAATATATCACATGTTTTCAGCCTTTTTATATATTTCTTTTATCTCTTCTTTTTGCATTAAGTGGGATAAAATGTAAGCAATTATAATTATTCCAGGAATATCAACCAATAATCTTGTATCAAACCTGCTTATACAAAAATGTATGAAAATGCATTAAATAAATATCCAATTAATATAATCCCTGCTGATACGATGAATACAAAGATTGCTAAAAGTTTAGGCTTTACCACCTTGCTAAGCATAATCATAGAAGGAAGCGATAGAGCTGTTACCGCCATCATAAATGACAACACCGTCCCCACTCCTACTCCTTTTGCAAATAACGCTTCAGCTATCGGCAAAGTACCGAATATATCAGCATACATTGGAATGCCCACTACAGTAGCAAACAATACTGCAAATGGATTATTGCCTCCAACCACGTTTTCTATGATTGATTGAGGAACCCAGTTATGAATGGTTGCCCCTATACCGACACCGATTAATACATATAACCACACTCTTTGGATAATATCCCTGACCTGTTCCTTTGAATAGGATATTCTCTCCTTACGGGTCATTTCAGGCACTTCTGCATCAACATTTTCGATTTCTCTTACATATCCTTCTACATATTTTTCAAGGCCCAATTTGTCAATCAAAGTTCCTCCGATAACCGCCAAAATCAAGCCTACAACAACATAGGCTATGGCAATTTTTGCACCGAAGAATGACATTAACAATAGCAGTGATGCCAAATCCACAAGCGGAGAGGATATTAGAAACGAAAAGGTAACCCCCAAAGGCAATCCAGCCGATGTAAAGCCTATAAAAATCGGTATGCTGGAGCAACTGCAGAAAGGCGTTATCGTTCCAAGCAATGCCCCAAGTATATTCCCTTTAATACCTTTTATCCCTCCGAGAATCTTCTTTGTCCTTTCTGGCGGAAAATAACTCTGGATATAGGATATAACAAATATCAAGACCGATAATAGTATAAAAATCTTTATGGTATCATAGATGAAGAAGTGGATGCTTCCACCAAGCCTGTCATTAACGGACAAGTGGAATACCTTTTCTACAAGAAGCCTTACAAGTTCTGAAAGCCATGTCATTTTTAATAGTTGGTCATTTAACCAACCAAATACCAGAGCCAATATATTCATGTAAAAACATCCTCCTTACCTTCTGCACGATTCAAGATATTTTTCAGCATGTTTACACTTTTCAATATCGCTTTTGAGTACTGGATAATCATTGATATTATCCACTATTTTCTCCAATATCCCTTTGTACACTTGCTCATTAAGATTTAAATCATAAAATATGAACTGTTCCTGCCTTTCATCTTTTACAAGACCTATATCCCTAAGTTTAGCAAGGTGTTTTGATATTTTGGGCTGTGACTCTCCTGTTATTCCACACATCTCACATACGCATAGTTTTTTATGATACAGCAGAATAAGTATCCTTAAACGTGTTTCATCAGACAATACCTTGAAAAAATCAGTTAATTTATTCATAAAATCAATCTTCCTTTCGTTAAAATTCTGGCTTTGTATCAGACATACTTTATACCTTAAACAACTACATTTTTAAATTTATACTTATATACTCATATAAGTATATAAGTGTAATACCCCTGTTTTTTATATCTGTCAATAGTCACTTCTGTATAGATAATGTCAAAAATACTGTAGAGCATTTTTTAAGACAACCCCTGAAATCACTTAAACCAAGGTTTCCATGCCTCATGTTTTTTATATCACTCTTTCATATTTGATTACCTTTAAAATCTATATATTGGTGTTGCTTTACCCATATTTAACACTGTAATATTATTTATTTGTTCTTTTGTATACGTTTTAACTCTCTATCGCCTCTATTTTTAAAAAAATACTAGGATTGTTTACTTCGTCAGTTCTAACACATTGTTGTTTTTGTCATACAATGTGAATTTTGACTTAGGATTCCCTCTGCCATAAGTATAGACAATACGCATACCTCTGAAATTAATTTCCTTCATATTTTTGTTATTGAACTCGATTCTAGCAACGTCATCATCCAAAATCACACCAAAGCATGCATACTCCTCTCCTGACTCGTACCCTGTAAAGTGTAAAATTGCTCTATAATTGACACCGGTCAAAACCTCCGCTGAATTCGTTGTGTAAACATGACCTGCAAGATTATCAACAGTATAGTAAAACAGATTCTTATGAGTTACCGCACAGTCTAACTCACCATACCCATTGAGATACAATGTTAGAATTCTATTACTATCTATTTTAATTTCATCTATGATTTCGGAAATCATAAATCTTTGGCCTTCAACTGCTTGCTCTATAGCAGCCCTTGATGTCTTTGGAAATCTATCTGAGGTCAATACATATACTCCAAAACAAATAAGCACAACAGCGGCTGTCACTATAATGACGGTATTCTTTTTCATCTGTTTATCCTCCAATTTAATAATACCAACTGTAAACTTAACATCATTGCGAATAAAATTAGCTATCAAATTGTGTTATCCTATTTTATTTCAACTCTTGCTGTTTCCAGCCATTTGTCTAATGCACCTTTGCTAAATATATAATCATTACCTATTTTGATATAGGGTATCCCTGAATCTTTTTCATTAACAAGGTCTAATAATTTACTCTCCTCAATTCCTAAATATGAAGATGCTGTAGATAAATCATAAGTATTTCTTGTGTAAACAACATTAGCATTGTTATTGTACATATTATTTACGATATTACTTAATCCTTGTGACATATCAGACAAACCAGTGCCAACATAATCTCCATTACTTCTCATTCCATTTGCAATGATAACAGCACTTATAATAATAGATATTGATAAACAAAAGATAGAAAATGGCAGTACCTTATCTTTTAACATAGTATAATCACTCTCCTTTTTAATGACTCAATATAACATTATTATACATTAGATATATTTATTAACACAAGTTTATATTCTTAACATCACTTTTTATCCGCAATATGACTTTTTTAGGGTTATATTCAAACTGAATTTATGAAATAGCAAGTAATTAATAATTGGCCTTCCATTAATGTAAAAAAGAGGATTAATACTGTAAATTCTGCACTTTGTAAACTAAATATTTACATTAAAATGAAATAATATGTCATAATAAATAAGACATGTCAAAAAATAGAAACCGTCATATTAAGCAGATGGTTAGATTTGTATTGAATTTGGTGAGTTTATTTCAATAAAACCCATAGCTTTTACCACCTATAAGCTTACATGAATAACAACTTATGCATCCCTGGTAATGAAGGTCATAGAGATGTATAAGTTCTGTTTCCGTGCCCCGCGAGGCTACCCCATCTAAAGCCTTATTTAAAAGAATTGCTGTATTCCATTTTTTCCTGCCCTTCCATTTCTATTTGGCAATAATAATCTAGTTATATATGCGATAGCAATAATTCTAGTATTTTTAGCACCTAAATACAAAACTGCATCTTTTAATGATAATATTTCACGGTTTAATTTTGAATTATAATTTAATATTTGTATTAAAGTTGATTCTAGTTCTGGAATATTGGAAAACTTCTCAATGCATTCATCTATATTAAACTCACAAGGTTTTAATAACATATTTAGGATTTCTCCAAATGCCTTTGGTATTTTGGACAAGTAATTTGATTCCTGAATTAGTTTAATAATTGGATAATTTTGCATTTTTTTAAAATGATAAAATAAGAATATATGGAAATAAAACCTAATTTTTCAGAGATAGCAAGGGAATATGGAGTAGATAGAAGAACTGTTAGAAAGTATTATGAAGGATATGAAGGCAAACCAAAAACGAGAAACAAACAAAGTAATTTAGATAAATACTATGATGAAATAAAAGCAAAAACACAACAAGATGTATTATTCCACTTTTTGTACAAGGATATATTGACTTTTACACACATCAATAACACTTCCACAGTGTAAAAGCCACTTGTCTTTACTTAAAGACCAAGTGGCTTTTTATGGTTCAACTTATATCTTTATACATTTAAGTAAGTGATATAACCGACAATTGATAAAACAACTGCAATCCCAACTATTATGAAAATAGTAATCAATATTTTATGTTTTTTCATTCTTAATCTCTCCAATAGGAAATGCTTGTATCACCGTTTGGGTACCCAATCAATTCACCGTAAATATTTCCAATCTGTACAGACATGTCATTTATCGGCCCAAGTTTGTAATAGAAAACACCTCTAGCAATCGCCTTATTGCCGCTGATATAAGCACCTGAACTAATTGTGTCAGTCTGCACCATAGGATTAAGATTTCTAACTACATATGCGTCATTATAGAGAATCTGAGTTACAGTTCCATTAGATACCCTATAGCCAACTTCAATTCTATATTCTAGAATTGAAATTCCAAAAATAGAAACAGTTTGTGTCCCCATGCATCCCAATCCGTAGAACTACTCAGCATAGGACTGGAATTGGGAAGATTGGTAGTATATTTTGTACTACGTGATACATTTTTGTTCTCATTATTTGTAGTGTTGTACGTCGCAGGATCAAGCAAAAGGTCAATAAACTCCTGCTGCTGGTCGAGGCTTAGAGCTGTAAATTTAGCCCAAATCTTCGGGAGACTTTAGATTCCGATTAAATACTAAACTCTTATGCAAAGTAAACATCATGCTTTGACAGCATCACGATAAACGAAAACTATCACGATAGACAGTAGGAATCGTGGTATAATTAGAGTGTACGGCACAGAGACCG
>NZ_JAGGLT010000038.1 GCF_017874545.1 Thermoanaerobacterium butyriciformans | reverse complement strand
TTTTTAAAGTATACTTACTTATATATTCGACATAAAGGCGTAAGATTCCTGCTAAAAAATGAAGAAAATCAAAAAAATTTGATTTTCTTTACCTTCTTTTATTTATATATTAGGGTTTTCAACTGTTTCGAGCTGCATTTTTCTTATAGCAACTTTAAAGTATACGACTACATAAACTTATATTACGGCAAAAAATAAATTAATATTAAAACAAGCAAGAAGAAGTTTCTTGCTTGTTTATATTATTCTCTTTAATTTTTTATTTTCTATTCTCCCAGGAATTCTGCCTCTTTTAGCAATAGGTTCTCCTTCTACCTCTTTAATATCCATAGTCATATCTATTGGTGGAGCGTCTGATATATAACTTCCAACGCCAAATGCGTCTGCACCACTCAATGCAAGTTCTTTTATTCTTTCAGGTGTAAGCCCGCCAGACACAATAATTTTGACGTTATTGTATCCTTTTTGATTAAGCCTCTGCCTAAGTTCATACACAAGGCTGGCCGTAACGCCTCCTCTTTCTGACGGTGTGTCTAACCTTATTCCGTATAACCTATCGCCAAGACATTCAGCAACTCTTAATGATTCCTCTATCTCATCCTTAAATGTATCAACTAAGATAGTTATTTTCTCATCATCAGGCGTTATTTCACTGTATGCTTTTGCTATAGGTAGTGTATCACCAGCAATCAGAAATGCTGCATGTGGGACAGTTCCTTTCGGTTCTTTTCCAGCAAGTTTTGCTCCTAGTATGCAGCTTGCATCATCTGCACCACCTATAAGTGCAGCTCTTTCCATAACAGGTGCTACCGCTGGATGTACGTGTCTTGCGCCAAAGCAAAGGAGCGGCTTATCTGGAATAGCTTCCTTTAACTCTCTTGCTGCAGTTGCCCACCCACAAGAGCTTGCAAGTATCCCTAATATGACGGTCTCATATGTCCCAAACTCATTGTAAGGTCCAATGATTCTCATAACCGTTTCTTTTGGTTCAAATGTTTCTCCTTCATTTATAGACCATACTTCAATATTTTTATCTTTCAAAATACTTTTTACTTCTGGCAATCCTGCAAAAATTCCATTTTTTCGTGCAAATATCTCTGCTGTAACGACTTTACCATCGATTCCTAAGTGTTTTAAAATATCCTGTGTTCTTAAAAAATACACATCTGTCGTAGCGCCATTCTTTATTTCTTCATGTGTTGCAGAAAAAAATTCCCTATTTTCACTCACCTTAACTTCCCTTAGATCTTCAAGATACTTTATCATTTTCATATGTATTCTCCCTCTCTATAATCGAAATATCTTAAGTATTATAGTTGTTATACCGAGAGCTATCATTGGACCTATCGGTGCACCTTTAAAAAAGCTTACTCCAATTACTGTGCCTAGCAAAACGCCAACTACCCCATTAGTGTCTACTTTCATCGTATCAAGACCTACAGATGCCAATACAGCCACAATTATCCCAGCGATAATTGTAATAAGGCCTTCAATGCTTTTCGAGGCATTTATAAAATCGCTTAATGATACCTTATTCGAGGCAAGCGGAGATAGAGCTCCCATTGTCAATATTATTATACCAAGATTCACCCCATTTTTCGATATATATTGATTAATTATTTCTAGATTCATAAGCTTAATAAGCAAAAGCATTGAAATAGCAGCTGCAACATTGTTATTTTTCCCTACAATGCTGAAAAATAACATGACAGAAAGAAGCGCAACACCAAAATCCATATAACCCCCTCACAATTTCAATTCAAATTATTCATACAAGCTCTTGTAAATCTTGTAGTATTTAGTCACCTTTTTGATGTATTTATCCGTTTCTGAAAAAGGTACCTTTTTTAAATTGCTGCCATTTTCTGAATATCTTTTATCCTTCAACCAATTTGAAACATTGCCGCTTCCACCATTATATGCTGCAACTGCTAAAGTGATATTGTTATTAAATTGTTTTAAAAGATATTTTAGATACCACGTCCCTATGTTTATGTTATAATCGGGATTATACAGCATATTTACATTAAAATTTTTTATACCTATGTAATTCGCTACCCAAATTCCTGTCTCAGGAATGACCTGCATAAGGCCTATAGCACCTTTACTGGAAACAATGTCAGGATTAAAATTGCTCTCTGCCTTTATCATAGCAAAAACCAAATAAGGATCGACACCATATTGATTTGAATAAAAGTATACCTGCTGGCTGAATTTTTTAGGATATAGCTGCTTTAAAAACCAATTGGTTTTAACACCATAAACTGTCAAAATGGTAAATATTATTACAATAATTACTGTGACTTTTTTAAATTTCAATATAATACCTCCAGATGTTCTATTTTGAAAATCGTCCCCACAATAATTCAACCTGCTTTTTTATAGCATTAAAGTCCTTGCAATTATTAATTATAAAGTCAGCATACTTCATTTTGTCTTCTATAGACATCTGGCTTTTAATACGGTTCAAAGCATCATTGTAATTCAAATTGTCTCTTTTCATAAGTCTTCTTATCTGAGTTTTTTTGTCTACTACTACAAGCCATACTTCATCTACCATATTAAAAAGCCGCATTTCAATGAGAAGAGCCGCATCTAAAATAATTGCCTTCTCTTTACCATTTTTTCTTTCTTCTTCTATTATTTCTTTTATTCTCCTTATTATTTCCGGATGTGTTATTTCATTTAGTCTATTTAATTTCTGTTTATCAGCAAACACAAGGTTACCAAGCTTTTTTCTGTCTATTTCTCCATCTTTTCTTAAAATTTCTTTTCCAAACTCATTAACTAATATATTATATGTTTTAGTACCTTTTATCATAATCTCTCTTGAAACAACATCTGCGTCAATTATAAATGCCCCAAGACTTCTAAGTATCGATGATACGGTGCTTTTCCCAGACGCAATTCCACCCGTCAATCCTATAACCTCCATCATAGCACCTCCTGTCTATATAATTTAAAAGTGCCTATTAGACACTTTTATTTTGCATCATACCAATTTTTACCACATCCAATATCTACAACCAAAGGAACTCTTAGTTTTATGACATTTTCCATTATAGTCTTTAATAAGTCTTTGACGATTTCAACTTCATCAGGAGAAGTATCTACAATAAGTTCATCATGAATCTGAAGTATTAATTTCGATTTTAATGATCTTGCCTTTAACTCATTGTATACTTTCACCATTGACATTTTTATTATATCTGCAGCACTTCCTTGAATAGGCGTATTCATCGCCATTCTCTCGCCAAATGACCTTTGATTGTAATTCTTTGAATTAATCTCCGGTATATACCTCCTTCTATTCAAAATAGTCGTCACATATCCATTTTCTCTGGCAAATTTGACTACCGAATCGATGTAATTTTTAACTCCTTTATACCTATCAAAATAATTGTCTATATATTCTTTTGCCTCTTTGCGAGAGATCTTTAAATCTCTAGAGAGACCATAATCGCTTATACCATATACGATTCCGAAATTTACAGCTTTCGCACGCCTTCTCATTTCACCAGTAACTTTTTCAGGGGCGATCTTAAACACTTCCGACGCTGTCCTTAAATGTATGTCTTCATTGTTTAAAAATGACTCAATAAGCTTTTCATCCTCTGAAAGATGTGCAAGAACTCTCAACTCTATCTGTGAATAATCAGCGGATACAATGTATCCTCCTTGAAAGCTGGATATGAATGCTTTCCTTATTCTTCTGCCAAACTCATCTCTTGCTGGTATATTCTGTAAATTAGGCTCTGTAGAGCTGATTCTACCCGTTGCTGCAACTATCTGCTTAAATGTAGAATGAACTTTGTCATCCTTGTCCATTATTGGAATGAAGCCATCTATATATGTTGATTTCAGCTTCATAAGCTGTCTGTATTCGATTATCTCCCCAACTATTTCATTATATGGCATAAGCTCCACAAGAACTTCCATATCAGTGGAATATCCCGTTTTAGTCTTTTTTATTGCAGGCAAATTCAATTTATCAAACAAAAACTCTGATAACTGTTTGGTAGAATTTATATTAAATTCATATCCTGCAGCGTCATATATGTCTTTTATTATTTTATCTGTCTTTTCATCTATCTCTTTCGATAAATCTTTTAAGACATCTTTATCTAATGTAAATCCATATACCTCCATAGATTTTAGCACTTCTACCAGCGGAAGCTCAACATTATTAAGAAGCTCTTCCATTTCCATTTCTTTTATAAAGGACATTAGTTTATCTTTTAATTTAGATAATTTAGATGCAGTAGCACACAGATAATCAATTAAAAGCTTCTTATCTATGTCATCGTAACTCTTTTTGCTTTTGCCTTTTCCTAGTATATCTTCAATATTAGGTATGTCCTCTTTTAAATACTTCTTTAAGACACGGCCTATGTCGTAATTGGATTCCGACGGATTTAGCAGATAAGTCATTATTGCAGTATCGTAAAATTTACATTTTAGCTCAATACCATGGTATGAAAGATTAACAAAAAAGTCTTTTATATCATGACATATAAGTGCAAACTTCTCATTATCTAATAATTTAAATTCTTCATAGTCATCTACTTCAACAAAAAATATTTCATCATCAGTGGCAAATGATACAGCTTTTACTTCGCCTTCAAGTATTAATGGATAAAATGATACTGTATCTTCTCTCTTTAGCAGCTCTCTTACATATTTAAAGTCTCTTACAGGCCACTCTTTGACTTCTCTAATATCATCAGCATCTTTTTTTAGGTCATTAATTAAACTGGTAAACTCCAACTTCTCAAATAAATCTATTAATTTTTCTCTATCATAATCCTTCATTTGGTATTCGCTTAAATCTATTTCAATTGGAACATTTCTCTCTATAGTAGCAAGTTTTTTACTTAGCACAGCCATTTCTGTATTATTTTCAATATTTTCTCTTATTTTTCCTTTTAATTTATCAGTATTCATAAGGACATTCTCGATAGAGCCAAATTCTTTAATAAGTTTTATCGCTGTCTTTTCTCCTATATTAGGCACGCCAGGAATATTGTCAGATTTATCACCCATAAGGCCCTTCAAATCAATAAACTGGCGTGGAGTAACCTCATACCTCTCAATGACTGCTTTTTCATCGTATTCTTCCATCTGAGTTATGCCTTTTTTGCATATCTTCACTTTTACACCATCTGATACAAGTTGAAGTGCATCCCTGTCACCAGTGACAATCAATACTTTTAAGCCATTTTCAGATGCAATTTTAGATACAGTACCTATTATGTCATCTGCTTCAAATCCCTCAATCTCAATTGTCTTTATATTAAATGCATTGATTACATCTTTTAAAATATCCACCTGCTCAATAAGTTCCTCAGGCATAGACTGTCTGGTACCTTTATAAGCACTGTACTCTTTATGCCTAAAAGTTGGAGCTTTTTTATCAAATGCAACAGCTATATAATCAGGTTTTTCTTCATCAAGCAGTTTAATCAGCATCATTGAAAAACCGTATATGGCATTTGTATGCAGTCCTTCACTGTTCATTAAATCCGGCAGCGCAAAATACGCTCTGTACATTAAGCTATTTCCGTCTATGATTAAAAATTTTGACATACGCTCACTCCTATTTAACTTCTTGTAATCTAATATACCGCAAAAAAAAGAGGATGTAAATTGTCCATAATTATTTTTTAAACAATTTATATCCTACATAAATTAAATATGCCAATATTGAAAACGGCAATAAATATATGGATATTATAAATACATATTTTAAAAATTCAAAAAATATATTAAGACTTTTAGAACCAGCATTCAATATATCATTTAAAAAACTTGTACTGAAAATTTTGCTGATTTTTGTTTGTGGCTTAGTCGATACAAATGTCAAATTGATTGTGCTCATGCTGGTCATATTGTCCCATATCTTTATTTGATTCTTATATGAATCAATCTGTGTCATCACTTCATTTAATTTATCTTCAACTTGCAGTATATCGGAAATATTACTTGCTTTTTTCAACAACTCCTGCAATTTCTCTTCTTGTATTTCGAGATTTTTTATTCTAGACTCCACATCATAGTATTGTTCTGTTATATCATTGCTATTAATTCTTATTGTTTTAACGTCGCCTAAGGATTTAATACTTGCAATGACATCTTCAAAATCATTTGAAGGTATTTTTAATACGACGTTTATCGTTTTTTTATTATCGCTTGTGCTGCTTTCACTTGAACTTTCAATATACCCATTATATTGCTTGCTTATGTTTAATATCTTATTATAGCATTCATCTGCACTGTCTGTTTCAATGGAAATTGTCGCATCCTTAGTTATTTTTCTTTTATAGTCAGGATCCAATCCTCTATTTAAATCAAATGCATTAGCCTGTGATGCATCTTTTTTTAAATCAGAGGCGGCTTTACCACTGCTTATTGAAGTCTTTGAAGAATAATTTACAGCGCTTTTTGTACTAAGAGCAGTTTCAGTAACACCGACATTATTTATTTTATTCTCAAAAAGTTTAAATCCAAGTGACAATATAAATAGTGATGCAATCACAGCAGCAGCAATTCTAAATTTTATTTTTATTGGTTTTTTGTAGCTTCGCCTTGATTCTAAGTTTTTCTTTTCTTCTAGTAATTTAGCGTGCAGCATATCATTAAAGTTGCTTGGCAATTCTACAGGAGTCATATCTTGTAAAAGCTTTTTGATAGATTCTAACTCGTAATAATCATTTTTACATTCTGTACATAAAGCTAAATGACCCTTTATCTCTTCCATCTGTCTTTTGCTTAACTCTTTATCCATATAAAAGTTAATCAATTTCTTAACCTTACTGCACTGCATTATATTTGCCCCCTTTCTCCAACAACATTTATAAACCCCGGTATCTTTTTCAAATTTTCTTTAAGAATATTTCTCGCTCTTGATATTCTAGACTTTACCGTTCCAATATTTGTATTTGTTATTTCTGCTATTTCATTATATGTAAGTCCTTCTATATCTCTGAGTATTAAGACAGTCTTGTACTCCCTTTTTAGTTTATTTAACTCATCTATTATAATCTTTCTAGTAACTTTATCATCGAAGATATTCTCAGGGGTTCTAAAATCACTTATTTCTTCCAAATGTTCCTCAACACCTTTTTTCTTTCTAATAAAATCATGTGAAACATTGACAGCAATTCGATAAAGCCATGTCTTAAATTCACTGTTGCCTTTGAATTTTTTTAAATTTATATAGGCCTTTATAAGGGTCTCCTGTGTTAAATCCAAAGCATCTTCTTTGACATCTACAAGCCTATATATGACATTATATATATAATTTTGATAATTGCTTATTACGTTTTCAAATGATTCGATATCTCCTTCTTGTGCCTTTAAAAGGAGCTGTTTTTCATCCAATCATAAAACCTCCCCTCGATAAATATGACGAAAATATAAAAGATAAGTTCCAAAATTTTAGTTATTTTTATTCTATCAGAAAAGTCAAAAAACACAAAAAAAGCGCTAATCGCGCTTAATATATATTTTATTTGATGATGAATCAACTATTATATTTAGTCCATACATACTTTTCAAGTCTTTTTGATTTATATAAGATTTGCTATTATATATTTTATATTTAACTGGATTGCCATCGATAGTTACCCCTTTATGTTCATCCCATTCAACCTTGTAACCTGTCATATTGCAAAATTCTTTAATTGGAATATATATGTCTCTATCTTGATAGTCAGCATAATCAGTTGTGTATAAAAACTTGCCTTCATAGTAAATGATATTGCCCATCATCTTAATCGTCTTTATATTGCTGTCGATGCTGAACTTTACTCCTGTCATATTTCCTATATCACTAATATTTGCATAATTCTTATCATAGATTAAAATTGAATTTAAACTTTTAATTTTCTCGTCGTCAATGTTGAAAAAACCTTTGATATCACTAACATTTATGTAAAGCTGACCTTTATCCGATACATACACATCATCGCTTACAAGTTCGTTATTTCGGATGACCTTGTATCCTTCTGAAAATACCAAAGGATCGCTGATGTTTATGTATTTATATAATTTATCAAAAGTATCATCGCTTACTTTTATACCTTCATCACTTAATTCTTTCTTGATTAACTGCCTCGTATTTAAACCTTTTTTATAGAAGTCGGGATATACAAACAGCGCTTTACCACCTGTTGGAGATGTCTTTGTAAACATCGTTTGATACACGACATTGACAATGTCACCGTAATTGACCATTTCATAAATTTCTTCTACGTCTGATTCATACATCCTTATGCATCCTGACGATGCTAAAGTGCCTATAGATGATGGCATATTATTTCCATGTATGCCATAATCGCTGTAAAATCCTATCCATCTATACCCAAGTGGGTTATTAGGACCAGATGGAACTACTTGACCATTCCATGGCGATATCCATGTGGGGTTTACCTGTTTATTTATAATCCTGTACGTTCCTAATGGGGATGTAGACACAATTTTACCAACTGCAATGGGATAAAGTTTTGACACGTTTTGAGAAACAAAATATATCGTTCTAGAAGGGATATTTACTGTTATAGTACTTGCAAAACCATAACATGTGTTTGCAAGTGCAAAAATAAAAATCAATATTAAAGTTATAGAACATCTTCTTTTAATCTGCAACTTTACACCTCTTTTCACAAATTTTATCGATAATAAAAGCACAAAACTTACCGTCGCACGCCTATTACTTTATTTATGATAAAATTTGTGAAAATATTAATCATATTTTGTTTTTAATCTCTTCTTTTAATTTTATTGAATCAGGTGTAGAAAATACAATTTTAGCTGCATATCTTTCGAAAAATAAGAAGTAATAAATTTTTACAGGCGATTTTAATTCAATCTCCAGCAAATTCTTTTTAGACACTATCATGCTACATGTACTATCAAAAACATGAATACCTCTTCTGTACATATTTCTATTCCCTGCTTCACTTATATATGCAATATTATCATATCTTATTCTGACAAAGCCCATAATACCTAATGATATGACAAGATAATCTTCTAATAAAATAATTTGAGAAATCCCGATTGAAAATAATATAATAGATAATACCATCAACAAAATTATGTACAGCACCCACCAGAGAATTGATAATTCAATATTAAAGCCCTTAATATTAACATCTACAAATACGTATATAAACAATAGGGCTACGCTTATTAAAATAAGCAATGTCAAAAAATACAATACAAATCTGCTGAATTTGTCAAAAATATAATACTTCATAAATTCCCCTCCAGAAATAAATTTGATAAATGAAATTTTACATCATATATAAATTAATTTCAAGTTAATAAAATACTTAATCTTACAAATAATAAAAAGGTAATATGTAAAGGTCTAATTCATATATAATTGGAGGTGTATTTAATTTGGAAAGAGGTAATTTATCTGTAAATGAACTTGTTTTAGTAGGTGTAGGTGGAATACTTGGAGCAGGCTTTTTTTTGGCAAGCGGCATTGCAATACATACTGCAGGGCCCATAGTTTTACTAGACTATGGAATATCTGCTTTTATAATGTCTGAAGTTTTTTGCGCATTATCGGAAATGATTGTTGCAAATCCTGTCGACGGTTCGTTTAGAGTTTATGCTGAGGAAGCATTAGGTGATATAGGAGGTTTTTTAAGCGGATGGGTTTACTGGACTGCAGGAGTATTTATAATGTCCAGCGAAGTAACAGCATCAGCAATATTCACCAAGTTCTGGTTTCCAAAGGTACCATTGTGGATTTTCGCTTTAATATACTCTGTTATGGTTCTGTTTGTAAATGCTTTAGGTACAAAGAATTTCGGCACCATTGAGTCGTGGTTTTCCACAATCAAAATATCTGCACTATTTATAATAACCATAGTTGGAATCTTGACGCTTTTGGGATTTTTCGGCAGTAAAAGTGAAATAGGTGTTAAAAACTATTTTATCCATGGTGGTTTAGCACCAAACGGCATAAAAGGTTTCTTAGGAGCACTATTAATGTCTTTAATACCATTCGGTGGCGTCGAAGTCACTGCAATGACAGCATCTAAAACAAAAAAGCCAAAAAAATATGTGCCAATAGCCAGAAAATATATCGTTTTATTTCTATCGACTTTATACCTTTCGTCAATTGCTGTCCTGTTAGGCGTAATCCCGTGGTATGAAGTTTCTACAAAAGAAAGCCCATTTATTAAGCTTCTTTCGTTCACCCATATACCGTATATCGACTCCATAATGAATTTTGTAATACTGACAGCTGCATTGACTACTATGAATGGTGCCATGTATGGTGTGACACAAGTCATGTATTCCTTAGGAAAAGGAAAATTTGCTCCAACTTTCTTAAGTAAAGTGACAAAAAGAGATGTGCCAATTTACGCACTTTTATTTAGCAGTGTAGGTTTATTAATAGCAGTCATACTTTCATACATTCTTCCAAAAGATGTATATGAATATATAACAAGTGCCACCGGTTTTATACAATTTTTTAACTGGATAATTATTTTGTACACATTTATAAAATACAGACCAATGCTCAAAAATAAAAATTCAGAATATTTTGAATGTCAAAGGCATGGTTTCCCTCTAAGAGCATGGCTTACAATAATATTAACAATCGTAGTCCTTCTATCAACTTTGACTGTTCCAAAACAAGCTATAGGTTTTTTTGGCGGATTAATGCTGCTAAGCCTTATACTTTTGCTATATACGATTGCTAAAAAGCTCAATCTATTTGAAAAATGGTAAAAAATATTCGGACATTATCACGATATTTTTTACCATTATGACTATTTCTAACTTTATTTTTTAAACACAAATAAAAGTCCAAATGCAATAAGAATAACAGGCCAAAAAAGCTTTAAATAATACCATGGAATAAAAGTTCTAACAAGAAGGTATACGCCAATTGCGATTAAAATCCATCCAAAGATTTCACCACTTCTCTTTCCACTTGTAACTACCTTTGCGTTTTCTGTATCTTTTACTTCATTAACATCGCTAGAATTAAAGTCGCTGTTTTTAAGCTGATGTGGATTTTCAGGCACAACAATCCACGCTATTATATAAAGCAAAATACCAGTACCACCTACTAAAGCAATCAAAGCCCATATAAGTCTTACAATCGTCACATCAATATCAAAGTACTCAGCTATACCTCCGCAGACACCACCAATAATAACCTGATTTCTAGAGCGGTACAATCTTTTATCCACATTGAGACCTCCTTTTTCACAAATCAATTTTATAATTTTTAGCAGATTAACAAAAACACAAAATATTATTACTTAAAAACAATGTATAATAAAAAATACACCCCCCTTTTGCAAAACAATTCTCTACTTTGTATTAAATACTTACTATAAATTATACCCAACATAAATGTTTTTGGGAAGCAAATTTTAACGAATCAAATTAAATCACAAAGAAAATTTCATAGCGTATTATAGAATATAATATTTTAGGAGGTGTAACTATGGACAATAAATGGTATTTTGATATAGCGCCAGGTGCTATCGATGATTTAAATGAACATGCCCGCGACATAACGACTCTTATCCCTTTTTGGTATGGAGTAAAATCAGACGGAGCGTTAGCAGATATGTCATCGCAAGAAGTCAAAAATATTGCATTGCAAAATGACCTGCCCATTTTCCCTATTATTCACAACTACTCAGATCCTAAGAAATCTCAGCTTATACACGACCTTTTATCAAATATACATTTAAGAAATACATTAATATCAAATATAACGAATCTTGCATTGTACAATAATTACCCTGGAATAAATATCGATTTTGAATTTGTACCGCCAGAAGACAGAAACAATCTGAATGCATTTATGGAAGAACTTTATAATTCGCTAAAAAATATTAATAAAATTGTTACAATTTCATTGCCAGCAGAAATAGAAGATAATCCGGGCCATCCTTTTTCAGGAGCTTTTCAGTACTCCATATTAGGGCAATTTACGGATCAAGCATATATTTTAGCATACGATGAACATTTTTCCAATCCAGGGCCAATTGCATCGATAGGTTTTGTACGCAGCGTTCTAAATTACGCTGTTACAGCTATACCACCAAGAAAAATTTGGCTTGGAATGGCTGTATACGGCTATGACTGGGCAGAAGTTTCTAATTATCCCAGGACATTATCTTACTCACAAGCAATAGAAACTGCTAAAAATCTTGGTGCAACGATAATATATGACGAAACCGCCCAAGAATCCACATACACATATACAATTGAATCTGTAAAACACATAGTATGGTTTGAAGATTCTAGAAGCTTTCAAGCCAAACTACCCTTGATTTCACAATACAACTTATCCGGCATAGCCGTCTGGAGACTTGGTCAAGAAGATCCTAATATCTGGAATATAATTAAAGGAAGTTAATACTTCCTTATTTTTTGGGAACTTTTACATATATTTTTCGTCTAATTAAGATGAAAGAAGAAGAGTATAAAATAAAAAGAAGATAAGGAGGTTTAACAATGAGAAAGTTTTTATCCTATTTGTTGGTTATTGCGTTGATATTTGCAGTAGCCATTCATTCAATCGGTTTTGCACAAACCAATAGCAAAATTGATCTTAAACAAGCAATAGAAATTGCTAAAGAAAAACTAAATATCTCAAGCACTGGATACAACTTTAATTCCCACTACAACGAAAGCGACAGCAACAACACATGGTATTTGACCTGGTCATCCAGCACAAATGGCACCATAAATGTCAGTGTAGATGCTAATACTGGTGAAATAATAAGCTACAATTTTTACAAACCAGATAATACGCCATCAAGTATTATTCCAAAGCATTCAAGGGAAGAAGCAAAAAAAGTTGCAATTGACTTTTTAAACAAAATTGTCCCAGAAAAATTTAAAGAGACAAAAGAACAAGAAAGTGACGATTATCTTGGATTAAATCCAAAGATTGCATACAGCACAGCCTATTCATTTAATTTCATACGAATAGTCAATGGAATCCCATTTCAAGATAATCAAATAACTGTAGAAGTAAATAAAAACACTTTAGATATTCAGTCATATTATTTAACTTGGGGAAGTGACTACAATTTCCCTAACCCAAATTCAGCTATTTCAAAAGACAAAGCAATTCAAATATATAAGGACAATAATAGTTTGCGTCTGCAGTACAATCTTATTTATGCAGATGTATATGGCAATAATGAATCAGAACCACAAGCTATATTGGTCTACAGCCTTGTCAACAATCAGCCTATCGATGCAATTGAAGGTAAAATTTTACACCAAGGTTATTATGGTCCTTACATGGGCGGAATGGGAGCTAAATCAGATGCTTCTCAATCATTATCTCCTGAAGAACAAAAAGCTGTAGACGACATTTCAAAATACATCTCAAAGGACAAGGCAATTGAATTAGCAAAAGAAAACCTGCCATTTACAATCGGATCCCAATACAACCTTACCAGCTCTGCTCTTTACAAAAATAATTCAAATAGCGCAACTTGGAATTTCAGTTGGTCTTACACTGAGGGAAATAATTACAATTATATATCTGTAGCAGTAGACGCAACAACAGGTGAACTAAAAACATTTTACAGAAACGATAGTAATGAAAATAATGTACGAGGTAAGAGTCCAAAATATACAAAAGATCAACTTAAAAGTATAGCAGAAAATTATCTTAATGAAATACAGCCAGAAAAATTTAAGCAAATGGAATATCAAGACAACTCCGCATCTGAAGATGATAATTCACCATACACAACATTTAATTATATCTACAAAGCAAACGGAATACTATGCCCATTTAACTCAATAAATATAGGCGTCAACAAGTATACTGGCGATATAATAACGTATAATTTAAGTTGGACTGATGTAAAGCTACCTGACAATAAAAATGTAATCAGCCTTGATGATGCTTACAAAACGTTATTTAATAACAGCGATTTTCAACTTAGCTATATAATATATTACGCTCCAGATAAAGTTTATCAAAGTAATTCAAAAGATATAAGACTTGTATATCAATTGACAAACTTCGATGGCTTAATAGACGCAGACTCAGGTACTTATATAGATTATTCAGGTAAGCCTATACTTAAAAACGAAAATAAACAGTTTACTGATATTACAGGAAATTGGGCAGAAAAAGATATTTTATTATTGGCTCAATTTGGAATAGCAGACGGAAAAGATGGCAAATACATGCCAAACGACTATATACTGCAAAAAGATTTTATAAAGATGCTGGTAAAATCACTGCAGCCAAATAACGTAATAATACCACTGACATCAAATGAGGATGAAAATTACGACAATTTTTACAACGTAGCAATAAACAATAAAATCATTACGGAAAGTGAGAAAAAGCCTGATTCAAAAGTCACACGTCAAGATGCAGCAAAGTTTATCGTAAGAAGCCTTGGCTTAAAATATGTAGCTGATATAAATGACATCTACACATTAAATTACTTGAAAGACGCAGACAAAATAGATAATTCTTTAAAAGGATATGTTGCTATAGTATACGGCTTAAATGTAATGACAGGCAACAATGGATATTTTAATCCTGGCGAAAACCTCACAAGGGCTGAAACAGCATCAATATTAGTAAGATATCTAAGAATAGAAAAATAACCATAAAGGGCGCTTACGGAAGGCGCCCTTATCTTCACCTGTGAGCAACGTTTTTCTTTACTGTTGCTTTTTATATATAGCTCTTTCACCGCCGATTAATTTTGGACGAGTCCTTGCTGCAACTATTGTTGCATAACCGATCTTATTTCGCTTTAACCTTACAGGAACCGCAACAGGCCTTAAATGCATGCCGATTAACACAAGTCCTATGTCAAGCCCCGCATGTGCTAAACCTTTTAAATTTTCTACCATTACAGGCTTTTCAAATATATCGTAAGCATATGTTTGGAGTGAACCTCCTGCATGCACCTGTGGTATAACAGAAACTTCATCAAGATTATATTTTATCATAGCCTCTTCTTCCACAAGAAGCGCTCTGTTTAAATGTTCGCAGCCTTGCACTGCAAGATATAAGTTTCGCGCTTTTACAGATTCCAAAATCGGGTCCACAATCGCTTTTGCTATATCAAGGCTTCCGGATGTTCCGACCTTTTTACCTATAACTTCGCTAGTACTTCCTCCTAATACAAAAAGTCCACCGCTTTTTACATCGGCTATATCTAAAAGTTCTTCAATGACTTCCTTCGTCTCAATCTTTATTTCATTTATATCCAACTAAAACACCTCCGCTACATTTATCATGTTTTAATTTATTGTATCACAGTATACATCAAAATCATATAATATTTCAGAAAAAGTCTAATGGGAGGTAAGATAATTGAAAAAATTGATACCTAAAAAATATAATTTGACCTTAAATGGTATATCTGAAAAGACTCTAAGAGAACATTATAAACTTTATGAAGGATATGTTAATAAGACAAATGAGATATGGGAGAAATTAATCACCTCTGACAGACAAAATGCAAATGCAACATACAGCCAATACAGGGAACTTAAACTGGAAGAAACGTATGCATTGGACGGCGTAAAGCTGCATGAGCTTTACTTTGAAAACCTTGGCGGAACAGGTGGTCCTGCAACAGGGATAATTGCTTCTATGATAGCATGTGATTTCGGCTCTTATGAAAACTGGCTTAACGACTTTAAAGCATGTGCAATATCGTCAAGAGGTTGGACAGTTCTTTGCTTTGATCCCATTGACTTAAGGCTTCACAATTATCTGCAGGATCTTCACAATCATGGTGTTGTATCAAGAGCAATTCCGCTTTTAATAATTGACACATATGAACATGCATATTTTATAGATTATGGGACAAACAAAAAAGGATACATTGACGCTTTCATGAACAATGTCAAATGGGATGAAGTAAATAGACGAGTATGTCAATGGATTGATATGAAAAAATTCTAACAGGATTCATACATTTTGAATCCTGTTTTTCATGAATTTTGTGGCAATATCATTCTAAAAGTACTGCCACTATTTATTGTGCTCACAACTTCAATTTTCCCACCGTGCTTTTCTATAATCTCTTTTACAATCGTCAAGCCTAGTCCATTTCCACCTATAGATAAAGCATTTTTTGCTCTGTAAAATCTATCAAACATATGGCATATTTCATTTTCCGGAATCCCTATGCCATGGTCTTTAATCTCAATTACAATATCTTGATTGCAATTTTTGTATAATAATACATCTATTTGTTGATGCGGTTTTGAATATTTAATTGCATTGTCAAGAATATTAATTATTGTTTTATTAGCATTAATAACAATAGTACTTACAACAAATGTTTACAGTTTAATTAAGCAAATATTATAGCTTTATTAATCCATGTTGAATACAAATTGGCGATATTTCATATATACGCTTTCTGTTTTGAAAGAATTGACCTAAGTTCTTCAATATCAACATCACACACTTTCTTACCATTCTTAACAGCCACATACGCTGCAGTTCCAGCAGCTTGGCCAGTTGCCATAGCAATTGGGGAAACTCTTATTGCTGCATTCGCCTCATGTGTTGATGATATGCATCTACCTGAGACTAAAAGATTATTTACTTTTTTACTGTAAAGACTTCTAAATGGTATTTCATACGTATTATCTTTTTCCAAGCTCATATATGTCGTTTTGTCACCATCAGGCGAATGTATATCAATGGGATATCCACCAATTGCTATACAATCATCAAAATGTTTGCTAGTTATTAGATCTTCTGCTGTTAGTACATATTCACCAATAATTTTTCTCGTTTCTCTAACTCCAATTTGTGGTCCAGTCGAAATAAGATATGCTTTTTGAAATCCAGGTATATGCTTTTTCATGAAATTATAAACTTCAAAAGCCTGCTCTCGTCCATACATCTCACCCATTGTAAGATCGTTTATATCTGCACCATTTAGCTTTTGTACCCTTGTCATATTAACTATAACCTCACCTGGTATATCAGTTTCAAAAAATAAAACCATATCTCTTTCAAAGTTTATTTCCCCATTAATACGAGCTTCTCTTAATATTGAATAAAATCCGTTCACCATAAGTCTTTTAGATGTTTTTATCTTTTCTATATCTACCATTGTAAATTCTTTTGGATTTTCTTCCATGTATTCTTTAACATCTGCAATATTCACATTACCTATTCTTACATTCATAGTCATAGGTTGCGTTAAATTGTCCCCTTGTCTACCAAGTATATAATCTATTCCGCACTTTACCGCAAGATCCGCATCTCCTGTTGCATCAATAAATACATTGGCTTCCACCCTTTCAATACCAGATTTATTTGCAATATGAATTGCTTTTATATAAGCTCCGTCTAACTCAACATTTGTTAAAAAGCTATGATATAAAATTTCAGCACCACTTTCAATAACCATCTTTTGAAGTACATATTTCATTATTTCTGCATTAAACGGTGTCACAGTACTTACAAATCCAGTTGTATCAAGTACATGTCCTGGGCTTCCACCATTCTTTATGAGATTGTCTACAACTTCCTGTGGTATGCCATTAATAACCTGTTTTGTACCGGCGTGGAATGTCATCATTGGTCCAACTCCCATATTTGTCAGAGCCCCACCAAGAAAGCCATACTGCTCAATTATTAATGTTTTAACACCATTCCTTGCAGCAGCAATTGCAGCAATCGTTCCAGACACTCCTCCGCCTATCACAACAACATCATATTTTCTCATAATATTCACCTACCATATATCGTAAAACTCTTTTACAAAAGCATGTGCCGCAATTTCATTTAATGAATTTAACTGTTTCTTTACATTAATAAACCCGAATTTAACATTGACTTTCTCAATGTTAGATGTAAGCCCTATATAATAGTACTCAAGATAATGGTAATATTCATGGCATAGAAATAAATTGATAAGTCTGTCTCCTGCTTTCCAAAAAGAATACTTTTCTGGAATTGACGGAATAAATTCTTTTTCTATATTTTTCATATATATAGTTATCTTCTTTTCATTGACAATAATCTGACTAAATATCATATAGCCTGGTGTGTAGTGTACATTGTTAATTTCGAAATTTAATCCTTCTTTTTTTAATAATGCATTTATATCTTGATTCTTGTACTTTTTAGCTTCATTAGTACCTCGATTCCATGCAATACTAGTTATGTCAGACAAATTAATGTTTTTTATTCTGTCATAATATAAATCATTTTTAAGTTCTTGATTTATTAATTCCTCTTTATTTAAAAATATGGATGGTATCATTTTTTCACCTTTTACAAATAATAATTGCTATTTCTTCATCTTCTCTGTGGCCGTTTAACTCAATTTTTGCCAATGACATTATCTGATTTTTATCTACCATTCCTGATAGATCAACTAATCTATTTGATAATACTATAAAACAGTCTGGTATTTCTGCTCCTCCATCACCGTAAAATATATTTTCATCAAGAACCTTGTTTAAATTTTCATCAAATTGTGAAATAGTTGTTCTGAATATTTTACCATTATTTTTGCTAAGTTTTATTACTCCTTCTGAATCTACCACTCTTATAAATTCAATTGTTTTTGTAATAAGACCAAATAAGCTTTTTTGCTTTTTTAAACCCATTATTACATACATTTCTCCTACTTTTAACATTATCTTTGTGTCTTTCTCATTAATATTCATTGAATCTGCGGCTATTTTGATTATTTCCTTTTCATTTAGTTCTTTCCTCATCATGTCCTTTGATCTTAGTTCTGTAGCACCCGTTGCTATCGCTCTTAATATATTTCTTTGTGAATCTACTTCGATAAATACTTCTACGGTGTTTTCTAATGCACCGGCTTTTATAACTGCTTCTTTTGCTTCACTTCTTATAGATATTATGTCATTTTCAGTTGGATTTTGAACTGTCCTTTCAACTACTTCTCTTACCATTGCAAGTGCCACACCTATTGTTGATATTACTTGCGCATTTTTTGCAATCCTGTATTTCATATTCATCATTTCAGCAAGATATGGTACAATTGCTGCACTTCCTCCACCACCACCAACCAGAACCGTTGTACTCTTATCGAGTTTATAATCTTCAATAAGTTTTTCGACTACTTCCAAATCTCTATTGCATGCTTTTTTTAAAATTTCATTTGCAACTTCTTCTACTGTAATTCCAAGTTTATGTGCAATTGGCTCGAATGCTTTTTTTGCTGATTCACTATTTCCATATGCATAATCATTTTGATTTACATATCCTAATATATTTGCCGCACATGAAACTGTAACTGCAAACATTTTTCCATTTTTACTTTTAATGGCTACATAATTATCTGGATCACTCTCTTTAGGTTTAATATAGACTATTTCCGGTTCTATTATTTCATCAGGATCGGCATACACTGAATACGGAAGACCAGCTATATGTGCACTTCTTGGTCCTACATCCTCTATACCTTTTCCCCCTAATCTTACCATGCTTCCACCAGCTATTCCGACAGTCCTTACATCAAGTGAATTAAGATATGTCTTATGGCCACCTATCTCTGCATAATTCACCATTACCTTTCCATTCCTAATAACTGATATATCTGTAGATGTCCCTCCTACTTCAAGAAATATGCCATCGGAAATTTTTTCATACATCAAAGCACCAGCAACACCTGCTGCTGGACCAGACAGCATTGTCAATATAGGCCTTTTTTTCACTTCAGCCACATCCATAACGCCACCATCACAGCGCATAATCATCAAAGGAGCTTCTATTCCAGATTTCTTGACACTTTCTTCAGTCATATTAGCAGTGTCAATCATTTTAGGCAAGATAGATCCATTTATTGCTGCTGTTCTAGTTCTAATTTTTAATCCATATAGCTTTGTAATTTCATGTGTTGCTGTAGCTGGTAACCCTTGGTTTTCTGATATTTCCATTACCTTATTTTCACGTTCAGGATTGTCAACCGAAAATGCCTCTGCTGCTACAATTGCTCCAACATTCTCATGCTTCAACTCTAATATGGAATTTTCTATACTTCTATCAAAATCATCATTTATCTCAATATATTTATTAAATGTCCTCAAAAATTTACCTGGCGCAAGTTCTATATCACCAATATTCGTATCACTTTTTGATTTTATTCCCTCTAGACCTTTGCCAATAGTAACTATTCCAACAGGAACAACATCTCCTTCAAGTAGTGCATTTGTGGCTTGTGTTGTTCCATGAGCAATAAAAAGCACATCTTCCGGTTTAATATTATTATCATTCATTAATTTTTTTAATACCTCTATTATACCTTTTGCAACACCTTCCTTAGCTGCATGGGTCGTTGGGAGTTTTACAGTCCCTATGATTTCGTAAGTATCATTATTTATTGCAACTGCATCTGTAAATGTTCCTCCAACATCTATACCAATTCTTACTTTCAAAGATATCTCCTCCTAAATTTATTGCATAGGGTTAAGCTTTTAGCTTAACCCTATATTAACTAATCCTATTATTAGAAAAACATTATTGAAGCTGTTATAATACCTGCAATAGCTAACGTCCAAATATAAGGTAATAATTTTATAAGTAATTTATTTACATCTACGCCTGCGTAATTGCTTAACCAAACATTTTGCGTATTCGTAGGATCTCCAATTGCTTGTATTCTTTCTGTAGATAACAATGCACCCATAACAGTAACAGGTGGAAGTATCTTTAAGCTTATAATCAGACCAGCTATTCCACTTCCTAAGCCCCATAAATTTAGTGGACCTCTGTATAATGCCAAAGGAGCTAAAATACCAAAAAACAATATATAAGGCAATGGGGATGTCGGAATAATATTTTTTAATACTGATGAAAGTGCTTGAGAAACATAAGGATGCATAACAGAATTTAACAACATGCCTATTCCTATCATTAATAATACTGCTGGTGCAGAATCAGCAATCCCATCATACGCTGTTTTTGTTATAGTATTTAATGCAGATTTAAATGACTTTTGTGTAGTAATGATGCAATAGATTATGCCTACTATAAATGACGTAATTATAGGCCATTTAAATACAAGTACAAATACTATAGGAATAATTGGTGTTAATAGTGCCAAGAAATTAACTTTCTTTTCGGTATCTACTGTATTTTGTGCCCATGCAAATTTTATTCCCGCACGTTTAAATTCAATTACAGCAAAAACAATGGCCATAATAGCTGTATATATCATCAAGATAATCGCAAAATTTTTAATATTATTAAGTGTAACGCCTGTCGCAGTTATATAAAAAGACCAATTAGCCATATTAAGTTCAAGCCCTATTGCCATGCCAAACAAAAACATTGATATTGCTATTATAGGAGCTACACCCACAGACAACAGTATTGGCACAGCAATACTTCCAACCATTATTACAGCACCTAATCCACTTATCGTCGTAAAGAGTAATGCTATTGCGGCAGTTATCAATAAGGTCATAATTAATGGTCTGTCACCGCCTAATTCGGCAGCCGTTTTTACAATAGCTTTTGAAATGCCAGTTTGATTCATTAACTGGCCTAACCATGCACCAAACATGACTGCTACATAGGCAGATGCTAATTTAATGGCGCCACCATCTATAATGTATGCCAAAAGCCCTGTATCAACTTTCGTCTTTGGATCAACCAATGACAATGGAACTCCAGCAATTAAAGCTATTCCAATTGCAAGTATCGGAAGAGCTATTAATGTCGGCAACTTCCTTGAAACCATAAGTCCTGCTATTATTAGAAATAATAACAGTATTAAAATTGCCTGCATAATTATTCCCCCTATAATTTATCGATTTCATTTCTAAATTTTTCTGTCACCTTTTTAACGTCATCCACCTCATTACCTGTCACAATTGCGCCAATCATTATTCCTTTAACTCCAAGATCGTAAAGATATTTAACTTCATCCGGTTCAATAATTCTTTGAGTTGGCACAACTACAGGTTTCTTGATATTTTCTACAAGTCTGCCATATCTCATCAGGTCAGATAAATGAATTTTTTCTTTTCTATCATCAGGCAATACGTCAGCTTCAATTACGTCAATATTAATTTTTTCTAATACTCTTAAATGCAATATATCATAAGTTTCATCAACTGCTACCATCTTATTAAGATTTGTATCCAGCATATATATTGGCAGATAATGTGCAAACATCGATAAAAAGCTAAACTTTAACTCTTCTGCCAATCTAATTTCTTCCCTGCCGGCACATTTTTCTGCACCTGGGACAAGTCCAACTGGTACATTAAAAATATTTACTATCTCTTTAAACACCTCCTTTTGTTCATAAATGCTACCAAAATCATTGCCACTTGCCTGATGATGCACATTAGCATGGACTTTTAAAGCATTCGCACCCCCTTTCACAGCAGCCTCAGCAAATTCAACAGTATTTTTTGGAAGACTAACTATAAGCGTCATCTTATTTGATTTTAGAATATCAGCAAAAGTCATTGTACTACCTCCTTAATAAATTATTTTATTTAAAGTTAATTTTGCTGCAGCTTTTAATATATCTTCATCATTTACAAAAGATTGTTTAATAATTACGTCATTTAAAGATTTTTGTAAATTGTCTACAACGTTAAACATTTTCGAGATTTTTCCATCAAATACAAACAGTTTTATATTCAGCAAATTCTTTAAGTTTAAAATTGCAACTTTTAAAGCATCAATAACATCGTTTGTAATTTTATTAATAGTATCATTCTCAAAAAACTTATAAACACTGTTAATACTTAAAAATTCCTTATCATTTATATGGTTTCTTTCCAATGCAACAATTTTTCTTATTAAAGCTTTTACTGTTACAAGAGTATTTAAGCATCCTTTATGTCCTTCTGGACATTCAGGACCATTTCTATCTATTATCATATGTCCAATATTAATATCATTATTTACCCTGCCATCTCTAAGTATCACTGAGGACCTTACTTCATCGTTCAAATCAATATAAGCAAGATTTTCATTTGTTCCAAATGTTAAATATTCAGCCATCGATTTTAAATCAATTTCATTTTCCACTACAACCGGTATATCCAATTCATACGATAAAGCTTGAGACAATGTCATATAATCCGAAGATATAGATGTAGATAATACTCCTCTAAAATTAAGTTCTTTTAAATCATCATTTAAACATATACCTAATCCATAAATTTTTTTGTTTTCTTTGTTTAAATTAAATTCAATATCATTAACAAAATTTACTATAATCTTTTGCAAAAAAGGCAAATCATAATAATTAAACTTAATCTCTCTTTCATCTCTTTTATTTAAATTAAAGTCAAATAATATACAAGATAAATTATTTCTATATATTTTAAACGTAACAATATATCCGTTATCAGAATTCAATTCTAACATTATTGGTCTTCTTCCACCATTTGATGGTCCAATACCTGATTCCTTTATTATCTTCTCATTTATTAACTCTTCAGCCAGATCTGAAATAGCAGTCATACTTAATCCAGTATATTGAGAAAGCTCAGTCCTTGATAAAGGTCCATTATTTATCAAAATCTTTAACATTCTTTTTTTATTTTTATCTTTCAGTTCTTTTAAATTGCTTTTATGTCTCAAAATATCACCTAATTTTCTAAGAAATTAGTAATAATTCTAAATACTTTATTCTATTTTCTTATTATCTTAATATTATTAATTCTACATAAAATCAAAAAATCCTTCTTAATTTTTTATTTTTTTAAATAAATTTGATTCAAGTGTCATAAGAAGAATTTTTTAAGCTGCTAATAATAACTTCGCTTGATTTTTACCTGATTTTGTAAGAATAAATCTGATTTTGATATTTTTATACAAAGTCGCAGCCATCTCCGCTGCCATTTTTAGTACTTTTTTTGCATTTATGGCTCCTATTTTGAATGAAAACCAGATTTTTGAGCGCACTAATCCCCTTACAGGTATCACATCTACATGATATTTTCGTCTTAGTATTGATGGTATACCCTCCACTCCCTCCCTCTATAATTTTTGATTTTCTTTTAATATCTCACTCATTCTCAGATTCTCACGATCTTCAAAGAAGCCCTCATGTATATCAATGCTATTT
>NZ_JAGGLT010000037.1 GCF_017874545.1 Thermoanaerobacterium butyriciformans | reverse complement strand
CTTATTTTTATCGCAAAATCATTGTTATTTTTTGTATCTAATATCTAATTTATGTCATTGTATGCTGCTGGAAATTAGTTTCCGAAATCACTCTTTATTTAATTACTAATACGTTTATTATATATTAAAAAATTCCTACTATCAAGCACCTTAAAAAATTCTTATTCTATTTTGACGAATCTTTGCTATCTTTAGCCGTATCTACAAACATAATCTCTCCTTTTTTTACAAGCCCTAACTTTTGTCTTGCCTCATTCTCTATAAATTCATTTGTCTTAATATATTTTATCTGATTATTTAATCTTTTATTCTCCTCCTCAGCAGCATTCACTTTAGAAGTAACCACATTTAACCTATTGTCTAAAATATTCAAAGTAATTTGTTGTTTTACGAAGGTAAATGCTACATATACGACAAAAAGAAGTAACAATATTGTTTTAAATTTAATTTTACTTCTTCCTTTCATGACTTCAACAAACCTTTCAAAGTATTTTCGTTTTTTATTACTTTAAAATATATTCGACATCGCAACTAAAAATCCTTTATTTTTTTTTCTTAAAAATATTAAAATGAGATATTATGTTGTAAACTAGTTTACCAGGTATGCCCATCATTTTTGAGAAATATCTGATTGGCACAATCAGCATATTATATACAGCTATAAACGGATATGCTACAATTTTGTATGCCTTTATAAATATATTTTTTGCGATTTTATAAACCAACAGCAATAGCTTTATAACAAAAGGGCTTAACAGTATATTGTATAAAAGTATACCAATTAGGAATCCAAGAAATGAATAAAATCTTATTTCGGCATAGTTGCTTATGTATAAAAAAAATATGAAGACAATTGTTCCTAATATCCAAAAAATAATGTCTCCTATATCTGTCGCAAGTCTATTAGGTTTTAATATAATCCTTATAACTTTATATACATCGTATAAAATAGCAATTATCATGCCACCATATAACATGACAAGAAATGAATAAAGCTGGCTTTGTACATTCATTACCATTTACATTATACCTCCTCATATTATATTATATTTATATGAGATTTTGATATGATTCTTTAATACGCCAACCAATATTTAAGTTAAATTTCCCTAAATCTCAGTGATTCTACTATTTATTAAAAGTCATAATAAAATCTAAACAAAGGAGAAATCAAATATGAGTGTTGTATTTGTTTCAGGACATAAAAATCCAGATACTGATTCAATTTGTTCAGCAATAGCATACGCTGATTTAAAAAGGAAAGCCGATAAAATAGATGCTATCCCTGTAAGGCTAGGCCCTATTAACAGGGAAACACAATTTGTATTAAACTATTTTAATGTAAAAGAACCACTATTGATAGACAATGTATTTACACAGGTTGGCGACATTGCTTATGATAAACCTCTTACTATAAGTGAAAAAGCACCTATGTATGAGGCATGGAATGTATTATTAAACAATAACTCTAAAACTATAATAGTAGTAGATGATGAAAATAAACTAAAAGGCATCGCTACAATGGGAGATCTTGCAAAAGCATACTTAACATCGTCCCATGAATTATCAAATTACAATATTCCTATTGAGAATATTATAAAGACGCTAAATGGAAAAATAATTGTAAGAAATGAGGAATTCATAAGAGGTGATATAATTGTAGCTGCCATGCAGACAGAAAGCGTCGTAAGCAGAATAAAGTCAGGCATGACGCTGATTGTAGGAAACAGGGAAAATATTCAGTTGGAGTCCATAAGAAAAGGTGCCAAAACCATCATAATCACTGGAGGTGAAGAGCCGTCAAGGGCAGTAATAAACGAAGCTGAAAAATTTAGTTCAACATTAATAGTCGTACCTTGCGATACATTTGACACTATAAAGCTAATAAATCAGTGCCTCCCTGTGTCCCTTATAATGATTAAAGACGATATTGTCACTTTTAAAGACAGTGATTACATAGACGATGTAAGACAAACCATGTTAAAATACAGGTACAGAAATTTCCCTGTTGTGGATGATGACGGAAAAATATTGGGACTTTTAGCTCGCCGTCATATATTGGACTATAATAGAAAGAAGATAATACTTGTTGATCACAATGAATTATCACAAGCTGTAGATGGAATAGAAGACGCAACGATCCTCGAAATCATTGACCATCACAGAGTAGGCGGCATTGAAACAAATCAACCAATACTTTTTAGAAATCAACCTGTAGGCTGTTCTTCTACAATCATTAACAAAATATATGAAGAGAGAGGAATAACACCTGATAAACATATAGCAGGGCTTATGTGTGCTGCAATTCTGTCAGATACGCTTGTATTTAAATCGCCAACATGTACCCCTGAGGACATAATGGCCGCAAAAAAATTATCTGAGATAGCAGGAATTGATATAGAATCTTTCGGCAAAAAAATGTTTGAAGCCGGCACATCGTTAAAAGGCAAAACAGTTGATGAAATATTCTATATGGATTTTAAAGAATTTTTAATCGGAGATTTCAAAGTTGGTATAGGACAGGTAAACACTCTGTCAAGCATTGGAAATCTTAAAAATGACCTTCTTAAATTCATGGAAGAAGAAAGGAAAAACAAAAACTTTGATATGTTATTGCTTATGCTTACAGATATTATAAATGAAGGATCTTTGTTTTTATTTGCAGGCAATCACAAAGATCTATTGGAAAGAGCATTCAATATAAGTATAGACGACAACAATTTTTACCTGCCATATGTTATATCGAGAAAAAAGCAAGTTGTACCGCCAATAGCAAAAGCGATAAACTCAAATTAGTTTATCGCTTTTGTTTTAGATAATCTATGATATCTTTAAAATTTTCAAAAGGCATGTATGAAATATTATTTTCTTCACAATATTTTTTAAGTACGTCTTTAGCAAACAACTTATCAGCATATTGCGATACACAAATATCTGAGTAACCATCGCCAATAAAAATAATTTCTGAACCTTCCTTTTTGTACTTTTTTAAAACTTCCAGTTTGCAAGATCCACATTTGTCACAATCAGGAGACGTATTAAATGACGCAACAATTTTACCATCGCAAAAATCCAGCTTATTGCTGTAATACTCAATGTTTATATCGTATTTTTTTAAAATAGTCTTTATATTAAAATCATATCCATCACTTACTATAATAACTTTATAACAACGGTTATTGCAAAAATCAATAAAATCTTTAAAATAGCTGTCAATTTCTATATTGTCAAGCAATCTCTTTAACCTTTTTTCATCCATGTCCATAAGCTTAAATGTCTCTAATGCACATTCTTCTGTGGTTATTTTGCCTTCTTCCCAGTCTTTTTCTATATCCTGCCATCCATCCTTTGCAAAGGCTTTTACCATTGCATAGCACGTGTCTTCCTTTGTTATCGTACCATCAAAATCTACAAGTACATAAGTATCCATAAAGCATATCCCCTTTAAATCATATATTATTATAATAATACATGATTTAGGGTGTCTATTCAATTATTATCTTACCTAAACATTCTGCTTAAAAATCCGCCAGATTTCCCAATTATTCCACTTCTATCACTGTATGTAATGCTTATGAGTTCGCCATCTATCGATACATTGCCGTCATCTAAATTCAGCTTATTTATGTGAAGTTCCTGTCCTTTAATTGTCAAAAGGCCCATAGACGTCTCAAGCACAACAGTCTCATCGTCAAAGCTTACAACATTGTCTACTCCTGTTATCTGCATCTTTTCTCTGTTCTGAACAGAAATATTTTGTGCCTTATTGGTGTTTGTCCCTCTTCTATCATCCATCATAACACCTCCTCTTTTAGAATAATTCTATGTCCACTATGTGATTTTTAGAACTTAAAAGAGAGCTTTTTAGGCTCTCTTCATTTCCAAAGCTTCACAATATTTAAATTTTTAAAGTAGTGCATGATAATGTCCTTTGCCTTTGCACCGTCTTTTGCCATCTGATATGCTCCCCATTGGGACATGCCAACACCATGTCCAAAGCCTCTTCCTTTTATCGTTAAATTACTGCCATCAAATCTGACACTATCAAGCATTGTAGACTTCATCTTCTCACTTCCAATGGCAATTCTAAAATCCGGCGCATTTACAGGTATTTTATCGAAATTAAGATTAATAGTCCTTCCAGATATACCTTTTGTCCCTATTTTTACTGTGCTAAAATCATTGATGTTTACACCCATTTTATTCAACGCATTCAAAACTTCTTGCTTTGTAAATGTGTAAGTCCAATGCTTGATATTTGCCGGCGCATCTTTGCTATCGTTAGACTTAACACTTTCAATATATGGAGGCTCTGGTTTTTTGTAGTTTAATCCTTCTTTCGCTAATGCAGTCCTTCCTGCCGCATATGAGTGAAACCACGCATCTATATATTTTCCATCGTATACTGCCACCAATCCCCTTGTCTCATTTACAGCCTTTTTTATATTTGAATTGATATTTGCCGGATTCCATGCCTGTGCTTCTTCAAAATCAGTCGATATATCAGCATCATCGTATTTAGACTTTCTAGTATCAACAAAATTCAACACATAACTTCTTGCTAAAATAGCCTGCGCTTTTAAAGCCTCTATAGGCCAATCGTTTTTGATTTCACCTGCCACTGTACCCATAACATATTGCTCTAAAGGCATTGTCTCAATCTTTCCTGTTTTTGCTATATAAACTTTTAAAATCGGTTCTTTTTTTGTACCACGGCTGATTTTAGCCGGTATCTTAGGCAGAGATACTTGTTGTTTTGTATTTGGCGACGGCCTCTTTGACGGAGCAGCACACGATGTCGCAATAATCATAAAAGCCAAAAATAACAAAAATACTTTTATTTTAGCCTTCAAAAAAATCCCTCCCATACAATATCCGTTCCTATCTTAGTATGTGAAGGATTATACATTTTAATTCTATATAAATCATGAAAGACTATATGAGCCTATACATTTTCTCAGCATCTTCTTTTAACGCATGCTCTTTTAAATCTAAAACTTCTGCCTTTATCACTCTGGTCCCAAAATTTATCTCTATGATATCGCCAACTTTTAAAATATCACCTGCTTTTGCCACCTTGCCATTTACCGATACCATTCCTTTGTCACAGGCTTCTTTTGCCACTGTCCTTCTTTTTATAAGCCTTGACAATTTCAAAAACTTATCAAGCCTCATTTTATCGTCCCCCAAAAAAGATAATCAGGTCATATGACCTGATTTTTATGCATTTACTAAATCTTTTAAAGCTTTGCCTGCCTTAAATACTGGTGCTTTTGAAGCAGGAATCGTAATTTCTTCTTTTGTCTGAGGATTTCTACCCTTTCTTTCTGCTCTTTCCCTTACTTCAAATGTTCCAAAACCTACTAGCTGTACTTTGTCACCTTGCTTTAGTGCTTCCTGCACTGCATCCACAAAAGCATTTAATGCTTTCTCTGCATCTTTTTTTGTTAATTCACTTTTTTCTGCAATCTTTGTAACAAGATCCGCCTTATTCACTATAATACCTCCTTAGTAATATATACTACTCTTATTTATTCTTCACAAAACTTAAAAATCCTGCTAATTTAAGCTTATTTTTGTACTTTTTTATTAAAATTATACATCTTAGCCTCATTCCATAGAAAATCCATCTCAGATAATGTCATGTCTTCCATTTTTTGGCCTAACTTTTCTGCTGAATCTTCTATGTATTTAAATCTGTCGATGAATTTTTCAATGGTCTTATGGACAGCAACTTCGGGGTCAATCTTTAAAAACCTTGCAACATTTACGATAGCAAAAATCAAGTCACCTAATTCTTCAACTTTATCATTTTCGTCTTCCCCTTTATACACCTCCTTAAATTCATTTAATTCTTCATAGACTTTTGCCATAGCATCGTCTACATTGTCCCAGTCAAATCCCACTTTCGCTGCTTTTTCTTGAACTTTATAACCCCTTATCAATGCTGGCATAGACCTTGAAACACTTTTTAATTCACTTGTGTGGGACTTTAAGCCTTTTTCATCTTTTTTTATTTCATCCCACCTTTTTAAGACATCATCTGAACTAGCTATTTCTTCACTTCCAAAAACATGAGGATGTCTATACACCATCTTTTTACACTCTGCATCGCATACATCGTGGAAATTAAATGCTTTCCTTTCATTTGCAATCTGAGAATGAAAAACCACCTGTAAGAGGACATCCCCAAGTTCCTCAAGCAAATTTTCATCTGAATCATTTTCTATTGCATCGATTACTTCATAGCATTCCTCAATTAAATACCTTTTTAATGTATTATGATCCTGTTCCTTATCCCAAGGACAGCCATTCTCGCTTCTGAGCCTTGCCATTATGTCCAGCAAATCATATATATCATATCTTTCCTGAAAAGTATTCTTTACAGGCGGTAAAAATATAGATGTAAGGTAATCAATCCAGTCGATTCTGTCAATAGAGTACAGCGGCATCGTCTCAATTCTCTCTTCGCCTTTTATACCAGCTCTTTTTATAACTGTAACTAAAAAATCATCGCCGTAAATATCCATCAGCTTAAGCTTTACATCTGAAGCTACCCTTCTGTTGTATACCTGTGTTACTAAATTATTACACCTTTTATCAGGTTTTATACTATCTAATGATAGCCCATCGATAATTTTAAATCCATATATAGGATCTACTTTTAACTGGTTGATAACAACATCTACAAAGCTCATCGCTGGAACAACTTCTACTTTTATATCGTCACTGCCATTTAAAAACTTTAATAAATACTCTACAGTCTTTTCTGCAACAAACGGATTACCAGGGACAGCATAAACTACATTATCATATTTTTCGGCAATTTCTATTATTTCCCGAGTAATATTATCATAAACTTCCTCAAATGTCGAGCCTTTTTCATATATTTTGTCAAAAGTTTCGAATTTTAGGCCCATTTTTTTTAAATATTTTACAACAGGATGCTTCTCTGTCCTTAAATATAATTTATCAGCATTTTTCATCTTCTCTATTGTTCCAATTGTCATTTGGTCAAATGCACCAGGTCCAAGTCCTACTATTGCTAAATTACCCATCATTTCACCTCCGATTATTTTAATTTATATTATACCATTGAATTGATATAAAAAAACAAAATTCTACACGCTATAGCCAATATTAAAAAATTTACTTAACTTAAAATTTATTAATAGTCTAAATAAATATGATTGAAAATTTCAACTAGTTAAATTATAATATATTTTATAATAAAAGGGGGAGGCCAATTTCTGATGGATGTGGTTAAATTAGGAAAAAAAATAAGAGAAGAAAGAAAAAAACTTTTTTTAAAACAGGGTGATATATCTGGTGATGAATTTTCAAAAGGCTACATTAGTTTGATTGAAAAAGGGAAAATAAATCCGTCTTTAAAAGCTTTAGATTTCATCGCAAATAAATTAAACAAACCGTTGGTATACTTTCTTGATGATGACTACAAAGATAAATCGGAACTTATGGAAGAAATCAACATGTACAAAAAGGTGCTTAAACTCATCATAGAAAGCAGAAAATCACTTGACAGCGGAAACTATAACGATGCAATAATGCTTTATGAAAAAGCTTTAGAGTGTAAAGTCGATGATTTTACTTTAAACATAATCAGTTTTTATCTAGGCAGAACATACGTCAAAATCGAAAATTACAAATCTGCGTTGGATTTATTTAAAAAGTGTTTACCTTATTTCGCTGAAAGCTCTTCTTATGAAATATTAGTAGAGATATACTATAACTTAGGCCTATGCTATGGAAATCTTCAGGATTTCAATGCATCACTTACATATTATTTAAAGGCTATCGACGAATTTGACAAAAGCAGTATAATAAATTATGAGCTTAAATGCAGGATATTGTATAGCATCGGGACTCTTTACAACAAAATGGGAGAACTAATTAAATCAAGAGATTATTATTTAAACTGCTTAAATTACGCAACCAAAACAAATACAGTCAATTATATTGCTAAATGCAATAACGGCCTTGGTCTCGTAAGTTATAAACTAAAAGAATACAAGGATGCCCTTAAGTACATTAGAAAATCGCTGGTAATAAGCAAAGCATTAAATATAAAAAGCGACATTGCTAATGAATATAACTATTTAGGATTTGTCTACACTGACCTGAAAAAATACGACATAGCAAAAAAATATTTTTTCTACAGCTATGCTATATACAAAGATTTATCAGATAAACTAGGCATGGCATACAACCTTACAGAATTAGGAAGAATCGAGTTTTATACTGAAAACTATGATAAAGCGCTAGAATACATAAATGCATCAATGAACATAGTCAAAGAATTAAACGAAGAAGAAGAGATGGGAAGATTGTATACTTTACTTGGTTGCATCCATCTAAAACTTAAGGATTTTGATTCATCTATGTCAGAACTTACTAAATCTGTGGAAATTCTTAAAAAGTTAGGGCTTAAAAGAGATCTATCAGATGCTTACAAAGCTTTAGGTAATTTATATATAAATATTGGAAAGCCTGATTTGGCCAGTGAAAATTTTAATAAGTCTATTGAACTTCTGTGTGACTATTACAAATAGGAGGCATTTTAATTGAAATCATTATTAATATTTTTTGACAAGCTTGTTGATACTACCTTTCCCGCATTAAGGCACAGAAATTTTAGATTATTCTGGTTTGGACAAATGATATCCCTCATAGGCACATGGATGCAAAATATTGGTCAAGATTGGTTAGTCCTTAAATTGACTAATTCTGCATTCTTGTTGGGTGTAGTCAGCGCCCTTCAATTTTTGCCTGTGCTTTTTTTATCTCTTTTTGCAGGTGTTATAATAGACAGATTTCCAAAAAGAAAAATACTTATATTTACGCAGTCCTGTTTGATGGCAACAGCATTAGTGCTGGCAACACTTACTGCATTCAACCTTATTAATTATTGGGAAATACTCATTTTAGCAACTATTATGGGTTTTGTAAACACAGTAGACAACCCTACAAGGCAATCATTTATCATCGATTTGGTAGGAAAAGAAGACTTGATGAATGCAATATCCCTTAACTCTTCTATATTTAATGCAGCCAGAATCATAGGACCTGGAATTGCAGGCGTACTAATTGGCCTTCTTGGTTATGCCTTGTGCTTTTATTTAAACGCATTAAGCTTCATCGCTGTTATCACAGGACTAGTTCTAATTGACGTAAAAATCAGCAAAAGAAGGACTATTCTTCAGAAAAAAGAGATCATATCTGACATAAAAGAAGGCCTTTTATACATTAAAAATACGCCAATAATATTAGCTACAATACTTATGATGGCAGTTTTAAGCACATTTGCAATAAATTTTAATGTATTGGTGCCTGTCTTTGCTAAGAATACTCTCAATCAAAATTCGACAGGATATGGCTTCCTTATGTCATCAATGGGAGTTGGTGCATTAATAGGTGCACTTACACTTGCAACATTAAGCAAAAAAGGTGCAAAACCTTTTTATATCATCATGGGAGGATTTGGTTTATGCTTATTTCAAATCTTAATTGGTTTTCAAAGCTATTATTGGCTTACAACAGTACTTCTAGCTTTATCAGGATTTTCTATGATTACTTTTTCAGCATCTGCAAATACTACAGTACAACTTAACTCTAACAATAAATTTAGAGGCAGGGTTATGAGCGTTTACTCTTTGGTATTTGGAGGCGTCACACCTATAGGTGCCCTTTACGCAGGAAGTCTTGCCGAAAAAGTTGGCGCACACATGACATTTATAATAAGTGGTGTAATAGGTATCATATATATATTGTATGTTGTATTATTTCAGTACAAACACACTTTTTCACGTGGAATAATCCAGCAGGCTGAATAAAACAAGGACCAACTTTTAGTATAGCTGGTCCTCGTCATATATAAGCTTCGCAGACGGAAACATCTCAATAGCCCGCGGCAGAATCCCTTGCACGTATGCGATTAAAAGCCCATAATTAACGATTGGGATATCTTTACCTTTTGCATAAGATATTCTGTACATCATTTCTCTCCTATTAAGCATACAACCACCGCAATGGACTATAAGTTTATACTCATCAAGATTATCAGGAAATGTCATACCGCTTGAAAAGTCAAATTGTATATCGCCACCGACAATTTGCCGTATCCACCTGGGTATTTTTACTTTTCCTATGTCGTCTGACTGTCTGTGGTGTGTACATCCTTCAGCAATCAAAACTTTGTCGCCAGGCTTAAGCCTTTCTAATGCCTTAAGCCCTTTTGTCAATTCATTAAGATCTCCTTTATATCTTGCAAAAAGGATTGAAAACGATGTTAAAGGTATGTCCTTTGGTGTATCAGCACTTACTTTTAAAAAGGCTTGAGAATCTGTTATAACTAATGACGGTTTCTTCCCTAAGTTTTCTAGAGTTTCTTTTAACTCGTACTCTTTTGTCACAACGGCAATTGCATCATTTTCAATCACGTCTCTTATGACTTGCTGCTGCGGCAATATAAGCCTTCCTTTAGGTGCAGCCTTATCTATGGGAACTACCAGCACCACAAAATCACCAGGATTTATTAAATCAGATACTAAAGACAGCTCTTTATCATCGTATGGAGCTTTTTTTATTATCTGCCTTTTAAGCTCCTCAATACCATAACCGCTATTGGCGGATGTTTCTACAAGCTCTAATTTAAGTCTTTTTTCCCATTCAGTTTTTTCGCTAAAATGGAAGTCAACTAAATCTACCTTGTTTAAAACCCCTACGGCAGGAATATTTTTTTCTCTAATTTTTTCTAAAATCTCCTCCTCAAATTCAGATGGTCCCATCAAGCCGTCTATAACCAATAAAGCAAGATCCGTTCTATTCAATACCTCATACGTCTTTTTAACTCTAAGCTCTCCAAGCTCTCCAGTATCGTCCAACCCTGCAGTGTCTATAATTACTACAGGTCCTATAGGAAGTATTTCCATAGCTTTTTGAACAGGATCTGTTGTAGTTCCTGCAACATCTGAAACAATGGCGATGTTTTGATTTGTAAGGGCATTTATAATGCTTGATTTTCCTGCGTTTCTTCTTCCAAATATGGCTATATGAAGCCTCGATGCATTTGGCGTTGTATTCATCTATCTTCTCCTCTCAATCTTTTTAAACCCGGTATACCAGGTTTTGTCATTTCGTACTCATTAAATATTACATCAAGCTGGTCTTCTGAAAAATATTTTTTCGCAACCTCCCTAATTGTCTTGCCGCTATTTTTTGCTTCCTTTGCTATTAAAGATGCTTTTTCATAACCTATATATGGGCTTAATGCTATTGCATAAGAGAGGCTGTTCTCAACCATCTCTTTAAGATAGTTACGGTTTGCTTTTATGCCTTTTATACATTTATTTATAAATACATCTATCGCATTTTTAAGAAGGTCAATTTCATTGAACAGGTTGTAGGCAATAAGAGGCAATGTAAAATTAAGCTCAAACTCGCCAGATTGTGCCCCAAGCGTTATTGCATAGTCACACGATAGCGCTTGATACGCTGCCTGCTTTACAGCCTCCGGTATCACAGGATTTATCTTTCCCGGCATTATAGATGAACCTGCTTGAACTTCCGGAATTGTTATCTCCATAAGCCCACATTTTGGACCTGACGACATAAGCCTTATATCATTTGATATCTTGATAAGGTTAGTAGCTGCAGCTTTTAGTAGACCTGATACTTCTACAAAGACATCGTTGTTTTGCGTAGGGTCCATCATGTACTCGGCTCTAGCAAGGCCAATGCCTGTTATGTCTCTCAAAATCTCTATCACACTGTAAATATACCTTAAATCAGCGTTTAAGCCCGTTCCTACAGCAGTTCCTCCTATATTTACCTGCCTTAACCTTTCTTCTACTTTGTATATCCTCCATCTATCTCTAGATATTGCTTGAGCATATGCACCAAATTCCTGCCCCAGCATCACAGGTACTGCGTCTTGAAGCTCAGTTCTGCCCATTTTAATCACATCTTTAAACTCATCTTCTTTTTCTTGAAGAGCCGTCTGCAGATTGGCAAAGCTTTCACTTAAAGGCTTCAAAAGCTTTATGGCTGCTATTCTAACGGCTGTAGGAAAGACATCATTTGTAGACTGGCTTAAATTTACATGGTCAACAGGGTTGACTAAACTATAATCGCCTTTTTTACCTCCAAGTATTTCTATTGCCCTATTTGCAATGACTTCGTTTATATTCATATTTGCCGATGTGCCTGCGCCACCTTGAAGAGCATCAACAATGATTTGGTCGTGAAGTTTACCTTCGATTATTTCATCACATGCAATTATTATAGCATCTGCAATTTTTTTATCAAGCAGTTTTATGTTCCTATTAGCTATAGCAGCAGCTTTTTTTACTTGTGCCAGTGCTATTATAAGCTCTTTGTGAATTGTTTGACCTGATAAATTAAAATTTTCATGTGCCCTAAGGCTATGGATACCGTAATACGCATCATCAGGCACTTTCATATATCCTAAAATATCATGTTCTGTTCTATAACTCATTTTTTCACCTTCTAATACATATTTAAGTAAAATCACCAAGGCTTTCATAAATATATTAACATATTTTTATCATAATATATTATTATGATACTACTTGATTTTAATTTGTAGCAGGTGTATAATATTTACATAAAGATAATATTTATCAATAGAAATATATTATCTTTATAATTAATCGAAGGAGGTCATTTTTATGACAAACTTATTTGGCGTTTATAAATGCAAAGAATGTGGAAACACAGTTGAAGTGCTAAACGCTGGAGATGGAACATTAGTATGTTGCGGAAAGCCAATGGAAAAACAAATAGTAAATACAGTAGATGCCAGCAAAGAAAAACACGTTCCTGTAATTTTGAGAAATGGAGACACAGTCACAGTAAAAGTCGGCAGTGTAGAACATCCAATGGAAGAGAAACACTACATAGAATGGATTTCAATCTTAGCTGATGGAATATACATGAGAAAGATGTTAAAACCAGGCGACAAGCCAGAAGCAACATTCAAGACAAATGCTGCAAAGATTCAAGCATGGGAGCATTGTAACTTACACGGTTTGTGGACTTCAGAAGTTTAAAAATTTAGCCCCTCCCCTTTTTATTGACAACTGTTTAAAAAGATGTCCTAGATTAAATTTAGGACATCTTTTTAACCTTCTTCCTCATTTTACATAATAGTTTTAAATGTAGTATACAAAAGAACTGCATTTAATGAAATAATAAACAATGATATAGCCCATCCTACTACTGTAGTTGTTAATTTGTTTACAAAATCCCCCATATACTCTTTTCTAGATGTTATTAAAAGCATTGGAATAATGGCAAAAGGAAGCGCAAAACTTAATATGACTTGGCTCATGATTAAAGCTTTCATTGGGTTTACACCCATGAAAATCAAAGCCACTGAAGGTATTATTGTAACAAGCCTCTTTAAATAAATTGAAAACTTTATATTAATAAAGCCATCCATGACTGTCTCCCCTGCCATAGTGCCAACAGCAGATGACGAAAACCCCGATGATAAAAGAGCTACTGCAAAAGCCATGCTGGAAAAAGACCCTAAAAGAGGTTCTAATGATCTATGAGCATCCTCAATAGAATTTACGATAATACCTTCTTTAAAAAACACAGCGGCAGAAACTATCACCATTGCTGCATTGACTATAAAAGCAATGTTCATGGCAATAACTATATCTATTTTTTCCATCCGCAGGTGATGTTTCTTCTGATTTAAATTCAGTTTGTAATTTCTATTTTGCACTAATTGAGAGTGGAGAAATATTACGTGAGGCATTACAGTAGCACCAAGCATTCCTACAGCAATAAGCAGTGCATCACCATTTGCAATTGATGGAACCAGTGTATGGAGGCCTACCTCCAACCAATCCGGCTTTGCCAAAAACATTTCAAATGCGTATGCTGCACATACAATACCTATTAACACCTCAATAAGAATTTCTATAATTCTCTGTCCAAATTTCTGCAAATATGTTATGCAAAATGTCACAACACCTGTAATAATCCCTGCGATAGTTAAAGGTATCTTAAAAAGAAGATATATTCCAAGGGCACCTCCCAAAAACTCTGCCATTGTAGTAGCAATGGCAGCAAGCTCTGAAATAATCCATAATAGGATATTTATTTTTTTAGAAAACACCAATCCACACATCTCTGATAAATTTTTCCCTGTTGCAATTCCCAGCTTTGCAGACAAATACTGCAAGAAAATCGCCATTATATTGCTCCACAATATAACCCATATAAGGCTGTAATTGAATGCAGCACCACCAGTTATATTCGTTGCAAAATTTCCGGGATCTATATAAGCAACGCTTACTATAAATGCAGGCCCCAAATACTTCATGACATTCTTTATTTTTTTTATAAGTATATTGCTGATTACTTTTTCATTGTCTTCAACAAAATCTGTTAAACTCACGCTATCTGCACCCTTCATTAAACCACATCCTTTCTAATCTTTCACATGTAAAAAAATATTAGCCAATCCTAAAATTTAAATTTCTAACATATAATATGTAAACAAGAATTATTACGTTACAATCTCAAAAAAGAAGGTGGAAATTTTGAATGAAGATTTCTATACATTCAGCGAATATATGAAAAAAGAAAACAATTCTTTAACAGCATCAATGGAAGATTATCTTGAAATGATATATAGGTTATCTATAAAAACAGGATTTGTAAGGCTGCATGAATTAGCAGATGCATTAAACGTGCAGCCTCCTTCAGCTACAAAAATGGTCCAAAAAATGGCTGAACTAAATCTCATAAACTATGAAAAGTATGGAGTCATAACTTTAAGTAGCACAGGTAAAGCAATAGGAAAAAATCTTATAAAAAGGCACAATACCATATTAGAATTTCTAAAGACATTGGGAATAGAAGAAAATCATCTTTTAGAAGAGACAGAAAAAATAGAGCATACGATAAGTGAAAACACGCTTCAATGTTTCACAAATTTTATCGAATTTTTAAAATCAAATAAAGACGTAAAAGAAAGACTGACCGAATACATAAGTTCAAAGAAATAGATTAAAAATAGATTAGATTTTACAATTTTGTAATATTTAAAACTATTAATATGCTATAATTATAAAGTACACAAAATTAGCAAAAAGGAATGGGGATTTTGATGTCGTTAATAAAAGTCGGAATCGATATTGTACTTCATCTTGACAAATATTTAGGTACCATCATACAGACGTATGGCATGGCAACATATTTGATTATATTTTTAATAATTTTCTTTGAAACAGGGCTTGTTGTAATGCCATTTTTGCCTGGTGATTCTCTTATATTTGCTGCAGGTGCATTTGCAGCAATAGGCTCTTTAAATGTATTTACATTGTTTATAATTGTGTCAGCGGCTGCAATTTTAGGTGACACTGTAAATTATCATATCGGAAAATTTATCGGAGAAAAGATATATGAGGCAGAAAACTTAAAACTAATAAAAAAAGAGCATCTTTTGGAGGCTAGAAATTTTTACGAGAAGTATGGAAATATGACAATAGTTCTTGGTAGATTCATACCTATAATAAGGACATTTGTGCCATTCGTTGCAGGTATAGGTGAAATGAACTACCTTCACTTCTTGACGTACAATGCATTAGGCGGCATAATTTGGGCCGCATTGTTCTCATTTGGCGGATACTACTTTGGAAATCTTGAGGTTGTAAAAACACATTTTGGCTTTGTAACAATTGCTATAATTGTAATATCTTTAATACCTGCTGTTATAACTTTCTTAAGAAAAAAGTAAAAGCGAGATTGCGCAAGTCTATCTCGCTTTTTTATGCATTTAATTGACAAACCTTTATCACAATTCTTTATTTAAAAAATATTTTTGGTTAAATTATTGACAATTAAATTAATATATTGTAATATTAAGATATAATAATACTTTTAATAGGAGGAAGATTTATGAAAGTTGTAATTGTTGGAGGCGTTGCTGGCGGCGCTTCTGCTGCAGCAAGGTTGAGAAGACTTAATGAAGACGCTGAAATTATACTCTTTGAAAAGGGAGAATATATATCTTATGCTAACTGCGGTTTGCCGTATTATATAGGTGAAGTCATAAAAGAACGTGAAAAATTAGTCGTTCAAACACCTGAAGGTATGTCAAAGCGATTCAACATCGATATAAGGACATCATCAGAAGTCACAAAGATAAATCCTGATGAAAAAATTGTAGTCGTTCATGATATAAAAAATGACAGAACTTACACAGAAAGCTATGATAAGTTGATTTTATCACCAGGTGCAGAACCAATAAAACCTCCAATGCCTGGTATAGATAGCAAAAACATCTTTACACTGAGAAATATTCCAGACACCTTTAGAATAAAAGACTACGTTGATTACAACAATCCTAAAAAGGCTGTCGTAGTTGGCGGCGGTTTTATTGGGCTAGAAGTTGCAGAAAATCTTAAAGAGGTAGGTCTTGATGTAACGGTCGTCGAACTTGCTGACCACGTTATGGCACCTCTTGATTATGAAATGGCTTCTATTGTCCACCAACACCTGAGGGACAAAGGCATAAACCTAATATTGAAAGACGGTGTCAAAGAATTCCAGCACAAAGACAATTCAACAACTGTAGTATTAAACAGTGGAAAAACAATAGATACTGATATGGTTGTCTTAGGCATCGGTGTAAGACCGGATATCAGGCTTGCAAAAGATGCAGGCCTTGAAATAGGCGAAAGAGGCGGTATAAAAGTCAATGAATACATGCAGACATCGAATCCTGATATATACGCCGTAGGTGATGCTATAGAGGTAAAAGACTATATAAACGGAAGCAATACTTTGATACCATTAGCCGGACCTGCAAACAAACAAGGCCGTATAGCAGCAGACAATATTTGTGGAAGAAAAAGCAAATATGATGGCACACAAGGTACTTCTGTCGCAAAAATTTTCGACTTGACTGTCGCAGCAACTGGAAACAATGAAACAATCTTAAAAAGAGCTGGGATAGATTACGAAAAAGTCATAATACACCCAAATTCACACGCCAGCTACTATCCTGATGCACTGCCAATGACTATAAAGCTAATATTTAAAAAAGATGATGGAAAAATCTTAGGCGCTCAAATAGTTGGATTTGACGGTGTTGATAAGAGAATAGATGTGATCGCTACAGCAATTCGAGCAAATATGACGGTATATGATCTGGAAGAGCTTGAATTATCCTACGCGCCTCCGTATTCGTCAGCAAAAGACCCTGTAAATATGGCAGGCTTTGCAGCTTCCAATATATTAAGAGGTGATATAAGCGTATTCCACTGGGACGAAATTGAAAAGATAGATATGTCAAAATCCGTTATACTTGATGTAAGAACTGATATGGAGTACCAGCTTGGAAACATCAAAGGCTCTATAAACATACCTGTAGATGAGCTTAGGGAAAACCTCGATAAAATACCTAAAGATAAAGATATATATGTTTATTGTCAGGTAGGTTTAAGAGGATATATAGCATGCAGGATACTTATGCAAAATGGTTTTAAATCTGTTAAAAACTTAAGCGGCGGGTACAAGATATATGAAACTGCAACGTCAGATTCCAGTGATATTACTATAAGATACGACGATGAACAGACAGAGTGCGGTATGTGCATATCATCTGATAAAAAAAAACTAGATGATAGCAATGCCACATTGGAAATTGACGCATGTGGTCTTCAATGTCCAGGTCCCATAATGCAGACATTTAACGCAATAAAAAATCTAAAAGACGGAGATATATTAAAAATCAAAGCTTCAGACCCGGGTTTTGAAAATGACATAAAAACTTGGTGTCAGAGAACAGGAAATACGCTTCTGGACTTATATCATGAGGGAAGGACAATTGTTGCTAAGATAAGAAAGAATACCAATGATAAGAAGGTTGAAGTAAGTCAGAATTCGGAAAAAAACGACAAAGCAATCATTGTATTCAGCGGAGATCTTGATAAAGCCATCGCTGCATTTATAATAGCAAATGGTGCCGCTGCAATGGGGAGAAAAGTAACGCTGTTCTTCACATTCTGGGGTCTTAATATACTGAGGAAGCCAGAAAAAGTCTCGATTAAGAAGGACTTCTTTAGCAAAATGTTTGGCATGATGATGCCAAGAGGTTCCAAAAAGTTAAAACTATCTAAAATGAATATGCTGGGATTAGGACCTAAAATGATAAGGTATATAATGAATAAGAAGAATGTATCTTCACTGGAAGATTTAATACAACAGGCACTTAAAAATGGAGTAAGAATTGTTGCATGCAACATGTCATCTGATATAATGGGTATAACTAAAGAAGAGCTTATAGATGGTGTTGAGTTAGGCGGTGTGGCATCATTTATAGGTGCAGCAGAGCAATCAGACACGACACTTTTCATATAATCAATGATGGAGGGATCTTCACTGGAAAACCATAAGATAGATGTTGAGAAAAATTTTAAGAAATACGAAAAAATAGCAGACAAATTAAAAGCAATCGCACATCCTTACAGACTGTGCATTGTAAAAGGCCTTATAGATGGAGAGTGCAATGTTACAACGATACAGGAATGTCTAAATCTACCTCAGTCAACAGTATCACAACACATTTCAAAATTGAAATCTGCCGGTATAATTGAAGGCAGGCGAAGCGGACTAGAAATCTGCTATCGAGTTGTAGACAATGACATTATCGATGTAGTCAAGCTTTTATTGAATGATTGAAAAGAGATAGGATATTTCCTATCTCTTTTCTTATTGCCTAATTGTACTATTCTTCCTCAAACAGTTTTGGAGATCCTATAGTCTTCTTATTTTTTATACTGTTTTTCAAATCAATGGCCTTATAGACATCTACATCTATAGAATCGCAAAACGATTTTAAATCTTTAATTGATAGGTCTTCAATTGCGCAATTTTTATCTATTGCATACAGCACAACTTTACCGGTTATCTCATGTGCTTTTCTAAATGGAATCCCCTTTGATACGAGATAGTCAGCAAAATCTGTAGCATTCATATAGCCGTATTTAGCCGCTGTTTCCATGTTGCTTTTTTTAACGTGCATTGTCTTTATCATGCCTGTAAATACTTCAATGCAGATTTTTAATGTATCTACAGTGTCAAAAAGTGCTTCCTTATCTTCCTGCATATCTTTGTTATAAGCAAGAGGAAGTCCCTTCATAACTGTAAACAATGTTATTAAATTTCCATACACTCTTCCTGTCTTTCCTCGAATCAGTTCTGCAGCGTCAGGGTTTTTCTTTTGAGGCATCATGCTGCTTCCCGTTGAGTACCTATCATCAAGCTCTATAAAATCAAATTCTTTGCTGGACCACAGTATGATTTCCTCACAGAAGCGGCTTAGGTGCATCATTACGATTGAAGAGAAGCTTAAAAATTCTATCACAAAATCCCTATCGCTAACTGCGTCGAGGCTGTTTTGTGTTATGTCATCAAAGCCAAGAAGTTTTGCTACGTATATTCTGTCTATATTGTATGATGTGCCCGCTAATGCACCTGAACCTAATGGCATTATATTTACCCTTTTTACCATATCATTAAGCCTTGATAAATCCCTTTTAAACATCTCCACATATGCCATCATGTGGTGCCCAAACGTGACAGGCTGTGCTCTTTGCAAATGGGTGTATCCGGGCATGATTGTATTTTTGTGTTCATCTGCTATACTTTGAAGCGTCTCTATAAGAAGTTTTATATCACTTCCGATATCTTTTATAACATCTTTTAGGTATAACCTTACATCGGTAGCCACCTGATCATTGCGGCTTCTCCCTGTATGAAGCTTCCGCCCGGCATCTCCAATTTTCTCCGTCAAAAGCCTTTCAACGTATGTGTGTACATCCTCATCATCTGGTATATGATTTGTATCAGTTTCTTTTAGTATTTCATTTAAGCCGTCTACAATGAGATTTGTTTCATCATCGCTTAAGACACCGGCTTTGTTTAAACCCTTAGCATGTGCGATTGATCCTTCAACATCGTATCTAAAAAGCCTTATATCAAAAGAAATGGAGGAATTAAACTCCTCCATAAGTTTGTCAACGCTACCTTTAAACCTACCTCCCCACAGCTTCATTGAAACCTTCCTTTCTATTCATCTCCATAAGCGCTTTTATCTTAAGCGGCAAACCAAACAAGTTTATAAATCCTTCTGCATCTTTCTGATTGTATACTTCATCTTCACCAAATGTTACAAATTCCTCGTTGTACAGTGAATAAGGTGACTTTGAACCCGCATTTATTATACTGCCTTTATAAAGTTTCAATCTAACAGTTCCAGTAACATTTTGCTGTGTCGCATCTACAAACGCATCTAAGGACTCTCTAAGCGTCGAAAACCACAATCCATTGTAAACAAGATCAGCATATTTCTGAGCTACTATATCTTTAAACCTCATGGTTTCCTTATCCAGCACCAAATACTCCAATTCTTTGTGGGCTGCGTAAAGAACTGTTCCTGCAGGTGTTTCGTAAACACCACGGGATTTCATACCTACAAGTCTATTTTCTACAATATCAGCTATCCCTATTCCATTTCTTCCGGCAATCAAATTAAGCTCTTCTATCATCTTTGCTGGACTGCTGTAAGATTTTCCATTTACTTTTACAGGTAGGCCCTTCTCAAACTCTAAGACAACGTACTCCGGCTCATCTGGTGCTTTTTCTGGTGGTACTATAATGTCATATAGGCTGCTTTTAGGCTCATTCCATGGATCTTCCAAATCTCCGCCTTCGTGGCTTATGTGCCATAAATTGTTGTCAACGCTGTATATCTTTTCTTTTGTAACAGGCACAGGAATGCCTTTCTTTTTCGCATAGTCTATTTCCTGTTCCCTGGATTTAAAGTCCCATATTCTCCACGGAGCTATTATCTCTATTGATGGATCTAATGCTTTTATTGACACTTCAAATCTCACTTGATCGTTGCCTTTTCCTGTAGCACCATGAGCAATAGCCTTTGCACCTTCTTTATGTGCTATCTCTACAAGTTTTTTGGCAATAAGAGGCCTTGCAAATGATGTGCCTAATAGGTATTTGCCTTCATATACAGCACCAGCCTTTAGTGTTGGAAAAATGTAATCTTTGACAAACTCATCTTTTACATCTTCGACATATATCTTGCTGGCACCGCTTAATAGTGCTTTCTCTTTTACGCTATTAAGCTCACTTCCCTGACCAACATCTATGCAAGCCGCTATTATCTCGCATTCGTAGTTTTCTTTAAGCCACGGTATAATGACAGACGTATCAAGACCGCCTGAATACGCCAGTACTACTTTTTCTCCTTTTAACATAATATAATCTCCCCTTCATAAATAATTAGTATTTTATAAGACTGATTTTTTTAAATTTTTAGACTGTAACTCGTGATATTCATTAAGCGAAAGATAATTAAGACCGTTTAGCTTCACTTTCTGTACCGCTTGAAGTGCTGCCTTTGCCGTATCAAGTGATGTAAACAGTGGAACCCTGTATTCGCAGGCTGTGCGCCTTAAGATGAATCCATCGTTGTCTACCTTTTTGCCATGAGTCGGTATATTAATTACAAGTGAAAAATATCCTTCTTTTAATAGTCTTATAGCATCCTTTATATTGACATGTTTCACATTAATGCCCATAGAATTGAAATGCCTTGCAGTACCTGATGTGCCAAATATCTCATAGCCGGCATCGTAATACTTCTTTACCATAGTCATTGATTCGGCCACATTTTTGTGCGATATAGATATTAGTATTCGGCCGCTGGCCGGTATATTTAAATTCGCTCCTGCCATCGCCTTGTAAAGAGCACCTTCATAGCTTAAGTCTATGCCCATTATTTCCCCTGTCGACTTCATCTCTGGTCCCAGCATAACTTCAACATTAGTAAGTTTCTCTGTTGAAAATACAGGTGCTTTTACGATTGTGTGTGTCGTCTTAGGCCATAAAACATCTTCGTAGCCTAAGCTTTTTAATGTATCTCCTAAAGCGATTTTTACAGCTATATCTATCATAGGAACTCCTGTTGCCTTGCTTATAACAGGAACAGTCCTGGAGGCCCTTGGATTTACTTCTAGAACGTAAACAACACCATCTTTAACAACAAATTGGATATTGATAAGCCCTTTTACATTTAAAGCGCATGATATTTTCTTGGTGTATTCTACAATTGTAGATATTTCATGATCAGATAAGTTTCTTGCAGGATACATTGAGAAACTATCACCTGAATGAACTCCCGCTCTTTCTATATGCTCCATTATTCCTGGAATCAATATATCAGTACCGTCGGAAATCGCGTCTACCTCTACTTCTCTTCCCTCAATGTATTTGTCAATTAAGACAGGCTTTCCTGGAGATACTTTCATGGCATTTGAAACATAATCTATTATTTCCTGAAGCGTATTTACTCTTTCCATTGATTGGCCGCCAATAACGTATGATGGCCTTACAAGAAGTGGAAATCCCAGCGTCGATGCCACATCTTTTGCATCATCAACTGATAGCGCATAGCCACCTTTTGGCTGATTTATATTTAATTTTTCAAGGAGTTTAGAAAACTTTTCTCTGTCTTCACTATCATCGATGCTTTCAAAAGATGTACCTAATATATTTACGCCGTTATCAGATAATCCCTGCGCAAGATTTATAGCTGTTTGCCCTCCAAACATCACCATGACGCCAAGAGGCTTCTCTTTTTCAACGATATTTAATACATCCTCCAGTGTCAATGGTTCAAAGTACAACCTATCACCAGTATCAAAATCCGTGCTTACTGTTTCGGGATTATTATTTATTATAATCGATTTGACTCCTTTACTTCTTAGTGCCCAGAGAGCTTTAACAGAACAATAATCAAATTCAACACCCTGTCCGATTCTTATAGGACCTGAGCCTAAAACTATGACTTTCTTAATATCATGGTGTATTGGAACTTCATCATATTCGCCATAAGTTGAATATATATACTGTGTGACTGATTCAAATTCTGCTGCGCATGTGTCCACCATCTTATATGCCGGGACTATTCCGTAGCTTTTCCTTAATTCCCTTACATCTTTCTCATCTATTCCTTTGATATTGGCAATTTCCCTATCTGAAAACCCAATTCTCTTAGCTCTTTTCAATAGATCGTGGGTCAAGTCGTTCATAGATATCTCTTTTTCCATCTTTACTAAGTTCAAGAGCTTATTTATAAACCACTTATCTATCTTTGATATTTCATTTATATAATTTACAGTGACACCGCGTCGCAGCGCTTCAGCTATATAAAATAGCCTCATGTCATTTGGCTTTTTAATGTTATCTATAATTTCTTCATCGCTTAATTTTTTTATGCTTTCATTTGTAAGACCATAGGCTTTTATCTCCAAAGACCTTACGGCTTTTAGCAATGATGCCTCAAAGCATCTGTCTATAGCCATCGTCTCGCCTGTGGCCTTCATCTGAGTGCCAATTTTCCTGTCTGTCTCATAAAATTTATCAAAAGGCCATCTTGGAATCTTTGTAACAACGTAGTCAAGTGACGGCTCAAACAAAGCTGTAGTCTTTCCTGTAACAGGATTTTTAATCTCATCAAGTGTAAATCCAACAGCTATTTTAGCAGCTATCTTCGCTATAGGATAACCTGTAGCTTTTGACGCCAGTGCACTTGAACGGCTAACCCTTGGATTCACTTCTATCACGTAGTACTGATGGCTATTAGGGTCCAGTGCAAACTGAACATTACAGCCACCTTCAATTTTCAATGCCTTTATGATTTTCAAACTGGCAGTCCTCAGCATCTGGTACTCGTAATCTGTCAATGTCTGTGACGGTGCCACGACAATGCTGTCACCTGTGTGGACACCAACAGGATCAAAGTTTTCCATATTGCATATCGTTATGCAATTGTCGTTGCTGTCCCTCATCACTTCGTATTCTATCTCTTTATAACCGTAAAGGGATTTTTCTATCAATACTTCATGTGCCATACTTTTCTTTAAACCTAAATCAACTATAACTTTCAGTTCATCTACATTGTTTGCTATGCCACCACCAGTTCCACCTAATGTAAAGGCAGGTCTGACTATCAGTGGATATCCGCATTTTTCAGCAAATTTAACCGCATCATCGACGTTATTAACCGTCGTGCTTTCTGCTATAGGTTCTCCTATCTCTTCCATCTTCTTCTTAAACAATTCCCTGTCTTCTGCAGTTTTTATTGATTCGATGGAAGTTCCTAAAACTTTTAGATTGTACTTGTCGATTATTCCACTTTCCTTCAATTTTACAACTACATTAAGCCCTGTCTGACCACCGATTGTCCCTAAAATCCCGTCTGGCCTTTCTTTCTCTATGATGGCTTCCAGTACATCGACTTCCGGATTTTCTATATACACCACATCGGCGATTTCTGTATCTGTCATTATGGTAGCAGGATTGTTATTCACTAAGATAACTTTTAATCCTTCTTCTTTTAGTGATTTGCATGCTTGCGTTCCGGAATAGTCAAACTCTGCAGCTTGACCTATTACGATAGGCCCTGAGCCTATAACAAGCACTTTATTCACTCCTTCATATTTCGGCAAGATAAGACCTCCTTCTATAAACACAAGTTATATCCATGAACTTATCAAAAATGTACATTGAATCATGTGGACCAGGACATGCTTCCGGATGATATTGGACAGAGAATACCGGCAAATATTTATGCCTTATTCCTTCGATTGTATTGTCATTTAAATTTATATGTGTGACTATTATTTCGTTTCTGTTTACGGAGCTTTCTTCTACTGCATATCCGTGGTTTTGCGATGTGACAAATGACTTCCCTATCATCAAGTCTTTCACAGGCTGGTTTGAACCTCTGTGACCAAATTTCATCTTTATCGTGTTGCACCCCATAGCAAGTGCAATAATCTGATGTCCTAAGCAAATACCTAAAACTGGTATCTTACCTATAAAAAACTTTGCAAGCTTTATGGCGTTAATTGCATCTTTTGGATCTCCAGGCCCATTTGAAAAGAATATGGCTTCTGGCTCAATCGACATTACATCTTCTACGCATACATCATAAGGAAATACGTATATGTCAAATCCTACATTTTTTAACATGTTTAAAATATTCTTTTTAGTGCCAAGATCTATAAATGCCAATTTTGGTCCTTCGCCTTGTATGTGATACGTCTTTTTTGTCGACACTTCTTTAAGTAAATCCACTTTGATATCAGGCACTGTTGCATTGGCATCATCAGTTATGATGCCTCTCATGGTACCATTTGATCTCAATTTTTTAGTCAATTCTCTCGTATCAACACCAGCCAAAACTGGTATCTCATTGCTATCAAGGTAATCAAGCAATGAAGAGTCTGAGAGAAAATTGCTGGGGATATCGCAGTACTCCCTTACGACATATCCTCTAATATGCGGCTTTTCCGATTGAAAATCGTACTTATTAATCCCGTAATTTCCAATAAGCGGATATGTCATGACGACAATCTGCCCAGCATAAGATGGATCAGTGATAATTTCCTGATATCCAGTCATGCCTGTATTAAAAACCACTTCACCAAAACCCTGAAAATTTTTGCTTATAATATTGCCTTCAAAAACGCTACCATCTTCAAGCTTCAAGTACCCTTTCATCTTAAAACCCCATTTCATGTAATACATCATCAAGAATTATCGTAGCAGTATCAAGTTCGTCTTTAGTAACGATAAGTGGAGGCACAAACCTTAAAACATTGTGGTTTACACAGTTGATGAGAAGCCCTTTTTTCATGGCATTTAGCACTATCTCGCCTGCATCATCCAAATCCACTTCACATCCAATCATCAAGCCTTTTCCTCTTACATCTTTTATGACTTTGTATCTATCTTTTAATGCATTAAGCTTTTCCTTAAAATATTCTCCTTTTTTTACTACATCATCAAGAAATCCTTCTTTTATAACCTCTTTCATAACCGCAATTCCGGCAGCACATGCAAGCGGGTTGCCTCCAAATGTTGATGCATGATCACCTGGTTTAAATACTGCCACATTTTCCTTTGCCACAACAGCTCCTATTGGCACACCACCGCCTAGTGCCTTTGCCAATGTCATAATGTCCGGTTCTATTCCAATGTGCTGATATGCAAAAAGTTTTCCTGTACGTCCAATGCCAGTCTGAACTTCATCGACAATCAAGAGAATGTCATTTTCATCACATATTTCTCTAATCTTTTTTAAATACTCAAGGCTTCCCTCATGTATGCCTCCTTCTCCTTGTATGATTTCTATCATGATTGCACATACATCATCATCTAAAGCGTTGTAAATATCGTCAATGTCATTGTATTTTACGTACTTAAACCCCTCCAGCAGTGGTCCAAAACCTTTATGGTATTTCATCTGGCCTGTTGCCGTAAGAGCACCAAACGTCCTTCCATGAAACGAATTTTTCGCACTGATGATTTTATACCTTTTGTCACCATACTTAATTGATGCGTATTTTCTTGCAAGCTTTATTGCTCCTTCATTGGCTTCTGCACCACTGTTGGCAAAAAACACCTTATCGCCAAATGAATTTTCTGCAATCATCTTAGCTAACTCAATCTGATTTTCATTCCAATAAAGATTAGAACAGTGTATCAATGTTTCTGCTTGACTTTTGATGGCATCTACTATTGGTTGATAGCAGTGACCAAATGCGTTTACAGCAATGCCTGCCACAAAATCAAGGTACATGTTCCCGTCTGTATCCCAAACTTTTGTGCCACTGCCTTTTGCCAATGTAATAGGATAACGTCCATAAGTATTCATCACATATTTTTTATCATCAGAGATTGTCATCGTCAAAACACTCCTTTCCAATCATGGTGCCAATCCCTTCGTCAGTAAATATTTCTAAGAGAAGCGAATGCGTCAATCTTCCATCGATTATGTGCGCTCTCTTAACTCCATTTTCTATTGCTTGTATACAGCACTTCAGTTTAGGTATCATGCCACCCGTAATCTTTCCCGTCGTCATAAGTTCTGATGCCGCATTCAAATCAATTCTTGAAATTACGCTGTTTTTATCATTTACATCTGACAAGATACCTTCCACATCTGTCAGCAATATAAATTTTTCTGCTTTCAAAGCTTCTGCTATTTTTCCTGCTGCTGTATCAGCATTTACATTGTAAGTTTTTCCGTCTTTTCCCACAGCACATGGAGCAATAACAGGTATATATCCTTTATCAAGCATCATCTTTATCACATCTATATTGACTTCTTCAATCTTTCCTACATAGCCTATATCTCCATTTGTTGTATCTTTTTCAGCTACAAGAAGTTTGCCATCCTTTCCGCTTATTCCTATCGCTTTACCACCTATTTCGTTTAACATGGAAACTATCTCTTTATTTATCTTACCTGTAAGGACCATCTCAACTACTTCCATCGTCTTCTCATCCGTAACCCGCAGTCCATTTATAAATTTTGACTCTATATTGAGGCTTTCAAGCATCTTGTTTATGTCAGGACCGCCGCCATGGACAATAACAGGATTTAAGCCAACAAATTTTAACAGCACCACATCTTGCATGACCATTTTTTTTATCTTACAATCTATCATGGCATTGCCGCCATACTTTATCACAACAGTAGCACCGGAAAACTTTTTAATATAAGGCAGGGCCTCAATCAATATCTCAGCTTTTGCGATTTCATCGCCATATTTTTGCCTTTTAATCATGTCCTGTAGCTCCCGTTTATTTTCACATAATCATAGCTTAAATCACAGCCCCACGCTAAAGCTTCATATTTTCCGGCATTTAAATCTATGATAATCGAGATTTCTTTTTCGCTTAAAATCTCTTTCGCTTTGTCTTCACTGAAAGGAACATAACCACCATTTTCACAAACCTTTATGAGCCCTTTGTTGCTTTTTAAATATATATCAACGCTATCTTGTGAAAAATCGGCTCCTGAATATCCTACAGCCGCAATGATCCTTCCCCAGTTGGCATCTTCACCAAATATAGCTGTCTTAACCAAATTTGAGTTAACAACAGACTTAGCAGCTAGAATTGCATCATCTTCTGTAGGTGCATTAACTACATTGACTTCCATGAACTTAGTAGCACCTTCACCATCTTTCGCTATTTGTTTTGCCAGATACTTGTTTACATATAAAAGTGCGTTATAAAAAACCTCGTACTCCTTTGTCCCTTCCTCTATTGTAGGATTACATGCCACACCATTTGCCAGCATTATAACAGTATCATTTGTGCTCATATCTCCATCTACAGATATCATATTGTAAGACCTCTTTACTGTATTCTTTAAAGCTTTATCTAAAGCACTTTTTGATATATCAGCATCTGTCGTTATAAAAGACAGCATAGTGGCCATATTGGGAGAAATCATGCCAGACCCTTTTGCAATTCCACCTATCTTAACTTCAATACCTTTTATATTGAACTTTACGGCCACTTCTTTCGCAAATGTGTCTGTAGTTAGGATAGCTTCTGCAGCTTCTTTCCCACCGTCTTTCGATAAGCTTTGGACTGCCAACTCTATACCTTTAGCTATCTTTTCCATAGGAAGCGTCACACCGATAACTCCTGTAGAGCAGACAAGAACGTTACCGCTGTCTATATTTAGGTGCTTGGCCGCCATATCAGCCATAGAACAGGCATCTTCATATCCTCTTTGTCCTGTACAGGCATTGGCATTGCCACTATTTGCGACTATGGCCTGTGCTTCGCCATTTGCTATTTTCTCCCTGTCTAGAATTACTGGCGCCGCTTTCACCTTATTAGTAGTGAATGCTGCAGCAGCATTGGCCTTTTTCTCAGAGTATATTATAGCAAAATCTTTTTTAGACTTTTTTATGCCAGCAAATACACCTGAGGCTAAAAAACCTTTGGGAGATGTGACATTTCCTTCAATTACCTCAAAATCCTCCATTATCAAATCCTCCTCAGTTACATGCAAAATATATCTTTTACGGGAAAACTGGAACCATCTTTAAGCCTTTATCTTCATCGATGCCAAACATTATATTCATGTTTTGAACAGCCTGCCCAGATGCACCTTTTACCAAATTATCAATAGAAGACATGACTATCAATGTACCGGTTCGCTTGTCGATCTCAAGTCCTATGTGGCAGAAATTTGATCCGTATACGCTTTTTGTAGATGGGTATTCGCCAATATCTAGAACTTTCACAAAATATTCATCTTTATAAAACTCACTGTATATCTCATGTAGACTTTCTATTGAAATATCTTTCTTCAATTTGCAGTACATGGTGCTTAATATTCCTCTTGTCATTGGCGTCAAATGAGGAGTAAAAATGACTTTTGTATCCTCACAATTCAAATTCGAAAGCTCTTGTTCAATTTCAGGTATGTGTCTGTGTTTTGCTACATTGTAAGGTTTTATGCTTTCATTGCACTCTGCATACATATTGCCTAGTTTAGGGCTGTGACCAGCTCCAGAAACTCCAGATTTCGAATCAATTATTATATGATTTTCTATTATTTCACCTTTTAAAGCAGGTGCCAAGCCAAGAATGACAGATGTAGGATAGCACCCAGGATTTCCCACAACCATCGCATTTTTAATCTCCTGCCTGTGTATCTCTGGAAGCCCATATACTCTACTTACACTGCCATAATCATCTTTATCTGTCTCATACCATTTTTTGTACGTCTTAAAATCATCAAATCTAAAATCCGCACCAAGGTCAATAAGTTTTACACCACAATTGCATAATTTTTCAGCTATATTCATTGCATATCCAGATGGAAGTGCTGTAAATACCACATCACAATTTTCAACAATGTCGTCAATGTTTAGTTCCTGAAGCTCTACTTTACAAAATCCTTTTAAAGAAGGATACACATCTTCAAATTTTTTACCATTGAAATTTTGAGATGATAAGTATTTTATCTGGACATCTTCGTGATTTGATAAGATTCTAATGAGCTCTACGCCTGTATAGCCTGTAGCTCCTAATATGCCGACCCTCACCATTGAGATCCCACCTTCAATATTTTATATATATTAATTTTGATTTATATTTATGCATTAAACATTAAAAAAATAATGTGAAATATGTATAAATAGTATTTATTTTTTATATTTATTCGTCGTTTTTATTATTATATCACCTTCTGAAATTTTTTCAAGTATTTTTTCGCAAAAATATAGTTAAATTTTCATCCATTTATAGTAAAATATAAATGAAAGCCAAAACTTTTAGGGAGGTTTAACCATGGGAAAGAAAATAATCGGAATCGTACTTATATTGTTAGGGCTTATCTATCTAAATGACAACCTGGGCTTACTATCAAGATACGGAATAACATTGGATATGTCTAATATATGGCCTCTTTTCATATTGATATCAGGAATCATGATGGAAGTAAGCTACTTAAAGCAAAGAAAAAATCCTGAAATCTTAGTTCCAGGCGGAATACTTACATCAATGGGCATCATTTTTTACTTTGACATCTTTACAAACTGGATTTACTCTGAATACACATGGCCTCTTTACATTCTATCTGTAGCAATAGGCCTTTTTCAACTTTACATCGTAAGCAGAGATTTTGTGCTTATAGGCTTAGTCATGGTAATTACCGCTGCTGTAATATTAAGCTATACGTCAATTTTGTACAACCAATTTTCCATCGTATGGCTAAATCCAAACTTGATAATCTCAATCATGATAATCTTATTGGGACTTGCTTTAGTCATAAGGAGCCGGAGAAAGTAGTAGTAAAAAAGACTATTTTTCACTTGCAGCAATATTATCAATAACCGCACCTTTCATGTTCATTATTTGTCCTTTTTTATCAAGAGTACTTTCGATTTTAGCAGCAATATTTTCGTCATCTGAATTAAATCCATTGCCAGTATCTTTTAAGTATTCTATAGATGGGACTGATAGCCTTACTATTTTCCAGCTTCCATCTTCTTTTGTGACAACAATAACACGATGGTTTGTACCATTATATAGCCATTTATCTTCTTTATCCACCGTGAAGTTAATTTCAGCATAAAAAATACGTGTATCGTCCAAATTTAAGTTTTCTCCAGATGAAATACCTGCAGCTACTACACCTACTTCTTTTGGAAGCTCTTTAATTTGAATCAACTTGGCTTCCTTCTCTTTAAAGAATGATTCTGATTTATTACTTGAAAGAAATTGTGTCATGGCTGTGCGATTAGAATTGGTAAAATAGTTCATATACTCATAAGGATCCTGATCGTTAATTGCTTGAATCATCCCTTTAATTACTGCAATAGGGTCATCAAAATTTGTTGTATTGCTCAGACTAACCGATTCTTTTGCGCTTGCTTTCGGTATTGAAGTAAACCCTGTAATCACTATACCTATTAAAAACGCCGTTATAAGCAGTACTGCTGTTAATCTTGTTTGATGTTTCATAAAAGATCTCCCTCCCTCATATTTAAGGGGAATATTTCATAATCCTTTTCCCCACCTCCCTCTATAATTTTTGATTTTCTTTTAATATCTCACTCATTCTCAGATTCTCACGATCTTCAAAGAAGCCCTCATGTATATCAATGCTATTTATTCATGAATTTGACATGTGATAGGTAACCCAAATAAGCTTCTATTGTTCTTTCCATATTTTGGCCTATGGATTCCACTTAAGCTCATGTGGCATACCCTCCCATGTCTCACAGGATCTTTGTCCTTAATTCCTTCGTTCTGCCT
>NZ_JAGGLT010000036.1 GCF_017874545.1 Thermoanaerobacterium butyriciformans | reverse complement strand
ATATATCCATTAATTTCCTTTAAAGTCTATTTTAAAAGCTCTAGGGGAAGTCTGCGCTTTTTTAGCTACTTATATAATAAGTTTTCATAGTAAAAGCATCCTTTCTATAATATGTTTTGCAACAACCTAAATAGAAAGGATGCTGATAAAATGAACAAAAGTTATTTAAAACAAATATTAACTTACTTCTCTAAGATATACCATCTTGGAGAAAAAATCAATACCCTAAAAGATAAAAGAGCAAAATCTTCAGTAAAAATTTCAACAGTTACCTTTGTAGTATTATTTGGATTTATGCTTCAAATAAGGAGTTTTAATAGATTGGAACATTGGCTTAAAAAAGGTAAATTTAAAAAAGTATTACCTAAAAAGACTAAAATTCCTCGTATTGACACTATTAGGCGTGTTTTAAGTAATTTTGATTTATATGGCTTAAATGAGCTTAATAATAGTATAATCGAGACAAGTACAAAAAATAAGGTTTTTAGAAAAGGAACTATAGATGGACTAAAAGTTGTTGCAATAGATGGTGTAGAGTTATTTGAAAGCACTAATAAGTGCTGTGATAATTGTCTTACACGAGTCCAAAAGGACGGGATTACTCATTACTTTCATAGGTCAGTAATATGTGCAACTGTAGGTTCTGATCCACATCTTATCATAGGTCAGGAAATGCTTGAACCTAAAAGAGATGCTTCAGATAAAGACGAAGGAGAAATCACAGCAGGCAAGCGTCTAATTAGAAAATTGCATAAAGAATTTCATCATTTTGCAGACATTATAGTAGCTGATGCATTATATTGCAAATCTACCTGGATTAAAGAAGTATTATCAATAGGGATGGATGCAGTAGTAAGGGTTAAAGATGAAAGACTTAATATAGTTAAGGATGCACTTGGTTTATTTAAGTGTCGAGAAGCAGATAAAGAATGGACTGTTAAGAAAAAAAGTAACAATTATATTAAAATAAAGGCCTGGGACGAAGACAATTTTCAAATGCCTAATTCCGACATAGAAGTAAGGTTTATAAAATTTATAGAGGAGATACATAGCTCAAGCAAAGTAGAAATAAAAGAATCATGGATAATAACTACATCTAAAGTTACTTCAGTAGAAACCCTATGGAAAATAATACATAAAAGATGGGAAATTGAAAACAATGTTTTTCATCAACTAAAAACAGAATGGCATTTAAATCACTGTTTTCTGCACAGTCCTGAGGGTGTAGAAACTGTGTTAATGTTTATAATAATAGCATTTAATTTGATGCAATTATATTTCTTCAGGTGTATAAGAAAATTTAGGGAAAAGCATATGCTTCAAATAGATATTATTGAAGATATAAAAGATGAGATATTTATCATCGAAACTGGATGGAGAAATCCACTGTTTGTGAAGACATAATTTGAAACAAAACTGGAAATTCATTATTAAGATCTGTGGGGTAAGGGGAAAGTATAACTTTTTTAGCATCTAAATGGATTTACTATTACCATATATTCAACTAAATATAAAATATAAAAATTCTTGTAAAAATAAATTTTTTGCTGGAATTTTGATGCGAAATCTCTGAAAATATAAAATATATATTGACAATTATATCATAATATAATATATTAATGTGTGGATAACGCACGTTCAAGGATCTTAAAACTGGTGCCTAAATGGTCGTTTTAAGAGATGATTTGAACGGAGGAATAACCAGGAGGTGAAAATATGTCAGTAATATCAATGAAACAATTATTAGAAGCAGGCGTACATTTCGGCCATCAAACAAGAAGATGGAATCCCAAAATGGCTCCGTATATCTTTACCGAAAGAAATGGGATATATATAATAGACCTTCAAAAAACGGTAAAAAAGATTGAGGAAGCTTATGACTTTATTAAGGAAGTTGTCTCAAATAATGGTACAGTTTTATTTGTAGGTACCAAAAAGCAGGCACAGGATTCAGTTAAAGAAGAAGCAGAAAGATGTGGAATGTATTATGTTAATCAAAGATGGCTGGGTGGAATGCTAACCAACTATAAGACAATTAGAAGCAGAGTTGAGAGACTAAAAGAATTAAAACAAATGGAAGAAGATGGAACTTTTGAAGTTTTGCCTAAAAAAGAAGTTATCAAGCTTAGAAAAGAAAAGGAAAGACTTCAAAAGTATTTAGGTGGAATAGAAGATATGAACGGAATTCCATCAGTATTATTTGTTGTGGATCCTAAAAAAGAAGCAATAGCTATTGCGGAAGCTAAAAATCTTGATATTCCTATAGTAGCCATCGTTGATACAAATTGTGATCCTGAAGAAGTAGATTATCCAATACCAGGAAATGATGATGCAATTCGCGCTGTAAAACTGATAGCTTCAAAGATAGCCGATGCTGTAATTGAAGCTAAACAGGGTGAACAATTAACTGCTGTTGAAGAATAATTTAATTGTGGTAAGGAGTTTTCTTGTCCTTACCATAAATTATATTAAGGATGGAGGTTAAAAAATGATTTCTGCACAACAGGTTAAAGAGCTTAGAGAGCGTACTGGAGCAGGTATGATGGATTGTAAAAGGGCGCTTACTGATTCTAATGGAAATATTGAAAAAGCTATTGATTTATTGCGGGAAAGAGGATTAGCAGCAGCTGCAAAAAAAGCTGGTAGAACAGCAAATGAAGGACTAGTCGACTCATATATTCATGGTGGAGGTAGAATTGGTGTTCTCGTAGAAGTTAATTGTGAAACGGATTTTGTTGCAAATACAGATGATTTCAAGTCTTTTGTAAAAGAAATATGCATGCAAATCGCTGCAGCAAATCCGCAGTACATAAAGAGAGAAGATGTACCACAAGAAGTCATTGAAAAAGAAAGGGAAATTTTAAAAGCACAATCATTAAATGAAGGTAAGCCACAACAAGTCATTGACAAAATTATTGAAGGACGTCTGGAAAAATTCTACAAAGAAAATTGCCTATTAGAACAACTGTATATAAGAGATGATAGTAAAACAGTAAAAGATTTATTAAACGAATTAATTGCTAAACTTGGTGAAAATATAATAATCAGAAGATTTGTTAGATTTGAAAGAGGAGAAGGTATTGAAAATCCTCAAGAAGAAGAATAAAATTAAATAGGCAACCAAAATAGGACACGGTTGTGTCCTATTTTTAATAGAACTATGAAGGATTTTTAATATTTTTATAGAATAATAAAATGAGGTGTTCTAATGTCTGTAAAATACAAACGGGTAATATTAAAAATATCAGGAGAAGCTTTATCTGGTAGTGCAGGTTATGGAATCGATTTTGGAACTGTTAATTTAATTGCTGATCAAATAAAAGAAGTCAAAGAAATGGGAATTCAAATTGGCATTGTGATTGGAGGTGGTAATATTTGGAGAGGTAGAGAAGGTATAGGTATGGATAGAACTACCGCTGATCATATGGGTATGCTTGCTACGGTTATCAATTCTCTTGCTTTGCAAGATGCTTTGGAGCGAAGAGGTGTAGAAACAAGAGTGCAAACTGCTATTGAAATGAGACAGATTGCCGAGCCTTATATTAGAAGAAGAGCTATTAGGCATCTTGAAAAAGGAAGAGTTGTGATTTTTGCAGCAGGTACAGGTAATCCTTTCTTCTCTACAGATACGACAGCCTCTTTAAGAGCTGCTGAAATAGATGCTGAAGTAATTCTGCTTGCAAAAAAAGTAGATGGCGTTTATGATAAAGATCCTATGAAATTTAAAGATGCGATAAAATTTGACAAATTGTCGTATCTTGATGTATTGAACAAAGGACTTGGTGTGATGGATTCGACCGCAACTTCTCTATGCATGGACAACAATATACCAATTATTGTTTTTAATTTAACTGTGCCAGGCAATATAAAGAATGTAATAATGGGTCAAAAAATAGGAACAATTGTTAAGGAGGGATAACAATGGATGATTTATTAAAAAATACCGAAGAGAAAATGAAAAAGTCTATAGCAGTTTTAAAAAGCGAGTTAGTGTCGATTAGAGCCGGCAGAGCAAATCCTTCACTTTTAGATAGGATTTCGATCGATTACTATGGAACTATGACACCAATAAACAAGTTGGCAACAATTACAGCACCAGAGCCAAAAGTCATAGTAATACAACCATGGGATACATCAAAAATTTCAGAAATTGAAAAGGCTATTCAAAAATCTGATTTGAATATAAATCCTACTTCTGATGGTAAAATAATCAGATTAGTTTTCCCAGATTTAACAGAGGAAAGAAGAAAAGAGCTTGTTAAACTGGTCCATAAAAAAGGAGAAGAAGCTAGAGTCGCAGTAAGGCAGATTAGACGAGATGCTAATGATGTTATTAAGAAGATGGATAAAAATGGAGAAATATCTGAAGATGAAAAGATAAAAAAGGAAGAAAATGTACAAAAACTTACTGATAAATATATAAAAGAAATAGATAAAATTTTAGAGCAAAAAGAAAAGGAGATACTGGAATTTTGATTGATATCATTGGCTATGATATTGAAACTGTTAAACAAATTTTAGATAAAAACAACATTAAATATAAAATAGTAATAACTGAACCTGTAAAACACTATAAAGGATATCAAAAGCGTGTTTTAAAAACGAAGTTTGAAGAAGGTATATTATCGGTTATAGCAGCTGAATTTTAACCCCCTCGCACGAGGGGGTATTGCCCATATTATAAGGAGGAAAATTAATGAGCTTTATTATAAATCGAAGGAAAAATACTGCTCACGAAATGGAAAAGAAATTAGATATGAATAATATTCCAAAGCATGTGGCAATTATAATGGATGGCAATGGCAGATGGGCGAAAAGAAGAGGATTTGTAAGGACACTTGGACATAGAGCTGGTATGGAAGCAGTAAAAAGAGTAGTTAAGGCATCATCTGAAATTGGAATCAAGTATTTAACATTATACGCATTTTCAACAGAAAATTGGAAAAGACCTGCAGACGAGGTAAATGGATTAATGAATCTGTTGATCGAATATTTAGGACGCGAAATAGATGAATTGAATGAAAATGACGTAAAATTAAATTTCATTGGCGATTTATCAAAAATACCTGAGAAATGTAAAATCAAGGTTAAAGAATCAGAAGAAATAACAAAAAATAATAAAGGACTTGTTTTAAACATAGCTTTAAACTATGGTGGAAGAAATGAAATAGTCAACGCTGTTAAAAAGATAAGTAAATCATTGTTAGATGGCAAAATAAAATTAAATGATATAGATGAACAAATCATTGCTGATAACCTGTATACAGCAGGACAACCTGATCCAGATTTAATCATAAGACCTAGCGGTGAACTGAGAATCAGCAATTTTATGTTATGGCAATCTGCCTATTCAGAATTATGGTTTTCTGATATATTATGGCCTGATTTTGATAAAGATCACCTCATAGAAGCTATAGTTGATTATCAAAAGCGAAACAGACGGTTTGGCGGTATATAAATTAAGGAGTTGAACTTATGTTAAAAAAAAGGATATCAAGTGCAATAATTGGCCTTCCTTTGGTTTTCATAGCATTAATAGCAGGTGGATGGTATCTAAGGCTATTTTTAGCAGCAATAAGCCTTATGGGATTAAACGAATTTTATACTGTTTTCAAAAATATCAATATAAAACCAATAAACTATATAGGGTATATAGCAATTTTATTTTTTTATGTTTTAGGATATTCTTACAATACCATGGATGTTATTATATTAATAGCCATAATCATTTTTACTGTGCCAATATTGCAGAGAAAATATAATTTAGAGGATACTTCAATTACAATGGCAGGTGTTATCTATATAATTTTCTTTTCTTATATAGGAAAAATAAGAGACATTAATAATGGGTACTTGTTGGTATGGCTTATATTTATCATATCATGGTTAACAGATACTTTTGCATATTTTGTAGGAAAACATGTTGGTAGAAATAAATTATGTCCTAATATAAGTCCAAATAAAACTTTCGAAGGTTCTATAGGTGGTATAATAGGTTCTCTAATAGGTTGTCTTATTTTTACATATTTATTTAAAGAAAAATTGCAGATAAATATTTTTTACATAATTGCTTTAAGCATTACCGGAAGTCTAGTAGCTCAGATAGGTGATCTTTTTGCTTCATTGATAAAGCGAAATTGCAATACAAAAGATTTTAGCAAGATTATCCCTGGTCATGGCGGTGTTTTAGATAGATTTGATAGCATTTTATTTGTATCTCCATATATTTATATCTTTTTTACGTATGTCTACAGATGAAAGGAGCATAACATGAAAAATATAGTTATATTGGGTTCTACAGGTTCTATTGGTACGCAAACTCTTGATGTAGTAAGAAAGTCAAACGAATTTCGAGTTATTGGATTAACGTGTTATAATAATATTGAACTTATGAAGAAACAAATTGATGAGTTTAAACCGAAATTTGTAGCTGTGAAAGACACAACATATGCAAAAAAATTGAAGGATATGATTGACGACAGTACAGTGATACTTTCTGGTGAAGATGGAATAAATGAGATAGCTTCTCTGCCAGATGTTCAAACTGTTGTAGTAGCTATTGAAGGCATTGCGGCACTTGTACCCACTATAAAAGCAATTGAAGCGGGACATGACATCGCACTTGCGAATAAAGAATGCTTAGTTACAGGTGGACACATAATTAAAAGACTGGCAAATGAGAAAAATATAAATATACTTCCTGTTGATAGTGAGCATAATGCAATATTTCAATGTATTCAATCTGGTAAAAAAGAGTTCGTAAATAAATTGATTATCACTGCATCTGGAGGACCATTCAGAGGTAAAACGGTGAATGAATTAAAATACGTTACTGTTGAGGAAGCTTTAAAGCACCCTAATTGGAAAATGGGGAAAAAAATTACCATTGACTCTGCTACACTGATGAATAAAGGCTTTGAGGTGATAGAAGCTAAATGGCTTTTTGATATGCCTATAGATAAAATAGAAGTTGTCGTACACAAAGAAAGTATAATTCATTCAATGGTGGAATTTATAGATGGTAGTATTATTGCAGAAATGGCAACACCGGATATGAGAATACCAATACAATACGCACTTAATTTTCCAAACAGAAAATATATAGACGGTGTTTCTTATCTTGATGTAACAAAGATTGGAAATTTGTCCTTTGAAAAACCAGATATTAATACGTTTAGATGTCTTCGACTGGCATATGACGCATTAAAAGAAGGTGGAACGATGACAACTGTATTAAATACGGCAGATGAAGTAGCAGTTCAAATGTTTTTAAAAAAAATAATTTCTTTTAATGATATTCCTTATATAATAGAAAAATATATGAATAATCATAAAAACATCATTAATCCAAAATTAAATGATATAATAGAAGTAGATAGTGAAATAAGGGCAAAAATTAAGCGTGAGTATATGAGGTGATAGATAAGTGATATTTTTTTACATTGTTGTAAGTGTAATTGTATTGAGCATTTTAGTCACGATCCACGAGTTTGGACATTTTATAGTCGCAAAATTGTCTGGCACAAAAGTTAATGAATTTGCTGTTGGCTTTGGACCAAAGATCTTTTCGAAAAAATATGGTGAAACAGAATATTCATTTCGAATAATGTTATTTGGTGGTTTTTGTGCTTTAGCAGGTGAAGATGAAATATCTAATGATAAAAGAGCTGTAACTAATAAACCTTGGTACACAAGGCTAGGAATTTTTGCAGCTGGGCCTTTAATGAATATATTATTGACTTTTATCATTCTGATTATGGTTTTCTACATAGTTGGAAGTCCAGTGCCGATTGTTAGTTCTACCATAAGCGGATATCCCGCAGAAAAAGCCGGAATCATGCCAGGTGATAAAATAGTAATGATAAACAATACAAAAATAAATGATTGGGATACATTACAAAATATAATTAATTCAAATAATGGGATTAAACTAAAACTTACGATAGAAAGAGATAACGTAATTTTAACTAAAACTATTGTACCTACTTATGATAAAAATGCTTCAAAGCCAATGATAGGAATTGTTCCTCAGTATAAAAGATCTTTAGTTTTGGCTTTTAGTACTGGTACGAAGCAGGCAATCTTTTTTTCTAAAATGATAATTTTATCCTTGTACATGCTTATAACGGGTAAAGTATCTGCAAATGATTTGATGGGTCCAGTTGGCATAGTTCAAGCCATTGGTGCAGAGGCAAAGTCTGGTATACTGAACTTAATGACATTTGCAGCACTTATAAGTGTTAATCTGGGTTTATTTAATCTATTGCCATTCCCAGCATTGGATGGTGGTAGGATTTTATTCGTGCTGATAGAAAAAATCAGAGGAAAACCTGTCGATCCGGAAAAAGAAGGTTTCGTCCACTATATTGGCTTTATATTGTTGATTGCGCTTATGCTTTTTGCTACATACAGAGATTTGATTCGAATAAATATCTTTAAATAAAAGGTGATTATATGAGAAAAAAAACAAAAGAAGTAAGGATCGGAAACATATATATAGGGGGAAACAATCCAATTGCTCTACAATCAATGACAAATACAGATACAAAAGATATAGAGAAAACTGTCAATCAAATTAGAGATTTACAAAATGCTGGTTGTGATATAGTACGTGTAGCAGTGCTTGATTTTGAAGCTGCAAACGCCATTAAGGGAATAAAAAGGGAAATTAGCATTCCTATTGTGGCAGATATTCACTTTGATTATAGGCTTGCAATTGAGGCAATAAAAAATGGAGCAGATAAAATTAGGATAAATCCTGGCAACATTGGTGGAGATGATAAGCTTAAATTAGTAGTAGCTGCAGCCAAAGATGCAGGAATTCCTATAAGAGTAGGTGTTAATTCTGGTTCCTTGGAAAAAAATATTTTAAATAAATATGGTGGCGTAACGGCAGAGGGAATTGTAGAAAGTGCACTAAAAAGTGTCTCTTTATTAGAAAAGTGTGGCTTTTATGATATAGTGGTATCTTTAAAAACCTCAAATGTCCCCCTTACAATAGAATCGTATAAACTAATTTCAGAGAGAGTAAATTATCCGCTTCATGTTGGTATTACGGAAGCTGGAACAATTTTTTCAGGAGCTATAAAATCTTCAATTGGCATAGGAACATTGTTGTATATGGGTATTGGGGATACTATCAGAGTTTCATTAACTGGCAATCCTCTTGAGGAGGTAAAAGTAGGTAAGCAAATATTAAAATCATTGGGATTATCAAAAGGAGGCGTAGAAATAATTTCTTGTCCAACATGCGGAAGGACTAAAATTGATTTGATAGATTTAGCCAAAAAAGTTGAAAAAGCAACGGCAAACATTAAAGAAGACATAAAAGTTGCTGTAATGGGATGTGCAGTTAATGGTCCTGGAGAAGCGAAAGAAGCAGATATAGGAATAGCTGGAGGTATTGGAGAAGGCCTTATTTTTAAAAAGGGGAAGATAATTAAAAAAGTTCCAGAAGATAAGCTTTTTGATGAATTTATTAAGGAACTTAACGATATATTGAAGGAGAAATTATAATGATATCTGTAATTATACCTGCGTATAATGAGGAGAAAAATATAAAAAATGTCTTATACGTACTTAAAAAAATCAATATTATAGATGAAATAATTGTGGTAAATGATGGTTCAACAGATGACACTGAAAAAGTAGTTTCTCTTTTTGAAGTTAAACTTATAAATTTAAGGACAAATTTAGGCAAAGGTGCTGCGGTAAAAAGAGGGATCCAAGCTGCTAATGGGGATTTCTTGGTTTTGCTTGATGCGGATCTTATCGGTTTTACTCCAGAGCACTTTAATAAATTAGTGAAACCTGTTTTGGAAAACAATTGTGACATGACGGTTGGCGTATTTTCATCTGGAAGAAAAAGAACAGATTTAGCACAAAAAATAGCACCTTTTTTGTCTGGACAGAGAGCTTTAAAAAAGGATTTATTTATAGAGTTTATAAATGATAAAGATATAGATATTTTAAAATATGGAATAGAAGTTGCACTGACAAAATATGCAAAAGAAAAACATTTAAGAGTACAACATGTACAGCTAGAGAATATGACACACATTATGAAAGAAGAAAAACTAGGTTTTATCAAAGGTTTTAAAGCCAGATTAAGGATGTACAAAGATATTTTAAAGGTATGGATGTAAGGAGTGCATTTAAATGCTACCTTCTTTTTTTAAAGAAGATCTCGGTATAAACGATATAGAAGTAAATAAAATAAGCCTTTCCTTGAAAGAAAAAAAGCTTATATTGTATTTACCTTTTAATTTAGAAAAAGAAATAACAAAATTAGAAAATTTAAAATCCACTATTAAATCAAAAATTCCCCAGTTACAAAATATAGAGTTTAAATTTAAAAGTTCAGATTCAGATATCAATAATATTTCTTCGATTATAAGTGATCATTGGGAGGATATTGTAAAAAGAGCAAGTGAAAAATACCCTGGAACATTAAGTTTTATAAAGTCTTGTGATATCTGTATAAAAAACAACCAACAGGTCTTAATAAAAGCGTCAAATGAAGTGGCCTATAATTTCTTAAAGAAAAATAAAATCAATATATATATTTGTGAATTGATAAAAAAATATTATGGTTTAAATGTAGAACTTATTTTGGATTTTGATGAGTCATTAAATAGCAAGGTTAATAAAAAAATACAAAAAGACGAAGAAATGATTGTAAATAATATAATTACATCTCCAACTGAAGATGTACAGAAGGCTGCAAGCAATGTCAATAATGATGACAAAAAAGTATTACTTGGCAAAGAGATAAATTCAGAAGTCATAAAAATTTCTGAAATATCTCAAGAAGGCGATGATGTAACAATACAAGGAGAAATATTTGCATTAGAATATCGCGAAATCAAATCTAAATATTTGATGACATTTGATATAACAGATAACACGTCATCATTTTCAGTTAAAGCATTTTTAAGTGATGAAAAGTATAATGCAACTAAAGATAAATTAAGTGTAGGAAGCTGCGTTAAGGTACGTGGAACTGTCATATACGATAAATACGAAAGAGATTTAATTATAAATGCAAAGGATATTGAAATTGCTGAAAAAATCATGAGAATGGACAATTCACCAGAAAAAAGAGTAGAATTGCATGTACACACGCAAATGAGCAGTATGGACGGCGTAAGTTCTGCTGAGTCTTTAATTAAAAGAGCATCTGAGTGGGGGCACAAGGCTATAGCGATAACAGATCATGCAGTCTTACAAGCTTATCCTGAAGCTCAGAGTGCTGCTAAAAAATATGGTGTCAAAGTCATCTACGGTGTGGAAGGCTATCTTGTCAATGATGGTGTTCCGATCGTCAGTGGAAATGCATCTGGAACTATTGATGACAGCTTTGTCGTATTTGATATTGAAACAACTGGTTTATCAAGTATCAATGATAGTATTATTGAGATTGGTGCCGTTAAGATAAAGGATTGCCAAATAATAGATACATTTGAAACTTTTGTAAATCCACAAATTCATATATCAAGATTTATAACAAAATTGACTGGAATAACAGATGATATGGTTAATGGATATCCACCAATTGAAGAAGTTTTGCCTAAATTTTTGGAATTTATAAAAGGTTCTACTCTTGTTGCTCATAATGCAAATTTTGATGTGACATTTATAAAGACAAAGGCTAAAAATATTGGAATTGAAGTAGACAATCCTGTTTTAGATACTTTGGAGTTAAGCAGACATATGTATGAAAATTTAAAAAATTACAAACTTGACACAGTAGCACAGTATCTTGGAGTTTCACTTGAAAATCATCATAGAGCTGTAGATGATGCTAGAGCAACTGCTGAAATTTTTCTTAAAAGTATTGCTAAACTAAAGGAAAATGGAGTATATAAAGTAAATGAAATAAATAGTTATTTAAAGAATAAAGTTGACATTAAAAAAATGCCTACATATCACGTAATAATACTTGTAAAAAATCAGAAAGGATTAAGAAATTTATATGAATTAGTATCAAAATCTAATTTAGAGTATTTCCACAGGAATCCAAGAATTCCTAAAAGTTTATTAACACAAATGAGAGAAGGATTGTTAATTGGTTCTGCTTGTGAACAAGGGGAAGTTTTTAGAGGATTGATATCAAATTTTGATGACGACAAATTGCAAGAAATAATTAGGTATTACGATTATCTTGAGATACAGCCTCTAGGCAATAATGAATTTTTAATCGATAAAGGTGAAGTAAAAAGCAAAGAAGAACTGATAAAAATAAATAAACGCATTTATGAACTTGGAAAGCGCTTTAAAAAGCCTGTTGTTGCAACATGTGATGTCCATTTTTTAGAACCATGGGATAACGTGTATAGAAAAATACTTATGTACGGGAAAGGATTTAAAGATGCTGATAGACAACCTCCATTGTATTTTAGAACAACAGAAGAAATGTTAAGTGAGTTTAATTACTTTGATGAAAAAACTGCTAAAGAAATAGTTATTGACAATCCTAATAAAATAGTTGAATTAATAGAAGATGTTAAACCAATTCCTGATGGTACTTTTCCTCCGTCAATAGAAGGCGCAGAAGAAGAATTAAGAAAATTGACACTTAATAAAGCGCATGAAATATATGGTGAAAAGTTGCCAGAAATAGTGGAAAAGAGGTTAGACAAGGAGTTAAACTCTATCATAAATAATGGCTATGCTGTGATGTATATTATTGCACAAAAATTAGTTACAAAATCTTTAAATGATGGTTACTTAGTCGGTTCGAGGGGCTCTGTTGGTTCGTCATTTGTGGCAACTATGAGTGGAATAACAGAGGTAAATCCATTGCCACCACATTACATATGCCCTAAATGTAAATATTCCGAATTCGTTTTAGACGGAAGTTATGGTTCCGGTGTGGACATGCCTGATAAAAATTGTCCAAATTGTGGTACAAAGATGAAAAAGGATGGTCATGATATACCATTTGAAGTATTTCTCGGCTTTGAAGGTGATAAGGAACCTGATATAGATCTCAATTTTTCTGGCGATTATCAACCAATAGCTCATAAATATACGGAAGAAATCTTTGGCACAGGACACGTATTTAGAGCAGGTACTATTGGTACATTAGCCGATAAAACTGCTTATGGATTTGTCAAAAAGTATTTTGAAGAAAAAAACTTATTAGTCCACAATGCAGAGATTAAAAGATTAGTTATGGGTTGTACTGGTGCAAAAAGAACAACCGGCCAACATCCTGGAGGTGTCATGGTAGTACCTAAAGACAAGGATATTTATGATTTTACACCAATACAGCATCCTGCGGATGCACAAGATTCTGATATAATAACAACCCATTTTGATTATCATTCTATAAGCGGAAGATTGCTAAAACTCGACATATTAGGTCATGATGATCCGACGGTAATTAGAATGTTGGAGGACTTGACAGGTGTTAATGCAAGAGAAATACCATTAGATGATAAAGAGACGATGAGTTTATTTACAAGTGTTGACGCGCTTAATATTAAGCCAGAAGATATAAATTGCACAGTTGGCACTTTGGGTCTGCCTGAATTTGGTACCAGATTTGTAAGGCAAATGCTTGTAGATACTAAACCTACAACATTTGCTGAGCTTGTCAGAATTAGTGGTCTTTCGCATGGCACTGATGTATGGCTAAATAATGCACAGGACATTATAAAAGAAGGTAAGGCAACCCTTAAAGAAGTAATCTCTACGAGAGATGACATAATGTTGTTTCTTATCAGCAAAGGAATGGATAAAAAATTGTCATTTAAAATAATGGAAAGCGTTCGAAAAGGAAAAGGCATAAAAGATGAAGAAATTGAAGAGATGAAAAAACATGATGTTCCAGATTGGTTTATTCAATCTTGTAAAAAAATTAAATATATGTTCCCTAAAGCACATGCTGTTGCATATGTAATTATGGCTTTTAGAATTGCTTATTTTAAAGTACATTACCCAGAGGCGTTTTATGCAACATATTTTACTGTTAGAGCGGATGAGTTTAACTTAGATATAATGAATTCTATAGAAAAGATAAAAGAGAATATAAGGTTGATTGAATCAAAAGGAAATAATGCTACAGCTAAAGAAAAGGGACTATTGACAATACTAGAAGTTGGACTAGAAATGTATTTAAGAGGTCTAAAATTTACTGATGTAGATTTGTATAAATCTGATGCAATTAAATTTCTTATTACTAAAGACGGTATATTACCTCCATTGAATTCTTTAGAGGGAATTGGGAAACAGGCTGCAAAAATAATAGCAGAAGAAAGAAAAAACGGTAAATTCCTGTCTATAGAAGATTTAAGAAACAGAACCAGAATCAGCAAGACGGTAATTGAGATTTTAAAACAGCACGGATGTTTGCAAGATATTCCTGAGTCAAATCAATTAAGTTTATTTTAATGTTGCATTGGTTATTTGTGTATGTTATAATTGTTATGGCAAAATAGAAATTAAACTTAAGAGTGGGATTTCCCACTCTTTCGTATTATATAATTGTATTTTTTACACAAAATTAATTAAGGATATAAGATAAGGAGGTAATCAGATTGTCGAAAATTGAAGAGCTGACAAGAAATCTTGTTGCTCCTGCTATAGAGAAAAACAATTTTGAATTGGTTGATGTTGAATACAAAAAAGAAGGTAACAATTGGTATTTAAGAGTTTATATAGATAAGAATGGGGGAGTTACTTTAGACGACTGTCAAATAATTAGTGAGTATCTTAGTGAAAAGCTTGATGAAGTGGATCCAATAGAAAATAGCTACATACTTGAAGTATCATCACCTGGTATAGATAGACCATTAAAGACCCAGAGAGATTTTGATAAATTTAAAGGCAGTTTAGTTGAAGTTTCATTATATCAGCCAATAGATAAAAAGAAAAAGTATGAAGGAGAGCTTGTGGGATTAATTAATGACAAAGTAGTAATAACGGACAATGGTAAAAGAAAAGAGTTTGATATTAAAGATATAAGTTTAGTTAAACCTGTAATTAAATTTTGAATTGAAGGAGGGAGATTAATGAATAGTGAATTTATTGAGGCACTTGATCAAATTTGTAAAGATAAAGGTATCCCTAAAGACACGATGTTTGAAGCAATTGAGGCTGCTTTAGTTTCAGCATATAAAAAAAATTATGGAACTGCTCAGAATGTAAAAGTAAAAATGGATAGAGAAACCGGCGATGTTAAAGTTTATGCACAAAAAACTGTTGTTGAGAATGTTTATAATGATTTATTCGAAATAAGTTTAGAAGATGCTCAAAAGTTAAGTAAAAAATATCAAGTTGGTGATGTCGTTGATATCGAAGTTACACCAAAATCTTTTGGAAGAATAGCAGCTCAAAATGCGAAACAAGTTGTTGTTCAGAGAATAAGAGAAGCAGAACGTGGCATAGTATATGAAGACTTCTTGAGTAAAGAATCAGAGATTGTAACTGGAATAGTAGAAAGAATTGAAAGAAAAAACGTACTGGTGGATTTAGGGAAAGCCGAAGCGACATTGACACCGAATGAACAGATACCAAATGAGACTTATAATCATGGAGACAGAATAAAAGTTTATATAGTCGAAGTAAAAAAGACAACAAAAGGGCCACAAATACTGATTTCTCGTTCACATCCTGGCCTTGTAAAAAGACTTTTTGAAATGGAAGTGCCAGAATTACAGCAAGGAATTGTGGAAATACGCAGTATATCAAGAGAACCAGGTTCAAGAACCAAAATGGCTGTATACACGAAAGATGAGAATGTAGATCCAGTGGGTTCTTGTGTTGGATATAAAGGTGCTAGGGTACAAGCGGTTGTAAATGAGTTGAAAGGTGAAAAAATAGATATTGTAAAGTGGAGCTCAAAACCACAAGAATTTGTGACTAATGCTTTGAGTCCGGCAAAAGTTTTAAGTATAGATATTGATGAAAAAGAAAAAATAGCCAGAGTTGTTGTTCCCGATTATCAGCTTTCTCTTGCGATTGGCAAAGAGGGACAGAATGTAAGACTGGCTGCTAAATTAACAGGATGGAAAATTGATATAACAAGTGAATCTGCGTCCAAATCTTAATGTCGGGGTGGTGAATATGAAGGCAAAAAAAATTCCTATGCGAATGTGCCTTGGTTGTCAAGAGATGAAACCAAAAAAAGAACTATTGAGAATAGTCAAAAAAGCTCATAGCAATGATATCCAAGTCGATCTTACAGGAAAGATGTCAGGAAGAGGTTGCTATATATGTAAAAACATTGATTGTCTTGAAAAGGCTTTAAAGTCAAAAAAAATAGAAAGAGCATTAGAAACTTCGCTGACTGAAGATATTATTGAGCAAATGAGAAAAGAGGTTTCAAATGAATAAATTTTATTCAATGTTGGGATTGTGTAGAAAGGCTGGTAAGTTATTAGCTGGAAGTTTTGGGGTTGAAAAAGGCATTGTCAATTTAAAGGTTTGTCTAGTTGTAATATCTGCAGATGCTTCCGATAACACAAAGAAAAAATTTATAAACTTATGTAATAGAAAAAACATTCCCTATTTAATAGTAGGAAACAAAAAAGATATAGGAAAAAGTATAGGGAAAGGTGATACAGCAGTAATTGGCATTACAGATGTTAATCTATCCAACAAATTAACAATTGAGGCAGAGGAGGTTCTAACTAATGGAGGTGAATAAAATGTCAAAAACTAGAGTTTATGAATTAGCGAAAGAATTAAAATTGACTAGTAAAGAATTGATATCAAAACTTAATGATTTAGACATTAATGTTAAAAACCATATGAGTACTTTAGAAGACGATGAAGTAAGTTTAATAATAGATTTGTTAACCGAAAAGGAAGAAACAGAAACAGATGATTTAGTAGATGAATATGAAGAACTCAATGAAAAACCTTCAAAGAAATCTACAAAGAAACAGAAGAAATCTGATAGCAAAAAAGCTAAAGAAAGTAACATGAATGTACAGCAGAATGATACGGTTAAGATAATATCAATACCTGCCTTTATTACTGTTAAAGAGCTATCTGAAAAAATGAAAATAAACCCATCAGACATCATTAAAAAATTAATATCAAGAGGAATAATGGTGACAATAAATCAACAAATAGATTACGAAAATGCATCACAAATTGCTGAAGAATATGGCTTTTTACTAGAAAAAAAAGAAGATAACGAAGATAATCTTGAGATTATAGATAAAGAAGACGATGAAAAAGATCTACTTCCTAGACCACCTGTTATAACAGTTATGGGACATGTAGATCATGGAAAAACCTCTTTATTGGATGCAATCAGGAAAACAAACGTTACTCAACGTGAAGCCGGTGGAATAACGCAGCATATTGGTGCATCTGTAGTAGAAATAAATGGAAAAAAAGTTGTGTTTTTAGATACACCTGGACATGAAGCATTTACAGCCATGAGAGCAAGAGGCGCTAGTGTTACAGATATTGCAGTACTAGTTGTTGCTGCAGATGATGGTGTAATGCCTCAGACGATAGAAGCAATTAATCATGCAAAAGCTGCCAACGTTCCTATAATTGTTGCAATAAACAAAATTGATAAACCGAATGCAAATCCGGATAGAGTGAAACAAGAATTAGTTGAACATGGCTTAGTACCTGAAGATTGGGGCGGCAATACAATCTGTGTCAATGTTTCAGCACAAAAAAATATAGGACTTGACGATTTATTGGAAATGATATTATTAGAAGCAGAAATGTTAGAGTTAAAAGCTAATCCAAATAGGCCAGCTAGAGGGACTATAATAGAAGCACAACTTGATAAAAACAGAGGCCCTATTGCTACAGTTTTAGTTCAAAAAGGAACCCTTAAGACAGGAGATGTAATAATAGCTGGAACCGCTTATGGTAAAGTAAGAGCCATGTTTGATGATAAAGGAAGAAAAGTAAAAAAAGCAACACCGTCAATTCCTGTTGAAGTTTTAGGTTTATCAGATGTTCCAAAAGCAGGTGACATACTAGTAGTATTGGATGATGAGAAAAAAGCTCGGTCGATTGCAGAAAAACGCAAAGAAAAGTACAGAGAAGAAGAAATAATGCAAAAGCAGAAAATATCGCTTGATGAATTGTTTAATCAAATAAAAGAGGGTAGTGTAAAAGAACTTGATATTATTCTAAAAGCTGATGTTCAGGGTTCTGTGGAGGCCTTAAGAAATTCTATTGAGCAATTAAGCAATGATGATGTAAGACTTAGAGTTATTCATGGAGCAGTAGGAGCTATTACTGAAACAGATGTTATGTTTGCTTCTGCTTCTAATGCTATAATAATAGGTTTCAATGTAAGACCTGACAGTAAAGCTAAATCTTTGGCTGAAAAAGAAAAAGTCGATATAAGGCTCTATAGAATAATTTATGACGCTATAGATGATTTAAAAGCAGCAATGAAAGGTATGCTAGAGCCAGAATTCAGGGAGAAAGAGTTAGGCAAAGCTGAAGTTAGAGCTGTATTTAGAGTTCCTAATGTAGGAAATGTGGCAGGATGTTACGTTATAGAGGGAAAAATAATTCGAAATGCAAATATAAGAGTTGTAAGAGATGGCATAGTGATTTTCGAAGGAAAGATATCTTCTCTGAAGAGGTTTAAAGACGATGTAAAAGAAGTACAGTCTGGATTTGAATGTGGAATTGGCATAGAAAGATTTAATGATATTAAAGAAGGTGATGTGCTTGAAGCATATCAGATGGAAGAAATACCCCGCTGAAAGGATGAATAAAAATGCAGTACAGAAGTGGACGATTGTCGGAAGAAATAAAAAAAGAAGTAAGTAAAATGATCTTTGAAGAAATAAAAGACCCTAGAATCAGTAATATGACAAGTATAACGGATATTGAAGTTACAAAGGATTTAAGGTATGCAAAAATTTATATTAGCGTTTACGGCAATGATGATGAGAAAAAAAGTACTTTAGAAGGGTTAAAGAGCGCAACAGGTTTTATAAGGCATGAACTCGGCAAAAGAATTAAATTAAGATATACTCCTGAATTGATATTTGAAATAGATAATTCGATAGAATATGGCGCACACATTTCAAAAATATTGAGAAACTTAGATAAACAAGAGAGTGAAGACAAATGATTTTAAATGACATATTAGATTCCATAAATGAAGCGAAAGAAATAGTTGCCGTAACACATCTATCACCAGATGGCGATGGCATTGGATGTATTACTGCTTTATATAAAGCAATGAAGAAATTGGATAAGGATATATCTATATTCATCGATGATGTTGTGCCTGATATTTATAAGTTCATGCCGTATACAGATAAAATCACAAGACCGATCAATAAAAAGGCAGATTTACTCATAGCAGTAGATTGTGCAGATGCTGAGAGAATGGGAAGTGGAAAAGAATTATTAAAAATAGTTCCTAAATCAATAAATATAGATCATCATGTGTCAAATACTTTGTACGCTAATATGAATTATGTCGATACAAATGCAGCTTCATCAGCAGAGATTGTTTATCAGTTAATAAAAATACTAGGTATTGATTTAGATCAAGAAATAGCAGAAAGTTTATATGTAGGCGTTGTTACAGACACAGGGAATTTTATGTATAGTTCAACAACATCATTTACTCATGAAGTTGCTGGTGATTTAATAAATAACGGTGTTTCTGTAAGCAAAATTTCTGATATAATTTTTCACAACATAAAATACAGCAAACTAAAATTAATAAGCAAAGCTATAGACAAAATGGAACTTTATTTTAATGAAAAAGTTGCATATATGGAATTAAAAAAAGAAGATTTTATAGAAACGGGAACAAATATTTCAGATGTAGAAAATATCATCAATTTCGGAAGAGATATAGATAGTGTAGAAGTTGCGGTTATGTTAGTAGAGAAAGATGGTTTGGTAAAGGGAAGTTTAAGGTCAAAAAGTTATGTAGATGTAAATAAAGTTGCTAAAGAATTTAACGGTGGTGGACACGCTAGAGCATCGGGATTTTTAAAAAAAAGCAGTATAAATGAAGTAAAAAATAAAGTCTTAGAATTAATAAAAAATGAGCTAAATGAGTGATATTATATGGATGGATTTTTGAATGTATTAAAACCACCTGGTATGACGTCGCATGATGTTGTATCTTTTTTGAGGAAAAAATTTAATATAAAAAAGATAGGACATCTTGGGACACTTGACCCAGGAGCAGCTGGCGTCTTGCCTATATGTATTGGAAAAGCAACCAAATTATCCCAGTATGTAGTATCACAAAGCAAGACTTACAGGGCAGAGATAACTTTTGGATTTTCAACAGACAGTATTGACAAGTTTGGAAACATAACAAATGTAACACCTGTAAAAATTTTTACTATTGATAGAATACAAGAGGTTCTAGAGAAATTTAAAGGTGATATTTTACAGGTACCACCTATTTATTCTGCAAAAAAAATCAATGGAAAAAAACTTTATGAATATGCGAGAGAAGGCAAAAATATTGAAATTAAAGCTTCGCCAATAACCATATATGATATAAAACTTGTATCATATGATATACCGTACAGAATAATGTTTGATGTAAAGTGCTCAAAAGGCACATATATAAGAGCTCTTGTAAGAGATGTTTGTAATAAACTTAATATCGCAGGATATATGTCTATGCTGATTAGAATAAATGTTGGGCCATTTTCACTAGAAAATTCATACACATTAGAAGATATTAAGACTGATAAATACAAAATGATTGAAATGAGTAATGTTTTGCCATTTCCAGATATTCACCTTAATAATCTTGACTACAAAAAAATAATACATGGGCACCCGATAGAAAACAATTATTTAGACGCACATTCTAATTTTGTTAAACTGTATAATCCAGATAATTTGTTTATTGGCATTGGCAACGTAGATAATTCTAAAATATATGTTGAAAGATTATTATTTGGAGCTGATGACTAATTGGTAATACTCGATGAATATAACATAAAAAAGTATAATGATAAAAAGGTGATCGCTCTTGGAAATTTCGATGGAATTCATCTTGGACATCAAGAATTAATAAAAAAAGCCATTGAATTATCTAAGGTTAACAATATATCAAGCTCTGCTTTTACGTTCAGACAGCATACAATGAAGACGATATGTAAAAAAAATTTCCCTAAACTGTTAATAACTAATAGAAAAAAATTAGAGGAATTCTCTAAGTTTATGCTCGATTATGCCATAATTTTTGACTTTAATAAAGATTTTTCATTACTCTCGCCTGAAAATTTTATTAAGGATATTCTCATCGACAAATTAAATATGAAAATTGCTGTAGTAGGAGAAAATTATAGATTTGGTTATAAAGCCAGTGGTGATATTCAGTTGCTTAAGAGTTTTTCTAAAATCTATGATTATAAAGTTGAAGTCATTGAACCTGTGAAGTTGAATAAAATCATAATTAGCAGCAGTTATATACGCTCTTTGATTCAAGAAGGTAAAATTGAAGAAGCCAACAAGTGTCTTGGAAGATATTTCAGCTTAGAAGGTTATGTTACAAGCGGGAGAAAAGTAGGGAGAAAGCTAGGATTTCCAACTGCAAATATAAGTATTGATAGAGATTATATCATTCCTTTAAATGGTGTATATCTAACAAGAGTAAAAATACTTAATAAATATTTTTTAGGTATAACGAACGTTGGTATTAATCCTACTTTTAATGTCAATAACTTGTCTGTAGAAACATACATAGTAGATTTTAATGAAAATATTTATGGTATGTTTATAGAAGTTGAATTTATTAAGCGCATACGCGATGAAATAAAATTTAATAGTGTAGAAGAACTCATAGAACAGATGAAAAAAGATTATGTATTTGCAAAATCTCATAAATATATTTTACATAATTAAATTTTTATGATAAAATTATATCCGTAATTACCATAGCTTTGATATACGTTCACCGGCGTTATCAATGCTATTTGGCGAATTTAAAAGCGGAGGTGAAATCATGTTAAACAAAGAAAGAAAAAATGAAATTATTGCACAAAACAGAATCCATGAGAAAGATACTGGTTCTCCAGAAGTTCAGATTGCATTACTTACTGAGAGAATTAATTCTTTGAATGAACATTTAAAAGTTCATAAAAAAGATCATCATTCAAGACGTGGCTTGCTTAAGATGGTTGGTCAAAGAAGAGGATTATTAAATTATCTAATGAAGAAGGATATGGACAGGTACCGTGCCATCGTTGAAAAGTTAGATTTAAGAAAATAGAGCGGGTAACCTCGCTCTTTTTTCTGTATTAAAGCTTTTGTTAAATGGAAAAATATATTAAGGTTGAAAGGAGGATAATATGGAAAGAAATTTCGAACTTGATCTTGCTGGGAAAAAATTAATAGTCCAAACTGGAAAACTGGCACAACTAGCTAATGGTAGTGCACTTGTCAGATATGGTGATACTGTGGTATTAGTGACGGCTTGCGCTTCAAAAGAGCCAAGGGAAGGCATTGATTTTTTTCCGTTAAGCGTTGATTATGAAGAGAGGCTGTATTCTGTAGGTAAAATACCAGGAGGTTTTATTAAACGAGAAGGTAAACCCACAGAAAAAGCAATTTTAACATCAAGACTAATAGACAGACCTATAAGGCCATTGTTCCCACATGGCTATAGAAATGATGTACAAGTTATTGCTACCGTTTTGTCTGTTGATCCTGATGTACAGCCAGAGATTGTAGCTATGATAGGGTCTTCGGTTGCATTATCTATATCAGACATTCCGTTTAATGGCCCTACGGGTTCAGTGTCGGTAGCATTAGTTGACGGAAAATTTATAATTAATCCTGATTTGGCTACAAGGGAAAAAAGCGATCTTCATTTGACTGTTTCTGGTACAAAAGACGCTATTATGATGGTTGAAGCAGGTGCTAATGAAGTTCCTGAGGAAGTAATGTTAGATGCAATTATGTACGCTCATGAGTACATAAAGAAAATAGTAGAGTTTATAGAAGGCATTGTAAAAGAAGTAGGACTTCCTAAAGCAGAAGTAACTATACATGAAATAGACAGTAATTTAGAACATCTTGTAAGAGAATTTGCAACAGAAAAAATATATAATGCACTTAGGACAGAGGAAAAAAAGGAAAGAAATGACAACATAGACAAAGTAGAAGAAGAAGTACTAGAGCATTTTAAAGATGAGTATCCAGACAACCTTGCTGATATCGATGAGGTCCTATACACAATTACAAAAGAACAAATGCGAAAAATGATCACTGAAGAAAAAATAAGAGTAGATGGAAGAGGACTTGATGATATAAGGCCTATAACTTGCGATGTGGGAGTTTTGCCTAGGACACATGGCTCAGCAGTATTTACTCGCGGACAAACACAGGTGATGACAGTTGCAACATTAGGACCGCTTGGAGATATACAAATATTAGATGGATTAGGTGATGAAGAATCTAAGCGATATATGCATCATTACAATTTTCCTCCATATAGTGTTGGTGAGACAAGACCATTAAGAGGTCCTGGAAGAAGAGAAATCGGACATGGTGCGCTAGCAGAAAGAGCACTGGAGCCTATGATACCATCCGAAGAAGAGTTTCCATATACAATAAGATTAGTATCGGAGGTACTAAGTTCAAACGGCTCTACTTCTCAAGCAAGTGTATGCGGAAGTACGCTGGCACTTATGGATGCTGGTGTACCGATTAAAGCGCCTGTTGCAGGTGTTGCTATGGGACTTATTAAAGAGGGTGAAACGGTATCGATTCTGACAGACATACAAGGAATAGAAGATTTTCTTGGTGACATGGATTTTAAAGTTGCTGGTACCGAAAAAGGAATAACAGCAATTCAAATGGATATAAAAATTGCTGGTATTGACCGCGACATTTTATCAGCAGCACTAGAAAAAGCACGAAAAGGTAGACTTTTTATTTTGAATAAAATGCTAGAAACAATAAAAGAGCCTAGAAAAGAATTATCTCCTTATGCTCCAAGAATAATTAGCTTAAATGTAGACCCTGAAAAAATAAGAGATATAATTGGAGCTGGTGGTAAAACAATAAATAAAATAATTGCTGATACAGGTGTCAAAATAGACATAGAAGATGATGGACGAGTATTTATATCATCTACTGATTTAAAAGCAGGCGAAAAAGCCAAAATGATTATCGAAGCAATAACAAAAAATGTAGAAGTTGGTGCAATATATTTAGGAAAGGTTACTAGAATTGCTTCATTTGGTGCATTTGTTGAGATTGCACCTGGTAAAGAAGGATTGGTGCATATTTCAAAACTAGATAAAAAACATGTAAATAAAGTTGAGGATGTTGTAAACATAGGAGATGAAATTTTAGTAAAAGTAACTGAGATTGATAAACAAGGGCGAATAAATTTATCAAGGAAAGATGCTTTGCCAGACGAACCTAAAAATGACAAGGAAATGTAAAATGCATAAACCACTTATGGTTTATGTTTTTTATTTAATAAAAATGTAATATATGTTAACACCATCTAATAAAATTTAGTAAGAAAATAGATAAGGTGGTGTTAGCATTGAAAATATATTATATAAAATACCCTAAGAAACCTACAATTTTGTTGATTTTAGTAATAATTATTGCAATAATTTTGTTAGGTATTTTAATTAATCATTCTATAGCTACATTTAACACAAATGATCCTATATATAAAGGAGATGCTAATGAAAAAAAGATAGCTTTTGCGTGCAATGTAGCATGGGGAAATGAATATATTCCTAAAATGCTAGAAATTTTTAAAGAAAATAATGTAAAAATAACTTTTTTCTTTGAAGGACAATGGGCAGAAAAGAATCCAGAAATAGTTAAACAGATTTCAAAAGAAGGGCATGAAATTGCAAGTCATGGATATACCCATGTTAAATATACACAGTGGAGTAAGGAAAAATATGCAGAAGATATTACTAAGGCTGGAGATGTTCTTAAAAAAATAACTGGTGTTAAACCCAATCTCTTTGCTCCACCATATGGCGATTTCAACGATGACGTTGTAAAGACCGTCGAAAATCTGGGATATAAGGTTATTCTTTGGAGTCTTGATACAATTGATTGGAGTAACCCAGGAGTTAACAATATTATTGACAGAGTTGTAAAAAAAGCACATAATGGAGCAATAGTATTAATGCATCCGACTAAAGGAACAGTAGAAGCATTACCTACTATTATAAAAGATTTAAAGGAAAAAGGTTATGTAATTACTAACGTTTCAAATATTTTAAAATAATCTAATCAAGGAGGTAGTAAATGTATATACAAAAGAAGATTAATGATATAGACGTAGTAGCATATAGAATGCCATACGTAAGCTCAGTCTATATAGGAATATGGCTGAAAGTAGGTTCACGGCATGAAAAAAAAGAACAAAATGGTATATCTCATTTTATCGAGCACATGGTGTTTAAAGGCTCAAAAAGAAGAAGTGCTAAAGACATAGCAGAAGAAATTGATAACATTGGAGGGCAGCTAAATGGTTTTACAGGGAAAGAAAGTACATGTTTTTATGTAAAAGTATATAAATCATACATAGAAAAAGCAATTGATGTACTTTTTGACATGGTATTTAATCCTTTTTTCAAAGATGACGATATAGAAAAGGAAAAGAAAGTAGTTATCGAAGAAATAAACATGAATAATGATTCTCCAGAAGACCTTGCATATGATATGCTGTCAAGCCTTGTTTGGAATGGCAATTCATTATCATATCCGGTTCTTGGAACAGAAGATACTGTAAAATCTTTTGATAAAGACATGTTAATAAAATATTATAAAAACAATTATATAAAAGAAAATATTGTCATTTCTATTGCTGGAAATTTTGATGATTCAATATTTGATTCTATTGCCGAAAAAACAGCAGAAGTAATTTCTTCAAAGACAGAAATGCTTTTAGAAAAACCTAACTGGAACAAAGGAATTATATTAAAAAGCAAAGAATATGAGCAGATAAATATATGTATAAGTATGCCCAGTATAAAATATTCATTTGAAAATATATATTCTTTATCTATTATTAACAATGCATTTGGAGGTGGTATGAGTTCTAGACTATTTCAAAAAATTCGCGAAGAAAAAGGGCTTGTATATTCAATATATTCATATCCTTCTACATATATTGATACTGGAGCATTTACAATATTTGCTAGCACATCAATCGAAAATTTAAAGACAGTATATGAAATAATTAGAGATGAAATATACAGCGTAAAAGAAAATGGTTTTTCAGAAGATGAAATCGACAAATTTAAAGAACAACTAAAAATAAGTATTTTAATGGATATGGATAACATCAGCAGCAGAATGTCTGTAATGGGAAAGTCACTTCTTTTTCTGAGGAAAATTTACACTGTTGATGATATAATAAATAAAATAAAGTCTATTGAACATGAAGATGTAAATAATCTTGCAAAAAAAATATTTAATATAGGTCAATTAGGAATTTCTATAGTAGGAAATATAAATAAAAAACAGATAGGATGGTTGAAAATTGAGTAATAAAATTGTACTTAAAATAAAGAAAACCGATGATGCTTTAGATTTGCCTCTACCAAAATACATGAGCAGTGGTGCTGCAGGCATGGACCTGTATGCAAAAGTTAAAGAAGATGTAATAATAAAACCAGGCGAAATTAAATTGATTGAAACAGGTATAATGATACAATTACCCGAAGGTTATGAGGCACAAATTCGTCCAAGAAGTGGACTTGCGCTAAAAAATGGTATAACAATGTTAAACTCACCAGGCACTATTGATTCCGATTATAGAGGTGAAATTAAATTGATAATCATTAATTTAGGAAAATCAGACTTTATCGTAAAAAGAGGTGTTAGAATTGCACAAATGATTATAAACAAAGTAGAAACACCCGAAATACTAGAAGTATCCGAATTGGATGATACTAAAAGAGGTGAAAATGGTTTTGGCCATACAGGACTATAATTTTATGGAGATGATAAAATGCGGTTAAGTGAATTTGGTAATAAAGAAATCGTCAATTTAAATGACGGCAAAAGACTTGGCTTGATAGAAGATTCAGATCTTATAATAGATGAAAATACAGGGAAAATAAATTCAATTATTGTTTACGAATCAAAAGGTTCTCTTTTTAGAAGTAAACCTAATTACGTAGAAATACCTTGGGAATACATAAAAAAAATAGGCAACGATATGATAATTGTCGAAGTTGAACTCGATAAGATGAGAAAATTTTTTTGATGGTGGAAATGTACTTTCCTTTATTAACACAATAAAGTATAATATTATTAAAATGATTTTTTATTTGGCATGACATTTAATGAAAGGGTGGTTAATACGAACATCTTAGTTCAAAAATTTGGTGGCACGTCAGTATCAACAGCTGAAAGAAGAAATATGGCAGTTTCAAAAGTAGGAGATGCTATTGAACAAGGATTTATGCCTGTTGTTGTAGTATCAGCTATCGGAAGAAGTGGAGATCCTTATGCAACTGATACATTGATTAACTTTGCAAAATCCATATATAAGGATATGCCAAAAAGAGAACTTGATATATTAATGTCCTGTGGTGAAATCATTTCAAGTGTAATTTTTGCCAATACATTAATGAGCAAAGGCTATAAATCAAAAGTTTTTACTGGAGGACAAGCAGGAATCATTACAGATAATAATTTTGGAGATGCAGAAATAATTAGAGTAGAGCCGCAGTACATTCTCGATGCTTTAAATCAAAATATAATTCCTGTTGTGGCCGGTTTTCAAGGAATAACAGTAGATGGTGATGTGACAACATTAGGTAGAGGTGGCAGCGATACAACTGCTGCACTGCTGGGGGAAGCATTGAAGGCATATGCTGTTGAAATTTATACAGATGTAGATGGCATTATGACTGCAGATCCTAGAATCGTATCTAATGCACATATACTAAAGCGAATAAGCTATAATGAAGTTTTTCAACTAGCAGAACAAGGCGCTAAAGTTATACATCCACGCGCAGTAGAAATCGCAATGAGAGGCAATATACCGTTGATAATAAAAAATACAATGAGTGATAGCCCTGGAACCATAATTACTCAATATAACAATGTTTATAATAATATTTATGAGTCTGATAATCTTGTTACAGGAATAGCAAATATGAATAACAGAGTTCAAATTATTATGGATTTAGATAAAGATGATAAAGATATATTTGGGAAGATTGCAGAAGAAAAAATCAGCATTGACTTAATAAATGTCTTTCCTGACAAAAAAATATTTACTATTTCTGAATTTGATTTAACAAAATTAGAGCAGTTATTAAATGAAAATCAAATAAAATACGAAAAAAGAAAAAATTGCAGTAAAGTTTCAATAATTGGCAACAGAATTCGTGGTGTGCCAGGTGTCATGGCAAGAATAATAAAATCATTATCTGAAAATGGCATTGAAATTTATCAAACGTCTGACTCTCATAACACTATATCGTGCCTTGTAAGTCAAGATAAAGCAGATAAAGCTGTTAAAGTTTTACACGATGAATTTAAGCTAGAAAATTACAATTAGCGCATAATATGCGCTAATTTTTTTATACTAAACTTATAGGAGCGTGATAAAATGAATACATTTAAAAATGACGACTTGCCTCCACAAACGAATACAGCAGTACAACAGAACATACAGAGTTTTGGACAAACAAATTTACCAAACTTCGAAAGTAGTATACATTGTCTTACAATAATCGGTCAAATTGAAGGGCACCTTATTTTGCCACCACAAAATAAAACAACAAAATACGAACATATAATTCCACAGTTGGTAGCTATCGAAGAAAATCCTCAAATAAAAGGCCTTTTGATACTCTTAAATACAGTAGGCGGTGATGTTGAAGCAGGATTAGCAATAGCGGAAATGATATCTAGCTTATCGAAACCAACAGTATCAATTGTATTGGGTGGTGGACATAGTATAGGAGTGCCTCTAGCAGTGTCGTCTAATTATTCTTTTATAGTACCAAGTGCAACAATGACGATCCATCCTATAAGGATGACAGGATTAGTAATAGGAGTACCTCAAACATTTGACTATTTCAACAAAATGCAGGACAGAATAGTTGAGTTTGTGATAAGAAATTCAAGAATTAAAAGAGATGCTTTTATGAATCTTATGCTAAAAATAGGAGAATTAGCAAATGATGTGGGTACCATTTTAGTAGGTAAGGAAGCTGTAGATTATGGACTAATTGATGAAGTTGGAGGTGTTTCTGAAGCAATAAATAAACTTCAACAGTTGATTAAAGAAAAAGAAAATAAAAGGTGATATGTAATGTTATATACAATAATACCATATGAGCTTATATTTGAACATCGCGATAATACAAAAGATAATATTATTGAAATAAATATAGAAGGAAAAATGTTTCTTTTAGAAAAAGAAGAAAACAGTTATAAAATTATAAGATTATATTCAACAAATCCGAATGATTATTTAGAAACTAAATATATGCCAGGAAATACAATCGATTTTAAAAAAATATAAATTATGCTATAATAGATGTGCTAAACACATCTATTTTTTTGATAAAAAGGATTTTGATGAAAGATGTAGAATTAATTATTGGGTGATAATAATGAAAGCAAAAACAAAAAACAATTTCCGCGATGAAATACTTGGTATAATATTTTTGACTTTTTCAATTATTTCATTAATTAGCCTTTATTCAGATACGACTGGTATTGTGGGAAAAGAAATAGTAATTTTATTAAAAAGTTTATTTGGCATTGGATCATATGCTTTATCTTTATTAATTTTTGTATATGCATTATTTCTTTTATTTAAGAGCAAAGACTTTTTAGATTATAAGAAAATTATTTATCTATTAATTATATTTTTATGTTTCATAAGTATGGCTCAAATATATTTGTATCATGATACTGGACTTTTTAAAAATTACGTTTTAGAAAGCATAAAATATGGCAATAAAAACTCAGGTGGCGGTGCAGTTGCTGCTATTATTGTATTTGCACTTATTAAGTTTTTAGGAGTAGTAGGCAGTTGGTTACTATTAATCGCTACTTCAATTATTTGCGGCATGATTCTTACAGATATCTCTTTCATCGAATCTATGAAAAGTTTATATAAATACATATTTAAATTTATAGACTTATACAAAAGCAAAAAAGATTTATTAAAAATAGAAAATAATGACAATATACCAACAACAATAGAAAAAGAGCTTATAAGTAAAAATGAAAGAGAAAAAATAAAAAATAACAAGGAAGAAGAATTAAAAATCATCCAACCGGTTTTTGAAGAAAAAGTAAATCAGATAGAAAATGATATTCAATCAACAAAAAAAGAAAGTAAGGAAAAAACAAAAGAAAATTATATTTTTCCTCCATTAACTTTGTTGAAAGAAGGTACACCACAACAAAAACTTAATAATAATTTGATAATAGAAAACGCTAGAAAATTAGAGCAAACTCTGAAAAACTTTGCTATTGATGCAAAAGTAGTCCAGGTCAGCAGAGGACCAGCCATTACAAGATTCGAAATACAGCCAAGTCCTGGTGTTAAAGTCAGTAAAATAGTTAGTTTAACTGACGATATTGCATTAAGCCTTGCGGCACCATCTGTAAGGATTGAAGCGCCAATTCCGGGGAAATCTGCTGTTGGCATTGAAGTACCAAACGAAAAGATATCGGTTGTAACCCTTCGAGAAGTTCTAGATACGAAAAAGTTTAGAGATAGCAAATCAGATTTAACAATAGCACTAGGCAAAGATATTGCTGGAAATATAGTTGTTGCTGATCTATCTAAAATGCCACACTTATTAATAGCTGGTGCTACAGGTTCAGGGAAAAGTGTCTGTATAAATACATTGATTGTAAGCCTCTTGTTTAAAGCTTCGCCAGATAAAGTAAAGATGATATTGATAGATCCAAAAGTTGTTGAATTAAACATATATAATGGGATTCCACATTTGCTTACACCTGTTGTTACTGATCCTAAAAAAGCTGCAGGTGTTCTTAACTGGGTTGTCAACGAAATGACAGAAAGGTATAAAACTTTTGCAGAAAACAATGTTAGAGATATTGAAGGGTATAATAAGATACATGGCGTCAATGCAATGCCTAAAATAGTCGTTATTGTTGATGAATTGTCAGATCTTATGATGGTATCACCTGCCGAAGTAGAAGAATATATATGTAGATTAGCACAGATGGCAAGAGCTGCTGGTATATATTTAGTGATTGCAACACAAAGACCTTCAGTAGATGTAATAACAGGTGTTATAAAAGCAAATATACCATCACGAATATCTTTTGCAGTTACATCTCAAATAGATTCGCGAACCATATTGGATATGGCAGGTGCAGAAAAATTGTTAGGGAAAGGAGATATGCTCTATTATCCGATTGGTGAATCAAAACCAATACGCGTTCAAGGTGCTTTTATATCTGATAAAGAGGTAGAGGGTATAGTAAACTTTTTAAAAACAAATACATCAGAGCCAAAATATGAGGAAATATTTATTGAGCCTAAAAATTCATTAAATAAAGATATAGAAGAAGATGAATTAATGAACGATGCAATTAATATTATTGTAGAAACGGGACAAGCTTCTATATCAATGTTGCAAAGAAGGCTTCGAATAGGGTATGCCAGAGCAGCTAGAATAATTGATCAAATGGAACAAAAGGGAATCATAAGCGGTTATGATGGTTCTAAACCAAGGCAAATATTGCTTTCAGAAGAGGAAATAAAAAAGATAACGGGTAGATAATATTCTTTACAATATGATTTATATAGTATATACTTTTCTTTGTAAATAAACATCATGCTTTGACAGCATCACGATAAACGAAAACTATCACGATAGACAGTAGGAATCGTGGTATAATTAGAGTGTACGGCACAGAGA
>NZ_JAGGLT010000035.1 GCF_017874545.1 Thermoanaerobacterium butyriciformans | reverse complement strand
TCTGTGCCGTACACTCTAATTATACCACGATTCCTACTGTCTATCGTGATAGTTTTCGTTTATCGTGATGCTGTCAAAGCATGATGTTTATTTTAAATCAATAATTAGCTTATTTCAATTGATTTACATGAATTTGCATTCATAAGGTCGTGCATCATAAACAAACTCTAAAAAAGATGGAGCTCTCATTTTAAGATTTTCTGACCACTCCATAAACTTTACTTTGCAAACAAGCACAGGCATGATCCATTGAACATTGTTTATTTTAGCACCGTAAAAATTATTTTTAACTTTTATATCTTTTGCTACCTCCATAAATGCTGTAAGCTCTTTCTGCGAAATGCCAGATTCTACATTTCCGATGTGTACAAGTTTGCCTTCTTCATTGTAAAGTCCCAGCACTAGTGCTGTTTTATCTGTCCTATAGCCTAATATTACAGCATTTAATACTATGTGATGTTTAAATTTTTGCCATAGTCTGCTTCTTTTTCCTAAATAATATTTTGAGTCTGCCTTTTTGGCCATTACACCTTCTAAATGATTTTTGCCGGTTTCTGCAAATAAAGTTTTTCCATGTTCAAATATATAATCTGATATTCTTAGTAGATTACTTTCAATGACAACTTTTCTTAAAATTTGTTTACGTTCAATCAGCGGATAGTTTAAAAGCTCTTTTCCATCAAAATATATTACATCCCAAGTTATAAACATTGCGGGATTAGATTTACTTAAAAGATCAATTTTTAGTTTATTTTGTTGATGTTTTCGCATCATTATGCTTCTATAATTTGGCTTATTGTCTTTTAAGACTATTAATTCTCCATCAAGTATTGCTTCATTAGCCTTGATAAATTTGTTAAGATTCATGAGATCCGGAAATTGATGACTTACATCCACAAGCCTTCTATCCTGCAGCCTAGTTGTTGATGAGAGGAATGCAAGAGTTCTAGAGCCATCCCATTTGATTTCATACAACCAATCTGGGTCATCAAAGACTTTACCTGATACTGCTAGCATAGGTGGGATTTTTTTATCTATCATTGACATCCTTTATGCACCTTTTTTCTTTTTAGTCTTTTTTGCTGTATTTTCGCTATTTACCGATTCTATGCTGGCTTTTAATGCGCTTACAAGATCTAGTACGTTTTCTTCTTTTGGTGATTCAGGTATTTCAATTTTTCTATCTTGTATTTTTGACTCAATTATATCAATTAAGGCCTTTCTATAGTTATCATCGTATTTTTCGGGCGAAAATTCAGATGTCAACGTATCTATAAGCTTAATCGCCATTTTTACTTCATTCTCATGTAGGTCTACATTGCGAATCGGTGGGAGCCCATTTGTATTTCTTATTTCGTCAGGGAAATGCATTGTTTCTAACACCATGTAGTCATCGTTGTAAACTCTGATGCAAGCTAAATCTTGTCTTGAACGTATAACAACTCTTGCAACTGCAACACGGTTTAATTTTTTCATAGAATCTCTTAAAAGCACGTATGGCTTTGCTCCGATTTCATCTGGTGCTATATAATATGTTTTATCGAAATAGATTGGATCGATTTTATTTAAATCTGTGAAGTCAAGAATATCTATCGTCTTAACTGTTGACTTCGGAATTCTTTCTAAATCTTCTTCATCGATAATGACAAATTTTCCTGGTTCATATTCATATCCTTTAACTATTTCATCTTCTGATACTTGTCTGTTGCAGACAGGGCAGAGTTTTTCGTATTTGATAGGTGATTTGCAGTCTTTATGAAGCTGTCTGAAATGAACTGAATTGTCCTCTGTTGCTGCATAGAGTTTTATAGGTATGCTGACTAAACCAAAGCTTATGGCACCTTTCCACATTGAACGCATGTTTTAACACCTCATTTTTAATAGTTCAATATTATTATGTGCACGTACAACTTTATATTACAGGTAAAATATGGTATCACATTGACTTCGATTGATTTTGCCTGTATAATATTAAGTAATTATTAAAAATATAAATTTTTTATTAAATTTATTAAAAAAATATGCCTAATCGAAAGAGCGGGGGATATCTTTGGGGTGAATCCGCGTATGCGGTAGGGTTACTCTTTACCGAACCCGTCAACTAACCTCGTAGGCATAAAGAGAGGATGAATGAATTGAATTACAAAAAAATAGTTGCAACAGCAGTAGTGTCAATAACACTTATGCAAGCACCAAGTGCGTTTGCAATGGAGCTTTTAAAATATGGTTCAAGAGGACAAGCAGTGGTTAGTTTGCAGCAAACGCTGAATCGACTTGGTTATAGCACAGGTGGTATTGACGGTATTTTCGGCAGCAAGACAAAAAGTGCTGTTATTGCATTGCAGAAGAGATTTGGTTTATCTCCTGATGGTATAGTGGGACCAGCGACAGAGGCTGTTTTAAATAGGACAACTGCAAGTGGAGTTTCATCCAGAGGTGCTTATGATCGCACATCAAACTTGAGCGTAGTTAGCATTGCGGAAAGGTATCTAGGGACACCGTATGTATACGGTGGTACGACACCTGCTGGCTTTGACTGTTCTGGCTTTGTCCAATACGTATATAAGCAGGCAGGAAAAAGCATCGGCAGGACTACATACGATCAGTATGCTGGTGGAAGGCCTGTAAGCTTATCAGATTTACAGCCTGGTGATATACTGTTTTTCTCTACGTCAGGTAAAGGGCCTACACATGAAGGAATATACATAGGTAATAATCGCTTGATACATATGAGCGATTCTTCAAAGAAGGCAGCATATGATAATTTTAGCGGGTGGTTTAGGACTTACTATATAGGTGCAAGGAGATATTATTAAGAAAGAGCGTATTGCTAAAGTGAAAGAACACGTATATGTTAATTAGCTGCAACATATACGTGTTCTTTTTTTAAAAGTTTTTAATTGTAGTAGACTTGCTAAGTCAGAGAAAAATTATTTATATCTTTAGTATCAATTTTGTAATTTTCACAATAAACTTTTGCAATTCCATATATAGACTTTTCAAAAATCAAAGTTAGAAAAACGTATGTTCGCATAATATAATTAAAGCACAGTGCAGCACTGAAAAGGACCGGTCCTCACTATTTAGTGAGGTGTAGATAATGATAAGCTATAATGAACTGTGCTTTAAAGCAAAAAATGGTGATGAAAATTCTACTGTGGAAATTTTAAACAAGTTTAATCCTCTTTTGATATCACTTGCTAAAAAATTTCCTTATGACGATTTTAATGACATGCTTCAAGATGGAAGAGAAATTCTGATTACAGCCATAAAGGAGTTTGATGAGAAGAAGGGGAGAGAATTTATAGCATATGCCAGCATGCAGCTTAAATTTCACTTTTTAGGAATGTATAGAAAGAGGAAGCCTAGCCTTTCTTTGAATGCAAAAGCTAATGATGATGACGATGAAATAATAGATTTGTTGGAAAGTGACGGCTTATCACCAGAAGAGGAGTTTTTTAAAGGTATTTCAATGAAAGATTTGAAAGATGCCTTAAATAGCCTGACGGAAAAGCAAAAAAATGTAATTTTATTATACTTCTTTTATAGAAAATCATTGGTGGAAATAGCAAAAGAGGTAGGTATAGGATATCAAAGTGCAGTAAAATTAAAAAACCGAGCTATAGAGAGATTAAGATTTACGATAAAAAATGATATAATTATGTAAAAAGACATGAAAGGATGGTAAAAGTTTGGAAGTAAGGAATAATGGCATAAACGAAGATCTATTCAAAGAAATAATTGAATCAAATAAGAATGCACAATATCATAATCTAATTGGAATGGATATAATTGAGCTAGATAGCGGTAAAGTTACAATGGAAATTATAATTTTAGAGAAACATTTAAATATTTTTGGGATTGCACATGGAGGAGTGGTGTTTTCACTTATGGATACGGCAATGGGAATTGCAGCAAAGACGATGGGAAGAAATATGGTTACTCTTGAAATGAATATAAACTATATAAAATCTGTTAAGGTCGGGGATAAAATTGATGCTTTTGCAAAGATAATTCACTTAGGAAAATCTACTGCTGTCGCTGTATGTGATGCTTACAACCAAGATGGTAAACTAGTAGCGTCAGCAAGGGAGACGTTTTATAGTCTAAATTAAAGGGGCTTTAAGGCTAAAGCCTCTTTTTTTGGTATATAATTTGATATAAAATTAATAATATATATTTAATTAAATGGAAGGAGGTTTCTTAAATGAATTTTGATAGTTTTTTGTACAATACAAGACCTTTTTTAAATTATTTGTTTGACTTTTATGGCAACTTGGATGATATGAAGCTTAGTACGGTTATAAATGATGCCGGAAATGCTGACAATGTATCATTGATTGTGGTAGACATGATAAATGGTTTTTGCAAAAGTGGTTTACTATCAAGTCCTAGAATTGGAGGCATAATAGAACCTATAAAGAATTTGATAAATGCGTCTTACAGAATGGGCATAAAAAATATACTGTTTATAAATGATGCCCATGCAATAGAAGCTACGGAATTTGCCGATTATCCGAAGCACTGCGTAAAAGGAACTGATGAAAGCTCTATCGTTGAAGAACTTTTAGAGATAATAAAGGAACAGCCACAGATATATGAGAAAAATTCACTAAATGTGTTTTTTGGTGGAGAATTTGACGATGGGAACTCGTTTTTAAAAAAGATAGTCAGCATGCTTAAAGAAGGAAAGTCTACTTTTATCATTGTTGGAAATTGCACCGATTTATGTGTATATCAGACAGCAATTTCTATAAAGATGATTGCAAATGCCAACAATTTAAGAATTAATGTCATTGTGCCAGAAAATTGTGTTGAGACTTATGATATAAGTGTGAAAACTGCTGAAAGGCTTAAAATTATTCCACACGATGGTGATTTGACACATGTGATGTTTCTATATCATATGAAGCTCAATGGTATAAACATTGTTAAAGAGTTGCTGGAAGAATAATATAAATCAATATAGTAATGTTATGTTAAGAGCTCTTTTAAACGTATAAAGAGCTCTTTTTATTAATAAATATTTATGAGATATTTATATTTTATTTATATGTTGTAATATTTTTGTAATATTGATAATATATAATGGATTAAAGAAAAAAGGTTGTTTATGAGATATATTGAAGAATTTTGTAATATTTTGTATTTTATTCAAAAATATAACATTAGATATACATATTATTTATGCGAAGATAAGGGAATCAGACTTTAGGAGGGGATCTCGATGCCAAAGCCTTTAAACAGTAATGTGAGATATATGGCAGGACTTGATGGCCTTCGTGCAATAGCTGTGCTTGCTGTCATAGGATATCATCTCAATTTAAACTTCATGCAGGGTGGATTTTTGGGTGTCAGCATATTTTTTGTTTTGTCTGGATATTTGATAACAAATATAATTTCTGCTGAATGGGAAAGAAGCGGCAAAGTAGATTTAAAAAATTTTTGGATACGAAGAATGCGCCGATTATTTCCTGCACTTTTTATAATGGTAGTTTTGGTGGTTTGCTATGTTACATTATTTGATCCTGGAAGGCTAGCATCTATAAAAGGTGATGCAATAACAAGTATATTGTACATTAATAACTGGTGGCTAATTTTTCACAAAGTTTCCTATTTTGCAAAATTTGGTCCTCCGTCCACATTTGGGAATTTATGGTCATTAGCTGTGGAAGGTCAGTTTTATCTTATATGGCCTCTTGTTTTGATTATTTTATTTAAATATTTGAAGAAAAAAAGATATATTGTGTTTTTGACTTTACTGCTTTCTATAGCATCTGCTTTGGCCATGGGAATGCTGTATGAGCCAGGTATGGATCCCAGCCGTGTTTATTATGGGACTGACACACGTGCTTTTGGGCTGCTTTTAGGATCGGCTTTAGCATTAGTTTTGCCAAGTAATAAGCTTTCAAACAATATTTCAAGAAATAAAAGGTTGATTTTGGACGTAATTGGATTTTTGTCAATTTTAGCCATTTTCTTGATGTTTGTCTATATTAATCAATATGATACTTTTGTATACAGAGGTGGAATGTTTTTATTATCTATAGTAGCTGCGGTTACAATAGCGGTATCAGCACATCAAGATAGCTTATTAGGTAAGGCATTGGGATGTTTTCCCTTAAGATGGCTTGGTGCAAGGTCTTATGGTGTATATCTTTGGTATTTTCCTGTACTCATTTTGACTAGTCCAGCAGTTGATACAGAAGGTATAAATCCAATACGGGCAGTACTTCAGATATTTTTGATTATACTTATATCTGCCTTGTCATGGAGATATATAGAAGATCCTATTAGGCATGGTGCACTTAAAAGAATGATTCAGGATATAAAATCTTTAAGGCTTAGAAAAGGAAAAATATTGCTTCAATTGAAAGCATCCGTGTTAGTTATAGTGTCTACAGTTTTAATGTGCATATTTATAGCAGGAATGAGCGGGATAATGCCTGCTAATGCGTCAGTATCTTTAAACTCCAATGGTGGTGGAAATGGCACAAATGTTTCACCATCTTATGTAGAAAATAGGGATGTTACAAGTGATGGTATTGTACAAGAAGACAGTTCTAATGTACCAGATAATAGGAGGGATATAAAATATTATCCATATAAAGGTGGAAAGGCAGACTCAAGTGTAGAGTCAAATGATAGTGGGCAGACTGATGTTAAGATTCAGGACGGTAAAGGGATAACGATTATTGGTGATTCTATATTGATCGATACAAAGCCTTACTTGGAAGAAATGCTTCCCGGAATTACAATAGATGGTAAAGTGGGACGCCAGATGTATCAGGCGAAAGATGTCGTAAAATCTCTTAAGGCAAAGGGAAAAATTAGCGATACATTGATAGTCGAGTTAGGTACAAATGGACCTTTTACAGAAGATCAACTGCTGTCCCTTTTAAAAGCTGCAGAACCTGTAAAACATATAATATTAGTGAATGTGCGTGTTCCTCGGCCATGGGAAAGTGTGGTAAATAAAACATTAGATAAAGTATCTTCTGAATATCCGCATACAACATTGATTGATTGGTATAAAGCAAGTTATGGCCACGATTCATTCTTTTCACCAGATGCAGTACACCTGGAGCCTTCTGGAGCAAAATACTTTGCTTCGCTTATAGCAAAGACGATAAAAGACAACAATACAGATAGTAATTAGATAATGAATAAATAAAGGCTGCAAAAGTGCAGCCCTTTTAATTTTTTAAAACTTTTCTAACCTCATCCAATTTGATGGAATTTTTGTATTTCATGTATATATAAAATGGTATGCCACACATAAGCATTATGAATCCGTACATGACGGTTTCTGCTCCTGAACCGTATATTGTCCATATTGCGTAAGTAAACCCTAAAAGTGGAACAATAGAATTTTTGATAAAGCTTAACACATTGACCTTTTTATCTCTTTTTATAAGAAGCATGATTTCAGATGCTGCTGTAAAAGCGTATACAGGCAAGAAAGAAAGTGTAGCCAGCAATATTATGAATGTAAAGGCTGAAACTAAAGACTTTGTATAGTTCATCAACAACAGCAGATTAACCAGGATAGATCCTATAATCAATGATGTGTGAGGTGTTTTGTATTTTGGGTGCACTTTAGCAAAAATCTCAGGAAACAATCCATCTTTTCCTGCTGCATATGCCACGCGGGCTGTTGATAAAAGCCATCCAACAGTCGTGCCAAGAACGCTTATTACAGAGCCAACAATAATTACAGTTGCTATGCTTTTACCTAAAAACTGCTTAAGTATATCTGCTATTGGAGAAGCACTTTTTGCTAATTCGTTTTGAGGCATGGCACCCATTGCAGAAATATTTATTGCAAGGTACATCACTACAGCTATTAATATTCCGAATATTGTGCTTAACTTCACATTTCTTTCAGGATTTTTTATCTCTTCAGCAGTTATCGACGCAGTCTCAAGTCCTACAAATGCCCACAATGTGGAAGTGGCTGCTGCAGACAGTGTATTTATGCCCTTTCCTGATGGAAACAAAGGCATGATATTGCTGGTTTTGAAATGTATAGCTGAAACAGCTATAAAAAATAGGAATAAACAAATCTCAAAGACAGTTATGGCTGTCTGAGTCGAACCTGCCCTTTTCACACCAATTATATTGACGATTGTAAAAATCCACAAAATAGCGCTTGTGTATAAAAAAGCGGCTAAATGATTTTGCGATAAAATCGGGAATAAAGCGCTTGAGTAACTGGCAACTGCTATGACAACGGCAGCATTTCCGATCCATGAACCATTCCAGTAAAGCCATGCATTTATAAAACCTATAAAGTCGCCAAAAGCTAATTTTGAGTACTCATACGGACCACCAGCCTTTGGAATCTTTGAGCCTAGGTTTGCAAATGATAATGCTAAGAAGATTGACCCTATGCCTGTAATAAGCCATGCAAGTATTGTTGCGCCGGGACCGGACTTTGATGCTAATGTAGCTGGAAGCATAAATATGCCGGAACCCATCATGTTACCTGTCACAAGTGCTGTGGCGATAAATAGGCCAATGTCTTTTTTGAGCTTTTGTGTTTTGTTCATATATATGATTCCTTTCTATAAATTTTTAAAATAGCATAATTAAATTAGCACAGAGCAGTAAAAAAGTCAATGAATAATTTTGCAGGATATATATAAAAATATGCAGGAATAGAAGATTATCGACATCTCTATTCCTGCACAAATATATTGTCTATTCAATGGTGTTTATGTCATATGGCGTTTTTTGATATACGTAGTAATTTAACCAGTTTGAAAAGAGCAGGTTTGCATGGCTTCTCCATTTTACAATTGGTTCATTGTTGGGGTCATCTCCCGGGAAATAATGTTTCGGTATTTTTATCGGTATGCCTTTTTTTAGATCCCTTTCGTATTCAGATTTTAGAGTCAATGGATCGTATTCAGAGTGGCCTGTGACAAATATTTGTCTGCCATTTTTTGCGCTTATTATATATAGCCCTGCTTCATCTGATTCAGCTAGTATTTCGAGTTCATCAACTAATTGGATATCTTCTTTTCTTACTTCTGTGTATCTGGAATGGGGAGCATAAAATTCGTCGTCAAAACCCCGCAGTAAATCGACATTTTTTTTGGATACTTTATGCAGAAATACACCAAACATTTTCTCTTTTAAAGGGTATTTAGGAATGCCGTAATGGTAATAAAGACCAGCTTGAGCACCCCAGCAAATATGAAATGTAGAGTACACATTGTGTTTACTCCATTCCATTATCTCTTTAAGCTCATGCCAGTAATCAACATCCGAGAAGTCCAAAGTTTCTACCGGTGCTCCTGTTATAATAAGACCATCGAATTTTTCGTATTTTATATCATCAAATGTTTTGTAAAAAGTTTCTAAATACTCTGGTGCAGTGTTTTTAGGTTTATGAGAGACGGTATATAGAAATGTTAAATCTATCTGCAAGGGATTATTGCTAAGAAGTCTTAATAGCTGTGTTTCTGTGACGCTTTTTGTAGGCATTAAGTTTAAGATTGCGATTTTTAGTGGCCGTATGTCTTGATGAATCGCTCTTTCTTCAGCCATTACGAATATATTTTCTTTAGCTAAAATATCAATTGCAGGTAGTCCGTCAGGTATTTTTATTGGCATTTTTGTACCTCCTTAAGCGTAAAATAAAAACGCCTCCTGAGAAGAGGCGTAAATACTCACATCTTCTCATCTCCCAAAGCTAAACGCTTTGCAGGAATTAGCACCATTTTCATAAAAATATGACGGTTGCCGGGTTTCACAGGGCCAGTCCCTCCACCACTCTTGATGAGTTTTGATTTATAATATTAAATTGTTAAATTAATTATATATTCGTTAATTATCAATGTCAATAACAAGTTAACTTGCTCTTTATTTTTCCTTCATTTATTCATTTATCTGTGCGGTTATGTATATTTCTATTGTCGTACTTACTACAATGTGTTTTACTTTTAAAGATACTTTTTTATTCTCAATAGATAGAATTCGACCATCGAATATGTTAAAAATTAAATCTGGATTAATTTTTTCAACTTGCTTTCCATAAATATCTTTCAACTTTTCATTAACATATTTTTCAACTTCTATTCTGATTTTACTGTCACTATTAGATACATAAGGTTTTATATCAGTTACTACTCTATACGATTGATTCTTTAATGATTCATTCAATTTTTCTATTTTTTCATTTAGTGCTGCATTGTTTAATTTATATGCATCTCTCTCAAATGATATTTTTTCGATCACAATGCCATTTACCACATTTACAATTGCTCCCCCTATAATTACACCTATTAAAAAGACACTTACGAATGATGTGATTTTATTCATTTGAATTCACCTATTATGCAGGTAATCAATTTAAATCCGGAATAAGAACCTAGAAAAGCACCAGAAAGAATTAATCCTTGTTTTGCTAGCTGTGTAAATTCACCGCTAAAACCAATTTCAAGACCTCTTATTGTAGTAAAAGATCCTCCAAGCCCCACCAGTATAGCCCAAAGTCTTATATCTTTCAGTATGGAATTAATTATTTTTATGGGAGACTCAAATATGAAAAGGGATGAAAGAGAACCTAAAATAGTACCACCAACGACTACACCAAGGGATGTAAAATATGGTATGAAAAAAATTCTGAATATTTTTATTAACATAAAACCACCTCATATATTTATATGCTTATCAAATTTAAAATATCTGATGTGCAACTTTTATTTGTTAAGCATTGCAATTATAATTGAATTTAGAGGTGAAAGAAATGTATGATGTAATTATTGTTGGTGGAGGACCTGCAGGATCTACATTAGGAAGAAAGCTGTCTAAAGAAGGATATAAGGTATTGTTGATAGAAAAGCATGTTTTTCCGAGGTACAAAGCCTGCGGTGGCGGAATAACTAAAAGGTGTTACAAATTATTAGATATTGATATAAGCCAATACGTAGAAGATATTACCAATGAAATTATCTTTAAATTTCCTAACGGCAAACAGACTGTTTTGCAGACTGGTGAGCCTATAATATATCAGGTAGATAGGACTAAATTTGACAAATATTTAATAGATAAAGCAGCTTATTATGGGTGTGAAATACATGATGGTGAATTATTTTATGACTTTTATCAGCATGATAAGGGACTTGTCGTTGTGACAGACAGGGGTGAATATGAGACAAAGGTTTTAGTAGGTGCAGATGGAATAAACAGCAATGTGGCACATAAAGCAAACTTAATAAATGGCAAAAAAGGCATAGCACTTGAAGGTGAAGTATACGTCGATAATAGCTTAATCGATGGATTAAAAGGAAAAGTTGTAGTGGATTTCAACGCAATAAGATATGGGTATGGATGGGTATTCCCTAAAGGTGATAGATTGTCCATTGGTGTCGGAACTTTTTTAAACAAAGTTTCAGACATAAAAGAAATGTTATCTAAAATGATAGAGGAAAATGTGGACAGAAATATAAAAGACTGCAAAATTTATGGTCATCAGTTGTCGTTTCCTGATGGGAGCGATGGTGTATTTAATAACGATAGAATAATACTGGTTGGAGATGCTACAAGGCTTGCTGATCCATTTACAGGCGAAGGAATATACAATGCTTTGCTTACTGCAGACATATCATTTGATGTTCTAAAAAAGCATTTCAGTGGAAAATGTGGATTGGATGAATACACTCTTAGACTCAATAGAGAAGTTGTGCCAGATGTTGGTTGGGCATACAGATTAGCGCAATTTACGTACAATAACATGGATTTCATAGAAAAATCAGTAAGATATTTTCCTAATGTGCTATCATACTTTGTAGATATAATGATGGGTGATAATACATATATGAATTTTAAATTAAAAGTTCCAATGTATGCACTGCGGGTAATGAGCTCTAAGACGAAAATGAAAGTAGAAAGAGATGTGAACATAAAATAGTTGACATCAAGATGCAGTTAAATTAAACTATTTATAGGTAATACCCCTTATGAGTATATGAAAGGAGAGATTAAATATGGGTTTGTTTGGTTCAAAAGGTGAAACTGTCACGATTGATGTCAGAGGCATGTCATGCAACCATTGCAAAATGACTGTAGAGAAAGCATTAAATGCACTTGATGGAGTGTCAAAAGCGACAGTAGACTTGGGTAAGGCCAATGTCACTGTAACATACGATCCTAAAAAAGTTACTATAGATGACATGAAAAAAGCGATTATTGACGCAGGATATGAAGCTTAATATTTTCATGTATGTTTAACCGCTAATGCGGTTATTTTTTTATATTTGCTGTATAATAAAGTTAAAAAAATGTTATTTACAAAAAGCTTTTTTTGCTATATAATAATTACATAAAATCAAATCGGAATAGTATAATTTAAAGGAGAGGATATAATGTCAAAGATTGCAAAAAGCCTTACGGATTTAATAGGCAATACGCCGCTATTGGAATTATCAAACTACAATAAAGAAAATAATCTTGAAGCAAAGCTTATAGCAAAATTAGAGTATTTTAATCCATTAAGCAGCGTAAAGGACAGAATCGGATATGCTATGATCAAAGATGCAGAAGAAAAGGGGCTTATAAACAAAGACACTGTTATTATTGAGCCAACCAGTGGCAATACAGGAATAGCGCTGGCTTTTGTTGCAGCGGCTAAGAAATACAGATTAATATTGACTATGCCTGAGACTATGAGCATTGAAAGGAGAAATTTGCTTAAAGCGCTTGGCGCTGAAATAGTATTGACACCTGGCCCAGAAGGCATGTCTGGAGCTGTAAAAAAGGCTGAGGAGCTGGCAAAACAGTACGGAAATGCATTTATACCGCAACAATTCAAAAACCCTGTCAATCCAGAAATACACAGAAAGACGACAGCAGAAGAAATATGGAGAGACACTGATGGCAATGTAGATATATTTGTTGCAGGCATTGGCACAGGTGGGACAATTACAGGTGTTGGTGAGGTTTTGAAATCAAGGAAACCTGATGTAAAGATTGTAGCAGTTGAGCCTGCTGATTCTCCAGTTCTATCTGGTGGAAGACCTGGTCCACATAAGATACAAGGTATAGGTGCAGGATTTGTACCTGATGTTTTGAATAGAGAAATCATTGATGAAATATACCAAGTTAAAAACAATGAAGCATTTGAGACATCAAGAGCATTGGCAAAATCTGAAGGATTATTAGTTGGAATATCATCAGGTGCAGCCGCATTCGCAGCGACTCAGATTGCAAAGAGATCAGAAAACAAAGGCAAGACGATAGTCGTATTGCTGCCTGATACAGGAGAAAGATATCTCTCGACGACATTGTATCAAGATTAAAAAGATACTTTAACATAGAAAGATAAAATGATATAATATATTTGACAACAAAAAAGAGGATGAAGCTCCCTCGTTTAAATTGCTGAAAAGCTGATGGCTTCTACTGATAATGTAGATGGCTGTCGGCTTTTTTATATTCCATTGTTATTTTAATTTGCTAAGGAGGCGTGATAAATGGCGTTTCAAAGTATATTGTTTTTAAATGCTGATGATATTGTAAACATTGATTTATTAAATGAGCCAGTATTTTTTAAGGATTTGAATATTGATCAAATAGTAGATACTATAACATTTGGCAGAAATGAATACAACCTTAAACCGTTTTTTTATAAATCGCCTAATGACATTGAAACAATCAAATATCGTCAGGAAATAATGAGGGATCTTGAGAATAATGAGCTTTTCAAGTGCATCAAATCTTTTTCAGAAAAATTTCAGCATATGAGAGAAGATTTAAAGCAAGCCAACAAGCTTTACTATAAGTATCAAAAAGAAAGATGGTTTTTAGATGCAGTTGATATTTATTGTGATGCCGTTGTTTCTTTGGCTAATGATTTAACACATATAGATTTAAATTCTACTGGTTTTGTTGAATTTCGAGAATATATTTTAAATTATGTTAAAAGCGATTCTTTTATATCTCTAAACATTGCGACAAAAAAGCTTGAAGAAGATTTGTCATCTGTAAAGTACAGCATACTCATAAGGGGAAATAGCATAAAGGTAGGTAAATACGATTCAGAGGTAAATTACAGCCACATAGTAGAAGAAACATTTAAAAAGTTTAAAGAAGGAGAGGTAAAAGATTATAGGAAGAAGTTTTCAGATTACGATGATATGAATCATGTGGAAGCAAAAATTTTAGATTTGGTAGCCCAACTTTATAAAGAAATATTTGATGCACTTGATGATTTTTGCATCAAAAATACAGATTATGTAGATAAAACAATTGGTACGTTTGAACGGGAAATTCAATTTTATATGTCGTATTTAGAATTTATTTCGAAGTTTAAAGATATGGGATTAAAATTTTGCTATCCTAAAGTTGACAGCGCATCAAAAGAAGTTTTTGACTATGGGTGCTTTGATTTGGCATTGGCAAATAAGCTTATTTCTAATAAATCGACAGTTGTCACAAATGATTTTTACCTAAGTGGCAAAGAGAGAATCTTCGTTGTATCTGGACCTAATCAAGGTGGGAAAACGACATTTGCCAGGACATTTGGGCAGGTTCATTATTTTGCCAGCATTGGATGCCCTATTCCAGGTTATAAAGCGCAGTTATTTTTATATGACAATATATTTACACACTTTGAAAGAGAAGAAAACGTAAATGACCTTCATGGCAAATTAGAAGATGAATTGATTAGGATTTATGACATTCTCTCGAAAGCTACGTCAAATAGCATTGTCATATTAAATGAAATATTTACGTCTACTACTTTAAAAGATGCCATTTTTCTCAGTAAAAGGGTGATGGATAGAATTATAGATCTGGATTTGCTTTGCGTTTGGGTGACATTTATAGATGAATTATCCGTTTACAGCGAAAAGACTGTAAGCGTAGTTAACACGGTCGTACCTGATAATCCATCGCTTAGAACTTATAAAGTTATACGAAAGCCGGCTGACGGTTTGTCTTATGCTATTACAATTGCAGAAAAATATAGGCTTACCTATGAGCATATTAAGGAGCGTGTAAAAGGATGAAGACATTATTGCTGTACAAAAATCGCAATTTTGATATGAATCAAGAATTGCCATGGAATGAGCAAATATTGGTGCAGGATTTAGGATTGAATATTGTAATTGATGCTATGGCACAAGGTGATGAATTTTTGTATGATGTAGCTTACAAAGTTATTTTGACAAGTTTAAATGATGTTGATGAGATAACTTATAGGCAGAATATTCTAAAAGATTGTCTCAAACATCCTTCCATTATAAGGAGTATTTATGATATTGCGGTTGAAACATTGGAAAATGAAAAGAAAAATTTTTGGAGCATTTTTAGTAGCTATCCATCATCAATTTTGCATAGCTCTATTGAACTTATGTACATGTATATTGATATGCTTATTAAATTGAGAAAGATTGCGGAAGAAAATATCGATAACTTTGAATCAGAAGGTTTTAGATCATTATTTTCAATGATACAAAAAGAGTTAAACGATGAGTATATTGAAACCGTAAAAGCACATTTAAAAGAATTAAAATTTGAAAATGGGGTATTGATAAGTGCGGAATTAGGGAAAGGTAATAAAGGTATTAATTACATTCTAAGAAGACCTAATGAAATTAAACAGAGTTTACTGGGAAAGCTCTTTTCAAAAAAGGCTACGGCTTTTACATCTTACATCCCTGATCGAGATGAAAGTGACATGAAGGCTTTATCAGAATTAAAAGATAGAGGCATAAACCTTGCAGCAAATGCTTTAGCTCAATCTGCAGATCACATTAACGGCTTTTTTAAAATGCTTAAAACAGAATTAGCTTTTTATGTAGGATGCATTAATCTATATGAAGAACTTGTTAAAATAGGTGAACATATATGTTTTCCTGTACCTTTATATGCTGATGAACGGAAACACTCATTTGTTGGCTTATATGATATTAGCCTTTCTCTGACAATGAAAAAGAGAGTAGTGTCAAATGATTTGAATGCTGACAGAAAAGATCTTTTCGTCATAACGGGTGCTAACCAAGGTGGAAAAACGACATTTTTAAGAAGTATTGGACTGGCGCAATTAATGATGCAGTCTGGTATGTTTGTGGCGGCAGAGAAATTTTCATCAAATATATGTATTGGCTTATTTACACATTTTAAAAGAGAAGAAGATGACGAGATGAACAGCGGAAAATTAGACGAAGAATTAAGCAGGATGAGTGATATTGTTGATAATATAAAGCAAAATTCCATGATACTTTTTAATGAATCATTTGCAGCTACAAATGAAAGGGAAGGCTCAGAGATTTCAAGACAGATAATAAGTGCATTGCTGGAAGTTAAAGTAAAGATATTTTTTGTTACTCATCTTTATGAATTATCTCGCAGCTTGTATGATAAAAAAATGGACGATGCGATTTTCTTGCGAGCCGAAAGAAAGCCTAATGGTGAGAGATCTTTTAAATTAGTTGAAGGTGAACCGCTTAAGACAAGCTATGGCGAAGATTTATACAAGAAGATATTTAAAAAATAATAGTATTTAGAATAGAAAGGTGTCGCCGTGATAAAAATATCATTTGAAAATGGACCATACTTTATTATTTTTGTTTTACAGTTAAAATGATATAATATATTAAGAATACATCGGCAATTATTTAGGTTGGGTGATATTTATGAATTATTTATCAATACTCAAAGAATTTTTCAAAGATAGAGAAGATATTATTATGGCTTTTTTATTTGGCTCTGTTGCAAAAGGAAAGAGCATGAAAGAGTCTGATATAGATATTGCGGTATATTTTAAAAATTATGATGAAAAGTTGGTATTTGAGTTGTGGAACGATTTAGAAGATTTGCTTAAAAAAGATGTCGATCTCGTAGTGCTAAACATTGCAAATGCTACAATCGCATGGGAAGCATTAAGAGGTAAAAAGATAGTAGTAAACGATGAAAATTTTTATTTAAATTATATGCTTAACGTATCAATGGAAGCTGAAGATTTTAGAGAAGTAGTTTTAGACATATATAAAATAAGGCAAGAAAGAAGGAAAAACAAAATGGAGTTATGTAAAGACATTTATAACAGATAAAATAAATGATGTCTATAAATTTATCGACGCAGTAAATAAATATATAGAGATGTGATGAGTGTGGATAAGAAAACTGTTGTCAATATACTTAATGAAATAGGGCTTTTATTAGAATTAAAGGGTGAAAATCCTTTTAAGTCGAGAGCGTATTATAATGCTGCTCGTACAATAGAAGTCCTTGATGACGATATAGAAAGATTAATAAAAGAAGATAGGTTAAAGGATATAAAGGGTATAGGTGATGCGCTTAATAAAAAGCTTACTGAGCTTATTACAACTGGGAGACTTGAATACTATGAAAATCTTAAAGCATCAATACCTGAGGGCCTCATTGAGATGTTAAAAATACCAGGTCTTGGGCCTAAAAAGATAAAAACATTGTATGACAAACTTGATATAAAGACGGTTGGTGAGCTGGAATATGCCTGTATTGAAAATAGACTTGTAGAATTACCTGGATTTGGTGAAAAGACGCAGAAAAAAATCTTGGAAGGCATACAATTTATAAAACAGTTTAGTGGTAAGCATCTATTTATGGATGCATATTTAGAGGCCACATCATTAAAACAATACCTTATTGATAGTGGATTGACAATAAGATGCGAGATTGCTGGAAGTTTAAGGCGAAGAAAAGAGATAGTTAAAGACATAGATATTCTTGCTACGTGTGATAATCCTGAGAAGCTTATGGATGTATTTACAAAATATGAAGGTATAAGGGATATTGTAGCTAAGGGTGAAACCAAGACCAGCATAACATTGAGATCTGGCATAAATGTAGACTTAAGGGTTGTTAAAGATGAAGAATTTCCATATGCATTGCACCATTTTACAGGCAGCAAGGAGCACAATACAGCTATGAGGCATAGGGCAAAGCAAATGGGAATAAAGATGAACGAATATGGTCTATTTAAAGATGAACTGCTTATTAAATGCCGTGATGAAGAAGAAATATTTAATAATCTCAGTTTATCGTATATTCCTCCAGAACTTCGTGAAAATATGGGTGAAATCGAAGCAGCGGAAAAAGGGCTACTTCCAGTATTAATAGAGGAAAAAGACATCAAAGGGGTTTTTCATGTACATACGATATACAGCGATGGTGCAAATACACTTTCTGAGATGGTGAATGCGGCAAGAGATCGCGGTTATAAAATCATTGGTATCACAGATCACAGTAAATCTGCATTTTATGCGAATGGACTTAAAGAAGAAGATGTTTTAAGGCAATTGGATGAAATAGATGAATTGAATAGCAAATACAGTGATATAAAGATATTAAAAGGCATAGAATCTGATATATTAAGAGATGGTTCACTTGATTATGACGAAGATATTTTGAGAAGATTTGACTTTGTCATCGCATCTGTTCATTCCAACTTTAAAATGAGCAAAGATGACATGACAGAGAGAATAATAAAAGCTATAAAAAATAGATACACAAAAATCATTGGACACATGACAGGGAGACTCCTCCTTGCAAGAGATGGTTATGACATCGATGTGTATAAAGTTATAGATAGTGCTGCTGAATATGGCAAAATAATTGAAATAAATTCGAGCCCTTATAGACTGGACATTGATTGGAGATACATAAAATATGCAAAAGAAAAAGGTGTAAAATTTGCAATCTGTCCAGATGCACACAGGATAGAAGGGCTTGATGACGTAAAATATGGTATAGGCATCGCTCGTAAAGGCTGGCTTGAAGCGAAAGATGTGATAAATACGTATGATTTTGATGAGCTAAATAAAATTTTTAATAAATCTTAAATTAATCCCCCTCTTTATTACAGGAGGGGGTTAATTTTTAGTTTGAGAAGTCCATGTTTTTCTTGAAGAAATTTTGTAAAAAAGCAATTTTTTTATTGACATTTTAGAAGAAGAATGGTATTTTAATTATAACCAAGTATTCATATCGGAATACTATAAATTAGGAGGTGCTATATGAACTATATAGAATATTTTGACAGTATAGCGGGAGAATGGGATGAGATTAGGAAAAAATACTTCGATGATGATATTCGAAACATTGCAATAGAAAGATCTAACATAAAAAATAAAGGCGGTTTAATTGTTGCAGATATTGGTACAGGGTCAGGATTTATGGCTTTGGAATTATCAAAATATGCAAGAGAAGTTGTTGGGATCGACGTTTCAGATGAAATGCTTAAATATGCAAAACAAACTGCTGAGAATTCTGGCAGTAATAACATAATTTTTTTAAAAGGAAGTATGGAGCAAATACCAATAATTGATGATTCTATCGATGTAGTTTTTTCAAACATGGTATTACATCATGTAGAAAATCCGTTTAAAGGCATCATGGAAATACACAGGATTTTAAAGCCAGGCGGAATGCTGATCATAACAGATGTTATGAAGCACAGTAGTGAGTGGGCAAGATTCGAAATGTACGACAGATGGCTTGGATTTAATTTAGAAGATATAGAAAAATGGCTTATTCATAGTAACTTTAAAGAAATACTTGTAAAAGAAACAGGACTTTATGCAACTGCAATGTCATCTAAAGGAGAGATAGCAAAAACAGGAATATTTATAGCAAAAGGAATTAAAGAATAAGGAGGATTTAGGATGAGAAAGGAGACAAAATTAATTCATGGTGGTATATTTGGTGATGAAAAAACAGGTGCAGTATCAACACCTATATACCAAACATCGACGTTTAAACAGGATGCCGTAGGAAAAGATAGAGGTTATGAATATTCAAGAACAGGCAATCCAACACGAGAATCATTAGAAAAGCTTATTAATGATCTAGAGGGTGGAAAGGGTGGTTTTGCCTTTGCATCTGGCATGGCAGCAATATCGACAGTTTTGATGCTTTTTAATGCTGGTGACGAGGTAATAGTTTCAAATAATGTTTATGGAGGAACATTCAGGGTACTTGAGAAAGTTTTTAAAAGGCTTGGCATAGTTTCAAAATTTGTAGACACGTCTTTAAAAGATAATGTTGTAAATAGTATAACAAAAAATACAAAGGCAATATTTTATGAAACACCTACAAATCCTCTTATGACAATTACAAATATCAGAGAAATTTCAAGAATAGCTAAAGAATATAGCATACTTTCGATAGTTGATAATACTTTTATGACACCATATTTCCAAAGACCCATTGAATTAGGTGCAGACATAGTTGTTCATAGTGCAACAAAATACCTTGGAGGCCATAGCGATGTTGTAGCAGGCCTTGTCGTTGTTAATAGTGAAGAATTAGCTCATAAAATTCATTTTCTGCAAAATGCAGTTGGTGGCATTTTAGGACCGCAGGATTCTTACCTTGTGATTAGGGGAATAAAAACACTTAGCGTTAGAATGGAAAGACATGAGAAAAATGCCAAAGAAATTGCAAATTGGCTTTTGGAACAACCTGAAGTTGAAAAAGTTTATTATCCTGGTTTACATACACATCCAGGATACGATATTGCAAAAGAGCAGATGGATGGCTTTGGAGGCGTGATTTCATTTGAGTTAAAAAACAAAGATATGGCATTAAAATTATTAAACAATGTAAAACTTATTACACTTGCGGAAAGTCTCGGGGGATATGAAAGCCTAATTTCATATCCAGCAAAAATGACACATGCGTCTATACCAGAGGAACAAAGATTGAAGCTCGGCATAACCGATAAGTTAGTAAGACTATCAGTTGGACTTGAGAATTATCTGGATTTAATTGAGGATTTAAAAAATGCAATAAGGAGTTGAAATCATGAAATATGCAGAGGGAATCAGTGATTTAATTGGCAAGACACCACTTCTAAAAATAACTCATTTTGATATACCTCCATATGTAAATATCTTTGCCAAGCTAGAAAACATGAACCCTGGTGGTTCTGTAAAAGATAGAACGTGCTATTACATGATAAAAGATGCTGAAGATAAGGGATTAATAAAAAAAGGTTCTACTATAATAGAGCCTACTGCTGGGAATACAGGCATTGGCCTTGCACTCGCAGCATTGAATAAAGGTTATAAAGTCATATTTGTTGTACCAACTAAATTTTCAGTAGAAAAACAGATACTAATGAAAGCTTTAGGTGCTGAAATAGTAAATACGCCTAAAGAACTTGGAATGAAAGGAGCGATGGATAAAGCATATGAATTAGCAAAGGATATTAAGGACTCATATATTCCAAACCAGTTTAAAAATATGGCAAATGTAAAGGCTCATTATGAAACAACAGGACCAGAGATATATGATGCTTTGGATGGAAAAGTAGATGTGTTTATTGCTGGAGCAGGTACTGGTGGAACGTTCACAGGTGTAGTTAGGTATTTAAAAGAGAAAAATCCTAAAGTAAAAGGCGTGCTAGCTGATCCTGTTGGTTCAATAATTGGTGGAGGAGATTTAGTAAAGTGCTATAAAATAGAGGGCATAGGTAATGATTTTATACCTGATACTATGGATGTAAGCTTAATAGATGATGTCGAAAAGGTAACTGATGATGAAGCCTTTTATTATGTTAAGGAACTTGCAAAAAGAGAAGGATTATTTGTAGGATCATCGTCGGGTGCTGCCTTTGCTGCGGCTATAAAACAGGCTAATAAGCAAAAGGAACCAAAAAATATAGTTGTAGTATTTCCTGATAGATCTGATAGGTATTTTAGTGAAAATTTATATAGATTTTAAATTTCAACCTGAGAAATGTCCAAGAATACCTATTGACATTATTGATTTAAAGTGCTAGTATAATTACCTTCGAGTGAAAAAATTAAAAAGGGTTTAGTTCTTTAGATCTCAGTTTTTTAGTAAATTTTTTAAAAAAGTGCTACATAGTAAAAAGCATTAAAGTTATCTACATCTTGACAAATAAGAATCTTTAATGATAAAAATGTATTAAGAAAAAATTTGATATCTGCATGTGCAGTTGTTTAGTCTTATAGATTAAACTTGATAAGAAAGGTAGGTGAAAATTCCACATGGTTTTACCATTGGGGTAAGGAGTTGTCTTATATTTTTTCACTGGGGTACTGGGAAAGTATAAGACAGCAATGATTTTAAGTTAGACTTACCTGTAAATGTGACATTGCTAACTCTGCGGATTATAGGGGAGTGTATTTTTTAAGGATTATTACACTTTATACATATCTTTTTATTATGTACATTAGGAGGTTCTTTTATAGTTTTCTGGTTGCAAAAGTTAAGAGGTGATATTGTGAGAATTAATAGAGAAAATGTTTTTTGGAATTATACAGACTTGCTTATTTACGGCCTTGCGGTTTTCGGAATGCATCTTTTGGGAGTGGTTTTAATATTATTGGGCGCAAGACAACGTCCTGAACTTTTAGGAATGGCCTTTGTATCATATACCTTAGGATTAAACCATGCTTTCGACGCAGATCATATAGCAGCAATTGACAATACTGCCCGAAAACTTGTAGAGCAAAAAAAGAATCCTAAAGGTGTTGGATTTTTTTTCTCGACGGGTCATTCGTCTGTGGTTTTCTTAATGACCTTAATCACTGTTTTTGCGGTTCGCTGGGCTCAAAATATATTTCCTGTGCTGCAGAGATTTGGAGGAATACTTGCGTTAACTGTTTCCGGAGTTTTTCTCATTTTGATAGGTTTAATAAATTTTTTTATATGGCTTAACACTTACAAAAAATTCATAAATATAAGACGTGGGGCGTACAAAGAAGAAAGTATGGAAGAAATATTGAAAGATGGTTTTTTTAACCGATATATAAGAGTAATTTATGCCTTTATTAATAAGAGCTGGCATGTATATATATTGGGGTTCTTTTTTGGGTTAGGTTTTGACACTGCAACTCAAATAGCTTTATTAGCAACCGCTGCCGGTGCTGCCAGTAAAGCCATACCTATTGTTTCTATTTTATCTTTTCCGATTTTATTTGCAGCAGGTATGAGCTTAATGGATACTGTAGATGGGTTTCTCGTTACATCAGCGTATCAATGGGTATTTGATGCTCCATTGCGCAAAGTTTACTACAACTTGGTTATGACAGGACTTTCCGTGATTGCGGCACTGTTAATAGGCTTTGTTGAAATAACGCAACTAATTACTCAAATACTTGGATTAAGTAACGGCGTTTGGAGCTTTATACAAAATCTCAATTTTAGTACTCTAGGATATATAATTGTGATTTTGTTTATATTTGTATGGACCATATCATATGTGGGATGGAAACTATTGCGAGTAGGTGGTTAAGAGAAGATAAGGAAACTAATTAACAAATTGTTAATAATAGATTGACGATAAACCCTACTTTTTATGCATATAAAAGTAGAGTTTGCTTTGTATTTGGATAGCTAAAGAAAGGTTTTAAAACAAAATTCCAAGAAAACCTATTGACATTAATGATTTAAAGTGTTAATATAGATAAAAATAAAAATAGAATATCGAACCTCTTATCAAGAGTGGTGGAGGGACTGGCCCGATGAAACCCGGCAACCGGCATATATAATGCGTCTGGTGCCAAATCCTGCAGGGAAACCTGAGAGATGAGAGGAGCGGCGCAAACTTAGCCCTCTTCTACATCGAAGAGGGCTTTTAATATTCTAAAAAAGTGAAAAGAGGTGAATTATAAGAATAACATTTTAATTTCCTTAAACTAAAACTGTGAAGAGGAGAGATTTAGATGAGTGAAGAAAGAAAGTTAAAATTTGACACATTGCAGGTACATGCGGGGCAAGAACCAGATCCAACTACAGGTGCAGTGGCAGTGCCAATTTATCAAACATCGTCATATATATTTAAAGATACTGAACATGCCGCTTCTTTATTTAGCCTTAAAGAACCAGGTAATATTTATACAAGAATCATGAATCCCACCAATGATGTATTTGAAAAGAGAATAGCAGCCTTAGAAGGTGGTGTTGGTGCTGTTGCGACAGCTTCTGGCTCTGCTGCTATAACATACTCGATTTTAAATATAGCAGGTGCAGGTGATGAAATAGTATCTGCCAGCACATTATACGGAGGAACATACAATCTTTTCGCTTTAACATTGCCTAAACTTGGCATTAAAACGACATTTGTAGATCCAGATGATCCAGAAAATTTCAAAAAAGCAATAACAGACAGAACAAAGGCATTGTATATAGAGACAATAGGAAATCCCGGGATAAATATACCTGATTTCGAGGCTATAGCAAAAATAGCGCATGAGAATAAAATACCGCTAATTGTAGACAACACATTTGCAACACCATATCTCTTCCGTCCGTTTGAATATGGGGCAGATATAGTAGTACATTCAGCGACAAAATTTATAGGAGGCCACGGGACATCAATAGGCGGAGTAATAGTAGATTCAGGAAAATTTGATTGGGCAGGAAGCGGAAGGTTCCCTGAATTTGTAGAGCCAGATCCAAGCTATCATGGAATTAAATATGTTGAATCATTTGGACCCGCTGCATATATTACAAAATTAAGGGTACAGCTTTTAAGAGACACTGGTGCATCTTTAAGCCCCTTCAATGCATTTTTATTTTTACAAGGACTAGAGACTTTGTCATTAAGAGTCCAAAGACATGTGGAAAATGCACAAAAAGTAGCAGAATTCTTAGCAAGCAATCCAAATGTGACGTGGGTAAACTATCCTGGACTTAAAGAAAACAAATACCATGAACTTGCAAAGAAATACCTGCCGAAAGGCGCTGGATCAATATTGACATTTGGAATAAAAGGTGGAATAAATGCTGGAATCAAATTCATAAACAGCCTTGAATTATTCTCATTGCTGGCTAATGTTGGTGACGCAAAGTCTTTGGTAATTCATCCAGCAAGCACGACACATTCGCAATTAAACGAAGAAGAATTGTCATTAGCAGGTGTAACCCCTGACCAAATAAGACTTTCAATAGGCATAGAAGACATTGACGACATATTGTATGACCTTGACCAAGCACTTAAAAAAGCAGCAGAATAATTATTATAGAGCTCTCTTCACAATAGAAGAGGGCTTTTGTTATTTTTAAAATAATTTACTATATATTTGTTTAATATAATATATATGAAATAATATTTAAATTAATAATAGAAACACATAAATATACATATTCCGATTGACTTTTGTGTAATTAAATGATATCATATAAACATAAACCCAGTATGGGTATAATGTATCAAAGGAGGTGTGGAAAATGGCTAAGGATCCAGTGTGTGGAATGGATGTTAAAGAGGATAATGCTGCAGCTAAAACAACATTCAATGGAAAGGAATATTTTTTCTGTTCGAAAAGTTGTAAAGCAGAATTTGAAAAGAATCCAGAAAAATATGTAAAAAATGAAAGTAATGAAGGACATCATGGTGGGCACAGTCACCATGGTTGCTGTTAATTTGGTCTGAAGTACATGATATACTAAAATGCATTATAGATTTATATTTGATTAATTTTTACTTGGGTTTGAACTATCATTCTCTAATTTATTTAGAGATTTGATATTTTTCAGACCCTTTTTATTTGGCATGATTTTTGCATTATAAATTTCTAGATGGTACTAAGGTTTTATTATAGTGTATCTTTTTCTTGAATTAATTTTAGACCTTATATCATTTTTTATTATATCGTGCGTTAGTGATAGATGTGGAATGGAGGTTATAATATGTGGATGCTATGGCAGTAATAGCAATAATATCCGTGTAAAACATAAAGACAATCTTTTATACAATTTTTAAAGCAGAGAATTAGCGCCTTTTAGCACACTGTTGTAGCAATTGATACAGTAATTTATATATCTTTTTGAAGAATGAGTATGAAAGTTAATATGAGAGGAGATTTTTTATGACAGTACCTTTGTTTAATATTGGCGGTTTCACTATATATCTATTTGGAATAATGATAGCGATAGGTGTTGGCACAGGGTATATTTTGGCATTAAAAGAAGCCAAAAGAAAAGGCCTTGATGTTGACAAAGTTTCAGAATTTCTCGTGTACCTTATAATAGTTGGTATAATAGGGGGAAGGCTCGGATTCGTTTTGACATATCGACCATATTTTTTCCTAACACATCCACTTGAAATACTAAAAATACATGATGGTGGGATGGCTATTCATGGTAGTTTAGTTGCCGGGATTTTATTTAGTATATGGTATGTTAGAAAATATAAATTAAATTTCTGGAAAATTGCAGATTTAGCGGCGCCAGGGCTTGCTATAGGACAAGCAATCGGAAGAATAGGATGCGACATATTTGGGTATGCAATGGCACGTCCATGGCCATGGGGAATAAAAGTAAATGGACAATTATTGCATCCTGTACAAGTTTATGAGTTTTTACTTGACTATATTATGTTTTTCGTGCTTTGGAGAAAAAGGGACAAAATAAAATACAATGGACAATTATTTATCATATATGTTATTTTCTTCAATATAAATAGATCTATTGTAGAATTTTTTAGAGCCGGAAATCCTATGATTTTACCACCATTTACAATCGCTCATCTTGCTAGTGCTATATTTATTGCTGCAGCTTTGATAGCGGCACATTATATTAAAAAATACAATACTATTGAGAAAGATGAGACGCCGGTACAAAGTAAAAAAGGTTTTATAGATATTGTGGTGGTAGTTTTGTTAATGGCAATATCGACGGTTATCTTTTACTATATCCATTAATTGAATAAAAATTTTATGAAAGGAGTGTTACAGATGAAGTTTTTAACAACTATTTTACCGTTTTTGTTTCTACTGTTGTGCCCATTAATGCATTTATTTATGATGAAAGGTATGCATAGTCATAATCACAGCCATGAACAAGATAAAGGCAATAGACAAATCGAAAAACCTGAGGATGACGCAACAGAATAGGTATTGTGACATACCTGGTGAAATTCATACCAGATATGTCGATTATATATAGATTTCTTAGGGGGATATTGATGAAATGTAAGATGACTATTTTTCTAATTATCATTTTTATTTTTGCATTTGCTTTTAATTATGGATATTCATCTAATTTAACTGACAATAAAAAGAGACTTGAAGACTTAAGCATTCAAAAACAACAAACTCAAAGAAAATTAAGTGAAAATTATCAAAAACAGCAATCTGTAAAAAAAGAACTATTAGACATCGATAAACAGCTATCAGAAACTCAAAAAGAATTGATTGAAAATCAGAGGAAATTATACTCAATTGAGCAAAAAATAAGTGATACACAGAAAGAACTAGATATAGCTCAAAAAAGATATGATTCTCGTAAGAGTTTGTATAAAGAGAGGATAAGAGCAATATATATGAGTGGTGATGCAGGATATATTGAAGTTTTATTGGGTTCAAAAAATTTTATCGATTTTATATCAAGACTTGATAATATAAAAAAATTAATGGCTTTTGATATAAGATTTTTAAATGAAATGAAAAACACTAAAAATTTAATAGCGAAAAAAGAAGAAGTCTTAAAAGAAGAGAAAAATAATTTGCAATATGTTACAGCTCAAGTGGAAGAGAGAAAGAAAAGGATACAAGTTGCCATGGTATCAAGAAGTGGTGTTTTGAGAGACCTTGAAAGACAACAAAAAAAATATGAGGAAGATCTTGAAGATCTAGAAACCGCATCAAAACAGGTAATGGATATCATAAGATCTCAAACCGGTTCGACAAACACAAATAATAGCAATGTAAAATATACCGATGGAAAGTTGGTATGGCCTGTACCAGGATATTACAGTATAAGTTCACCATTTGGATATAGAATACATCCTGTTTACAAGACAAAGAAGTTACATACAGGTATAGATATACCTGCACCATATGGAACAATTGGTGTTGCAGCTGGTGATGGGACAGTCATATATGCCGGATGGATATCAGGTTATGGAAATTCTGTGATAATCGATCACGGTGGAGGTATATCTACATTGTATGCACATAATTCCTCTATATTAGTTTCAAAAGGTAAAAGTGTAAAAAAAGGTGAACCTGTTGTAAAACTTGGGAGTACTGGACTTGTTACAGGTGTTAACCTTCATTTTGAAGTGAGGATAAATGGTACACCAGTTGATCCAGAACCATATGTAAGATAAAGAAATAATAAGATTATTATAAATAACAGCAAAGGATGGGTTAGATGATTCAAGAGAAGGGAAAAAGCAAATTATTGCTTTTATTTGGAATTAGCTTTTTATCTATATCAATGTTTGTATATCAAGTAATATTGACAAGGATTATTTCAGCTATTTTTACGTATCATTACACATTTATAATAACCTCATTTTCAATTTTAGGATTCGGTATTGGAGGAATAGTTGCATATAGACAATTAAAAAACAATAAGACAAATAATCAATTTTTAAAGGACAACTTAATTAAGAAGATAGTATTGATGCCAATTTCATATATATTTGTTCTAGGATTATTTTATATATTACCGTTTTCTATCAATATATTGGTATATATTATACCTGCGATGGTACCTTTTATAATAGGTGGTTATATTTTATCATCAATTTATAGTGAATTTAGTGATATAAGCAATAAATTGTATTTTGCAGATTTGATTGGTTCTGGACTTGGCAGTATTTTAGTTTTATTTTCACTTGATTATTTAGGTGTTATAAAATCAATCATATTGATATCTATAATCTCATCTATTGCTGTAATATTCTTTGTAAATTTTTTATCTAAGAAATACATAATTGCATATGCAGTGTTAGGTATGTTTGTTATGTCAATTTTTGTGCCGCAAAATTATATTAGTGTGATGGAAAAAAACTTTGGCAGCATAATTACAAGTAAATTAAAAACATTTGGTAACATAATTAGTTCGGGAGATAAAGCAGAGATTGTATACACTAAATGGAATGCTTTTTCAAGAACGGATGTTATAAGAGTCGACAACGATCCGAACGAGATGATTGTAACAATTGATGGAACGGCAAGCTCTCCTATGTATAAATTTGATGGCAAAGATGGCAGTTTAGACATATATAAAAAAGATGTAGAATATTTACCATATACATTTGGCAAAAAAGATAATGTATTAATAATTGGCCCTGGCGGTGGTAGGGACATATTGTACGCTCTTGCTGGAAAAAGCAAAAATATAACGGGTGTTGAAATCAATACATCTACTATAGATGCTGTTAGGCATTTCAAAGATTTTAATGGTGATATTTATAATAAAGCTAATGTTAAGATTTATGGTGAAGATGGTAGATACTTTATTAATAGATCAAAAAACAAATATGATATTATCTATTTATCTATGGTAATGACTAGTTCAGCTTTACAAACTGGATACGCTCTCAACGAAAATTATATATATACCGTTGAGGCATTAAAAGCTTATATAGATCATTTATCACAAAATGGCAAGTTAGTATTTTTAGCTCATGATGAAGAGGATATGAGTAAAATTGTAGCAACAGCGATTAGTGCATTAAGCAGAAACGGTGTTTCAGTAGAAGAAGCCACAAAATATATAGCGGTTATAAACAAAGATTCTACAATGACTCACAATCATGGTGGCAATTCACAAATAGATAGTCCTTTGGTAATCATTAAAAATAAGCCATTTACAATAGATGAGAGTAACAGACTTGAGATGGAAGCAATGGCTGGGAACAATAAACCTTTATATATCCCCAATTCATTTGAAGTTGGTCCTCTTTTTCATCTTGAAAAAGGACATTTAACGTTTAATAATTTTTTAAGAGGTTTTCCATTTATTATTAAACCTGCCACAGACGATAAGCCGTATTTTTACAATTTTAACAACAATGCATTAATGCTGTTAATAATACTTCTTTTAGTAGTTCTGTTAGGTATATATTTATTGTTTAGACCTATGTTAAAGCAAAAAAACACTGCGAAGGCGCTAATTTTTTTTGGCGCTTTAGGAACAGCCTATATGCTTATTGAGATATCATTGATACAAAAATTCATTTTGTATTTGGGACATCCAATAACATCATTTACCTATGTCCTTGCGGCGTTATTAGTTGGAAGTGGTATTGGCTCTATACTAGGCAATAATAGTACATTTAATAAAGATAAAAAAATATATATGCCACCATTTATTGTAGCGGTAATAAGCATAGTTTTTGTGGAGATATTAGACGTAATATTTAAATATACTTTCAGTTACAATTTAATAAATAAAATAATCGTTTCATCAATATTAGTTATGCTACCAGGCTTTTTTATGGGTATGCCATTCCCAAGGGGAATCAGATTATTAGGCGCGTGTGATAAGAATGTTATACCGATTGCTTGGGGTATCAACGGTGCAATGTCAGTAATCGGTTCGATTCTATCTGTAATAATATCTATGATATTTGGCTTTAAAATAACATTGATAACCGGTGCTATTATATATGGATTAATATGTTTATATAATAGAGACAGATTGATTTTATGACAGGAAACACATGTAATAAGCAGAAAAATCGCACTAACATCTAATTATAATTGTATGTTAATTTTGTACATAAATTTTCTATAATTGAAATTAAAATAATAGTTAAGATTTCATAAGATCTTCACATTTCTGAGGTAATATTAGAATATAAAATTTAATATTGGAAAATAAAACAGAGATATAAAAATATCAGAAAGGTGGTGAACAGTATGAATTTTGATATAACAAAAGAAGTACCGTATTCATTTGATGTAGCCATAGAAAAAGTTAAGGAAACTTTAAAAGAGGTTGGCTTTGGTGTTTTAGTAGAGATAGACATCAGAGAAACAATAAAGAAAAAAATAGGTAAAGACATGATGAATTATATAATACTTGGAGCCTGCAATCCCAAATATGCATACGAAGTACTAAATATAGATCCCATGGTAGGGCTTCTTTTGCCATGCAATGTGATCGTATATGAACAAAAGGGCGGAAATGTAACTGTGTCATCAATTAATCCTGAAAAAGCAATAGATTCTAATGACGATAAACTGAGAGAAGTTGCATCGGAAGTGGCTGATAAATTGAAAAAAGCTATAGACATGCTTTAAAATATATATAAGCATAATTAAAAAAGCAACCCCAAAATAGAAATCAAATAGGCAGAATATGTAAATTATGAAGGCTGAAAAATATAATTGAAGATTTAAAACTAAATAAAAGAGAAATAACGGCTAAAAAAAGTATAAAAATTTAGTAAATAGTGTATGGTAAAAATTGATAAATATCTAAATGTACAAATAGACTGTGTGCTATAAACCATCAAAAGATTTATCTTTGTCAATAATAAGATTATTGTAAAGATAATAAATAAGGTTAGAAATCTCATGGATTTTTCAGCCTTCAAAACAATAATAGATCTAAAGAAAGCATGGTAAGAATAACCGATAGGACTAATTTAAAAAGGCAGGAAACCATACGTATCAGAAAAAGAATTTAGGGTGATAAGAAAAAAGTTTATCTTAGAATAGCCTAATAAAGGCTTTTTGATAGGTATAAGTCTAGAAATATAAAATTGTAAAGGAGAGATTAATTATGAGTTTAGTAAAACGCATATCTAATATTTTTAAAGCTAAAGCAAATGACATAGTAGAAAAGATGGAGGATCCTGAAGACACTTTAAATTACTCATTAGTAGAGATGAGAGAAAATTTATCTAAAATAAAAAAATCTATGCTAGATGTGGCAACATTAAAGAAAAAATTAGAAAATGAATTAAGCGACATCAATATTAAAATATCAGAATACGAGAAAAATGCTGAATTAGCTTTAGAAAGCGGTAGAGAGGATTTAGCAAAAGCATCAATACAAAATAAAAATGATTTAATAGAAAAAAAGACAAACCTTGAATCACAGATAAAAAGCATAGAGGAGCAGCTTAAGAATATAGAAAAAAGTAAGGAACAAATGGAAGACAATTTAATAAAATTACAGAGCAAAAAAGAAGAACTTATTACTATGAAAAAAGTATCGGATGCACAGGTAATGATAAAAGAAACGCTGACAGGTATTGCAAATGATACAACTGATTTAGGTGAAAGAATAAGAAATGCAGAAGAAAAAATTAAAGAAAAATATGCAAAATCACAAGCTATTGATTATATGGTTGATGCAGGCATGCTTGATAACATATTAGATGATGAAGATAATGTAGAAAAAGAATTAAAAGAAATTGAAAAGCAAAAAAGAGCTGAAGAAGAATTTGAAGAACTTAAAAAGAGAGTAGCTGCAAAGAATCAAGCAATTAAGGAGTGAGTTATAGTGGGATGCGGCGGAAGAGGTTTTTATAGGTTCTTTGACTTAATTGATGATTTTGGATGCTGCGGAAATAAAGGATTCTATCATGAAAGACATTACGAATATGACAAATACGATGAGATGATAACTGTAATAGATAGATTGTACGCAGAGGGTAAAATAGATACTGAATACTACCAAAGATTGAGAAAAGAAGCTGCAATTGGCAATCTAACAATGGACGATTTAATGAGAATTGAGATTAATAGCCAAAAGAAATCAAATCGTGAATACAAAGATATAGATCCAGAATTAAAAAAATATTATGATAAGTTGAATCAAATTGATAAGGCCAAAGAAGAATCAGAGAAGATAAAAAATGATTTATTATCAGAGATTGAGAATTTGAAAAGAAAATCTGAAAGCCTCGAGAAAGCTGCAGAAACGATGATTTCTGTAGACGAGGTTTCAACAAAAGATTATATTAAAGAAAAAATAGAAATTGAGAGTAAAATATCGACTCTTGAAAAGAGAAAACAAGATCTTGACAAAGATATTTCTGATATGGACGAACTTAAAAATGAATTAAATCTTAAAATCCTTGAATTAAAATCATTAAAGCAAAGAGAGAGGCTAAATGACTTAAAATTTGATATAAAGGATATTAATAAATAGAACTCTAAAAGGGTTCTATTTATTATTGCAATATAGGGAAATATATTGTATAATCTAATTGAGAATGAATTTCAGAATCAAAGAATTGTAAAAATTGAATTTGCTTTTCTTATGGTTTACTGAGGTTAAGAAAAATTTATGCAGAAGGGGTGCTTAAATGCCTTTAAACGAAAACGAACTTACACTATCTCATGAATTTGAAGGATCAAAAAAGAAAAAATCTGCTATTTTATTACTACTTGCAACAATAGGTCCAGGGCTTACTGTTATGTTAGCGGATACTGATGCAGGTTCTATTATAACATCGGCACAATCTGGTGCTAGATGGGGTTATAGCTTATTGTGGCTGCAATTTTTGCTTATACCAATTTTGTATTTTGTGCAGGAACTTACAACACGTATTGGAATAACGACTGGTAAAGGGCATGGCGAATTGATCAAAGAAAAGTTTGGTGCAGGTTGGGCATGGTTTTCAGTTTTAACACTTGTGGTTTCTGCTATAGGTGCTTTGGTCACAGAATTTTCTGGTATTGCCAGTGTTGGCTTATTGTTTGGTATACCAAAGTGGATAAGCATATCTCTTGCATCAATCTCCTTAATATTAATAACAGGCTTTGGACGTTATACTATTGTTGAACGCATAGCTATATTTATTGGACTATTTGAATTAAGCTTTATACCAGCGGTTATACTTGCACATCCCGATACTTCATCAATAATAAATGGGATTATTGGACAGAAGCCTTTCTACGATGAATCTTATAGACTTCTTATAGCAGCCAATGTTGGAGCCGTAATAATGCCTTGGATGATATTTTACCAACAAGGCGCTGTGATAGACAAAAAATTGACTGAAAAATCAATAAGGTTTAGCCGCATTGACACTGCTGTCGGCTCAGTTGTAACTCAGATAATCATGGCGGTTGTACTTGTATTAACGGCTGCCACTATTGGACGAATAAACCCAAATGTTTCACTTACGAATATTCAGCAGATTGCTGATTCACTTATACCATTTGTAGGTCAGGTTGGTGGTAAAATCTTATTTTCAGCAGGTATTATCGGTGCTTCTTTGATAGCAGCTGTTGTTGTTTCATTGGCAACTTCATGGTCGTTAGGTGAAGTTATGGATTTTAAGCGAAGCCTTAATTCATCATGGAAAGAAGCTCCAATATTTTATGGATTATATGCTGCAGGTATTATTGTTTCCGCCATTATCGTCTTATCAGGAGTACCCCTTGTAACATTGACAATTTCAGTTGAAATAATGAATTCATTGCTTTTGCCAATTGTCCTCGGATTTTTGATAGCACTGGGATGGAAGGCATTACCTGAAAAATATAAATTAAAAAATTGGGAAAAAATCGTACTTGCGATAATATATTTACTTGTATGTTCTTTGGGAATTCTCACATTGTTTCAGATATGATTTTAAATATGAATTAACTGCGTAAAAAAGGAGCCATTTGGCTCCTAAATTACTTTTGCTGCCCATTAATTTCGTTCTTTAGCTCATTTGTGCATGCATTTAACATATTTTGCGCATCTTTTTCATCTATATTTCCACCCATCATATTTTGCACATCTTTTGCTGTCAGGCCTTTCATGTAGTTATACATCGCATTATAGTTGAAATTTGAACCCATCATGTTAAAACCATAGCCGTTATTAATTGTATCGGCCTTTGCTCTTAATGCAGGTATTTGCGTAAATGCTATAGCACCTATTATTAGCACGCCTGCGAATATAGCTATGACTTTCTTTCTCATTTAAAATTCCTCCTTGTTTTTTTATTGTAATTTTATTATACAATGCAATTATAAAGATCTTATGAAGATCGAGAAATTTTTTATAGAAATTTTTTATTTCACATATTCGAGTTTTTTATTTGCCTGCAATTATAAGTTTCATTATGTCAAGAGCTAGATTTTCTTCTTTAAGTATTTTAAATCCTGAAATCTTCAAATTTTTTACAGTATCTCTATTTATGTTTGCACCCCATGTGTTTACTGTAAGAGGATTGAGTATATCCATTAGTGTACCTAAGATTAGTTTTTTGCTTCTTACGTGCTCAAGCATAAAAAGCTTCCCATCATATTTTAATACTCTTTTAAGTTCTTTTAATCCTTTTATAGGATCCGGCACAGAACAAAACACACAGCTTGTTACGATAGCATCAAATGTATTATCATTAAACTCAAGGTTTTCTATATCCATTACTCTAATATCGACATCTTTGCCATACCTTTTGGCTTTATCTTTTGCTATTTCTACCATTTTAGGTGAAAAATCAATACCATAAATATTTTTACCTTCAGGATAATATAAAATATTACTGCCAGTGCCAATACCTGCTTCAAGTATAGTGTTTCCTGAAACCTCGGACCAAAGCATCTTTCTCCACCTTTTACCGCCTGAAGACTCCATAAGGCTTTCCATCAGATCATAATATTTTGCAATTCTTTCATATCTTCTTTTAATAATTTCAGTTCTATTCGTTGAGCTTCCCATATTGAATCAACTCCTTCATGTAATATTATACCTTAAATCTATTTTTACGATAAATCTGTTAAAATAAATGTGAACTTTTTTAGAATTTATGCGTTATATTTATGAGAGGTGGGCATGTGATGGATGAAAGCAAACTTATAAATGATGCAAAAAGCGGCGATAAATATGCATTAAATCTGCTTATAACTGAAAATTATAATATTGTTCTCGGGTACTGTATTAAAATGACAGGAAATATATCACTTGCCCAGGACATAGCACAGGAGGCTATGCTAAAAGCGGTATTAAATATTAATAAGTTTACACCGGATTTTAAATTTTCTTCTTGGTTAATAAGGATTGCCATCAATATTTACAAAGATTTTTTAAGAAAAAACAAAATAACTGAATGTATAGATGATATAGATATATTTTCTGAAAATAATGTAGAAGATGACATTATAAACAAGGTCCATTATAAAGAAGTTATAGAAATATTGTTAAACCTTCCATATGAAAAAAGGGCGGTATTTATATTGAAACACTATTATGGATATAAATACGAAGAAATTTCTAAAATAATGAATTGTCCAGTTGGAACGGTACGTTCAAGGTTGCATTACTGCATTAAATATATTAGCGATGAAATGGAAAGAAGGAAACTGATATGAAGAAATGCCATAATGATATAGATCCTAAGTTTATAGATTCTTTTTATAATGAGTCAGATAATAAAAAAATTGATAATGATGCATTTAATAAGCTCAATAAAATTTCGGATATGTTTGATGTTTTTAATGAACCTGACGTAAAAATTAACGCATTTGAATTTATTCAAAAAGCTAATGAAATACGTAATAAAAAAAGAAATAGAAAAGAGCTTGTAATCTTCATACTTGTTTCAATTACGTTTATAGCATCTTTGATTTTAGTTGCATTTAAAGATTTTAAGTTAATAATCATTTGTCAAATTATAATTTATTTATCTTTGCCGTTAACTGTTGTACCGCTATTAAAATTTAGAGAGGAGTAGAGGTTAAAATGAAGTATCTATTATTTGTTCTATTGATTATATTACTTGTATTACAGGCGACATGGATATTTATAGATGCAAAAAAAAGAGGCGAAAAATATTATTGGCTTTGGGGTTTGTTTGGACTTTTAAATGTGCCATCATCGTTAATAATCTATATTTTGGTGACCCGCTATGAAGTTTCCAAATGTTCGAAATGCGGTGCGTTGATAAAAAAAAGTTACAAGTATTGTCCATACTGCGGCAATATGTTAAAGACTTCATTATGTCCGCATTGTGGCAGGGAGATTAAAGATGAATGGGTATATTGCCCTAATTGCTCAAAAAAATTGAGGGAGGAATAAATTATGTATGATAATTTAAGTACATCTGAAATAATAAGACTTTTTGCTCCATTAATAATTATTCAATTAGGTCTTATGATTTTCTCAATATATCGTCTTACCAAGGATAAAGTCAGATTTTTGCCGAAATGGGCCTGGCTTATAATTATAGTGCTTGGAGAAATTTTAGGACCACTTATGTTTCTCATCATCGGAAGGGAAAAAGAGTAGACAATTTATCAATCTATCTATCTATCATATTATTCTGATTCCCAATGCAAATAGGTGAAGAATATTTGACCACAATGAATGTAGAAGTTATAAATTGATTAGAGAGGAATATTTTTTATATGATTGAAGTAAATAATTTAACTAAAAGCTATGGAAATAACATAATTTTGAAACAAATATCTTTCAAAATCGACAGAGGATTAATTTATGGTTTTTTAGGAAAAAATGGTGCTGGTAAGACAACAACAATGAATATTCTTACAGGTTTTACTAGATATGATAGTGGTGACATATATATTGATGGTCTAAAATTTAGTGAAAATAAACATCATGCTTTGACAGCATCACGATAAACGAAAACTATCACGATAGACAGTAGGAATCGTGGTATAATTAGAGTGTACGGCACAG
>NZ_JAGGLT010000034.1 GCF_017874545.1 Thermoanaerobacterium butyriciformans | reverse complement strand
TCTTATTTTTATCGCAAAATCATTGTTATTTTTTGTATCTAATATCTAATTTATGTCATTGTATGCTGCTGGAAATTAGTTTCCGAAATCACTCTATTATTTTTTAAAATGGCTAAAACTATACTCTTTCCAGATATTCTGATGTTCTTGTGTCTATCTTTATTACGTCTCCCTGATTGACAAATAAAGGCACTTGTATTATAGCTCCTGTTTCAACTTTTGCTGGTTTTGAACCACCTGTTGCAGTATCGCCTTTAAATCCAGGTTCAGTTTCAACTACTTCCAACTCTACAAAAGTAGGGGGTTCTACTGAAAATGCCTCTCCTTTATAGAATTTTATAGTTGCTATCATGTTTTCTTTTAAAAATTTCATTGCATCTTCAACTTTATCGTAATTTAAAGGAATTTGCTCATATGTCTCAGTATCCATGAAATAATAAAGGTTTCCATCATTGTAAAGATACTGCATATCCTTTCTTTCTATTACTGCTTCGTCAACTTTCTCAGTTGGATTAAAAGTTCTTTCAACGACAGCTCCTGTTATTACGTTTTTTAACCTTGTTCTAACAAAAGCAGCTCCTTTACCCGGTTTTACGTGTTGAAAATCAACAACCGTAAAAACTTGACCATCAATGTCAATAGTCATTCCTTTTCTAAATTCTCCTGCTGATACCAATTAAAATCCCTCCATCATTTGTTAAACTTCAATTAGTTCTTTTGGCGAATTTGTCAAATCAATAACGCCATCCTCTTTTAATAATACCATATCTTCTATTCTAACGCCATAGAGTTCAGGAATATATATTCCTGGTTCCACTGTGACAACCATACCTGATTTTAATAAATTAGTTCCTCTCGGTCCCATAAACGGCTTTTCATGTATTTCAAGACCAACGCCATGTCCTAAAGAATGGCCGAAGTAATTACCATAGCCTCTTTCAAAAATTACCCTTCTTGCAAGATAGTCTCCATCTTTTTCTATCATACCCGATTTTAGATTATTAATTGCATTGGTTTGAGCTTCTAAAACAGTATTATAAATTTCTCTCTGCTTTTCATTGGCCCTGCCAACGACAATTGTCCTAGTCATATCAGAGCAATATCCATTTACTTTGCAGCCGTAATCAAAAGTAACAAAATCCCCATTTTCAATAACCTTATCTGAAGCTTTTCCATGAGGCATTGAGGACCTTTTCCCCGAAGCGATTATAAAATCAAATGATTTATCATCTGCTCCAAGTTTTTTCATGTAATATTCCATCTCTATGGCAACATCTTTTTCTTTCATTCCAGGCTTTATAAAATTCAAAAAGTATTTGAAGGTTTCATCTGTAATATACTGTGCCTTTTTGATATTTTCTATTTCTGTCTCATCCTTTATCTCTCTTAAAGATTCCACAAAGCCATTTTCAGGTTTTAGCTCTACTTGTAAAATGTCTTTCAGTTTATTGTACTGTTCAAAAGTTATGTAGTTTCCCTCAAATCCAAGTTTGTTAATACCCATATTTGATATACAATCTCTTATTGCTTCAAAAATATCCGATTTGTGTTCAATTATTTTAAAATCTTCGATTTCATGAGACGCTTGTTCTGTATACCTTGAGTCTGTAATAAAATAAGACTCATTGAGACCTACAATAGCAACGCTATCATCACCTGTAAATCCAGTTAAATATGTTACATTTACAGGTTTAAACACAATAAAACCGTCCAACTCTTTTTCAATCAACAGCCTTTTTGCTGCATCTAATCTATTATTCAAATTATCACTCCTTTAGATTGTCTTCTAATAATTTAACTGCATTTAAAGCAAGGACATAGCTGTACGGTCCAAAGCCCGATATTTGCCCAAGACACCTTGTTGCAGTCACTGAAACGTGTCTAAAGTCTTCACGTTTTTGTATATTAGAAAGATGTACTTCTATTACAGGAATATCTATAGCGCCTATAGCATCCATTATCGCATAGCTATAATGTGAATAAGCACCAGGATTTATTATTATTGCATCAAAATTATTCTTTGCAGAATGAATAAAATCTATTATCTCTCCTTCACTATTCGATTGCTGTATCTTTACTGCCAGCTCTAGTTTTGAGGCTTCTCGTTTTATGATATTATTTATTTCTTCAAAACTAACTTCTCCATAAATATCCGTTTCCCTACTGCCAGTCAAATTTAAATTTGGACCATGTATAATAAGAACTCTCTTCATCACAAAAACCTCACTTTAAAGTTTATTCTCTTATCTGACCATTTCCTAAAATTACATACTTATATGTTGTCAATTCTTTAAGCCCCATAGGCCCTCTTGCATGCATCTTTTGTGTACTTATGCCTATTTCAGCACCAAACCCAAACTCTCCACCATCAGTAAATCTAGTTGAAGCATTGACGTACACTGCTGCAGAATCAATAGATTTTATAAATTTCATTGCATTTGTATAATTTTCTGTCACTATGCTTTCAGAATGTCCAGAGGAATATTTATTTATATGTTCAATAGCACTGTCAACATCTTCTACAATCTTAACGGCAAGTACCAAGTCGAGATATTCTGTTTTCCAATCATCTTCATTTGCTTCTTTTACATCAGGACATATCGATCTACTTAATTCACAGCCACGTATTTCAACACCCAAAGATGTAAGTTTTTCTACCATGATTGGCAAAAACTTTTCTGCCATCTCTCTATGTATAAGAACCTTCTCAATGGCATTGCATACGCCTGGCCTTTGAGTTTTTGCATTTACAATGATTTTGAGAGCCTTTTCTAAATCAGCGTATGAATCAACAAAAACATGGCAATTGCCAACACCGGTTTCTATAACCGGGACTGTAGAATTTTTTATGACATTTTGAATTAAATTAGCACCACCTCTTGGTATAAGCAAATCGATCTTGCCATTTAATTTCATCATGCGGTTAACTTCTTCTCTGTCTGTATTCTCAATAAGTTGTATTGCACCTTTTGGAACTCCAGATTCTTCTGCAGCTTTAGCAATCACTTCAACAATAGCTATATTAGAATTTAATGCATCACTGCCACCTTTCAATATAACTGCATTCCCAGACTTTAAACAAAGCCCTGCAGCATCGGCTGTGACATTTGGCCTTGACTCGTAAATTATTCCTATTACACCAATAGGACAACGCATTCTACCAATCTGAAGTCCATTTGGCCTTTTCCACATTTCCTCTATAGCTCCAACAGGGTCCGGTAATGCAGATATTTCTAAAAGTCCATTGGCCATGCCTTCTATACGCTTTTCGTTTAATCTAAGCCTGTCTATCAAAGATTCTTTAACGCCTTTATTTTCTGCTGCTAAAATATCCTTCTCATTTGCTTCTAATATTCTGTCTTTACTGTTTATAAGCTCATCAGCCATATTTTTAAGAGCTTCATTTTTAACATTTTCATCAAGCATAGCTAATCTTCTTGACGCGCTTTTAGCAATATCAGCCTTTATTTCAACTTCCATGTTCTAAGCCTCCTTAAACAATATTTTATTATACAGTATAAACTAGCTCATAACAACTAGATTGTCTCTATGAATAATTTCATCATAATTTTTATAACCTAAAATCTTCTCAATCTCAGTAGATTTTAATCCTTTTATTTTATCAACTTCTGCTATTGTGTAATTAATCAAACCTCTTGCAATTTCTTTACCATCAATATCAACTATCGATACACAATCACCTACAGAATATTCACCGGAAGTAGATATTATGCCGCTAGGTAATAAGCTTTTTCCTTTATTTAATATAGCTTGTTTTGCTCCGTCATCAATAACCAGCTTACCAGACAAATGTGCATTAAATGCTATCCAAACTTTTCGATTGCTAATGGGATTTTGAGCTGGCATAAATAGGGTGCCTATCTTTTCCCCATTGGCAATTCTATTTAACACATTATCAAGTTTACCATTAGCTATAACCATTTTAACACCTGAATTATAGCATATTTTTGCTGCCTGAATTTTTGTATACATACCGCCAGTGCCAAAATTTGTACCAGTTCCTCCAGCTATTTCAAACAGCTTATCTGAAAATTCTTCTACGACATCTATTAATTTTGCATTAGGTTCTTTAGGGTCCTTGTCATATAGCCCATCGATGTCCGTCAATATAATAAGAAGATCTGCCTCAATAATACTTGCAACTAGTGCTGATAATGTATCATTATCGCCTATTTTTATCTCATCAACAGTAACCGTGTCATTTTCATTTATAATAGGTACTACATTATACTTTAATAAATTTGACAATGTATAGCTTATGTTCAAATACCTATCTCTTATAGAAAAATCATCTTTTGTCAGCAAAAGCTGTGCTGTCGTCTTGCCATACTCATTAAAAAATTTCTCATATAGTTCTATAAGCAAACCTTGACCTATTGCTGCTAATGACTGCTTTTCTGGCAACGTTTTTGGTTTTTTCGTTATATTAAGTTTTCCCATCCCAGCACCAATTGCACCTGATGTAACCAGTATTACTTTATCGCCTCTATTTTGCAAATTAGAAATCTGTCTTGATATTTTTTCCATCATTTCTAAATTAAGCTGGCCATTTTCGTATGTCAATGTACTTGTTCCTACTTTTACAACTATTCTCATAATCATCTGCCCTCAACTTGTCTCTATCTAGTTTTTAACTTAGAATATGCTTCAACAACTGCCAAAGCAGCATCGTCTATTCCCATTTCCGATATATCAATTGTATAATCAGCAAATTCATAAAAATGCTGTCTTTCGTCTAAAAGCATTTTTATCTTTCCATATACATCATCTGTCGCAAGTATTGGTCTGTTATCAGCATCACCTAAATTTCTTAATATTATCTCCGGTCTAGCTTTTAAGCAGATTACAAAACCGTGTTTTCTCAATTGTACTATATTTGACGGATTTAATACAACACCACCACCTGTAGATATGACATGATTTTTTAATCTTGATGCTCTTTTAACTGCAACTTTTTCAATCCCTCTAAAATATTTCTCTCCGTATTTGTCGAATATTTCTGGTATTTTCATCCCACAAATTTTTTCAATCAGACAATCAGTATCAATATATCCAAAGCTTAAAATATCTGCAACCTTCTTACCTACAACTGACTTTCCTGTTGCCATAAATCCTGTTAATGCAATATTTTTCATTGAAACTTTTATCCTCCAATTTTCAATGTTATAAAATATTCATTATTGTTGGTTTGGTGTGACAGTAGGTGCTACTTTTAGACTACTGTTTAATGCACTGTTTATGCTATCTGTTATGATCTTATTTATATCAATTCCTTGAACTGAATTTTGACCACTAGGATTAGTATTCGAACTTTGAGGATTTTGATTTTCCTCAATTAACGGTTTGAAAGGATCTGACTTTCCTTTTATAGAAGGCGCTTCTAAGTAACTTCCCCCTTTTTTATTCATTGAATAAATTACAATATTCATATTAAGTAATAATCCATTAGATTTATTATCACTGGTTATTTCCAAGGATTTTATATCGTTAATTCTTTTTAATGTCTGAATATCTCTTATAAAAGCAGTAATATTTGCATAACCACCAGTGACCTTAATATTAACAGGTATTTCCGTATAATTATTTTTATTGTTACTACTTTTAGCTTGTTGATTATTTACACTCTGCTCTTGACCCTGATTTGAATTAAAATTTATCTCTTCAAAATTTACGCCAGTAGATGAAATTACATCATCAAGAGAAACAATAAATTCCTCTATATTCTCATAATCAGGCAGTTCTTCATTGCTAATCTCTATCTTTTGATTAATATTAATTAAACTGTCTTTTATATTATTTAAATTTATTTTATTGTAACTGGTCACTTCCGCTTTTAAGTTTACTACGTCTTGCTTTAATTTATCGATAACTGCAAGTTGTGTTGTTAAAATAAATTGATAATACAGACTAAACGATGCAACTATCAGCAAAACGACTATAAGTACTTTTTCTCTTGCTGTCAATTTCATATTATTATACCACCTTAAGCATAATTTGCAAAGTATATTGAATCAAACCATTATCAGACTTTTTTGTATCAAGCAAACTTATATCGTCTACATAATCCAGCTTTCTCATATTAAGCATAAAATCTGATAAATATTTATTCATGTATGTATCACCTGTTATCACAATCACATTACCACTAAATTTTATATCTGTCATTGAAACATTATCTGGAACATTAGATGAAATATCGTCAAGTATTTCTGTAATATCAATTTTCTTTTTCGATAATCTCTTTATAATGTCTTGTTTTGACGAATAGTACTTCATTTTATTTTGAAGCTCAGAATATGAATCTTTTTTGTCCTTTATATTGTTCAATTGTTTGTTAAGAACTGCCTTTTCTGATTCGAGGTTCCGTATGTATATTTGGGGTAAAAGTAAAATAGCCATTATAATGCATAACACCACAACAAAGCCAATCAGATTTTTTGTCCTTCTCTTTCTATTCAATTCATGCAATTTTATTTCCTCAGGTATTAAGTTTATATCTTTCAAGTTATTCACCCCTAATCATCGATCCTAATACAGGCATAAAATATGTATATAAATCATCACCACTGGCTGAAACAGGTATTTTAAAATATTCTTCAATATATTTGCCGAGTCCAATGAGCTTTGAAGTCCCTCCTATTAATTGTATCTCATTCAAGCTTTTATGATATGATGACTCAAAAAAATCAAAAATCCTTGATATCTCGATTAGTTTGCTATCTAAATGTTCCTTGATATGTTCTTTTAAATCGCCATACTGTCCATCATCTATTAAAAAAGGTTTTGTCTTTTTATATTCTTCTGCAGAACTAAAATCTATATTGTACATATTTGCAATTATCTCAGTTATATCATTGCCACCAAACTGTACTATTCTACTGAAAGCATACTTCCCCTCATCTAACAGTGTAATATCTGTATATGCAGCACCTATATTTAAAATCGAAATACTACCTTTAAGTTTACATAATTTATTTACTGACTTGTAAATACAATTGCTGTACACATCTATTACTTCTAAACGCATTTTTAGCATATCTGTCAACTTCACATATTCAGATATCATATCTTTTGGCGCTGCTACAATCATGACTTTTGTTTTTTTACTATCTTCATCATTATCAATTTGCTTATAATCGACGATGTATTCATCTGTATTTGGTATGTACTGATCAATTTCGTACCTTAAAGCGCTTTTTAATTCATCATCTTTCATCATAGGCATTATAATTTCTCTTATTATGATATCCGTACTTGAAACACAAAAAAATAGCTTCTTTTCTTTAGGAAAATTCTTCTTCAAAATTTTATTTAAAAATTGAAAAAGTATATTAATATCTTTTATATATCCATTATTTATACAATTATGGGGGGTCCTTTCGATGACCATATTATTTAATTTTGTATTTTTTTTATCAAAACTACCTATCTTGGTGTAAAAACTGCCTATGTCAAAACCGATCATACATGATCCTCTCCATGGTGCTTATGCTCGTTTACGAAATATGCTGCTTGTGTAATCTTGCTTATAATATCCACCTCAAATTGTCGCTTTAGCTCATTAATTTTCGTATACAGCTCACCTCTTTCTGTATCATAATATTTAGGTGGTAAATTGTTTAGTGTCAATGCCATTATATCAAGCTTGCACTTTTCACATTTACACACATCTAAGTCCTTTAATACACTGTCAAGAGTATCTTTTACTGCTTCTTCCATGTAATTTTTTAATTCCATATATCTTCTCTCCTTTAATTTGATGGTGGTATATTGTCAATTGTCCAACTGCTAATAGTAATTGGATTGCCAGTAGCCTGAAGATTTAAAACAAGGTCTGCGTGTCCATAGCTTTTTATATTTCTATAGGTGCCAATAGTTTCAACATGAATATTATATTGCATTCCTTCTTCTTGATTAAATGAAATACTACTTATCTTGTAAATTTGTCCTGTATTTCCTAAGGCAACATTACCTTCATTTAAATATTTATTAAAAACGTAGCTGTATAAATAATTTTTCGTATCGTTAAATATCAAAGAATACAATTGATCCATACTAACCTTATAAGTTCCTTTTTCCATATCGTAATTATTATCAATAATTCTTTGTGCATTGTTTTTTAGCGCAGTAAGTAGATTTGTATTAAACTCTGATTTTAAAATATCAAGCCCTGCCTCAGCAGCATATCTTGATAAAACATCATTGCCATATGAAGCCGAAATTTTAAATTCGGTTAATGAAAGTTCTAAAATAGAAACGCCTAAAACGGTTAGTATTAAAATAACCATCAAAGTAAATATTAGCGCAGAACCTTTGCTATTGGACATTTATAACACTCTTTCTTGGGAAAATATCAGTAGTCAATGAAAATCTACCAGTACCGTCACTATTTTGACCTACAATCTCAATATTTAATACCTTATTATTCTTTAATATTACATTAAATTCAACAATGTTTGTTGCAATTTCATGTCCACGATTTTGATCTAAATATATCTTATTATCTTTGGTGTCTAGCTGTATATAATTGCCATCTATAACAAGGCCATGACCATTATCAATTATATTTATTGATGATGGTCCTTTGTCTAACTGATTTACAATATAATTCATGGCATATCTGACATTTTGTTCAATGTCAATATTATATTGCGTATTTTTATACGATTTGTATCCTGAATAATATAAAGAAGAATAAATTGAAATTACAATTCCTAATAATGCTAAAGTCACCAATAATTCTACCAATGTAAAACCCTTGTTGCTTTTTACCACCATTTTAACCACCAGGGAATTTTTAAATTCACGCTTTTTGCTGCATTTGTTGCTATATCTTTTAGTGTCCTAATATTTTTATTCCATGAATCAATTATATTATTAACAATTGTTATCACACCACCTAACCCTAACTTTGGAAGTACCACAAAAAGAGTAAATAACGTTGCCCATGTCACGACTATAACTAAAGTTACAATATCTTTTAGTCTATTTATTATATCATCGTAATTTCCATCGTCTGTATATACATTCGGTGGTGTATAACCAGTAATTTCTGCGGATGGTGCAACAGCATATAGTACAAAAGGTTGCGCATTTGATTGCAATTTGCTAATACTAATTTTGTACTTTGTAACTCCATTTCCCATATCAACTTTTGACTGATTGGGATCTTCTATCAGATAATATCCACTTGGTATGTTCCAATTATACACATTTGTGTTTCCTGCCTTTATGTCTTCCGCAATACTTTGTGCAATAGTAGCTTCTTGTGTTCTTATTTTTGAATCTGCATTTGTAATTACTGACTCATGAAATACTCCTAAGAGAGGTATAGCCGCGATTGCAAATAGCGCTATTGCAACAAGCACTTCAATCAGTGTCATGCCCAATGAATTTTTTAAATATTTCATTGATTCCACCTCAATAATTCCCTTTTATCATTACTCTTCCTGTAGCAGGTAAAATGGTTATGTCTATCCTTTTTTTTGAATTTAATAAACTTATTGTACAGCCACCAGGTGTTGGAGCACCTTGATTTGAAAAAGATATTTTTAAAGGGTTTTGTGATAGATCCCAACTTATCATTATACCATCAGGTAATTTCTTTGACTTTATTCTTTTCACCATTGTATCAGGCTTATATATGTCGTATTCTTTATGGTCAGATTGTAGTATTAAATACAAACTTTCATTTTCATGAATATTTTTATACTGGACGTATCTTATATCGCTTATAAGTTCATTTGCCACCATTCTTAAACGCATCTCAGAGGTCTTTGAATTGAAAAAATCTGTCTTTGGAACTGTTATCAATACGATGATAGAAAATATCGACACTACTGTTATTAACTCTATCAAAGTCAATCCATTCTCATTTGCTTTTAAAACTCTCCACATGTTTTCATCCTCTTATAAGTTTTATGTATAGATTCAGCAAATCGTATCCGTATAATATAGAGATAATACAAGCAGCGCTTATGTACGGTCCAAATGGGATATAATCCTTTCTCGTCTTGATTTTCAAGACAATCAACGTTATACCTCCAACAGCACCTAATAATACTGCTATAAATAATGTCGATATTGTAAGCTTCCATCCTATAAAAAGACCAATCAATGCCATAAGCTTTATGTCTCCTCCACCCATACCGCCACCTGACAATAAAGATATAAGGAGAAGCACTCCTCCGCCTAAAAAAAAGCCTACAATATAATCCCATACTCCATAATTAAACATCAGCACTCTAAATATTGCCCCAGCTATCAAGCCTGTCAAAATTATTTTATTTGGTATAACCTTATGCTCTATGTCTATAAATGTTATGACAATCAATAATGACGTTAAAAAAGCATACGACAGCGACTTTATAGATATACCAAAATATATAAATAATATAAGATATATGAGTCCTGTAATAAGCTCTACAATAGGATATCTTATGGATATCTTATTACAACAGTACCTACATCTGCCTTTCAATAAAATGTAACTAAATATAGGCACTAGGTCATAGGTCTTTAATTCGCTTTTGCATTTTGTACAGTGGGATGGAGGATACACTATCGATTCATTCTTTGGAAGTCTGTATATAACGACATTTAAAAAGCTTCCTACTATGGCACCAAATATAAAAATAAGCAGGTATAAAATAAACATTTTTGCCTCCTAAGATGAGTATATGTGGGCACCATATGGTGCCCGAAATATTATTGAATTATTTCGTATTTTACTGTGGCTAACGGAGTACCATTCTGACCTATAGATACACTAACAGTGTTATTAGTAGTATCTATACTTATATAAAATTGACTATTACTGCTAGATTGTGGTTTAACGTTAGAATCTAGATATCCATCAGTTGCTAATTTATCAGTTGTTAATTGTGTGTTTTCATCTGCATGATCAGTTATCCACCGTGCTGCTGCTTCTGCAATAGTTTGTGCCGTTGCCTTATCAGCATTAACTTTTGCTTGGTTTAAAGTTCCTGTAAATCTCGGTACTGCAATTGCTGCAAGTATTCCAAGTATTGCTATTACGACAATCAACTCAATCAATGTAAAACCTTTTTCATCTTTATTTAATGCCTTTACAAACCATCCCATGCTATTCACCCCCTTCCCAATAAATTATCTATTGACCCACAAAGTTGTACATCTGGAACATAGGCATTACTATCGACACCACTATGAATCCAACTACTAATGCTAATACGACTATTATCAAAGGCTCTATCAAAGTGGTCATCTGCGACACAGCTGTGTCAACTTCACTGTCATAAAAATCTGCCGTCTTTTTCAATATGCTATCTAAAGAGCCTGAATCTTCCCCTACATTTACCATTTGAATCACCATGGGAGGAAATATATTCATCTTTTTCAAAGGCTCCGCAAGGCTATTTCCCCTTTTTATATCTTCTTCAGCTCTTTTAAGCCCGTTTGCAACAATAGAATTCCCAACTACTTTTTCTACGACAGACAACGCTTCAATAAGCGGTATTCCTGAACTTATAAGTGTTGATAGTGTACGTGTAAACCTAGATGTAATTATTTTTATATTTAAAGGCCCGAATATAGGTATTTTTAGTATAAGTGCATCGTAAAATTCTCTTCCCTTCTCAGTCTTTAAAACTCTTGTAATCATGAACACTAACAATAAAATGTCACCTAAATACACATACCAAAAATGTGATATAGAATCGCTTAACCCTAAGAGTATCAAAGTAGGCAGCGGCAATTGTGCACCTGCATTTTTAAACATGCTTACAAATGTAGGAAGAACATTTGTAACAAGAAATATCACTACCAATATTGCAACGATAGAAACAATCATAGGGTATGCCAACGCTGATTTTATTTTTTGATTTAGATTATTTTCTTTCTCAAAATGGTCAGCCATCTCATTTAAGACATTGTCCAGCGTACCGCTTACTTCACCTGCTTCTATCATGTTAAATAAAAGCATTGGAAATACATCTGAATGTCTTCTCATTGATTCAGAAAGGCTTTTCCCTTTTTGTACATCTTCATATACATCTGACAATGCCTTTTTTAGCTTTTTATTTTCAACTTGTTCCGCCATAGTTGCCAGTGACGTCACTATTGGAATCCCTGCATTAATAAGAACTGCAAACTGTCTGCAAAAAACCGCTATATCCTTTACCTTTACTTTACGTGCAGAACTGATGCTTTCAAAGACATCTTTTTTATCTTCTTTTTCTTTTATATCCAAAATGTAATAATTTTTCTGTCTTAGATTATCTATACAAGATGACAATGTATCAAACTCAAGTGTTCCTGTTATGAGATTTCCATCAATATCCTTTGCTTTATATATATAAGTTGGCATATTAGCCATCCTTTCAAGCATTTGTATATTTACAATGCCAATTTTGAAAAGTTTTCCCTGTCTACACAATATGTCAATGCATCATCCATCGAAATCAAATTCTTTTTTAAAAGCTGTGATATTGACATATCCATTGTCATCATTCCAAATTTACTTCCTGTTTGAACCATAGATTGGATTTGGAATGATTTACCTTCTCTAATCAAATTCCTTATGGCAGGAGTCGCTATCATTACCTCAACAGCCACAACACGTCCTGAATTATCAAGTTTAGGCAGCAACTGCTGTGAAATTATGCCTTCTAACACATTCGAAAGCTGTACTTTTATCTGCTGTTGTTGATACGGAGGAAATACATCTATAATTCTGTCAATAGTCTTAGCAGAGCCTATAGTATGCAATGTAGATAATACGAGATGTCCTGTTTCAGCAGCAGTTATAGCTATCTGTATTGTTTCTAAATCTCTCATCTCACCTACAAGTATGACATCAGGATCTTCTCGTAAAGCAGCCCTTAGTGCACTAGCATAAGACAATGCATCGTGACCTATCTCTCTTTGATTTACTATGCTTTTTTTGTGTTTATGTAGATACTCTATCGGATCTTCAAGAGTCAATATATGGCAATTTCGCACATCATTTATCAGATCAATCATAGATGCAAGTGTTGTGGATTTCCCGCTGCCTGTTGGACCTGTTACAAGTATAAGGCCACGAGTTTTCAATGAAAGCTCTTTTATAACCTCTGGAAGTCCCAATTCATCGATAGTCGGTATTCGCAATGCAACAGACCTTATTGCAAGACTATATGTACCTCTCTGTTTGTAGGCATTTATTCTAAATCTTCCAAGCCCTTGTACAGAATACGAAAGATCTATGTCACCTGTCTCTTCAAGTTTTTTTAGTTCATCGCTTGAAAGCAAGTCCTTTGTGATTTCTTCCGTATCTTGCGGTGTCAACTGTGGTAGATCAAGCTTTATAAGTTGCCCGTTGATTCTTAATACAGGAGGAACACCTACCGTTACATGTAAATCAGATGCACCGTTTTTTACAACTAACGTCAATAGTTCAATTGTTTTCATCTTATCACCTTAAACAAGTAATTTAAAAGTAGTCACATATAACTTATCAAAGTTCATTTAATAACTATCATCATACGTCAGTCTAAGCATTTCATCAATTGTGGTAATACCATCTAAAACAAGCTTTTTTGCACTTTCTCTAAGTGTATTCATGCCGTTTGAAACAGCTTCATTTGCAATCACATCTGCCGAAGCCTTTTCATTTGTAAGCTCCTTTATCTTAGGTGTCATCATCATTATTTCATATATTGGAACTCTGCCTCTATACCCTGTTTTATTACAGACGGCACATCCTCTACCTTTATGCAATTTAAGAGATTTTTCCGTATCTAGTCCTAGAATAAGCTTTTCTCTGTGAGATGCCTCATACTCTATCTTACAGTTATTGCATATTTTCCTCGCCAACCTCTGTGCAATAACGCCAACAATCGATGAAGAAACAAGATAAGGTTCTATCCCCATATCGATTAGCCTCGTTATCGCACCTGCAGAGTCATTTGTATGTAACGTAGACAAAACCAAATGCCCTGTAATTGATGACCTTATGGCTATTTCTGCAGTTTCTCTATCCCTTATTTCACCAATCATTATTATATCAGGATCTTGTCTTAATATGGATCTTAAAGCCGCTGCAAACGTAAGGCCTGCTTTTTCATTGACCTGTACCTGATTCAAGCCTTCAAGTGTATATTCAACTGGATCTTCAACGGTTATTATATTTATATCAGGCTTATTAAGTTCGTTTAGCATGGCATAAAGTGTTGTAGTTTTACCGCTTCCAGTAGGACCTGTAAGAAGAATTATGCCATTGGGATGGCACAGTAAATCATCAAACAACTTCATGTCCTTGTCATTCAAACCTAATTTATCTTTAGTAATTATATAACCGCTTTTATCCAATATCCTAAGTACAAGTTTTTCTCCATAAATCGTAGGCAATGAAGACACTCTTATATCGATATTTTTACCATCCACAATTGTTTCAATCTTTCCGTCTTGCGGCAATCTTCTTTCTGCAATATTCATATTTGCCATTATTTTTATCCTTGTTATGACAGGTCCTTGAGTGCTTTTAAAAACTCTCATTGCTTCATGCAGTTCACCGTCAACTCTAAATCTTATCCTCAAATCATTCTCTGTAGGCTCTATATGTACATCAGATGCACGGTTTTTAACTGCTTGTTCAATGATCGAATTAACAAGCCTTACTGCAGGTGCATTGTTTATCTCATCTTCAGAAATACCTTTTAATAAATTGCTATCAATTTCTATACCATCTTGGCCTAACTCTTTCTTAAAATCTTGTACTGCCTTTTCCGCTTCTTCTTTGCCAAAAACTCTATCAATCGCTTTTAATATACCATCTTCAGATGCAATCAACGGTTTTACTTCTTGCTTCGTTATAAGCTTTATATCATCTATAGCAAATATATTAAGAGGATCTGCCATTGCAACAAATAGACCATCATTATCCTTTTTTATGGGTATTGCAACATGCCTCTTAGCTAATGATTCCGGAATCAGTTTGGCAACATTTGGGTCAATAAAAACTTTTTTTATATCGATATGTGGTATACCAAGCTGAAACTCTAAAGCCTCAATGATTTGCTCTTCAGTCAAATAACCCTCTTTAACAAGTATTTTACCAAGTTTTTCACCTGTCATCTTTTGAATCTTTATGGCATTATTAAGCTGATTTTCATCTATCAGACCGACTTCTACGAGAAGGTCTCCTAATTTCTTCTTTACCATTAAGGCCCCTCCAAAATAAATAAAGCCGACAATGATGCCGGTTGCGCCACCATATCAATGAGTCGTAAAGCGCCCAAATATAGACTCACATCATCTACATCTACCAATTCTAAAATTATTCAAAAACTGAAATTACCTATAAATTATATTCTACATTATTTAACAAAATCCTTCTTTTTGAGAATATTTAAAATAATACTCCTGTTGAAATTCACACCAGTCCATATTTTAAAAGAATGATTTGCTTGGTTAATAAGCATATCAAATCCATTAAGATTTCTAATACCGCATTTTTCTGCATAACTTAGCAATAGTGTCTTTTCAGGATTATAGATAATATCATAAACAAATTTTGCTTTTACTACGACATTTTCATCTACTGGAGATAAATTAATATTTGGAGACATACCGACGCTTGTAGCATTTACTAGAATATCTATTTCTTCTAGCTGATTCAAATCATCATACGTAACATCAATACAATTTATGCCCAGATTATTTTTTATGTAGGTGCTAAGATTTCTTGCCTTTTCTTTCGATCTATTTGCGACAATTATTGTTCTGACACCTGCAAGCGAAAGTCCTACTGCAACAGCTCTTGCGGCACCACCAGCTCCAAGTATTACCGCATTTTTCCCTTCAACTTCTATACCATGCTCTTTAAGTGATTCGCTAAACCCTGTAACATCAGTATTGTATCCTTCTAATATTCCATTATTATTTTTTATCGTGTTAACTGCACCTATTAGCTTCGCTTCATCAGATACATAATCTAGATATTTTATGACATTTTCTTTATGAGGCACCGTAACATTTATACCTTTTATGCCTAATGCTTTTATACCTAAAATCGCATCTTTTAAATTTTCTTCATATACATCAAAAGACACGTAAACCGAGTTTAAATTATTACTTTCAAATGCCGCATTATGTATTAATGGTGACAAGCTATGTCCAATAGGATGTCCTATTATCCCGTAAATATCAGTTTTTGTGTCTATGCGCATATCTTCTCACACCTTTTTTAATACTCTTCTTTCAAGTTTTCTCATCAATTTGGTCCAGCCAAACTCTTCACTTGATAAAGGCCTTACAAGTATTGTGAAGAGTCCAACTCTGTGTCCTCCAAGTATGTCTGTAAAAATTTGGTCACCAATGATGGCAGTTTCTTCAGGCTTGGAATCAAGCATTTTTAAAGCCTTATAAAAAGCAGCTTTTCTTGGCTTGATTGCCCAAGAAACTCCTTGTATACCTATATTTTTTGTAAAATTATTGACCCTTTTCGTCGTATTATTTGATATCAAACAAATTTTAAACCCTTTTGATTTCAAAAACTTAAATAAATTAATAACTTTTCGATCAGGATTTAATATTTTTTGAGGTACAAGTGTATTATCAATATCAAAAACTAATGAAGTTATACCTCTTTCTTTTAATTCCTCAAAATTTATATCGTATATTGAATTTACATACATATCAGGAATCAATTTTTTATACAATAAATTCACCCCAAACTTACTTTTTAATTATACTTTATAAAAAAATAAACTGTCAATATAGACAGCTTCAGATTTATGACGATAAATTTGAAATTTGTATTTACTCTAAATTTTTAAGTTTTTAAACATATAAATTCTTTATTACATCGTCATTTCTTTAAATAATTTGCTTAACGCTTTCTTTTCTATTCTTGATACATATGACCTTGAAATGCCAAGCATTTTTGCTATTTCCCTTTGCGTCTTGGCACCGCCATTTACGAGTCCATATCTCAATTCTATTATCAACCTTTCCCTGCTTTTAAGGGCACTATTTATCTTGCTATATAATTTTTTTATCTGCATCTTTAACTCTACTTGATCACTGATTTCATCTGTTTCAGTGCCCAATATGTCAATTAGCGAAATTGCATTGCCTTCTTTATCAATACCTATGGGATCCTGCAATGAAATCTCTGATTTTATCTTTTTTTCAGCTCTCAACGACATCAATATTTCGTTTTCAATACATCGAGCAGCATACGTTGCCAAGTGCGTTCCTTTTGAAGCATCATAAGTTGTAATAGCTTTTATAAGCCCGATTGTTCCAATTGATATAAGATCATCGACATCTTTTCCTGTATTGCTGTATTTCTTAACAATATGTGCAACAAGTCTCAAGTTTCTTTCAATCAAAATGTTCTTCGCCTCTTCGTCGCCGTTTTTATAGGCTTCAAAATATTTTTTTTCTTCTTCTGCTGTAAGAGGCTGGGGAAATGAACTAGCATTTGTTAAATAGCCAAAATTAATTATATCTTTTACAATTGACGTAATTAGTGCAATAAGTGCTGCCCACATTATTGACACCTCCATATTTTAAGTCACATAAAAAATATATGCACGCTAAAATGTTTATGTGCAAGTCTTATTTATAATATTTCATTATTTCCTCAGCAATTTCTTTAAATATTGGAGCTGCTTTAATTCCTCCAATATCGCCATTTTTCACAAACACAGATATGGCATAGACTGGTTTATCATACGGCACAAAGCCTGTGAACCACGCGTGATATATGTTCTTTTCTCTGCTAACTTCAGCCGAACCGGTTTTCCCTGCAGATTTATATTCTGTCTCTGCATTTTTACCTGTTCCATTGGCGACAACATCTCTCATCATTTGCTTTACGCTTAATGCTGTACTTTCACTGATTACTCTGTAGGAGTTCGTCTTATGGAGATTTTCCACCACTGTGCCATTCTCATCTACAATAGCTTTCAAAAAATTTGGCACATTTCTTATACCGTCATTTGCAATTGTAGCTGCAATATCTGCTGCTTGCAATGGAGTCATAGTAACATCGCCTTGACCGATTGAAAGATTTCCTATGCCTGCACCGTATGTATTATTCAACAAAGGCAATGTACCTACTTGTTCTTCTACAGGTAAATTATCATCTTTTGTAATTCCGAACTTTTTTGCCATATCAATTATATTGCTGCCTCCTGTTTTTTGTCCAATTTTTATAAAAGTAGTATTTGATGAAACTTCAAATGCTTTATTCATATTTATTAAACCATTCGATTCATCCATGAAATTATGATAAATTACACCGTCTATATTTATATATGGCTCGTCAATAAAAGTGTCGTATATATTTACTTTTTTATTTTCCAAAGCCGCAGATGCCACTATAATTTTAAATATAGAACCCGGCGGATATTCAATCAATGCTTTATTCAACAATTCTTCATTTTTACTGTCAAGGTAACTACTTATCTTGTTTTGATCGTAGTTTGGCCTTGAAGCCATAGCTAAAATATCGCCATTTTTCACATCCAATACAACCGCCGCTCCATTTATCTTATTTTTATCTAAAATATCTTCTACTGCTTTTTGGATATGATAATCCAATGTAGTTTCAACGGAAAATACTTTATTTTGAGAGTTTATAATCTTTACACCTAATCCTTTTAAATAATCGTTGTAATTATCTTTAAAAACGGCAACAGATTCATTTCCGCCAGAGCTTAACGTTTTATTAAATGTGTTTTCCAATCCATAACTTATTGTTCCATAATAACCTATTACATGCCTTGCTAAAGAATTAGAATCATATCTCTGAGGTGTATCCATCTTAAAGAGTCCAATTGGTAAATTTCCTTTGTATGTATATTTACATTTATATTTAATAATATCCTTTTCAGAATTTAGATCTTTATATATTTCCATGTCTGAAATTTCCGTTATTTTATTTAAAATTATTGACGCCGTTTTTTTGTTTACAATCATACCTGGTATAGCATAAATATATTCTGTATAAGTTCTATCAGTAAAAGGTATTAAATTTCTATCATAGATTTCACCTCTTCTCTTTTCTAAATTTAGGCTCTCCATCTTCTGTTGGACAGCAATTTTAGCGTATGTTTCTCCTTTTATATATTGAATATAGAATAATCTCATTAGTAAACCTAATATTAATAATGTTATAACAATATTTAAAGCAATAATTCTAGTACTTTTTTTATACATAAAAAAACTCCTTTCTAGGATTATTATTCCCTTAAAGGAGTTTCGCATACGCAAATTAAGCTTTTTTCCTTAACATGTAGTATTTCCCAACTTTCCTCTCTAATGGTATTTTAACTATCATTTGTGGATGTGGTGCAACTTCTATTTCATTCCCATCTGCATCATACATCCTATTGATAACCTCAGTAAACATATCACGCGGGCCAATGATTTCAACCTCATCACCTAAAAAGAATCTATTTCTTTGTTCCACTACTGCAAATCCATTTTCTTCGTCATAATCGAGGACCATTCCTACAATATTGTAATTTCTTATATATGACGATGAATTATAATTTTGTGATTCAGTTCCCGGCTTTCCAAAATAAAATCCAGTCGTAAAATCTCTATTGCTAACTTTGCCTAATTCTTCTAAAAGTTCTTCGTTAAAAACGTATTTATCACCAAATTCTAGGTAATCATCTATAGCCTTTCTATATGCTTTTGTAACAACAGCAACGTAATATGAGCTTTTGTTTCTGCCTTCAATCTTAAGACTAGTTGCACCCGCCTTTATAATATCTGGAATGTATTTAATCATACACAGGTCTTTCGAATTCATTATATATGTTCCTCTGTCGTCTTCTTCAATGCTCATATATTGACCAAGTCTTTTCTCTTCAACAATATAATATTTCCACCTACAAGGATGTGTACATTCACCTTTATTTGCATCTCGACCTGTTAAATAATTGCTAAGCAAACATCTGCCCGAATAAGAAATACACATTGCTCCATGAACAAAAACTTCCAATTCTAAATCATTAGGCGTCTTTTCTCTGATTTCTTTTATCTCTTCTAACGACAACTCTCTTGCCAAAACTATACGCTTTGCTCCAAGGTCGTGCCAAAAATTTGCACTTCTATAATTGACATTATTTGCTTGTGTACTTATATGAATCTCAAGTTTTGGTGCAACATCCCTTATTACTGAAAAAACCCCAGGATCCGAAACTATTACAGCATCTATACCAGTTTTGCTTACTTCATAGATGTATTCAGGCAATCCCACAAGATCTTCATTGTGAGGGAAAATATTCACAGTTAAATATGCCTTTTTCCCATGCTTTTTAATATATTCAACCGCATATTTAATCTCATCCATGTTAAAACCAACTGTAGCTCTAAGTCCATAGTTGCTTCCACCAAAATAAACAGCATCAGCTCCATAATTTATTGCAATTTTTACTCTCTCTATATCACCTGCAGGTGATAACAATTCAACCATTTTTTCACTCCTTTACGCTTATAGACAATCCATCACCTATAGGAATAATCGACGTAGATATTCCTGTTTTGTTCAAAATATATGAAATAAAATCCCTCATCCTGTAAACTATTGTCCTGCGTTTATGTTTAACATGTACTTCATTAACTACATATCCTTTATACAAAATATTATCACAAATCAAAACACCATTATGTTTCAATACTTTTAAAGACTCATCAAAAAACTCTTTGTAATGTCCTTTTGACGCATCAATAAAAATTAAATCATATTTTCTATTAAGACAAGGTAAGACATCCAATGCATCGCCTTTTATAAGTTCAACCCTATCTAATAGAGATGCTTTAAGAAAATTCTCTTTTGCCATCTCAGCCATATCCATGTCTTTCTCGATGGTAAGAATTTTACAATTTTCATAAGCTAATAGCATCACGATAGAAGAATAGCCAATGGCTGTGCCTATTTCTAAAATATTTTCTGGTTGCTTGATTTTTATAATTGTCTCCAAAAATTTCGCAACTTCAGGTTTTACGATTGGAATAAAATTATCACTTGCATAACTTTCGATTTCTTTAAGCAGCCCTTGATTTACATCAAACAATTGCCTTATAAATTTTATGTCGCTATCCATCATAAACGGCACCTCTAAATCAATTAACTTTTTTTTCCGCATTCAACTGATCTATATAAGTCTTGCTAAAAATATGAGAACCGTCATTTTGAGCCACATAGTAGTAATAATCATGCTTTGCAGGGTTTATAGCTGCTTTTATGGATTTTAAACCCGGATTGCTAATTGGCCCTATTGGCAATCCATAGTGCAAATAAGTATTATATGGTGAATTAACTTTTAAGTCATCAAGAGATAATTTATCTTTGTGCTCTCCTAAAGCATATTCCACAGTAGCGTCAATCTGCAATTTCATGTTTTTATTTAGCCTGTTGTATATTACACCAGCAATAAGTGGTCTATCTTTGTCTATTTTAGCTTCTTTCTCAATCATTGAGGCTACTATCACAATTTTGTCTGTAGTCATGCCAACATTCGTCTCTTTACCTTTTATATAAGATTTATATATTTCGTCAAATCTTGACAGCATAAGATTTATAATATCATGAGCACTGGTTCCTCTTTTTATAATATATGTGTCAGGAAAAAGATATCCTTCTAAACGGTCTGGTCTATCTTTTGGAATATCTTTTAAAAATTCATAATTAAACACACCATTTTGAGCTTCATCCATAAAATCGCTTTTCTTTACTATTCCCATCTGTTGCAAGCGGTCTGCAATCTGACTTACAGTAAATCCTTCGGGTATAGTAAATTTAACAGTGTCTAATACAACCTTTCCTTCTTTCAGCTTCTCAATTATCTCATCCGTAGTCATGTTAGAACTTAAAAGATATTTTCCGGCTTTCATTTGGACGCCATCATCGTAAAATTTTGAACGAAAAATAAAAAACCACTCGCTTCTTATTAAGTCTTTGTTTCGCAAAATCTTAGCTATTTCTAAAGTAGACGCACCTTGCGGTATGACAACTTCTTTTTCAGTAGGGTTATTATCAACAGGCTTAAATAGACTCTCATAATATATAGCCGCTGATATGATAAAAAAAACTACAATAACAATCATAACAAGCGATCTTTTCTTTACTTTCCCCTTTACATTTATCATCATGAGCTCCCCTTAAAAACAAAAATCGACACTTTATACAAAGATTATATAATTATATACAAATAAAAACAAGTAAGGTTTTATTCTTACTTGTTTTTACTTATTATTTCAAATTAACAACATCCATTATAATCTTTGTAATATCATCCATTATACGAGAAAAACTATACTCAGCGGAAAGGTAAGCATTTAATTCAGGATTGAGACTTAATATCTCATAAAGCTTCTTTAACTTTTCTTCATCTTCTTTTGTAACTTCTTCTCCAGTTAATTCTTTAGTTTGAATTTCTAATTGTTTCTTTCTAAAATCCTCCAGCATTTTTTTATTTTGTTCATTAGATTCAATTTTTTCAAATGCTTCTTTAAATGCTTTATATTCAGGCAGCTCTTCAATAGCTTTTTTTAATTCATATGCTTTATCATATACATTCATATTTCAATCCTCCTATATTTCCATTATTATTGGCAATATCATTGGATTTCTCTTAGTCTTTTCATACAAAAAGCTGCTTAAACATTCTTTTATCATCGTCTTTATTGACGACCATTCTGTTATATCATCCTTTTCACATTGTAAAAGAGTTTCTTTAACTAAATTTTTAGCTTGTTCCATCAAATCTTCTGACTCCCTGACATATACAAATCCTCTTGATATTATATCAGGTCCAGCAATTACGGAACCTTTTTCCTTAGAGATTGTTACAACAACTACCAGCAATCCATCTTGAGAAAGGTGTTTTCTATCCCTCAATACGATATTACCTACATCGCCAACACCCAATCCATCTACTAACACTTTGCCAGCAGTCACAGAACCGGCAATTCTTCCAGAATTTTTCGTAAACTCTATAACCGTACCGTTATCGGCTATAAATATATTTTTAGGATCCATACCAAGATCTTCTGCCAATCTAGCATGTTGCTTTAAATGTCTATATTCTCCGTGTACGGGAATAAAAAATTGTGGCTTTATTAGTGTGTGGAGTAATTTAATCTCTTCTTGACATGCATGGCCAGAAACGTGTACATCCGCTAATGCATCGTATATTACTTCAGCCCCTTTCTTAAAAAGCTGATTAATCACCCTTGATATTAACTTTTCATTACCCGGTATCGCAGATGCAGATATTACAACTGTATCACCTGGCACTATCTCAACTTTTTTATGTTCAGACGATGCCATTCTTGTCAGTGCCGACATAGGTTCACCTTGGCTACCTGTAGTAATAATAACTACCTCACTATACGGAAGTTTATTGGCTTCATCAATATCTATAAAAGTACCTTCCGGTATGCTTAAATACCCTAATTCATTAGCAACATTGATGACATTAATCATACTTCGTCCTGATATCGAAACTTTCCTTCCATATTTGTACGCTGAATCAATTATTTGCTGAACACGGTGAATATTTGATGCAAATGTTGCAACGATTATGCGCTGCTCCGCTCTTCTAAAGATATTGTCAAAAGTATCACCGACAGTTTTCTCAGACATTGTATAACCCGGTCTTTCAATATTCGTGCTATCGCACATCATTACAAGCACGCCTTGTTCTCCAAGTTCAGCAAATCTGTGAAAATCTGCTACTTCTCCTCCTATCGGCGTAAAATCTATTTTAAAATCACCAGAATGAAATACCGTACCAATAGGCGTATGAATAGCAAGTGCCGCCGAATCAGCTATGCTATGAGATGTTCTTATAAACTCTACTTTAAGCTGTCCAAATGTTACGGTTTCACGAGGCTTCACCGTTACCAACTTACTATCTCTTAAAAGCCCATTTTCTTTTAATTTATATTCAACCAGACCCAGCGTTAAACGTGTTCCGTATACAGGCACATTAAGCTGCCTTAAAACGTATGGTAATGCACCAATATGGTCTTCATGTCCGTGTGTTAAAACAATAGCTCTAACTTTTTCTTTGTTTTTTAACAAATATGAAATATCCGGAATAACAAGGTCTATCCCCAGCATCTCATCATCAGGAAAAGCAAGACCACAGTCAATGACTATAATGTCATTTCCGTATTCAATCACAGTCATGTTTTTCCCTATTTCGTTCAATCCGCCCAAAGGTATAATTTTTAATTTTGTTTTATTTGTCAAATACATATCTCCCTTCTTTTTTATATATTGCTAATAATATTTTAATCAACGACAATAAAACATTACCCGTACACACACTAATTAATTGTATTATACTTTATTTGGTGGTCATCTTCAAGTAGATATAAAAAAATTGAGCCTGTCAATCCGACAGGCCTAATTTTTATTTTGTTTACATTTACTGCAATATCCAAAAAATTTTACATTATGATCGACAATTTGAAAATTTTTTGTATTCTCTATAGCATCTTCTAAATTTTCTAATAGGTCTTCTTCCATTTCTATCACACTTCCACATTTTAAACAAATTAAATGATGGTGTTGATGGTCTTCATTATGATAAAGCTCATATCTACTTCTTCCATCGTCAAAATTTAATTTATAAATTACTCCGAGTTCATCAAACAGTTGCAATGTCCTATACACTGTTGCAAGACCTATTTCAGGATATTTTTCTTTAACTAGATCATATATTTCCTCAGATGACAAATGTTTTTCACGATTTTCTATTATAACGTCAAGTATTGCCCTTCTCTGTGTGGTCAACTTAAATCCCTTTTGCTTCAAATTCTCCTTTATATCATCTATTTCGTTCACTTTTTCACCACCTTACATTTTATCTATTTATAAAAGTTTATGCTTAACATTCTCAATTGTCAACTATTTTTATAAAAATAAAATCAATTTTTAGTCGAATATAATCCTATATTAGCACAGAAACAGATATATTTTCAATTGAAACTAAACAAAAATTTCATAAGCACTTAATTATTTGAAAAATGCAGGCATTTATTGGCTTAATACTATTCTTTTTGAAAATTAACATATTTATAGTGATAATATAACGGTTAGATGTGAGAAATTAGCAATTTAAAATGGTGTTATTTCCCAGGTAATATTTGTAATAATTAGAGATTTTAATTTTTCGCTAATATTAAAAAAGATATACCTAAATAGGTATATCTATTCGTTGTCGTGGTCATGATCACAGTCATCATCGCAACAATCACAATCATACTCTTCCATCAATTCATTATATGCTTCTACTACATCATTAAATTCATCTTCGTCTTCTATCCCAACGAATATGTCTTCGCCATTTTCATCTTGTTCAACTCTCAAAATATATGCGTCATCACTATCGCTATCAACCGGTGCAACAACAGCATATCTCGTATCATCAAGTTCAAAAGATGAAATAAGTTCAAAGTCTACTTCATTTCCGTCCTCGTCAATAAGCTCAATAATGTCATTATTAAGTTCGTTATCCAAAAAAATCACCTCATTTCTTCTATCAGGATAATCTCATTGTATTATACAAAAAATTTCCTGTCAAGTTAAATTAATTTCCTTTTATGATCAAGATATCCCTGTAAAATAATTGTTGCGGCTAATTTGTCTATAACTTTTTTCCTCTTATCTCTTCTCATATCTGCGCCTTCAATAAGCATTCTGTTTGCCTCAACCGTCGTTAATCTTTCATCCCACAACAATATAGGCAAATCTATTTCTTTTTTCAGAATTTCCACAAAATTAATGACCTTCTGCCCTTGAGGTCCTATAGTTCCATTCATATTTTTAGGAAAGCCTACAACAATTTCTTCAGCTTTGAAACTATTTATAATTTTATTAATTTCTTGTATATCATCATCTAGATTTGACCTTTTAATAGTTTTTATTCCCTGTGCTATTAAACCTGATGGATCACTTATAGCAACTCCAATCGTCTTATCGCCAACATCTAAACCTATAGTACGCAATTTTATTCTCCCCAATCAAATGCAATATGCCCCACACCACAGTGTGAGGCTAAATTCTATTTTTCAAGATAATTTTTAACAAGTTCTTCTACTAATTCATCTCTTTCAATCTTTCTTATGAGATTTCTAGCATTTTTATGGCTAGTGATATATGTAGGATCACCTGATAGAATATAACCCACTATCTGATTTATAGGATTATATCCCTTCTCTAATAAAGCATCATAAACTGACTTTAATATATCTTCAGCTTTATTGTCTTCATTTTCAAAATGAAATCTTACGGTTTCATCATTGCGGTCAGTCATTTTTATCACCTCTATGGGATTTTCATTTAATATATTATACGTTTATAATATATTAAATGATGAACACAAGTCAAGTTTAAGTTTATATTGTTTGAAGTTTTTCCTTAACCAACATTTTTGATACGTTCAAAGCTTCGTCAACTTTATCTAGGTTATTACCAACGCCTTGTGCCATATCAGGTCTTCCGCCGCCCTTTCCTTCTGCAACTTGACACACTTCTTTTATAATAGTTCCAACATTTATACCAAATTTAACTGTGTCTTTTGTAGCCATTCCTACAAAATTAATTTTTCCATTTCTTATTGTGGCAAATACTAAGACAGCACTCTTTAATTTGTCTTTAAGTATATCGCCCAACATTTTCAGTTCATCTACATCTAAATCATTTAGTACAGCGCTAATAAATTTCACCCCATTAAAGTCCACTGCTAAATTAGCTAATCTCTCAGATGTAGACAAAACAATTTTTGCTTTCAACTGCTCTATCTGTTTTTCATAGTCCTTTATAGTTTGACTCAACCCAATAATCCTATTCACAATGTCTTTCTCATTAACTTTAAGGATTTGACCAACATTAGCTATTATTTCCTCTTTTTCATTTAAATACTTTATTGCATTTATCCCAGTTACAGCTTCTATCCTCCTGATACCTGCAGCAACACCACTTTCTGAAATAATTTTGAACACTCCTATATTTCCTGTATTATTTACATGAGTTCCTCCGCATAGCTCTTTGCTGTAATCTGATACATTTACGACTCTGACAACATCACCGTACTTTTCTTGAAATAATGCCATAGCGCCTTTTTTTAATGCCTCATCTTGTGACATAATTTCAACCGAAACATCAATGTTTTCGTATATTTTCTCGTTAACCTCATTTTCTATTGTCTTAATTTCTTCATCAGTAAGTGCTTGATAATGGGTAAAATCAAATCTGAGCCTTTCTGGTGTAACCAGAGATCCCGCCTGATGTACATGATCGCCTATAAACTTTCTTAATGCGCTATGAAGCAAATGTGTTGCAGTGTGATTTCTAGCTGTACTAAGTCTATTCTTCTTGTCTATCAAAGCTTCAACTGTGTCACCTACGCTTAAAATACCTCTTTCAACAGTACCTATATGAACAAACTTGTTTCCACCAGCCTTTTTACAATCTTTTATATTGACAAGAACATCTTCATTTTTTATAACACCTTTATCACCAACTTGCCCACCGCTTTCAGCATAAAATGGCGTCACATCCAAAACCACATTTACTTCTTCTCCAGCTTCAGCAGAATCAACAAGCTCATTATCCTTTATAATAGCCAAAACTTTAGCATCTGACTTTACTGAGTCATAGCCTACAAATTTTGTTTCTATATCTTTCAGTGTTGAATAAATGTCTTTTTCCCAAAGAGCATTGTCTTCTTTCCTGCTACTTCTAGCCCTTAATCTCTGTTTTTCCAACTCTTTTTGGTATTCATCTTCATCTACCGTCATACCTGACTCATTAAGTATTTCTTTTGTAAGTTCTATAGGAAAACCATAAGTATCATATAATTTAAATGCCTTATTTCCTTCAAGGACAGTTTTCCCTTCGGATTTAAGATCGTTTATATACTCATCAAGTATACCTAACCCCTGATCAATTGTTTCTTTAAATCTTTCTTCTTCTTTTTTTATTACTTTCTTTATATAATCTTTCCTTTCTATAAGTTCAGGATATGCTCCAGAATAATGCTCTACAACAACATCTACAACATTATGTAAGAATGGCCTATCAAGTCCTAATAATTTTCCATATCTTGCAGCTCTTCTCAATATCCTTCTTAAAACATATCCTCTGCCTTCATTTGATGGCAATATTCCATCAGAAATCATGAAAGTAACCCCTCTGATATGGTCAGTTATAACCCTTAAGGATACATCGTTTTTCTTGTCGTCTCCGTATTTCACGCCCGCCATCTCGCCAACATAATCAGTAATCCCACGTATAACGTCAACGTCAAAAATGCTATCAACGCCCTGCATAATTGTAGCCATTCTCTCAAGCCCCATACCTGTATCTATATTTGGTTTTGGCAATGGGTTGTAATTACCCTCTGAATCTTTGTCAAACTGAGTAAATACAAGGTTCCAAAATTCTATGAATCTGTCGCAATCACAGCCAACGCCGCAAGTTGGCTTCCCACAACCCTTTTCCTCACCTCTGTCAAAATATATTTCAGAACACGGCCCACACGGACCTGTGCCAATCTCCCAAAAATTATCTTCTTTACCCATTCTGACGATTCTCTCAGGCGGAAGTCCTACAACTTTATTCCATATATCGTAAGCCTCATCATCGTTTTCATATACAGTTACCCATAGTCTGTCTTCCGGCAATTCCAAAACCTTCGTCACAAACTCCCACGCCCATGGTATTGCCTCTTTTTTAAAATAATCGCCAAAAGAAAAATTGCCCAGCATTTCAAAAAAAGTCCCATGCCTTGCCGTTTTTCCAACTCTATCTATATCAGGAGTTCTAATACACTTTTGGCATGTAGTAACTCTTTTTCTTGGTGGAATTTCCTTCCCTGTAAAATACGGTTTCAAAGGAGCCATTCCCGCGTTAATAAGCAATAAACTTTTATCATTTTTAGGCACAAGTGAAAAACTTGGCAATCTTAAATGCCCTTTACTTTCAAAAAAACTTAGATACTTCTCCCTTATCTCATTCATTCCGAGTTTTTCCATATATATCCTCCTTAAGTTTACAAAAAAACGTCCGCAAGGGACGGCAAATACCTTCTCTTTTTATGTATATTTTACAAGAAAGCCTAATTAAAGTCAACAATTGCTATTATACCTCGATAAAAACGTCTTTTAATATAACTTTAACCATAGCCACAACAGGAACAGACAAAAGCATCCCCCATATCCCAAAAAATTGTTCTCCAAATAAAAGTGCAACTATTACAGTTATAGGATGCAGATCTACGCTATCGCTCATGATTTTGGGCGCAAAAAATGCGCTTTCAATTTGCTGTACTAAGAAAAATATGATAAATGCCCAAATACCTTTGTAAAGAGAATCAATAAGTCCCATCATAATGGCAGGAATAGATCCCAGTATTGGTCCAAAATATGGTATTATATTTAAAATTCCAGCTAAAATACCTATCAACACTGAATATTTTACTTTTATTATCATAAGTCCTATTGATGTAAGGATAGTTACAACAACAGAAATATATATTTGACCTCTTATGTATTTACTCATAACACCGTCTAAATCTTTTAATATCTTTGAAAATCTTCCTCTCATCTTCTCAGGAATTATCTCTTTTATCTCACTTTTTAATATATCTTTATCTTTTAATAGATAAAATGTAATGATAGGTGTCAATATCAAATTTAATATATGACCTGTCAGTGAAATAATGCTTTGTATTGCTGCATCTATCATGAATGCAATTTCTTTATTGAGCATATTAGTACGTTTTACCAGTACAGTGCTAAATTCTTTTGGCATATATGCTAAATAATTATTTTTGATATCATTAATTTTATATGTTAGATCATCAATATATCCGGGAAGCATTTTAAAAAGATTTGACATTTCATTAGTTATTATTGGAAATATAAATAACACAGTTAATACTATAATACATAACAACAAAAAATATACAATTATTATCGATTGCACCCTTTTTATGCCTTTATCTTCAAAAAATAATACAAAAGGATTCATAAGGTAAGCAATCAAAATAGAAATAAAAATAGGGAACAATATTTCTTTGATTTTATCTATATTTTTAAATGCAAAATACAAAAAAAGAATTACAATAATTATTGTTATGATATATGTAATATATTTTTTGTTTATTCTCATGTAAAACACCTTTTAAAATAAAAGGGCTAAAAGCCCTTTACATTTTATTTGCTCTACGAGCAATCTTTGATAAAACAATCTGAATCATTTGCATTGCCTTTTTCGAACTGATTTTCGGTATAATAAATGCTGTCAACGCTGCACCAGCTAAAAAGCCCTTTATATATTTGCCCTTGTCTTCCATTTTAACCCTCCTATTTCTAAACTTTAATCAGATTATTAAGTCCACCTCTCGTAAAAAACATTGTCCCATCTTTGATGATTATTTTGCCATCAAATTTCTCAATGCATTCTATGTTGACAATTTTTAGCCCTTTAAATAGGTCAAATGAAAATCCCCTGCTAATCTCTGCATAAAGTATTATTCGCTCTTTTTCATCTAATATCAAGTCATATATCTTTCCCCAATAGTTGCCCCTATTATCATAAACATCCTTATTTATTATGTCGTTGCTGCCATTTTCCACATCATTTATAGATTTCACATCTAAATCTTTTATAGCATCTTTATTATTTATATACACCTGTTTATTTATACTTATTATATTTTTATTTTCGACTATCTTTGATGATTTTAGTATTCCACCTTCTTCTATAAGTACACCTTTTATTTTGCCCTTTAAGTCGCCATATAGCACATTTTTGACGGAACCTATTATCTTATCATCTTTTGAGGATATTATTGGCATACCTATAATATCTTTTACAAAAATCACAATAATACCCCCTTCAAATTTCTTTCTTGTATTAATTTTGCCCTACAAAGATAAAAAAATACACTTTATAAAGTGTATTTTTGGGTACTATTTGATAAACAATACATCTGCCACCAATTTAACCAGAATATTCATATTTGTGTATCTTATTTATTGCAAAAAATAAAATTAATTCAAATAACAGGCTTACGGCTCCTGCATAAAATGCTATACTAATACCTCTATTTTCTGCAATAGCACCGATTGAAATGCCACTTAATATTTCCCCTATAGAACCAGCCATACTATACACCGATAACATAGTTGCCCTATATTGATCATTTAGTAATCTATTTAGATAATAATCCATGATTGGTTCATAAACACCTGTGAACAATCTAAACAAGATAAATACTAAGATTTTAATTTCACTTTTATCGCTTTTATAATTTATGTAAATCAAAAAAACAAAATTTATTACTCTATTCCATCCTTTGTAGTTACAAAGTATTTCTGCTCACCATATAATAAATAATTTTTAAAAAACAATATTACAACAAAGTTTACAGAAGCACATATAATGATATTTATCCAACTGGGAATTTTGTCAAATAAAATTCCAAATATCATTTGTCCTAATGGGGTCACTATCATTAAACAAGTACTTATCGTCGCTATTACTCTCCCCATCAATTTTAAAGGTATTTCTATTTGCAACATAGTAGTCAAAGCTATATTCCCAATGGATGTAATTAATCCGACAAAAAATATTATTATCATTAAACTTATGTATGGTTTAAGAATGTAAGAAAATCCCTGCAAATAGATAGGAGAAATTATAAATGACAATAAAAAATATAATATGGAAACCGAAAATATATCTAAAAATAATATTTTACCTAATTTATATTTTTTTGTAATTATACTAGATATGAATGGTGATACAATCATAGAAATTGCAAATGTAGATTGCAAAATCCCATATTGATAATCTGTAATTTTTAATATCTGTTTCGATATATATGTCAACCCCACAGATAATATAGGATTTGATGTGAAGTTAATAATTATACCTATAATTAATATATTCAAAATTAGCCTTTTACTTTTAATAAAATCAATACCCGTTAAGAAGTCATTTAAAAACGAATTTAGGTTTATTTTTTCTGGTTTATCATTTGTTTTCTGTATTTCTAACTTAGACTCACACATAAATGAAAGAAGAAAACTTATAGCATTAATTGTCAATATTATGAATATATTAAAAACTTCTAATAAAATACCAGCTATAACAGGTGAAATCAAATTTGCTATATTCATAAACATCGTATTAGCACCATTAGCATCCGCTAATTCATAATCTTCTGCAATGGAAGGTATAACTGCTGCTATTGCAGGATTAAACATTGAGGAAATAGTAGAAAGTAAAACTGATAAAATATAAATTTGAGTTAATGTTAAAACACCATTTATTTTATAAATGACAGCATAAATTGCAACAATTGCTGCGCTTAGTAAATCTAACATCATAAGTAATTTCTTTCTATCAAACCAGTCGGCAATGACACCTGCAATATTGCCAAATATTATTTGAGGTACTAAAGTAATAGCCAATACTGATGCAAATTTTGTTGCAGATCCCGTAATTTTTAAAACGTACAACGACAATGCAAAATTTTGCATTTCACTTCCAATGAGAGATACAAATTTCCCGGTAATAAGAAATAAAAAATTCTTTTTTCTAAAGGTAGAGAGATTCATCTATTTACCTCCAGTAAGTATTTATATCAATTAATACATCTTAAAAGTCAAACATGCCTTTAAAGCCTGTCTTTTTCTTATTGGCTGTAATTTATTGTTCCTGGTTTTTGTGGAGATTAAGTATCAATTGCCAAACTGGTTAATAATTCATTACCTATCAAATCCTCCGTTCATAAAATAATTTAACTCTGTTCGCATTTACTAAACAATTTTAAATAATAATAGTTAATGATAAAATATCCTTCTATTAAAACAACTGAAATTATTAAAGAAGCTATTTGGAAATAATATTTTTTATCGACTATTGCCATAATCGGAAAATCGTAATTAAAATGCATTATGCAAGCTAAGTAAATATTGTTAGTTCTTAAAAATAAATAACTAAAGTAAATACCAGATATAAATACTTGTAAAAGCATATAAATATCATAATTTTGCATTGAAAGATGTCCAATTGAAAATAATATATTTGTTAATATTATACTAAATATTGTTTTCAGAGTATTATTTTTAAAATTAGATATTTCAAGAATTTTTAAATAAAGTATTATTCTAAATAAATACTCTTCTGCTAAAGCAACCAACATAAATAAAGCTACTTGTAATATTGCGACAATATAATCTAATTTACTCCATTCTTTAATAGCATATTTAAGCTCAGTCCATAAAAAATTATTGCTGAATATACTTAGTGCATACTTAGTACATATAAATAGTAATATTGTAAAGGCAATTAGTTTTATAATTGCCTTTATAGATATCTTTATATATTTCGTATATTTAAACCTTTTTAGCAAATATAACGTCAAAAACAACATCAGAATTTGTATAGTATAATTATAAATTAAATTACTACTTATTCTAAGAAATGGATCATTATCTTTTAAATTAAAAAAATAGTATATACCTTCAAACAAATATGTCATTATAAATTTAGAAAAATATAAAGCCATTTCAAAAATACAGAATATTAAAATTAAAACACTTAATTTTTTTATCATATATCTCACCTTATTGTTCAATTTTATTTTCAAAAACTATTATTCAATATAACAAATTCCTGGATTTTATTATAGTATCTTTATCTTTTTTTGTAAAAGTAGTATAATATTTAAAAATAATTGTAATATTTCACCAATGTAATATACTTCTCTAATTTGCGTTTTTCCTTATACTTTTATATGTCATCAATTAAAAAATACAAAATTGTAACTGATAGTTACAAGGTGGTGTTATTGTTGGATCTTTATATAGGCTCTAAAATAAAGTCTTTGAGGCTCCAAAAGAAAATTTCTCAAAGCGTATTGTGCGATAATTTTATGAATAGAGTTGTTTTAAGCAGGATTGAGAATAATAAAGCTTTACCTTCCTTAGAACAACTTATTCACATATCTGAAAGGCTTGAAGTACCTTTAAGTTATTTTATTAGCGACGTCAAATACGATAAATTGATAGAATATGCTGATAACTCATCTTCTATCATCGGTGATTTATTTAATAACCAGAATTATTATGAAATAGTAAAATTAATCGAGTACAATCATAATGAATTTTTAAAAATACAAGATTTTAACAAATATTATTATGCTGGCGCATCTTTTTTTAATATAAAACTATATAATGATGCTTTGAAATATCTAAAAAGATATGTTAATTTATTTCTTAAATCAAAGGAAGATATTCAAAAGTTAAATATAGACAATTTTTGTCAGGCTTTAAATATACTATTTAAAATAATGCTTAAAAATCATGATTATGAAAAAGGAATATGCTATTTAGAACTGGCTAAAAAATATTTATGCGAATTTGATTCTTTGAACCATTCTATCTGCTTTATTATACATAATAATCTTGCTTATCTATATCTTAATACTAACCAATTTCAAAAGGTTATAAATTTGCTGGAAAATTTTATTAATACACATGACAATTTTATATACGTAAGAGCAATGCCCCATATTTATATGTCTTTAAACATAGCTTGCTATAATGTAGGTGATTATGATAAGTCCATTAAATACATCGAAAAGGCAATATTGTTGTTTAAGTTTTTTGATGATGAATATGATGCTGGAAGATGTCATCTAAACTATATAAATTCTCTACGATATAGCGGTAATTTTGATAAGGCTTTTGAAGTAGTCAATAGATGCAAAGGTGAATATAAAAAATATGATAAGCTATACTTAAGCTTTTTTATTCAAGAAATGATATTATTTTTTAATATAGGCAATTACGAAAAAGTAATGGAGATTTCAAGTAATATAGAAGTCCACCAACTCTCTGAAATGAGTAAACACAATTATGAATTTATGATGGGCCATATAAAATATTTGCATAATGACTTTAATAGTGCCTATAATTTGTTTAAAAAATGCGAGAAGTATTTTTTAACACAATACTATTATCGCGATTTATTGCTGCTTTATGATGATTTATATAATATAACAAAAGACATTTCTTATAAAGCAAAGCAAAATGAAATCATGAATAAAAATGGGAGAAAAAATATTGTGATGGTTCAGCAATGAATCCATCACACGTAATTATACAAGTTTTTTCTTCTCTTTAATCCTTTCAAAAAGTGGCGACATCTGCCTCAATCTATCTACTATTTTAGGCAGTTTGTTTATTACTGTGTCGATTTCTTCTTCCGTATTTTCTTCTCCTATGGTAAGTCTCAATGAACCATGGGCTATTTCTTCTGGCAGTCCAATCGCTAATAGTACGTGAGATGGATCAATGCTTCCTGCGGTACATGCAGAACCGCTGGATACGCAGATTCCTTCCATGTCAAGACTTAATATAAGCGATTCGCCATCAACAAATTCGAAAGAAACATTGACATTTCCAGGAAGTCTCTTTATTGGATGTCCATTTAAGCGAGTATACGGTATTTTTAGTATCCCATCTATAAGTTTATCTCTAAGTCTTGTCAACTTCTTTATGTGTTCATCGATGTTTTTAGTAATAAGTTCTATCGCCGTGCCAAATCCTACAATTCCAGCCACATTTTCTGTCCCTGCCCTTCTATTTCTCTCCTGCGCTCCACCTTGTAAAAGTGTATCAATTCTTAAGCCTTTCCTAATGTAAAGTGCTCCAACTCCTTTAGGTCCGTATATCTTATGTGCTGACATTGACAACATATCAACATCCAAATTTTTTACATCAATAGGTACATTTCCAATTGCTTGTACTGCATCTGTATGAAACAATACGCCTTTATCATGTGCCACTTTGACAAGTTCTTCTATTGGTTCTATTGTACCTATTTCATTGTTTGCATACATTATCGATACAAGTATTGTATTATCTTTTATTGCTCTTTTTAATTCATTTGGATCTACTAATCCATACTCATCTACAGGCAAATAAGTTATTTCAAATCCTTGATTTTCAAGGTATTGGCAAGTATGCAGTATTGCATGATGTTCTATATTTGATGTTATTATGTGATTGCCTTTGTCTTTTAAGGCATATGCAGCACCTTTTAAAGCCCAATTATCTGACTCTGTACCTCCGCTTGTAAAAAAAATCTCATCTGAATTAGCGTAAATTGCATTGGCTACTTTATCTCTGGCTTCTTCAATTGCCTTTTTGGCTTCTTGCCCATAAGAGTAAAGCGAAGACGGATTGCCAAAGCGATTGCTTAAATAAGGCATCATTGCATCTAAAACTTCTTTTTTAAGTGGAGTAGTAGCTGCATTGTCGAGATAAATCCTATTCATAAAAACCTCCTATATATAATACATGTAAGAATTTTTCTGAATCATTTTTTTATAATCATCAACCATATCCTGTAGCGTGATCGAATCAATCACTTTGTTTATAGCATCTCTAATTTTTTCTAATACAACTTTTGTTGGACATCCACCTGATCTACTGCATTCAAACGGTATATCCTCTACAACACAGTCTGAAGGGGCAAGTGATCCTTCCAACGTTCTAATAACATCACCTACAGTAATCTTATCAGGCGGAGCCGATAACATATACCCGCCTTGTGCTCCACGTATACTTTTTACCAAATCAGCTTTTCTCAAAACAGCAATAAGCTGTTCTAGATAATGTTCTGATAAGCCTTCATTTTCTGCTATAACCTTTAATGATATAGGTCCCTCACCATAATACAAAGCGAGCTCAAACATAGCTTGAACTCCATATCTCCCTTTTGTTGATAATTTCATATAGACCCTCCTTAATGCCGACTATTTTGCTCGGATTTCTATAAAATAAGATACCATTATAATATAGTTTTGTCAACAATTTATATAACATATAAAAGTCAAATTTTATTATCTCCCTAAAAATAATAATTATCCTTCTGTATCACTGCTCTCTCTTAGGAATCTAAGCCATTCAGATATTTTCTTTTCATACCCCATTGTAGATGGATTGTAATATTTTTTTCCTATTAATTCATCCGGTAGGTATTGTTGTTTTACATAATGATTTTTAAAATCATGTGCATACTTATATCCAACACCACGTTTTAAATTTTCAGCACCTTTATAATGGGCATCCTGAAGGTGCTTTGGAACAGCTCCAGTTTTTAAATTTTTAATGTCATCAAGCGCACTATCTATACCTATTATAGTTGAGTTGCTTTTAGGTGCACAGGCAACATAAATTGCAGCTTGTGCAAGTATTATTCTGCCCTCAGGCATCCCGATTTGATTTACTGCTTGCATAGCAGATACTGCTATATTAAGCGCATTGGGATCTGCATTTCCAACATCCTCTGCTGCACAAATAACTATTCTCCTTGCTATAAACAGCGGATCTTCTCCGGCGTATATCATCTTTGCAAGCCAGTACAATGTAGCATCAGGATCAGACCCCCTCATACTTTTGATAAAGGCGGAAACAGAATCGTAATGATTGTCACCATCTTTGTCATACTTTAAAGCCTTTTTTTGAATGCATTCCTGAGCAATTTCAATGTCTATGTTAATTACTCCATTTTCATCTCTCTCTGTAGTTAAAAATGCTAGCTCTATTGCGTTAAGTGCAGCCCTTGCATCACCATCAGAATATGTAATTATATGATTTAACGCATCATCCGTGATCTTAATCTTTTCATTTCCAAGTCCACGCTTTTCATCATTTAAAGCTCGTAAAATTATTTCTTTTATATCCTCATTGCTAAGTGGATAAAGTTCAAATATCATTGATCTAGATACTAAAGGACGGATAACCTCAAAATATGGATTTTCAGTTGTGGCACCAATCAAAATTATTGTTCCATCTTCAACATACGGAAGCAGTGCATCCTGCTGCGATTTATTAAATCTGTGTATCTCATCAACAAATAATATGGTTCTTTTTCCATACATAGATAATCTATCTTTTGACTCATTTACTATTTTCTTTATATCTGTAACTCCTGATGTTACAGCATTTAATTTTTCAAAACTAGATTTCGTCGTATTAGCTATTATATTTGCAAGCGTTGTCTTACCTGTACCAGGAGGTCCGTAAAATATTAACGATCTGACTCTATCCGCTTTTATAGCTCTATATAGAAGCTTGTCATGCCCTAATATATGCTTTTGACCAACAAACTCATCAAGAGTAGTTGGCCTCATGCGATCTGCCAACGGCGCATTGTTTTTTCTAAAATTGTTTTGTGCAAATTGAAACATATCCATGATTTTCACCTTTTACAAACTTTATTCATACATCAGCATTATTATACTATACATATGTATGTATATAAAAGCGATTGCAAATAAAAAATGCCATCAAAAATGATGACATTTATCCACCAAGTGTAATATCTTGTTTTGAATACCATTCAAGGGCATCGTACAGATGTTGAGGCTTAAAATCCGGCCAGTAATCATCAATAACATAAAAATCGGAATATATCGACTGGACAGGCAAAAAACCGCTTAGCCTTCTTCTCCCACCCCATCTTATAATCAAATCTATTCGTGAAATATCTTTTGATGAAATTAAATCTAGTATATCTCTTTTTTCTCCATTGCTTAAAGCTTTTAATGCACTATTCAAATCCCACTGCCATCCATAATTAACAAGAAAATTGACTTTCATTTTCCCCTCACCGATTGTCTTACGGCTTAAATATGGCAGCAATTCTTTTGGAAACATAGGAGAATTATAGTTCCCTATGACTAAAAGATCTGCATCTTCTTTTTCTAGCATTTTAACAGCGTCAATACAGGCTTTTTTAAATGCCTCTGTCTGAACAGAAGGGCGTTTTGTGTTATCTTGTGTAAAACCATAAAATGTTAATTCTTTAACACCAAGCTCACGGCATAACCTGTAAAGTACAATTCCAGGTTCCAATCCATATGAATAGCCTGCTTCTTTAGGCATATTTCTATTTTGTGCCCAACGCCTATTTCCGTCAGGAATAATTCCGATGTGATTTGGTATGCGATACAATTTTGTCCTCCCTTTCATTGTTGAGTATTCTCGGCAACTTCTGTTGCCTGATATAACTGAATTTCAGGAGACATATTTTAAATTTATCCCCCAAAATTTCATTCTGAAATCATTTT
>NZ_JAGGLT010000033.1 GCF_017874545.1 Thermoanaerobacterium butyriciformans | reverse complement strand
TCTTATTTTTATCGCAAAATCATTGTTATTTTTTGTATCTAATATCTAATTTATGTCATTGTATGCTGCTGGAAATTAGTTTCCGAAATCACTCATTTCATCATCAAACACATTATTTACATAAAACCTCCAGGCCTTACCACCGTCTGAACTATTTGAATAGAAAGGAACCCACTCACGATTATTATACACTATTCTCACTTTTTGGCAACTACTTTTAATTTAAAATTTTGCGACATTTTTCAACAATTTAATACGTCAATATAATGATATTGTTTAATGGTTGTAAAAATATACCTTTTATATTATTGAAATCATAATTACATTTCATCTTGATTGTATATTTTTCAATTATTATAATTTACTTATAAAATGTTTTTACGGGAGAGAGTTATGGATTACATAAAAAGTATACGAAATGTAGGTATTGTCGCAAATATTGATGCAGGAAAGACGACCACAACAGAGCATATACTGTACAAAAGCGGCAAGATAAAAAAACTTGGAAATGTAGATGACGGCACAGCTAAAACAGATTATCTTGCAGTGGAAAGAGAAAGAGGCATATCTGTCGTCGCTGCTGCTACATCTTTCAATTGGAAAAACTGTACCATAAACCTAATAGACACACCAGGTCACATAGACTTCGCATCTGAAGTCGAAAGATCCCTTAGGATATTGGATGGTGCCATTCTCATAATATCTGCGCCAGACGGTGTTACGCCACATACCAATGTCCTCTTTGATGCATTGCAAAAAATGAAGATACCAACACTGATATTTGTAAACAAGATGGATATGCTTAATTTTCCTGTAGAATATGTAGTAGAAAGTATACGAGAAAACTTAACAGATAAAATAATACAAATACAAAAGCCAATATTTGAAAATTATGAATTTAAATGGGCTGAAAACATTTTAAGAAATGACGTATCAGATGATTTAATCGATGTATTATCAAAGTATGACGATGAATTACTTCAAAAGTATTTAAACAATGAAAAAATAGGCATGGAATATATAGATGGAAGGTTAATTAAACTTGTTGAAAATTCTTTAATGTATCCAATTTTATTTGGCTCAGCCCAGAAAGACATAGGAATCAAAGAACTTATGGATGCCATCGTAAAATATCTGCCATCACCAAAAGGTGATATTTCAAAGCCTCTATCTGGCGTAATATTCAAGGTACAAAGAGATAAAGCAATGGGAAAGTTGTCGTATGTAAGGATCTACGATGGACAAATCAGAATCAGAGACCTTGTACACAATTTTTCCAAAGATAAAGATGAAAAAGTCACTCAAATACGGAAAATAAACGCATCATCTTACAGTGACATTGACATATTAAAGGCAGGAGATATCGCTGCCGTATGCGGACTTGATGGACATATCGGCGATATATTAGGCACGCCATCATCTGTGCCACCAGAACACCACATAGCCAATTCTCTTTTAGCTGTAAAGATAAAGCCAAAAAATGATGATGACTACTATAAATTAGTGGAAGCTCTTCAGATATTAGATGAAGAGGACCCCCTTCTTAATTTCAGATGGATTAAAGAGCTAAAAGAGCTGCAAATAAATATAATGGGAACGATTCAAGTAGAAGTTATAAGGCGCATGATCCAGGAGCGCTTTTCAATTAATGTAGAATTTGACAAACCAGGTGTAATTTACAAGGAAACCCCTTCTAAAAGAGGATATGGATTTGTATCGTATACTATGCCAAAACCTTGCTGGGCAGTGGTGAAATTATTAATAGAGCCTAGTGAAAGAGGAAGCGGACTTTCTGTAAAATCAATCGTTAGTGCTGACAAGATTTTACCTCGATACCAGAACGATATTTTAAGAACGCTTCCTGAGGCTCTCCAGCAGGGCTTGTATGGATGGGAAGTCACAGATCTGAAAGTAACACTGGTAGACGGTGAAGACCATGTCATGCACACACATCCTCAGGATTTCGTTGTAGCAACACCAATGGCAATAATGGATGGCCTTTTTAATACGGGCGTTAAACTTTTAGAGCCTATACTTTATTTTAAGATTACAGTTCCTGAAGAATATGCCGGAAAAGTCATAAACGACTTAACACAAATGAGGGGTGTCTTCGATAAAACCACTATAGTCAAAAAAAATGCTATAATAGAAGGGGAAGTGCCATTATCTACCTCTATGGATTATCCTATTAATTTAAGCATAGCAACAAAGGGACATTCACAAATGATTACACGCTTTATACGATATGATACATGTCCTGATGGCTTTATCGCAAAAAGAGAAAGGATAGGCGTAAATCCTCTTGACAGGGCAAAATACATTTTAAGCATAAGAGGTGCAATTTAAAGCAATATCACACAGGATCATTGATAAAAAAACGGCTCTAAGTTGAATGCAGAATTCTTTACATCCAACCTAAGGGCCGTCTTTTTGTATCTATATTTAATTCCCCATAAACATCTTTATGTCGTCTTCCACGTTTGTTATGCCGCCAATGCCGAAGTTTTCAACTAAAACTTTTGCGACATTAGGCGATAAGAATGCTGGAAGTGTCGGTCCTAAGTGAATATTCTTTACCCCCAGGTACAGAAGTGCTAGTAATACTATTACAGCTTTTTGCTCGTACCATGCAATGTTAAATGATATTGGAAGCTCATTTATATCTTCAAGTCCAAATACTTCTTTAAGCTTTAATGCAATCACTGCCAATGAATACGAGTCATTGCACTGTCCTGCATCAAGCACTCTCGGTATGCCATTTATGTCGCCAAGATTTAATTTATTGTATCTGTACTTTGCACATCCTGCTGTCAATATGACCGTATCTTTTGGAAGTTCTTTTGCAAATTCTGTGTAGTATTCTCTTGACTTCATCCTGCCGTCGCAGCCTGCCATTACAAAGAACCTCTTTATAGCTCCAGTCTTTACTGCATCAACTACTTGATTAGCCAAAGCCAATACTTGGTTGTGAGCAAATCCTCCTACTATTTCTCCACTCTCAATTTCAACTGGCGGTTTGCATCTCTTTGCGTGCTCTATTATCTCTGTAAAATCTTTCTTGCCGTCTGGGCCAGCATCAATGTGCTTCACACCTTCAAATCCAACGACGCCTGTCGTGTAAAGTCTGTCTTTGTACGAATCCTTTGGCGGCGTCAAGCAGTTTGTTGTCATTAGTATAGGGCCGTTAAAGCTTTCAAATTCTTTATCCTGCTGCCACCATGCATTGCCGTAATTGCCTGCAAAGTGCGAATACTTCTTAAATGCTGGATAGTAGTGGGCTGGAAGCATTTCACCGTGCGTATATACGTCAACACCTGTTCCCTCTGTCTGCTCCAACAGTTCTTCCAAGTCTTTTAAGTCGTGTCCGCTTATCAATATGCCAGGATTGTTTCTGACGCCGATATTTACCTTTGTAATCTCAGGATTACCGTATGTGGACGTATTTGCTTTGTCTAAAAGCGCCATCACATCGACGCCGTATTTACCAGCCTCTAATGCAAGTGATACATAATCATTTGCACCTAAGCTGTCGTCCAATGTTGCAACTAACGCTTTCTCAATAAACTCTGATATATTAGGATCTTTAAAGCCAAGGTTTGCAGCATGGAATGCGTAAGCAGCCATACCCTTTATACCGTAAGTTATAAGCTCCCTTAATGATCTTATGTCTTCATTTTCAGTAGCAAGTACACCTACTGATAAAGCTTTCTCATCAAATTCGCTTTCATCTTTTGTCCATGTAGCCGCATCATGCAATCCGCTTAACTGTACTCCATTTGCGCTTAATTGGCTCTTTATGGACTCTCTTAAATTCAAGCCTTCTTTGATCTTTCCGACAAAATAATTTTTGTCAAAATTGACATTTGTTATTGTTGAAAACAATCCGTCGATGATGAATGAATCCGTGCTTTCACTGTTTAAACCATGTTTTCTGGCTTCTTTGTTAACAATCGCGATGCCCTTTAGCGTGTATATTAGCAAATCCTGTAGCCTTGCTGTGTCGTCAGTTTTGCCACACACACCTCTTAATGTACAGCCAACGCCTTTTGAAGCTTCTTGACATTGGTAACAAAACATTCCCATATCATTTTCCTCCTTCATTTATTTCAATTCGCCAATGTGCGAATTGTATACAGTATTTCGTACGTTTATTATTATACAATCGTCAATCGATTTTTTCTGTGACAAATATCACAATAGAAAAAAATATGAGGGAAAACACCCTCATATCTTATTTGGACAATATTTCATCTATTTGTTTCAATTCCTCATGGCTGAATTCCAGATTATCAAGCGCCTTTACATTTTCCTCTATCTGGCTTACACGACTTGCGCCAATTATTACAGATGTGACTTTTCTCAAGTCCCATGCCAAAGCCATCTGTGCAATGCTTTGTCCTCTTTTGTCTGCGATTTTTTTCAATTCTCTTACCTTATTTATATTCTCCTCTGTAAGATTGCCTCTCAATGAAGTATTCTTCCTTACGGCTCTTGAATCATCCGGCACTCCATTTAAGTATTTATCAGTAAGTAGCCCCTGTGCCAAAGGACTAAATGCTATGCTGCCAACGCCTTCTTCCTCAAGGACATCTGTAAGTCCGTCTTCTATCCATCTGTTGAACATGGAATAGCTTGGCTGGTTTATTAAAAGCGGTGTCCCAAGCTGTCTTAAGATCTCAGCAGCTTTCTTGGTATCTTCAGCATTATAGTTTGAAATGCCCACGTACAAAGCCTTTCCTTGTCTTACAGCTTGTGCCAGCGCTGACATAGTTTCTTCTAATGGCGTATTTGGATCTCTCCTGTGGGAGTAAAATATGTCAACATAATCTATGCCCATCCTTTTTAAGCTTTGATCTAAACTGGAAAGCAAGTATTTCCTTGAGCCCCAGTCACCATAAGGGCCAGGCCACATGGTGTAACCAGCTTTCGTAGAAATCAATAATTCATCTCTATAGCCTCTTAAGTCTGTCCTTAAAATCTTGCCGAAGTTTTCCTCAGCAGATCCCGGTGGTGGCCCGTAATTGTTTGCCAAATCAAAATGAGTTATGCCAAGGTCAAACGCCCTCTTGACCATCTCTCTCATGTTTTCAAATACATCGTAACCACCAAAATTGTGCCATAGTCCAAGTGAAATTGCAGGAAGCATTATGCCACTTCTTCCGCATCTTCTGTATATCATCTTTTCATATCTGTTTTCGTTTGGTATGTAGCTCATTTTTCTCCCTCCTAAATCGGTTTCTATCTTAATTATATAATAATTATTATTAAAAACAAAATATTAAAAAGTTAATTTAATTTTTGTCAATTTAAAAATATGGTATATTAAATAAGTAAACTATTTGAAGGGGGAACATCAAATGAATTCTATAATGCTTTATATAGGAGCAATTATTGTTGGACTTGCTTTAGGGCTGCAATCGCCGATGAACTCGGCTCTTGGCAAGATAGCTTTGCCAAAAAACTCTGCAGTCTTAAATAATTTAGTTGGACTTATAATATTAGTTGCAATAAGCTTTTCAGACGGCAGTATAAAACAATTTGCAAGTTTATTTAAAGCACCAACATACCTTTTATTTGGGGGAGTATTGGGATCTATCATCGTTTTAGGGTCTATCATACTGATTCCAAAGCTTGGTGCAGCTACTTTTGCATCTATTATAGTCTCAGCTCAAATGATTGCTGCTGTGCTTATCGATAATTTTGGACTATTTGGAGTTGAAAAAACTCCCATCAATTGGTTTAAAGTAATAGGTGTTGCGCTTCTCATAATAGGTGTAAGGTTAATAAAAGCATAAAAAAACCTTATAGATTTTTCTATAAGGTTTTTTCTCAGGTTATCTTCTATAGCCTCTGTTGTTATTGTACTGCTGCTTTCTTGCTTTTCTGCATTCAGGGCATCTTTGAGGCTCATTCTCAAAGCCTTTTTCTTTATAGAAAGCTTGCTCGCCTTCTGTAAAGACGAATTCCTTACCGCAGTCTTTGCATACTAATGTCTTATCAGCCACAACACTTTCCTCCTTTTTAAGATTTATAAGATTTAAACAAACCAAATTCCATCCTAAAAAGGGGAAATGTTGTTAAATCTCTTTTTAACTACGAATTAAAGTATACCACGTTTCATCACAATATGCAATACTTTTATTTATGAAAACCCAATTTTTCTTATTCCTCACTGGTAAAATAGTTCATAAACGCCTTATCAGCGGCGCTTACTTCCATTCCATTAAATACAATGGTCTTTTTGTCACCATCTTCTGATATGAGAGTAAGCTTAGAATCAAATGTTGCAGGTATGTTTTTGCTGGGCTTAAAATAGTACGGTTTATAGCCATCTTTAATAAGTTTCACTGCATAAGAAATCTTATCCATCCGTAAAACCTCCCGTACTATTTATGATACCCACATTTTTAAAAACTATATTTTCTCTGTAGCAGCAATCTGCTCGAATGTTTCATTGCTTTTTTCTAATTTCTTAAAGGCTACAGACAGCATAAGCTTGATTCTATTTAGCTGGTTTACTTCACTGGCACCAGGGTCATAATCAACTGCCACAATATTTGCTTCTTTGTAAAGCTCTCTTAATGCTTTAATGACGCCTTTCCCCGTTATGTGATTTGGAAGACATGCAAAAGGCTGTATGCAAACTATATTTGATATGCCTTCTTTTAATAATTCCACCATTTCTGCAGTAAGGTACCATCCTTCACCTGTTATGTTTCCAAGGGATACTATAGGTGACGCCAACTCCTTTAGCTCATTGAGAGTCTTTGGAGAGATAAATCTTTTGCTTTTCTCTAAAGCCTTTCTCATCTCTTTTCGATAAAATTCAAGTCCTGCTATGCCAATATTTTGCAAAATCTGCCTTATCTTGCTGCCTGATAAATACTTATACTTTTCATTTGCATGATCCAGTATAAACAGCAAAAAATCTATAAGATTCGGCAGTATCACTTCTGCTCCTTCTTTTTCAAGCACATCAACGATGCTGTTGTTTGCAGTAGGATGATACTTAACGAGAATCTCCCCAACAATGCCAACTTTAGGCTTAACCACATTATTGATCTCAAGATTCTCAAAGTCATGGACAATCTGATGGACATTTTTCTTAAACAGCTTCAGATCTCCACTTTTTACAGACTCTATGCACTTTGTCACCCATTTTTCATAAAGCTTATTGGCTGAACCGGGTATTTTCTCATAAGGCCTCACCCTAAGCAGCACATTTTGCAGAAGATCGCCGTACACAAGGCCAATAAAAGCTTTATTCAGAAGCCCCGGCGTTATCTTAAATCCAGGATTCTTCTCCATTCCGACAAAATTCAATGATATGACTGGTATATTTTCAAATCCTGCATCTTTCAAAGCCTTTCTTAAAAACCCTATGTAGTTCGTAGCTCTGCAGCCGCCGCCTGTTTGCGTGATTATGACAGATGTATTGTTTAAATCATACTTGCCAGATTTTAATGCTTCAATAAGCTGCCCAACTACTATTATAGAAGGAAAACACGCATCATTGTTTACATATTTAAGTCCTTCTTCAACAGCCGGTTTATCTACAGATGGAAGGACTTCTAAATTGTACCCTGAAACATTGAAAGCTTCCTGCAAAAACTGGAAATGTATTGGCGACATCTGCGGTGCCAATATCGTATGCCTTTTCCTCATTTCGTCCGTAAACAGTATTCTATTCATGGTATATGATGTTTTGACTCTTTTCTCGTCTTTTCTTTCATTGATAGCAGCTATCAATGACCTTATGCGTATCTTTATGGAGCCTACATTTGTGCCTTCATCTATCTTTATAAGCGTAAATATTTTTTCACGAGAGCTTAAGATTTCCTGCACCTGATCGGATGTGACAGCGTCAATACCGCAGCCAAATGAAGTAAGCTGCACAAGCTCTAAGTTTTCGCTGTCAGCCACAAAGCTTGCCGCCGCATAAAGCCTTGTATGGTACATCCATTGGTCAACTACTCTAAGCTTTCTCTCAAGTTTTCCTAAATGCGCTACAGAGTCCTCCGTCAATACTGCCACACCTAATGATGTTATTATCTCCGGTATGCCATGGTTTATCTCTGGATCTAAGTGGTAGGGCCTGCCTGCAAGGACTATTCCTCTTTTTCCCGTATCTCGCAGATATTTTAAGACTTCTTCGCCTTTTCTTTCGATATCTTCTTTTACCCTTTTATCTTCATCAAAAGCTTCTTTTAAGGCATTTTCCACTTCACCTTTTGATACGCCGAAAACTCTCAGTTCTTCGTAAAGCCTTTTGGCAAGCTTCTCTTTGTCATCCAATGCCAAAAATGGATTCATGAATAAAATATCTTTTTCCTTAAGCACATCCATGTTATTTCTAATTACTTCAGCGTACGATGATACAATGGGGCAGTTGTAATGATTGTCTGCATCTTCAAATACATTCTGCTCAACAGGTATGCATGGATAAAATATCGTCTTTATGCCTTTATTTATTAAGTTGATTATGTGTCCATGGACGATTTTCGCCGGATAGCATGCGGAATCTGACGGTATAGTATCCATGCCTGATTCATAAAGCCTTTTTGACGACCTGTCAGACAATATAACCCTGAATCCAAGCCTTGTAAAAAATGTAAACCACAGAGGATAGTTTTCGTACATGTTTAAAACTCTCGGTATGCCAATGGTACCTCTATACGCCTCGTCTTCACTTAATGGCTTGTATCCAAATATTTTTTTGTACTTGTAGTCGTAAAGATTTGGTATGTCATTGTTAGTTATCTCTTTTCCTGCTCCTCTTTCACAGCGGTTTCCAGATACAAATACTCTACCGTCATTGAATTTATTTATAGTTAAAAGGCATCTGTTTGTGCATTTATTGCACCTGCCGCTTGACACTTCTGCGGTAAAGCTTTCGAGCTTGTCTTTCGTAAATATTGTACTTATACCGCCACTGTACCTTTCCTTTGCGATAAGTGCTGCACCGTATGCACCCATTAGCCCTGCTATCTGAGGCCTTACGGCATTTCTACCTGTAATAAGCTCGAAGCTTCTCAATATGGCATCGTTAAGGAATGTGCCACCTTGAACGATTATCTTTTCTCCCAGCTCTTTCGGATCTCTTATCTTTATGACCTTGTATAAGGCATTTTTTATGACAGAATACGAAAGACCTGCAGAAATATCACCTAACGATGCCCCTTCCTTCTGTGCCTGCTTTACCCTTGAATTCATAAAGACAGTGCAACGAGAACCTAAATCGACTGGGTTTTGAGCTTTTAGAGCAGCTTCAGTAAACTCATCAATTGACATGTTGAGAGACGACGCGAATGTCTCCAAAAACGAACCGCAACCCGATGAACATGCTTCATTTAGCATTATACTGTCGATTATGCCATCTCTTATCCTTATGCACTTCATATCCTGCCCGCCTATATCAAGTATGAAGTCAACACCAGGTAAAAAGTGCTCTGATGCCTTGTAATGAGCAATCGTTTCGATCTCACCTATATCCACCATCAAAGCTGCTTTAATAAGGTTTTCGCCGTATCCTGTGACAGTAGAATTGGCTATATATGCGCCATCTGGCATCTTCTCGTATATGTCTAACAGCACTTTTATGACAGAGTTTAGCGGATTTCCTTCGTTACTGCCGTAATAAGAATAGACTATCGCACCGTCTTCATCTATAAGTACAAGCTTTGTTGTAGTAGAACCTGCATCTATTCCTAAGAAAAGACCACCTCTAGCATCTTTTATATCTTTCTTCAAGACATCAATGCCTTTGTGCCTTTCCTTAAACTCCTTGTACTCATCTTCGTCTGCAAAAAGCGGTCTTAATCTCTCCACATCATTTTTCACTTTGTATGGAAGCGTATGTACTTTATCTCTTAGGTCTTTTAATGTAGTTATTTCATCATTATTTGCAGATAATGCTGCACCTATGGCAACTGCTAATTGAGAATTTTCAGGAATGATGACTTCTTCATCTTTTAAATTCAATGTTTCTATAAATCTCTTTCTTAATTCCGGAAGAAAATATAAAGGCCCACCTAAAAATGCCACATTGCCCTTTATAGGCCTGCCACAGGCAAGACCACTTATGGTCTGGTTTACAACCGCTTGAAAAATTGATGCCGCTATGTCTTCCCTTGCAGTGCCTTCATTTAAAAGAGGCTGAATGTCTGTCTTTGCAAAAACGCCACACCTTGCAGCTATAGGGTATATGACTTTGTAATTCTTGGCAAGCTCATTTAGGCCTTGTGCATCAGTCTTTAAAAGCGATGCCATCTGGTCTATAAAAGCACCTGTGCCACCTGCACAACTGCTATTCATCCGCTGTTCGATAGTACCGTCAAAGTATGTAATCTTGGCATCCTCGCCGCCTAGCTCTATGACCACATCTACCTCAGGGAAAAACCTCTCAACAGTCTTTGTACCTGCGATTACTTCCTGCACAAACGGCATATTAAGCCACTCAGACACCGCCATACCGCCAGAACCTGTTACAGCAGCGGATACAACAAGGTCACCAAATTTAGAATACGCGTCATCTATCAAGTTTACAATAGTATCCTTTATGTTAGATAAGTGCCGCTCATATCTACTATAGATTATCTCATCATTTTCATTTAAGATAACTATTTTGGCCGTAGTAGAACCTACATCGATTCCTAAATAGTGCAAATTTCTATTCACTTCAATTTCTCCTTCAAATATACGTATTGTAATTATTATATAATAGATAGATTTACTTTTGAATACTTCCTAAAAATTATGTTAGCACTATTTAGTTTAAAAACAAAATTCCTATTTACGCATTAATCCAGGCTGTATCTAAAGCCCAACTCTACTGTCTTTCTTAAATAATATCCATTTTCACCTGATTGAAAAACATTAAACCCAGACTTATTTAAAAGCCCTACCGTAAATATATTGGCTTTCATTTCTATCGTCGCAGTACCGCTTGCCTCGATTTCCTTTGAAGGAAAGACACCTGTTGTAGAAATCGCAGCCGCATGTGGATTTTTCAACTGCCAATCGCCATCATCAGCTTTCTCCCAATACGTCTTATCAATGCTTTTTATCTGTCTTAAGCTATCGGAACAAACCGTCAAAACCACGTAAAGCCTCACTACAGCAGGATAATCTTTGCGCTCTTTGTAAATTGTAACTTTTGATGCTTTATTGGTAAAACCTGATACGTTTAAAGGCTCTTCTTTTACGCCATAAGCTTCAATGAATTTTCCGTTGTCTTTGTCATAAACTTCAATCCTTGAAAATCCATCAGAATCCAACTTTGACTCAGATATATTGATATTATCTCGTGACACATCTATATGGCCATATTTCAATTTGATTGTCTTTGCCGGCATATTATCAACGTTTGTACTTTCAGTATCTTTCTGTGTATTGACATTTGATAAATCAAAAGCTATGATGACAAACAAAACCACAGCAATAAATGACAAAACATATATCATTTTTCTCAATCATACCACCACCAAATATATATTGCCAATATAAAGACCCTCTACATAAAGTGGAAGGCCTTTATATGTTTATCTTCGAATTGTTTTTACTTTAGTCTAACCGTAAAATCGCCTGATATGGGAGAGCCAATCTGTGGACCATCATTTACAAAAGAAATGTAGTAATTATATGCAGGATCCAAATTGTAAAATCTTGTTGTCCACCAGCCAGCATTAGAATCTGTTGAAAATTGATCTGAGCTCATTACAAATTTATTCGTACCGGCTTGATAAACATTAATGTGCCATAACACATTAGCAGGATAGTCGGCTTTTACATTCCAGTCTACATATAGCTGTGTAGAACCATTTGTGAAAAAATAGTAGTTTGAAAAAATTTCAGTGTTAACTCCACTGAAAGCACCGCCATAAGGTAGATTTGTTCCCTTTATTGGCCGACTAAGGGACATAGGATTTACATCAGCATCTAAAGAAGCTGCTTTTTGTGATGTCATCTTGGTGGTTTCAGAAGCTGGTTTAGCATTTTCTTCATTTGAAATAGTTATTTGGTTACTGATTACATCCACATTCAAAGGAACTTGCCTCGGAGATGTCATTTTTGTCGTCTCAGACGATGGTTCAAAATTTTCTACATTTGGGGCGGAAATTTGTTTACTACCTGTATCCACATTTCCTCCTCTTGAAGCAAATGAAATTCCACTTAAACTTAAACTTAAGATGAGTATCAAGATTAAACATATTGACATTCGGATTGATTTTCTGTTCATTTTAATTCCACCTCCTTTCGGTATTAAAGTATTTTGTAAATATTATCAGCCAATTTTTGGCTTTATTATATGCTTATTTCATGACTATGTCAATTGACTAAAAGTATTAATTTCTTTAGTACGAAAGTACTAAGATGAAATGAACAATAAAGTATTAATGCTAATAACTTATATTTTCCCGACCTGGAAAGTACATCAAATCTGCATTAAATTCTTTGTACAGATTTTTACCTTTCACATCCATCGAAGATGCAACTTTTTTATCAGGACCAATTACATCCCACGTATCATCGCTTTTTAGATGTATTGCACCTAATAGCTTATTATCTTTAAATGCGCATATTAAAGGCTCTACATTTGTATCTGTGCTGACAGGAAGGTTTAAAATCAATACATCTTTGTACTTTCCAATAGGCGTTATATCTTTAGAATAGTCAGGTTTAAAGCTTCCTTCTTTCACAATACTTCTACATTCTTTCGCAACATCATCAAGTAAAGTTGCCTTTTTTGTCTTAAGATCGACTTCACCTAATGTTTTGAAACATTGGATGTAGTATTTAGAACCTACAAGCATTGTATTATTTGGACCAAGTGTATAAACAACGCCACCGCCTGGAAGCCTTATCTCATCCCAGCTTATCTTGTCAATGTTGTCTACATTGCACTTGGCAATATATATATTGGAATGTGTCTCAAATGGATAATCAAAGATAAATGTTATATTACCTGTTTTGCTGTCATAATCTATAAAGCAGAGACGATCATATTCACCTACTGTAATGTCATTGCCTTTGTCATCCTTCGTTTTATACAGAAATGGTACATTTTTTTCCATTACATCGCTGCCATTGTGTAAGTATAATGTATAGTTTTTTACTTTTTTAATTGGTTCAGGATTGTCATCCAAATTCTCTTTAGCTTCAATGTCCTTGCCGTATACCGTAGCAATATCATTGCTTTTAACAATCTCTGCTTTGTCTTTATATTCATCTGTTGGATAAGAAGTCTTCCTCAATACTATCCTGCCATCTCCATCCCAAAATAAAGGTGTGACAAAATTGGGGTCTTCTGAGATATAGACCGTCTTTTCAGTTAAATTTACTTTAGCGTTATTCAAATCCCAATAAGCTAACATTGCCGAATGTTTATTATCTGGCTCATTTGTATATATCAAAAAAGGTATTTTTATCTCTTCAATGTCGCTCTTAGGTCTTTCTTTTTCTGTAACTTTAGTACTATCTACAGTATAACAACCTGTAGCAATAAATATAAGTGCAAAGACCATCAAAAAAAACTTTTTCATAAAGAACAAAAACTCCTTCCTTAAAAATTCATACAAAGAAGAAGCAACATAAGCTTCTTCTTTATATGAATTAAACACTCATTAATCTTAATTCCATAGAACATAATATTCATAGCCTGATACATTTGCGTAATTTACCTGATTCCTATCATTTGTATGTCCACTAAATTGCCTTGTTAAGGAGATTTCCAATTGATGATAAAGACAAGCGACAAAAGCAAAAGATTTAAAACCAGTACAACCAAAATGATAGATAATAACCATCTGAAGAATTTATCCAAACCCATTCACCTCAGTTCTTCCAGACATCGCCGTTTCGAGTAACGCTTACTCTTAGATCAACATACTCATCTTGTACTCTGAAAAAAGCGTTTTTCCAAATCTTTTAATTTAGACCTTAAAATGCTTTCATCCATATGTTTTGTCTCAGCTATCTCGTTAAATGTCATTAAAGACATGTCTATACCCCAATGCATTTTTAATAATTCTTTTTCTTCCTCAGAAAATTCTTTTGTTATCTCAACAAAATTTTCTTTGATAAATTTCAACAAGTTTTCAAATCTATCCTTTTCATATGGTTCTATTGGCTGTTCATCTTCAGTTATAACTATATTTTCTGATTCAATACCATTTTCTATTTTTTGAAGCATTACTTTTTTCCTTCCACAACCCTTAATCACAACTATACACCGCCTACATTTCTTTATGGCCAAATATGTATTTGACCTTATATCTTTTTTAGGTTCTTTGTAAAAATTGCACTCCGTTCAATAATCCTTTTTTCAATTTCCAGCACTAATCTTCTATTTACCTTTTTTAAACCAATTATGCAAAAAAGAAAACAATTTATATAGAAAATATAATATTATTATAGTCTGAACTAAATTAACTGTGGTAAATATAATAGTCACAATGTTCATTGATGACATTAATGCAGCCCTCTTTTAAGGATTTGTAAAAGTATTATATCAAGTCCATCTTTGTCGCTTTATATATACAGTCTTTTACATTTTTCACGTTTAATTTTTCAAAAATCTTACTCTTGTGGTATTTTACATTGCTTATTGACCTATTAATCATTTTTGCAATCTCTTCATCTGTCTTTCCTTCCACTGTCAGTTTTAAAATTTTTAGCTCTACTTCTTCCAATTTTTCCTTTATCATTTCTTTTTTAAGCAATATAAAATTGTATTCTGTATATTTTGCCATCAAAAACGCCGTAATCACACATTCATCAGATAATCCACATTCAGATGATATGTCTACTGTTCCTATTAATTGACAAGTATTGTCAAAGACAGGTACAGCTATGCAGTCTATCTCCCTGAGGCACTTAAGATAATGTTCATTCTTTTTGACAAATGCAGTTTCTCCTTCATTTAAAGCGATCGATACTGCATTTATTCCTGCAAATTCTTCTTTCAACTGAACACCTATATTTAAATGAGGAAAACTACTTTTGTTAGGCGCAATCAAATCTATTATGACGCCATTTTCATCTGTCAATAGATATGTATAATTTTTAAATTGGCCATCAATCTTAGATATTTCATGAATGCTTTTTCTAAAGGCTTTAATTAGCAACTTCTTCTCATCGGAAATGTAAAGATCTGATACAAGCATAAACGGTTTTGTGTCTTGATTAAGACCTCTTCTTGTACATCTTCTCCATGCTTCATCAAAAAAATATTTATGGGTATCATATTTTATGACTTCATACTCCATCTTGATCTCCCTTATTACAATAAAGTTAAAATATTAACAACTTCTAAAATGTGCCAAATTTATTTTTGTATTTTTTCTATAATCATATTTCTATAAAAATTTTTAAATTCCTTTTTATGTAACCAAAACTTAACATTTCTTAATAAATTCTTAATGTTTTTAATAAATTTTTTAATTTTTCTTATCAATAATAAACAAAGGACAGATTAATATCTGCCCTCCGGGAATAAGCATTAATTGCTACCATATCTGATTATTCAATTTTATTTGCAACATTATTAATATAGTTCGCCATAAAAGATACTTTTCTAATTCCTCTTTGAATTATAAAGCCCAATATTAATCCAATAATATTCAATATAACATCATTAACATCAGATGTATGATTGGGATACTTTGTTAAATAATCAATAATAAATTGAGCAATTTCTATGAATATTGAAAAATACAAACCCAACAATAACGTAAATTAAATTTGTTCATATTTCTATATATTATCGGCACAAAAAAGCCAAACGGAATAAAAAGTATAATATTCCCAACCACATTTTTTATAACTATATTAATTGGTTGTAATCTCATAAGAATTATTATATCTTTCATAGGAACAATATTTACATTTGGAGTATAATTAGGCATAGGTGGATAAAATGTAATCGGGAAAAACACTACACTTATTAATTCAATTGCATAAATAATAAACCCTGTTATAAATGTAACCATAACAATATTTTTTGTCAACTTAAATTGTTTTATAATAAGAGGAATGAAGAAAATAAACAAAATAACTTTTAACCCTATCGGAAAATTCATTCCCAAAATAATTCATCTCCTGAATATAACGTGAAATCATATTCCATTGATTTTTCATATGCAAATACCTGGCTGCATAATATTAATACTATTAATGCTGAAATTAACTCCGAAACAAACTTTTTATTATTAAAAATACATATCATAGTACATCTTCTCTCCTTATACTCTTATTTTTACTTTTAATAATATTTTTACTTTGTACATAGTATCTCTACATCTTTTAAAGCTCATCAATCAAATTCTTACATCCGAGAACTTACCGGTAACTCTCTTGACTTCATAATATATCCACTTCATAAATATGTCAACTGACTAAAAGTACTAATTTTTTTAGTACGAAAGTACTAAGATGGTACTTGTCGCATGAAAAAAGTTGTAATAAACTTCTTCTTATAATAAAATAGATGCGTAATAAATAATTTTTTATTAAAAAACTTGTAAAATAATAGTCTTTATCCTCATAAAAAAACACTGTATTAATAGGGAAAAGAGACAAAAAAGAATGTACAAAAACACGCAAATATAAAAAGATTATTAAGGGAGACGTTTTTATTTATGAAAATTAGATCTTTTTTAATATTTGTTTCGATATTATCGATTATTATTGTTTTTGCAGGATGTAATTTGAGCCAAAAAATTACAACAACTAATCCTTTAAAAATTACTCAAAATGATAAAAAAATTATATTAAATTATCTGGACACAAAAACAAATGACATTGCTTATCCAAATAAAGAAAAAATGTATAGTGCATTCGAGCTTTTAGGGACAGACAAAGACAAAATTTACATCTGGTTAGTTAAAGAAGAATATATAAAGACAGGAACTAATCTTGAAAGGGGGCAAGGTGTATCATTACCTGTAGTTCTAAAAATTAAAAAAAACAGTAAAGGCATTTCAATTATCAGCCATGACTTTCCTAAAGATGGAGTAAACTATAATAAAGATGTAAAAAAATTATTTCCGGCTAATATTAGATTCCCAAATAATGAAGAAATCAAAAATCTTGTAAAAGTTACTGAAACTCGGGCAGAAGAAGATTTGAAAAATAGCCCTATAAAATAGCCGGATATAAGAATATTTTCTTATGTCCGACTATTTTGGAATATATAACTATATAGTCATTATTTTTAAATACACATATTAGCAGTATATAGATCTGAGGCTTAAGCGTCATCATAGCCTAGAAAAAATTTTTTCACTTGTTTTTTTGCTTGTCACTTTTATACCTTTTCCAATTTATAAAAGTATTTATAGATAAAACTATAACAAGTAAGAGCAATAGCCAATTTGTTGTTGTAAGTGATTTATTTAATTCGTGTATTGATTGGTTTACTGAATTAACCGTTAAAAAAATATTACTAGCTATATTCCCAATTTCTGATTGTATATTATTTAAAATTGAAGTATAATCCGGCATAACTAATCCTCCGTTTCAATATTTTTTAATATAGAATCCTCCTACCTATTATTTTACTATTAATATAAGCTGTAACGGTATCCCAACGATATGCTTTTTCTTAAATAAAATGTACTGCCCTGTGTAGATGAAATGCTAAATCCAGCGCCCTTTAAAAAATCAATTGAAAAGCTTCCGGTTGTAGATTCAGTTGTTGTTACCGTAGATTCCTGCTCTAGATGATGTAAACATCATATCTTTACTTCCATAATCTCCAGATGAAAACGCGATAATAAAAATCTATTCTTAAATGCTTTTTAATTATCTCCTAAAACCAAATCACATAAATATGGTAGAATGTTCTCTCTTCTATAGCACTCGAAAAGAAAATTTAGTTCATTTTTTCTTTTAGGTAAACGTCTATTAAACTCTTCAATAAATTCTTTTTTACTTAAATTATTTTCAATGCTTTTATTAAATGCCCACTTTAATAATCCTTCAAGTTCTTGTATTTCATAAGCTGTATATTTATTGAGGAGAGCATATGTGCTGAAATTTTTTGCAAGTGGTTCTCCTTTTTCAGAAGCTACGCGAAGCAATGCATCGGTTAATAATCTGTTTTGTGATTCTAATTCCAGCACTCTCTGTTCTAACTCCAGCACTCTCTGTTCTAAGCTATCCATAAAGTTATCCCTCCTAAAGATTAAAAAACTCCCCAATCTATAATATATTTTAGACCAAGCCCTATTCCTTTTGCAATGCTATAAGTTACACCCAATCCATTCAGAAGACCCGTTACTTGATCTTCAATCGCTTGAAGTGCCAAATCTTCCCATGTAGAAAGCTCATCCAATTTATTTGCAATCTTGATAGAATATTTTCTTAGATATTTTGCAGCTTCTTTATTAATATAAGTTTCCATCCATCCAGCTATTTTATCTATTGCACTTGATCTTAACATTCCAGCAATTCTTTTTACAGATAGTTTTAAAGCTTTGCCTTTTAAACCTTGTGGTTTAATATTGCCACTTTCTTCTACACTTGTGTCCTTTTTTTGTGCATATTTTGTAGTCATTGATCCATTCTCGACTTTTTGTTTGTCAATTGGATCATTTTCAATAGTTGTATATACTCTGTTGTCATTAATTGATTTCTTTAAATTTGTATCATTGAACGTTGGATTAGCAGCATAAACTGGACTCAAAGTTGAAATTGAAAGAAGTGCTACAACTAAAAACAATGAAACAAATTTTTTCAAGGTTAAAAACCATCTTATCATATATTAGCATCTGCCTCCCTTTCTTTTAACATAAACTGTGAGAGGCTACCGGTAACTCTCTTGATTTCATTATATGTTTATTCCAAAATTGTGTCAATTGACCAAAAGTACTAATTTTTTTAATACGAAAGTACTAAAACGGTACTTGTCGCATGAAAAAAGTTGTAATGACCTCCTTCTTATAATAAAATAGATGTGTAATAAAATCATATTTAGGAAAGGATCGTTATGAGCAATCTTTTATGGGTACTTGAATCAACAAAAAGCGACAAATTTCCATACAGGCTTAGTATCAAAAAAGGCGATACAACACTTCTATCATTGTTTGTGCAGAATAAATGGCCTGGTGCAGGAAGCCAGATATTTTGCCTTAAAGATGCAAGCAATAGTTCATCTAATGATTATGAAATCGTAGAGAAAGTTCCCATTATTTCTATTGATCGATATGGAAAGCGTCTATCTGTAGTTTTAGACCGCGGTGTAAATAAAAGGTGTGAATTTCTCTTTCTTAAAAAGAAATACAAAAATAAAGAAGGGGAATACGAACAGATATTTTGGAGAACACAGCAAGGCTTAAAGGAGCACAAGCCTCGTGTTAAATTGACTGCAAAAGGAAACAACGATCTTCACATATTGATTGATACAAATGAAAAATATCCTTGGAAATTTACCAATTGCATTGTTGAGAGAGTACAGTTACCAGCAGGTGATTACGCATTATTTTATAATAATGAAATAGAGGCCGTAGTAGAAAGAAAAAGTTTTGAAAACTTTAGAGCCGACATCGCTAATTTGCCAATTTTACATCAGAAGCTGGGTGAATTGGAAAAATACAAGCATTCGGCACTTGTCATTGAAGCCAACTATTCTGATTACTTAAACCCTGACAAATTAAGCATTTATACGCCATCATATATGGCTAAAGTGATAGCTGAGATTTTTGCATTTCATCCAAAATTTCAAATTATATTTGCTGGCAATAGAAAATTGGCCAATGAATGGACATTACGGTTTTTCCAAGCCATTGTATCACACGAAAGCGAATCTATACCTGATAGAGTCGCAGAAGAAATATCAAAATATCAAACGAAGAATGATTTTACAGGCGGAATTTATTATGACATTAGAAAAGAAATTCTTGAAAATATTGATGGAGATTTTACAATAAACGATTTAAGAAATAGATTTGCTAATACCCCAGACTCTACAATCAGAAAGGTACTAAATGACCTTAAAAAAGAGGGTTTAATAATTAATTTGGGTAGAGGTAAAGGCAGCAGTTGGACAAAAGCACCGTAAAAAGTCTATATGTATCTTAAAGTAAGCTTATCAATATTCTTTTAAGTTTTTGTCAACTTCAGCAATATAAGAAAAATCTTTGTCATCATGTAGAAGGTATAGATTATTTTCAATTGCAGTCTCCGCTATAAGCAAGTCAATGGTACTACGTATTGTAATTCCTTTCTTTCTGCAAACAAAATAAAGCTTTGCTGCTGCTTCGTAGGATTTCATACCATTTTTTAAATCATAAAACCTCTGTGTACTTAAATATTCTTTCAATAATTTAAATTCTCTATCTGATTTTGCTCCTTGCAAAACTTCCTGGTATATAAAAAAATTTATACCAAACGGCACACCATTTTTTATTACGTCTTCTAATTTTTCTACTTGCTTATTATTTATACCTTTAAAAAAAGCTATCAAAACTGATGTATCAACTAATATCATGATTTTCCCTCATCTTTTTATAATCATAGTTTTCGTCAAATTGTATTTTCCCTTTTAAATCCATTAGATTTTTCCTTTTATGGTTTTCTATTAACTCTTTTAAAGCTATATTGACAATTTCTTTCTTTGTCTTTATCCCTGTTATCTTCAAAGCTTCTTTAATAAGTTCATCATCTATAATGATATTTGTCCGCATAATAATACACCTCCATATGTGTATTATAATACACATTATGCTTTTATGTCAATTGCACAAAAATATTTATAAAACCATTTATATTTGAGGGTTTTATAACATTATTATATGTTTAAATCCTTTAAAAGATAGCAAAAAAATAAGATGCTAATGTAGTAACTGCATCTTAACTATTTTATATATGTAACCAAAAGTTTTAATATTTCTTCTGCAATTTTACGTTCCCTATCTGTACATTTATTAAGCAATTCTATTAGTGCATCCTCTTTTCCATTTAATCCCATCCACTCATCCCTATCTCTTAACATTATTTAAATGTTTCTTAATCGTAGGAACTAATTCTACAGCAACATCTTGCATTGATTTAAATTCTTTTCTATCTATGTATTTCAAATTTCTAAGAAAAGATGGTAACTCATTCCAATCTATATTCCAATCTTTAATTGTAATCATTAAAATATTTCTTTCAGAAGCATATCTTGAATAAAATGTCTCTCTTTCAAGTTCACACCAATTTGATTTGAGATAATTTTGCGTAATGTAAAATAATACACCAACACATTCATCAATAGCATTTTCAATTTTACTTACTATGCTTTCTCCATAGTCAATATTGTTTTTTGCATACCAAATTGAAATAGATCTTCTATTTAATTTTAATGCCAATTGATTCACTTCTTCTTCATCAGCAGTACTATAACTTATAAAAATCAAATTTTTTGGTTTCATTTCCTCATTGCTATACAATTTTGATTTTAGATACTTTTTTTCTGAGAAATAGAAATAATTATCAAAAATAAAGTCACAATTTTTTGAGTCAATTAAAGAATAAAAATTAAATTGTCGCTGACCCATTGCTTCGAAAAAATCTGTTAGATTTAAATCTGTTCTTAATTTACAACCTAAATTCTTAAATTGATTAATTATATCCTCTCTTAAATTCGGTAAATCGGTTTTGAAATTTAATACTACATAAAATTCTAATGAATACGGATTATTATTAATAAAAACTGCACACATAGGCATAGTTGATGCGTTAAATTTATCTAATAATTTTTTTAGCTGTTCCTTTATAGGAGTTCTATCACCATAATCACATTCAAATATCATATCATAATCCATATATAACCTTCTCCTTGTATAATATATTTGCATTCAGTTATTTAGTTAATTTTCCAAATTCATGTCATTTTTTTGTCTGCAAACTAATAAATATAATTCATAAAAAAGCTAATATTCTTATATATATTGATAATGCGTTTTAACTTAAAAGATACCATTTATCTATTTACAGTGTGGATTACATTATTTATAATTGGTATAGATTTGTTTCTAATATCTCCTTTATTACTATTCATTTCTACAGAATTTAATATAACTCCTACAGTTGTTGGATGGATAGTTGCTCTGTATTTTTTTTAACTTTGTTAGGAATATTTCTCTAAGAACTGTGCAGGTGTAAGAATTTCCGGTTTTTCTATATCAATATCTAAAAAATCTTTATCACCTGTAATTAGTATATCTACATCTTCAATAATTGCTGTATATAAGATTGGATAATCTTTTTCATCTCGAATTTTAAATAAATCATTTTTCATTTCTTGCGGCGTATAAACCATCTCGTAAGGAAATTTGCTTAAAAATTTGTCTATAGCTCCCTCCTTACCTTTAAACTTTCTTTTAACCACATCTACAGTTTCATCAATGACAAATGATGATAAAATTAACTTATGCCTTTTAGCTATCATAATCATTAAGTCATTTATACTACTTTTAGGAAATAGAAAAGCGGAAATGAGGATATTGGTATCAACTGTGATTCGCATGACGTTCTTCCCACATTTCATTTCTAACTTCTTTTACCAATTTGACTACATCCTGATCATCTTTTAATCCAAGCCTTTCAGCTTCACCTTTAAAAGCATCTTGTACTTCCCGTAATGCAAAAATTGCCGAATTTTCAATGAATATTTTCCCATTTTCCTCTAAAAAAATTACTTTATCACCATCTTTGATGTTTAGTTTTTTACGAATTTCTTTTGGTATTGTAATTTGACCTCGAACAGTCACCTTGGCTAATTCCATAATATTAATTACCTCCTTATTTTCATTGAAAATAAGATTTCTACACTTATATTATAAGTTAATTCTGATTAAGTATCAAGTCAATTATCTAATCTCCAGAGATTTCGCATCAAAATTCCAGTAAAAAAATTCATCTTTACAAGAATTTTTATATTTTACATCCAATGGTATAGGAATCAGCAAAATATCTCTTTGCTTATACATTGTTCCATACCTCATCATCAATGTCGTTATTCCAAAAGTCCATGCTACTTTCACTTGACAACTCTAAATCTTTAAATACCTGATTATCTTTTTTTGCTTTCAAAAAACTGATAAAATCGATCACTTCTGGAATTTGGTTCTCCGGAATTTCATCTATAAGTTTTAATAAAATCTTTTTAGCGGTATTCATAACAACACTACCTTTCATAAAAAAGTATACAATTATATTATACCATTTATCCATCTAAATGTTATAAAAACAATATTTTCTCCCCATCACTTATGGTACGCCTCTCCTTTCATTATCTTAAATGCTCTGTAGATTTGTTCTACCAATATAAGCCGCATAAGCTGATGTGGAAATGTCATTTTTGAAAATGATAGCTTCAAATCTGACATAGATTTTATATCGTTATGTAAGCCAAGAGATCCTCCTATTACAAATGTAATATTAGAATTGCCCGCTGTCATAACATCTTCTATATAGCGGGCAAATTCTACCGAATCCATTTGTCTACCTTCTATGCAAAGGGATATTATGAAGCTTCCTTTTCTAATCTTATCGACAATTTTAACACTTTCTCTTTGCATAACACTTATTTTTTCTCTATCACTTAAGCTTTCAGGTGCCTTTTCATCGTTCACTTCAATTATGTTTATATTGCAATATGGCTTCAATCTTTTTACATATTCCCGTATTCCATCTTCTATAAACTTCTCCTTTATCTTTCCTACTGCTATTATGTCTATATTCAAAATTCTCCCTCCGTCACACTACAAGGTACTTAGGAATATCATCGCAAAAATCGCACTTATGAGGTGCCAACCAGTCAGTAAACGAGACATCATCAAGCCTATATATATCCGGCGGCTGCTCATATACATCCACAAATTCCTCTATGGCATCCTCTAAATGTTTCTCACATACAACATACATAATTTATTCTCCTCATTTCCCAAGTGTTATCGTAGTCGTTCCTATGTTCCCAGTCAGTGTCCTGTATTTTACGCTTACCTTATCTCCTATGTTTCTTGAGTATATCACTGTCTTAAGCTGAACCATCGTATCGACAGGTTTACCATCGACTTCCAGCAGTATATAACCTTTTTTGATGCCTGCTTTTTGAGCCGGGCCTTTAGGATCTATATCTGCAACGTATATTCCTTCTGCTATAACTATATCTGCATTTATATAGCTGGCTATCTCTCTATCATATCCTACTATGCCTAAGTACGGTGCTTTAAATGTACCTGTAGTTATTACTTTATTAATTATCGGTTTAATAATATTGATTGGTATTGCAAATCCTAATCCTTCTGCTGTTGTAACTTTTGCCGTATTAATACCTATAGCATTGCCCTGCGCATCGACTAATGGTCCACCACTGTTCCCTGGGTTTATTGATGCATCTGTCTGTATAAGATCTTCCATTATCTTTTGTTTGTTGTTCTCCTCTATTGGCAAACTTCTATTCAATGCACTTATTATACCAGATGTCACAGTTCTTTCAAAGCGCAGTCCCAAAGGGTTACCTATAGCTATCACAGTTTGGCCTACCACAATCTTATCTGAATTTCCTAATGAGATAGTAGGCAGATTTTTGGCATTGATTTTAACAACAGAAAGATCTAAAGTAGAGTCAGACCACAAAACTTTCCCAGGCAATGTGCTGCCATCACTTAAATAGATCGTAAGTTTCTTTGACTCAGGGCTTGCTACATGATTATTTGTAATAATGTACCCGTTTTTATCAACGATAAATCCTGAGCCTACACCTTCAACCTGTTTCTCCAATATATAGTACTGTCTTTCGTACTCAACAGAAGATATACCAACAACAGCTTGGGTATCTTTCTTTGCTACAGCTTCCGCAATCGTAGAAGGCTCTGCTTTAGAGATTACCACCTCTTTTTTAAGGGGCCCTGTACCTGTATATGGAAGCGGTATTATTTTCCCCCAAAGAAATTTTGGTGCAATGTATGTAAATACGAGAGACGTAATTACAGCAATTATTATGACGGTCGTCAGGTATGACGGCTTTTTTATCTTCCTATCGTCACCATTTTGCATCATATCACCTCTTAATTATCATGTGTATTATGAGGTGATTTATTCTATATTTTATTATACAAAAAAATAAGTCCAAATTGGACTTATTTTACTCTTTTTATGTCTGCACCGAGTTTTTGTAGCTTCTTTTCAATTGCTTCATATCCTCTATCGATGTGGTAAATATTTTTAACCTCTGTAACACCATTGGCAGCGAGACCGGCTATTATCATAGCCGCCCCGGCTCTCAAATCAGTAGCTTTAAGTGGTGCACCTGTGATTTTTTCAACGCCCTCTATAACAGCCGTTCTACCTTCTACTTTAGCATTAACGCCCATTTTTTTAAGCTCGTCCAAGTATTTGAATCTACCCTCATACACATTTTCAGTAATCATGCTTACACCATCAGCCAGTGCTAAAAGTACCGCCATCAATTGCTGCATGTCAGTTGGAAAGCCAGGATACGGTTGTGTTTTAATATCAACTCTCTTTAATCTTCCAGCTGTAGTAACTCTTAAATCTTCATCGTACTCTTCAATTATAACGCCCATTTCAGACATTTTCGCTATTATTGATTCAAGATGCTTTGGAATAATGCCTTTTATTGTTACATCACCGTGTGTAGCTGCAGCTGCAACCATATAAGTTCCAGCTTCTATTTGATCAGGTATAACAGTATGCTTGCAACCGTGAAGCTTGTCTACACCTACTATTTTAATCATATCAGTGCCTGCACCTTTTATATTAGCACCCATCGCATTTAAGAAGTTAGCGACATCCACAACATGTGGTTCTTTTGCGCAATTTTCCAGTATAGTTGTGCCTTCAGCTTTACAGGCAGCCAGCATTAAATTTATCGTAGCTCCCACGCTTACAACATCAAAATAAATATGATTCCCCACTAATTTATCTGCTTTTACCTTTATGATTCCATGTTCAATCGTAGTTTTAGCACCTAATGCCTCAAAACCTTTAATGTGCTGGTCAATTGGCCTCACTCCAATATTGCAACCACCAGGCATTGCAATAGCAGCCTCATTAAATCTACTTAGAAGAGCCCCAATAAGATAATACGATGCTCTCATTTGACTTGCCAATTCGTGTGGTGGGCAAAATGAATTAATACCTTCAGGATCTATAATTATCTCATGTTCTTTCTTTATAGTTTTGCCACCAAGGTATTCAATCATTTTACTAAGCAGTTCTATATCGTTTATTTCTGGCAAATTGTCAATAGTACTGGGAGTATCTGCTAAAAGAGCAGCAGGAAGTATGGCAACAGCAGAATTTTTCGCCCCACTAATCTCAACTGTTCCTTTTAAAGGTCTTCCTCCATTTATCACAAACTTCTCCACTGTTTGATCTTCCCTTCAAGAAAACTAAAAACATCACAATTACACATATATACTTTAATACAATTTCAACAACTTTACAAGCATTTTATTTAAAACAAGCGAAATAAAAAAGAGGTAATTTTTACCTCTCTTCAATATTACCAGTATATGCGTTCACATAATAAACAGAGTTTTCTGTTGTTATCCTCCAAGTAGGTATTGCTTCGCCTGTATCGGCATTTCGCCAGCTAAAAAAGTAGACAGGTTTTATTTCTTTTACAATAATATTATGATGGCCCTCATCCACATCAAGAAGCTTAAGAAGTGCATTTATAGGTGGTATAATCTCCCTCTTTTCTTTTTCTTCTCGTATTGGAATAAGCCATGTAGATTCAAACGAAAACGTATCATTGCTAATAACACCTTTCATATAACTTACATCTACATTAATACCGTTGTAAACTTCTGTATACTCAACAGTGTATTTGTTGCCATTAGCGTATTCATTTATAACAGAATATTTCTCTTCAAGATTTTTTCTTTTTACAAATGACTTTATATAATTAAAAGCATCATCTTTATCCATTTTTGTAAATTTCTCATCGCTTATTTTATAATAAAAAAAACCATTCTTTACTTCTATTGTACCATTTTCAATGTTATAAAATGATCCATTGTCATATGAAATATGTCTAGAGCCATTTAAAAAATTGCTCTCAATATATGCTTTATTGTAATTTTTTAGCTTCACCAAAAGCATAGGCATCGGCTTGTAATTTTTAGGAATCTCCGCTTTAACAACAATATTGTTTTCTTTTAAGACATCGTTCATTTTTTTTATCTCTGAAGAAGAAGGTATTGAATTGCTGGTTTCTGCAATATTCAAATTTCCTAAGTAAAGTATCACGTTTAATACCGCAAATATAAGAATTAAGATTGTTTTTGCCTTTGACCAGTCCATATTATAACACCATCATCAAATTATTTTGCCATCCAAAGCATTTATAAGGTACTCATTGCCTATGCATTTAACATCCCATGCAGGGATTAGCTCAGTCCCATCAAATACATACACCAGTTTTAACGATTCCACACCTTTTATCTTATTGTCAACTATTGCTTTCTGTATATTATAAAGGTTGTTCTTGTAATCTCCAGCATAATAAATATCCATGAAATTCACTTTAGCAGTCTTTATAATCCCATTTGATACAGAAATGTCTATAGGCTCTGATTTTTCTCCATTTCTGATTACGCATATAGGATAATCAAATATGTAATTAAATGAAAAATTATACTCCGTACCACTGCCACTGACGCCCGTTATATATACATCCTCCACATTGATTCCTAGATCTTTTATAAATTCTATTGCTTTATCCAAAGACTCAATTTTGCTCATAGCTAATTTTGAGGATGTTGTTGTAGTATCAAAGTACTCTATTAATCCATTTCTGTAAAGCCTTATCCCTCTTATGCCATCAGTATACATGTATGAACCATTATTTTCCTTTATCTCTCTCACAACAGATATGTTCACAAATACATTCTTAGTTATAGTCCTATAAATGCTATCATTTGCAAACCCCTTATTTACATATTTACCTAATGTGAAATTTTTCAATACAAACACATTTTCGCTGTAAACATCATCTGCAGTCGTTACTGCATAGTCAATTGAATTTTGAAATTGTTTGCCAATTAACTCGTCAAAATAACTGGAATTTTTTAAGTTCATGACAAAGTAGTTGTTGTAATCCGTAAATACGATTTGCGGCTTACTGCCAAGTTTAATTATAATCTCTTTTATATATGCGTCGGAGTTTATCTTATTTAATTCAGATAAACTTTTTAAGTTCAAAGCATCAGCAAATATATCTTTTGTTATACCTTTGCCCATATCAATATATATCAAATTGCCTATAAGTTTTACGCTGCTTTTGTCAACCTGTGATAATGTAATTCCTTTGTCCAAATTATCTTTTAAAATTTTTATTGTATTTTCCCATATTGAAGTTATATCATTTGCCGATGTTATGTCCTTAAATCTGCCATTAGTATTTATCTCAATCGATGAAGGTCTAACTATACTAAAAATATCCACACTTGATGGTGTGGACTTAGTCATAAAAAAGCTTTTTTGTGGAAAAGACGTCCACAATGTGTAGCTTAAATAAAGGCTTGTTAAAACAAGCAACACCAACACAATTGTTTTTATATGCTCTTTCATAAGAACACCGCTCTACTTAAAAAGCTTATTCCACAAGCCTTCTAATGTGTCAACCGTAACCTGAATAATTCCATCCTTGTACTGCAGCGTTATATGACCTTTGACAGTTTGTACTTTTCCGTCTTTAACAGCCTTCAACGTAACATAGTTATCGCCTAAAGCTAATGTTATCAATTTTGCGAAAAGACCCGTATCACCTATTACCCATTTATCATTTAAATTGTCGTTTAAAATAAGCTCAACATAAGTATCTGGCTGACCATTGCCTGATATCACAAAGTATTTGTTGTTTGTCGTGACATTATTTATGTCTGATTTAACTGTGATTAAATCATCAGCAAATCCATACGTCATAAAAAACGTCATAAACATTACAGTGGCAACGATAAGGGCTAAAACCTTTTTCAAAAGTACCACTCCCCCATCATAATATAGCATAAAGTTATATAAATTTACACATAATTCCTAATATAACCATTTTCACTTACAGTTACATTATAGAATACCATTATTACAACAATGTTACAACAATATTAAAATATAATTACGGTTTATTTAGTATTTAAGCTTTATGTAGACAGATGTACCAATTCCTATTTCGCTTTCGATATTTATTTCCCCTCCATGTGCCGTAACTATCTCTTTTGCAATTGCAAGGCCAAGTCCAGTACCTCCCAGCTCTCTAGATCTTCCCTTATCAACCCTATAAAATCTTTCAAATATCCTTGGAATGTCTTTCTTTGGTATCCCAATGCCATTATCAGAAATAGTTATATAAGCATAGTCGTCATCATAATTTGTAAATACCCTCACATATCCGCTTGGATTTGTGTACTTGATAGCATTGGACACTATATTAAGCAGCACCTGCTCCATTTTATCCCTGTCTATCTTTATACTCCTTTTTTCTTCTCCAGCACAAAATGCAAGTTTTTGATTTTTTTTCTGCGCTTCAATCTTTATTTTATATAGGATATTTTCTATATATTCATTTAAATTTGTTTCTTCCAGATTTAACTTGCCGTTTGAGTCCATCTTTGACAGAAGAAGTAGGTCTTTTACCAGCCTTGTCATCCTGTCTACTTCTTTATCGATAATGCTTAAAAATCTGTTCCTGTATTCTTCATCTACACCATCATTTAAAAGAGTCTCAGTGTAGCTTTTAATAGTTGTAAGAGGCGTCCTCAATTCATGGGAGACATTTGCCACAAATTCTTTCCTCATGTTATCAAGGTTTTGCTGCTCTGTAATATCGTGCAGTACAAAGACATTTCCATCTATATTCTTATCAGCTTTAATTGGGCTTACAAATGATTTTAAAATTTTACCATTACAGTATATAAGGCTTTCGGTATTTTTAAGCTGACCTTGAGCAATCTTTTCTAAAGGCTCCTCCATCGCAATTTTTTCGCCTATCATTCTTTCAGCAGCATTATTAAAAAGAATCACTCTGTTTAATTCATCTGTAGCAATAACTCCATCAGACATGTAGCTTATAATAGCTTCTACTTTGCTTTTCTCATTTTCCATTTCATTTAAAGTTGATTTAAGCCTTTTAGACATGAAGTTAAACATGCTGCCCAATTTACCTATCTCATCATCAGATTTTATATCTATGTGTACATCAAAGTTACCTTCCCCTATCTCATGAGCGTACTTAGTAACTTCTTTTATCGGGTCAGTTATTGTCTTAGCTAAAATATACCCAAGTATAACGGTTATTATGACAGCAATAAAAGTTGCACTTAGTAAGATGAAATTTACATCAGATAGGGTGTCATATACGCTTTTTAAAGATCCGCTTACATATACCACACCGGATATTTTTCCATCGCTATCTACAACTGGCATTGCGATGCTCCTGATTTTCCCATTTGAATTATTGTCATTGCTGGTTTCCATACCTTGTTCCCCAGATAATGCCTTTATAACTGCAGGTGTTAACATCTTTCCCCTTTCACCTGTAGAGCTGGCCAATATATTTCCATCTTTATCAAGTATGTACACATATTTTATATAAGCATTAGGACCTAAATACATATTTATTATGTTATCCATGCTGGACTTTGAATTCATATTGTCTTTCAATGTAAAGGCAATTCCAGTAGCTTGTGCTTCTATGTAATTTTCAAAATTAGTCATGTGGTAATTTTCCAACGATTTGAAAAGGTATACCCATATGATTTCCATTGCCACCAATATTAGAAGTCCATATATAATAATTATTTTCCACTGTATGCTTTTATTCACTTTCTTCGCTAAAATAATAACCAACCCCTCTTTTGGTATGTATATACCTTGGGTTTGCTGGATCATCCTCAATCTTTTCCCTAAGACGCCTTATGGTCACATCAACTGTCCTTACATCGCCGAAATACTCATATCCCCATACTTTTTCCAAAAGCATCTCTCTCGAAAATATAAGACCTCTGTTTGCCACAAGAAATTTTAAAAGGTCAAATTCCCTTGATGTCAACTCTATAGGCTTTCCATTTTTTTCAACTTTATACTTTGATAAATCTATGCTTAAATTACTGACGCTTATGATATTAGACATGCCCTCTCCATTGATTACCCCACTTCGTCTCAGGTTAGCCTTCACCCGCGCAATAAGTTCCCTCATGGAAAATGGCTTCGTCACATAGTCATCAGCGCCTAATTCTAATCCCAGCACTTTATCTACTTCTTCTTCTTTGGCCGTCAGCATTAAAATAGGCGTCGTCATTGTCTGCCTTAATATTCTCAAAACAGTAAAACCATCCATCTTTGGAAGCATGACATCAAGGAGGATAAGGTCAGGATTTTTCTCCTGTGCTAATTTAAGACCTTCCTCCCCGTCATACGCTTCAATTGTACTGTAACCATTTTTCTCTAAATTGTATTTCAAAATATCTACAATAGGTTTTTCATCGTCAATTATCAGTATCCTGCTACTCAACTTCACTCACTCCTTAGCGTTGTTGACAAATACATCCAGTCTTGAGCTTGTCTCTTTATAAAAGCTTGATTCTATACTCATTCCACTTCCTAAATCTCTAAGCATCTCTCGTATTGTTTCCATTCCATATTTATCGCTTATAGCCTTTGTCACCTGAAAAGCCCTTTTATAAGCAAGCATTTCATCAAGCGAATTAAAATCGTTCTTCAATTGTTCATAAGTGTACGGGGCACCATTATAGCTTAAATCCTTTCCCCATTCATAGCCATCTTGTCTGTACTCTTCTAAAAGAGCAACACCTTCTGTAAACCATATTGGATAATTTCCATTTGCAATATCATCCACAATAAGATGCGTAAACTCATGGACAACAGGTCCTTCATATTGAAATACCTTTGTCACATCCTGCCCAGGAGATATCCAAAGGGATGGCGATTCTATGCTAATTACGCCATTTAAGTATATTCCCATAGCATTTTCCCCTTTTGCAAGAGAAAAATCTTTGTTCATCTTATCAGGATTGTTATAAACTATAATAGTTGATTTGCTATTTGGAGTATATCCTAAGTCTTTCGTAATATCATAATAATGTTTTTCAGCTGTATTAATAATAAGGTCAACATATTTGCTATCTGGTTCTGTGTACCTTATAATAAAATGTTTGCTTTCCTTTGTCTTAAAATCCTTAATACTATTTTCAATTTTATCTTTTCCAATTACTTTATACACCGGATATGCTTTTGTCAAGATACTGCCATTCAGTAAAACAGCAAGCACAAAAACAATAAATATAATAGCTGCCAAATTTTTGTTTTTTCTCATAAATGTATCACCTCACAAAATACTAAAAAAAAGAAAATGGATTTATGTATATATTTAAATGTATGAGGTAATACAACTACATTATAACCCAATGTCATTTATATTGCAAAGTAAATTTAAGGATAAAAAAAGAGCCCTGCTAATTTCTTTGGGCTCATGTTATTTTAAGTATTTTTGAGGATTTACAGGTACACCATTTTTCCTTACCTCAAAGTGGACATGTGGTCCTGTCGTATTTCCTGTCATACCTGCCAAAGCGATTTCCTGTCCTTTATAAACTTTATCTCCTTTCTTCACAATCAGCTTGCTGGCATGTCCATAGTAAGTCACATATCCATTTCCATGATCAATTTTTACGAGATATCCATATCCACTTTCCCAACCTGAAAATATTACTGTCCCCCCATCTGCAGCATAAATAGGGTCTCCAATCGATGCAGCTATATCTATACCTGCATGAAGTCTTCCCCACCTTTGCCCGTATCTTGATGTTATTGTTATGTGACCTCTAATCGGGTAGTTAAATTTACCTGTCGCATATGTCGCTGGAAGCGGTTTATCTCCTACGGCAATAACTTCATTAACTGGCTCACATACCACACTTTCATTTATTACATTTTTATTGACAATTTCACCATTGTAATACTTCAAAATAGCAGTAACTATTTTAGAACCAGCTTTGCCTCTAACTAATACTTTTGAATCATTTATAAACATTTTATCATCTTTTTGCGTAACGGTTTCATACGGAATATCTTCAAAATATACTGATTTTTTCTCCGCCACAACAGTTAAAAGAGGTTTAGATTCTCTTATTTTAAGCAGTTCCCCTGGATATATTCTTTCACTGATATCCGGATTTAGATTGTATATATCATTTAATGTTACATTAAATTCCCTCGAAATCGACCACAGCGTATCATTATCCTTTACCACATACGTCACAGAGCGACTTTCCCCTTCAAGCTCTTCTACCGCTTCTTCAATTGTTTTCAGATTTGTTGTTGGTGTATCAATTTCTATTAATCTAATATCATTTTTGAAGTAGGCACTGATGGACCCTCTTTTATATTTGTCAAGCATGATTTTTAGTGCTTCTAAAGCATCTTTTTTACTCTTTAATGCTGCTACATATAGGCCATCAACTGTAATTGCTGTAGGTTTTTCAATGCGCAAATTTTCATTATTTACAGTATTTAAATAAGCAATCAAATTTCCTTTTTCACTTTTTGCATTTGTTCTTTCTGCACAGACATACGAATATGCACTTTTGTCATTTTCCATATATTTAAATGCTATGGCAAACAGAATTACTAAAGCGACAACAAATATGCATCTTCTTTTAATTGCGGTGTTTTTCATAATTCCGCAACTAAAAGGATTTGATTTGCCTTCGTTATCCATCACCTTCTCCTTTCATTTGCGCATAAAGCTGTTCTTACAAAAATGCCTTAATATTATCTGTATTTTTACAAATTTTATACATGATTCAGCTTAAAAAATATATAAATTTGTCGTAATATATATTATATTCTTTTAAATTGATGGTTATGACACATCGTGTTATAATTAAATTTGAGGTGGTGTACATGAGCAGATGTAGTTTTTCTAATGATTTTGATGATATGGGAAGCACCCCCGTTAGCAATTTCTTCATAAATCATTACATGTTGGAAGCACCAGGCGAGTACGTAAAAGTATATCTTTTAGGACTTAAGTACTCATATTACAACCAAAGCTTCTCTATAGAAGAAATGGCCGAAAAACTTTTTATGTCAGAAATCGACATAGATAAAGCTCTGAAATTTTGGGAAAAGTCTGGTATAATCAGGCTTAGATATTCTGACAACGAATATTACATAGAATATCTTCCACTGGTTAAGAAAGTCGATGATAAGCACACATTGTCTATTGATGATACAGAAGTCAGGCAGATGTTTGAGACGGTTGAAAAGATGATAGGTAGACCACTTTCTCCCACAGAGATGAACACTTATCTTGACTGGGTTGACGAATACGAATTTTCTCTGGAAATACTTACTATGCTTATAAGTTATTGCGTATCAAAAAATAAGACATCCCTAAAGTACATGGAAAAGGTAGCCATAGCATGGCATGATGCAGGCCTTAAAACCGCTCTTGATGTTGAAGCATATTTAAAAGCAGAAAGCGAAAAGTGGATAAGATACAAAAAAATCTTGCGGGCACTGGGCCTTAAGGATGACGACGTAATGGAAGCTCATAAAGCCATGATGGACAGATGGATGGATGATCTGGGTTTTGACATTGACGTAATATTAAAAGCATGCAATGAATGTGTCTTAAAGATAAATGAGCCAAGTTTTCCATACATCAATCAAATACTCATTAACTGGTACAATGACGGCATAAGAACAATAAATGATTTTGATAAAGTAAAGAAAAAGCCCTATACTAAAAAAACTGCTCCTAACTATAAAGTTCCTAAAAATTATTTTAATGGATATTCACAAAGAACTTACGATGTAGACGAACTTGAGAAAAAACTATTAGCTCATTCAAGAGGTGAATTTGGTGAATAACTTGGTTCAAGAGGTTTTAAGAGAATATGAGATACTGAGAGACAAGTCACTAAAAGAAGCCCTTATAAGACGGCAAGAAGTGTACAAAAAAATTCCCCAGATATCAAATATAGATGAAGAGATAAAAGACATAGGCATAGAAATCTCTAAATCCATATTTCTAAAGCCCCAAAAACATAAGGATCTTTTAGAAAACTTAAGAAGCAGACTCAACGCTTTAAAAAAGAAAAAAGCCGATTTATTAAGGTCAAATGGCTATCCTGAAACGTACATGGAGCAAAAATTTGAATGTAATATCTGCAAAGACACAGGCTATGTCAATAACAAGAGATGCAAATGTTTCGAGCAAAAACTTATAAACTTATACTACAAGCAGTCCAGCATAGAAGATATTACAAAAATTGAAAATTTCAGCAATTTTGACTATTATCTATACTCTGATAAACCTTATAAAGGTAAAATGTCTCCGCGGGAAAACATGAAAAGTATAGTCGATGTTGCAAAAGATTTTATAGCTAATTTTGATAATGAGAAAGAAAGTCTGTTTTTTTATGGTGATTCAGGACTTGGTAAGACATTTCTCTCAAACTGTATAGCAAAAGAACTACTGGACAGAGGCAAAGTAGTCTTATACAGAACAGCTCCTGATTTAATAGAAGGCTTAAGGCTTAATAAATTAAATTCTGATAATGATTCATATTTTGAATACACAGATTTGTTGAGAGAATGTGACTTACTTATAATAGATGACCTGGGGACTGAACCTATAACTCCTTTCAGCCTCCAGGAGATCTTCAGCATTGTAAATGCAAGGCTTTTAGCAAATAAAAAATTCATAATATCAACTAATCTGCCACTTTCGGAAGTTATGAATATATATCCTGAAAGATTGTGCTCAAGGATACTTGGCAATTTCAAGCTTTTAAATTTTTACGGTGAAGACATAAGGATTAAAAGAAAAACTATAAATTAATCAAGCCATTCGGCAAAGAATCCTCCTGTATCCTTTCCAGTTACACTGTCCACTACGTCTATTAGGTTCTGCGTAGTGGCATTTTTATATTTATACTGGTTGTAATACCTATTCAGGACTTCTTTAAACTTTTCGTCACCAATAAGCCCCCTTAGTTCACTAAATACCATAGCACCTTTGTTGTAGACGATATTTGTATAGTCATTCCAATCTTTAAATTGTCCTAATGTCTTCACCATAGCATCATCTTTATTTGCCTTTGAAAACTTGTAAAATTCTCCTGATATGATTGACTTAAATACCGCATCTGCTGTGGCTTTTCCGTAATATCTTTCTATATACATAATTGTTGTATATTCCGTAAGGCCTTCGTCAAGCCATGCTTCCTTTACTTCATTGTTTCCAACAGCTCCATACCACCACTGATGCGCGGTTTCATGTGCTATAACATACTCCAGATTAAACAGGTTATCTTTTGTATAAAGATCTTTTGTAATAAAAACTAAATTGGGGTATTCCATGCCGCCCATGTAAAAATCTGATTCAGCAACACTGTACTGCTTATACGGGTATTTGCCTATGTAGCTGTTATAAAATCTTATGGCATCTGATGCGTATTTCAATGCTTTCAATCCTACATCTTCATCAAAATAATATGATTTAACTTTTATGCCGTCAACGTCTTCTTCAGCGACTTTAAACTTGGGACTTAATACAAGCGCAAAATCTCTTACATTAGGCGCATCTATCGTTAAAGCATCATCATTTCCGTGGCTTTTCTCAGACTTTATTACACCTGTAGATGCCACCACCATGTCCTTCGGAACCATAAGGCTTACAGTATAATTTGATACATCACTATAAAATGGGTCCCCAAGTGTATAATATGGATCATTGTTCCACCCATTTTGGTCATACACTGATAAGATCGGATAGAAATTTGTCACCTGAACAGTATTTTTGCCATAGCCAAATCTGCCTTGAGATGGCGGAATCTGTACCTTGAAATTGATAGTAAATTTAATCCTATCTCCTTTGTCTAATTTTTTAGGAAGAAGTATTTTTAAAATTTCACCTGTCTTTTTGTCAATGCTGTACGTAGCCGGTACATTTTTATCAAACGTTATTTTGTTTATCTCAATATATCCAGGCTTAAATCCATTTGGATACGCCAATCCTATCTCTTCTTTTGTAAATGGAACATTATCTTTGTCTTTAAATGCGTTAGGATACAAATGAAGGTATATTTCACCTAATTTTACATCATCTGTATTTATAAAATCCACCGTCTCCGTCCCAATTATCGTCTTATTTTCATCGCTGTATTTAATGTCCATATTGTACGATGTAAGATTGCTATTTTTAACTGGTGCAAAGTAAATTAAAAGAGCAATGACAATAACTAGGATAACCGACCATATATACTTTTTACCTCTCATTAAACCAGCTCCCCCCATATTTTTGTTCACTATATATTAATACAAATAATTAAATATTAGAACAAAATTTAAAACAAATATGTGTTGAAAATGTTGTTTTAAAACATCTTAAAACACATATTAAAAGGGTAAAACATATATTGAATATGAATCAAAGCAAAAAGGGGGCTAAAGCATGCACTTTTTGTATGCGCTATTTATAGCATTAGCAAACAATGTAGACAATATAAGCGTCAGAATAGCCTACAGCATAAGAGGAATAAAGATTACAACAATAAAAAACTTATGGATATCATTGATAACTTTTCTCATCTCAACCATTGCCGCCGTCTCCGGAAACTTAATATCAGGAATATTTAGTAAACAGCTAAGTTCATTATTAAGCATGATATTGCTTGCTTCAATCGGTCTGTGGATAATGCTTGAACCCTATTTCAAGAAAAATAATACGGATACTGATGAGATTCACAAGGATGGAAATAAAAATATATATATCATATTAAAAAGACCTGAAAAGGCAGATATTGATAATTCAAATGATATAGATTTTAAAGAGGCTACAATGCTTGGAATCGCCCTCTCAATAAACAACATAGGTGGCGGTATCAGCGCCGGCATGATAGGGCTAAACTCATTTTTCATTGGATTCTTTTCAGCGCTGATTAGCTTCATAGCCCTATGGACTGGAAACTATGTAACTGACTTCTTAAACAGGTGGAACTTCAATAGAAAAGCTACAGTCATAGCAGGCTTGATATTAATACTTATAGGTCTTAAACAGATTATCTAAGTTTGATAAAAAGGCATCATTTCATACGGATGCCTTTTACAATTATTTTTAACAATTACATAATATACGTTTAACATTTTTTACATGCCTATAACGTTAATTTAACAAAAAAGTATTATTATGTACCTGTACATAAAATTAAAGGAGAGGTGTTTTTATGAAGAAGTTTTTATCATTCTTAACTGCATTAGCTTTAGGAGTCTGCATTTTCATGTCACCAATTTCCATTTTCGCTGATTCAAAGACCACCGGTGCAACTAATCTACCTGATCAGATTAGACTAACATGGACACAAGACCCTACAACAACTCAGACAATTACTTGGAGGACAGATACGACGGTAAATTCAGGGCAAATTCAGTATGGAAAAGATCCATCATTAAAAGGCGCAAAGACGATTAATGCGACAGTGCAAAAATTTTCATCAGATTTAGGCGATATGAACATTCACTCAGCAACTTTGACTGATTTAGAACCAGGGACTAAATACTACTACAGAGTCGGGTACGGCAACAACTTTAGCAGCATATACAGTTTCACAACAGAAGCAAAAGACACAAATTCATTTAAGTTTTTAATATTCGGCGACAGTCAAAGCGGTATCGCAACAGATCCGCAATACGGTCCATGGAAGACCACAATTCAAAATGCATTTAATGCAAACAAAGATGCAAAATTTTTCATAAACGTCGGAGACTTAGTAGAAATTGGGCAAATGTATGCCCATTGGAACAACTGGTTTGATGCGGCAAAGGGTGTAATAGACACGATACCAGAAATGCCGGTTGAAGGAAACCACGAGACATATCAGTCATCAAATTATAATTCAGGTAAGCCAAAAGATTTTGTAAATCTATTTCCAGTTCCGCAAAACGGTCCTGATGGTTTAAAAGGACAAGTTTATTCTTTTGATTACGGTAATGCTCATATAGTGATGCTTGACAGCCAAGAAGATGAAGAAGAAGGTGTTTCAGGTGACATCTTAGAATCACAAAAAGCATGGCTTGATAAAGATTTAAGCAGCACTAATAAAACATGGAAGATAGTTTTCTTTCATAAAACGCCTTACTACAATAAAGCAACTCGATCAAATGAACAGTTAAAGGCAGCATTCCAACCTATAATTGACAAATACCATATAGATGTAGTCTTCAATGGACATGACCACGGTTACTCACGAACATATCCAATCAAAAATGATCAATATGTAAAAAGCCCTGCAGATGGAACTGTTTATATTGTGACAGGAAGAAGCGGTAATAAGTACTATCCTGATCTTTCAAAGAAAGTATGGGATGCTTTTTTCTACGACCCACAAGACCAGCCAAACTACATTGTTGCTACCATTAATGGAAATACACTTACAATAAAAGCAGTAAAACAAGACGGAACACCTATCGACACGTATTCAATAACAAAAAACCCTGACGGAACGGAAACAGATTCACCTGTAACTGTCGTTCCAACAAAATACAATGCAACAATGCTAACTATATATGGCAATATGCTTCAGCAGCCATTTATGCCATCAAATCCAAAACAAATAAATGGCAAATGGTATGTACCTGCAAGAGCATTTATGCAATATCTCGGCAGCAATGTAGACTGGAATGCAAATGGCACAATCAATATAACATATGGGAAAACACAAGCAAATATAGCTATAGGTAGCACTACAGCACAATTAAATAGCAAGACATTGTCAATTCCAGATGCGGTAGTATCAGATAGTGGTTTAACGTGGATATCAGCAGACGACTTAAAAGCACTTTTTGGTTTTAACTATAAATACAATTCAAATACAAACATGCTTATGTTTGTAAAATAACTTGTGATCCGAAAATCCAAACTTTATCCCTTAGTGTATAATTTTAGTAGGCGGTAAAAAATAGAAAAAGGAAGGTATCCAAAAAATACCTTCCATTCACATGAATCATCCGCTATAATGTTTA
>NZ_JAGGLT010000032.1 GCF_017874545.1 Thermoanaerobacterium butyriciformans | reverse complement strand
ATCGAAATCAAATTTATTCTTACAAAAACAGGTAAAATCCAAGCAGAGTTGTTATTAGTAGCTTAAAAAATGTCACTTATGACACTCAAATCATACTTTTTCCAAAACGGAATTGAAAATGACGATGGTGAAAAATTTTCGCAGGAAATGATAAAAGAGATGATAAGGCAGTTGATAAGCGATGAAGACCCTCAAAAAACATTAAGCGATCAAAAGATTGCCGAAATTCTTATTGGCCAAGGAATCACGATATCAAGAAGAACTGTCGCAAAATATAGAGAAGAAATGAATATTCCATCATCAGGCAAGAGAAAAAGATATTGAAAAAAGAGAGAGCATTTTGCTCTCTTTTATCATTTAATCTATTGAAAAAATGAGATTCTTAATATAAAATAGTATTGGAAGTAGATTTATTTATTAATTTAGCGGGACGGTTATAAGACAACGGGTCAATAAAAGTCCTGAAGAAGGTTTAGATACATGAATGACATAATATCACTACAACAGAAAATTGTGCCTGAGTTAATAGAACTGCTGCAAAAAAGGTATACTATAATGCGTAATATATATTTCAGTCAGCCAATTGGCAGAAGAGCTTTATCATATCAATTAAACATTGGCGAGAGGATAATAAGGACTGAAGTATCTTTTTTGAAAAGCCAAGGCCTTATCGACATAAATCCTTTAGGTATGACAGTGACTAAAGATGGGGAGAAGCTTTTAGAAGAACTCAAGGAGTTTATCCATGAGCTTAAAGGGCTAAACAACATGGAGAAAACTTTGAGAGACCGCTTAAAATTGAAGAAAGTTATTGTTATACCTGGCGATGTTGATAATGACCAGTTAATAAAGAAAGATATGGGAAAGTCTGCTGCAAATTATCTCAAAAGCATTATAAAAAATGACAGCATTATAGCGCTGACTGGTGGTTCAACAGTAATGGAAGTTGCAAATGAGATGCCCCAGTCTTATACAAAGTCAGATATAATGGTGGTACCTGCAAGAGGTGGCTTAGGCCGCGATGTTGAAAAACAGGCTAATACGATAGCTTCTGTTCTTGCAAAAAAATTAGGGGGCTCATATAAAATGCTCCATATACCTGACAATATAGGGAAAGAAGCGATAGCAACTCTTATAATTGAACCCGACATAAAAAGCGTCATTGATATACTTAAAAAAGCTGATATAGTACTTTTTGGGATTGGCCGTGCTGATGTAATGGCAGACAGAAGAAATTTACCTTCATCTACAAGGGACTATTTAGAAAAAGCAGGCGCCACATCGGAGGCATTGGGTTTTTACCTAAATATAAATGGCGAAACAGTGTATGAGACACCTAGCATATTTCTTACAAAAGATGATTTAAAAGATGTCAAAAATTTAATAGCTGTTTCTGGAGGTAGAAGTAAAGCTGATGCAATCTTGTCGACTTGTAACAGTGGTATGGTGGATGTCCTTATAACAGATGAAGGTGCAGCATATGAAATATTAAAAAGTTGTTAATACACCGAAAGGTGTTTAATATAAAATAAAATTTATAAGGAGGAAATATTATGACAGTAAAAGTAGGTATTAATGGCTTTGGTAGAATAGGCAGAAACTTTTTCAGGGCAGCATTAAAGAAAAATGTAGATCTTGATATTGTTGCATTCAATGATCTAACTGATGCTAAAACATTAGCACATCTATTAAAATATGATTCAACATTTGGTCACTTTGAAGGCGAAGTTGTAGCAAAAGAAGATTCACTTGTTGTAAATGGCAAAGAGATAAAGATATTAAAAGAAACAGATCCTGCAAAGTTGCCATGGAAAGATTTAGGTGTTGACATCGTAATTGAGTCAACCGGTAGATTTACAAACAAAGAAGATGCAGTGAAGCATATACAAGCTGGAGCAAAGAAAGTAATAATTTCAGCACCTGCTAAAAATGAAGATATAACAATAGTTATGGGTGTTAATGAGGATAAGTACGATCCAAATGCACATCATGTAATTTCAAATGCTTCATGTACTACAAATTGCTTAGCACCTTTTGCAAAGGTATTACATAACAAATTTGGCATAAAGAGAGGATTAATGACAACTGTTCACTCATATACAAACGATCAGAGAATACTTGATCTTCCACACAAAGATTTAAGAAGAGCAAGATCAGCAGCATTGTCAATAATTCCAACAACAACAGGTGCTGCAAAAGCAGTTGCATTAGTTTTACCTGAATTAAAAGGAAAACTTAATGGTTTTGCTATGAGAGTTCCTACACCTGATGTCTCTGTAGTAGACCTTGTGGCAGAGTTAGAAAAGAACGTAACAGTAGAAGAAGTAAACGGAGTATTGAAAGAAGCAGCAGAAAATGAACTCAAAGGGATACTTGGATACACAGATGAGCCATTAGTATCAATGGACTTCAAAGGTGATTCAAGGTCATCAATAGTTGATGGATTATCAACTATGGTAATGGAAGGCAATATGGTAAAAGTTGTTTCATGGTATGACAATGAATGGGGTTATTCAAACAGGGTTGTTGACCTTGCTAAGTATGTAGCAGATAGGCTTTAATATGTAATGGGACAAGGTTTATAACTTTGTCCCATAATAATATATCATGTTAGGAGGTATACACGTGAAAAAAACTGTAAGAGATGTTGATGTAAGCGGGAAAAAGGTATTGGTAAGAGTGGATTTTAATGTTCCTATGGACAGTGAAAAAAATATTACTGATGATACAAGGATAAAAGCTGCATTACCTACTATCAAATATCTCATCGATAACAATGCAAAAGTAATTTTAGTATCACATCTTGGAAGACCAAAAGGGAAAGTTAATCCAGAATATTCTTTAAAACCTGTTGCAAAAAGACTTTCAGAATTATTAAACAAACCTGTTATAATGGCTGATGATGTAATAGGAGATGATGCGAAATCAAAAGCCAATTCATTAAAAGATGGAGAAGTTTTACTGCTAGAGAATGTAAGATTCCATGCAGAGGAAGAAAAGAACGATCCGGATTTTTCAAAAGAATTGGCATCACTTGCTGACATATACGTTAACGATGCTTTTGGCACAGCTCATAGGGCACATGCCTCAACAACAGGTGTTGCAAGTTACCTGCCTGCTGTATCAGGATTTTTAATTGAAAAAGAACTTAACTTTATGGGTGGTGCTTTAGAAAATCCGGAAAGGCCTTTTGTAGCTATACTTGGTGGGGCAAAAGTTTCTGATAAGATTGGAGTAATAACAAATCTTTTAGATAAAGTCGATAGTTTGCTTATAGGCGGTGGCATGGCTTACACTTTCATAAAAGCTGAAGGACACGAAATAGGGAAGTCCCTGTTGGAAGAAGACAAATTAGAGCTTGCAAAGGACTTGATTGAAAAAGCTAGACAAAAAGGTGTTAAGCTTTTATTGCCTGTAGATACAGTAGTTTGCGAAGAATTAAAGCCTGGAGTTCCATATGAAGTGGTTGACATAGATAAAATGCCTAACGATAAAATAGGTGTAGACATCGGGCCTAAGACTGTAGAAGAATTTTCGAAAGTCATAAAAGGTGCAAAGACGGTAGTTTGGAACGGTCCTATGGGTGTATTTGAAATAAAAGAGTTTGCAAAAGGCACAGAAGCTATTGCAAGGGCAATGAGTGAATGCGACGGTACGACGATAATAGGCGGTGGAGATTCGGCTGCGGCAGTTGAACAACTTGGCTATGCAGACAAGGTATCACACATCTCTACCGGTGGCGGTGCGTCATTAGAGTTCTTAGAAGGCAAGGTTTTGCCTGGAATTGCCGCATTAAATGATAAATAAAGAGGTGTTTTGATTGAGAAGACCTATAATTGCAGGTAACTGGAAAATGCACATGACGCCGTCTGAAGCTATAAATCTTGTAAATGAATTAAAGCCACTAGTGGCTGATACTGATGTGGAAGTGGTTGTTATTCCGCCTTTTGTGGATTTGGTGGATGTAAAAAAAGCATTGGACGGCTCAAACATAAAATTAGGCGCCCAAAACATGCATTGGGAAGAAAAAGGAGCATTTACTGGCGAAGTTTCACCCCTTATGCTTAAGGAAATTGGTGTAGAATATGTTGTAATCGGTCATTCTGAGAGAAGACAATATTTTGCTGAGACTGATGAGACAGTAAACAGAAAAGTAAAATCTGCATTGAACCATGGCTTAAAACCAATTGTTTGTGTTGGTGAAACTTTAAGTCAAAGGGAAGATGGTAAAGCATTTGATGTTGTAAGAGAGCAGACAAAAAAAGCATTAGATGGTGTTTTAAAGACTGATGTAACGAATGTCGTTATAGCTTATGAGCCTATATGGGCTATTGGTACAGGAAAAACAGCCACATCAAAGGATGCAAATGACGTCATAAAAGTTATCAGGGAGACAATAGCTAGTATATATGATACAAGTACAGCTAATGATGTAAGAATACAATATGGTGGAAGTGTTAAACCTGATAATGCTAAAGAGCTTATGTCAGAAAGCGATATTGATGGGGCATTGGTGGGCGGAGCTAGCCTTAAAGCGCAGGATTTCACTAAAATTGTAAATTATTAAGGAGAGGATTGCATGCCCAAAAATTTTGTAATGCTTGTTGTTTTAGATGGATTTGGCATTTCAGAAAGTAAAGAAGGAAATGCTATTTACACAGCTAATACACCGAATCTTGATTATTACTTTAAAAATTATCCCAATACAAAGCTAATACCAAGTGGACTTGCTGTTGGGCTTCCGGAAGGACAGATGGGAAATTCAGAGGTTGGACATCTAAACATAGGCGCTGGAAGAATTGTATATCAGGAGTTAACAAGAATAAGCAAGGAAATTAAAGAAGGGGAATTCTTTAAAAAGCAAGAGTTTCTCGATGCTATTGAAAATGTCAAGAAAAATGGCTCTAAGCTCCATCTTTTTGGACTTTTGTCCGATGGTGGTGTTCACAGTCATATTACGCACCTTTTTGCACTTATGAAACTTGCTAAAGAGCAAGGATTAAATGAAGTGTATGTTCATGCATTTTTAGATGGAAGGGATGTTCCGCCAGCTTGTGCTAGAGAGTACGTAAAAGCTTTTGAAGATGAGTCTAATAGGCTTGGAATAGGCAAGATAGCTACCATCGCAGGAAGATACTATGCAATGGATCGCGATAAAAGATGGGATAGGACGAAAAAAGCTTATGATGCCATAGCGTTAGGTAAAGGTGTATTTGCTAATTCACCTGAAGAAGCAATAGATATAGCATATAGTAAAGATCAGACAGATGAGTTTGTAGAACCTACTGTTATTTTAGAAAATGGAAAGCCAACCGCTACTGTAAATGCAAATGACTCTATAATATTCTTTAATTTCAGGCCAGATAGAGCAAGGCAGATTACAAGAGCTTTTATAGACGAAGTGTTTAACTATTTTGAAAGAGAAAAAGGCTATATACCTGTTTACTTTGTCTCTATGACACAGTATGATATAACATTTGAGAATATACATGTTGCATACAAACCGGAAAATTTAAAAAATACATTGGGCGAATATTTAAGCGACAAAGGAATAAAGCAGCTTAGAATAGCTGAAACTGAAAAATACGCTCATGTTACATTCTTCTTTAACGGTGGCGTAGAAGAGCCAAATAAAGGTGAAGACAGGATATTGATACCTTCACCAAAAGTGGCAACATACGATTTAAAACCTGAAATGAGTGCATATGAGGTTACTGATACAGTAGTAGAAAAAATTAAGTCAAATCAATATGGTTTTATACTGCTGAATTTTGCAAATCCTGATATGGTAGGTCACACAGGCGTATTTAATGCGGCTGTCAAGGCCATCGAGGCAATTGATGAGTGCGTAGGAAGGATTGTAAAAGCTTGTCAGGAAGTCGGCGGTACTATACTTATAACTGCTGACCATGGAAATTCTGAGCAAATGATTGATCCAGTAACTAAAGAGCCTCAGACGGCTCATACGACAAATCCTGTGCCATTTATAGTAATTGGCGAAGGTGATGTTACACTTAGAAATGATGGAATACTTGCTGATATAGCACCAACAGTGCTTGATATAATGGGACTTCCAAAACCGCAAGAGATGACAGGTAAGTCCCTGATAATAGGAAGATAAAAAACGAAAGGAGAATATTTATGTCTATAATTGTTGATGTTTATGCTAGGGAAATCCTTGATTCAAGGGGAAATCCAACAGTAGAAGTTGAAGTTGAATTAGATAGCGGTGCAGTAGGACGTGCTGCAGTTCCATCTGGTGCTTCAACAGGTCAGTTTGAAGCAGTTGAATTAAGAGATGGGGACAACAGCAGATATTTAGGCAAAGGTGTATTGAAAGCTGTAGAAAATGTAAATGAAAAGATTGCTCCAGAAATTATTGGAATGGATGCAGTAGATCAAGTAGCCATAGACAAAGCTATGATTGATTTAGATGGAACACCAAATAAGTCAAATCTTGGTGCAAATGCAATTTTAGGTGTGTCATTAGCTGTTGCTAAAGCTGCTGCTGAAGAAGTCGGTCTGCCACTTTATCAATACCTCGGCGGTGTAAATGCAAAGATTCTTCCTGTTCCAATGATGAATATATTAAACGGTGGAAAGCACGCAGACAATAATGTTGACATACAGGAATTTATGATTATGCCTGTTGGTGCGCAAAGCTTCCATGAGGCTTTAAGGACATGTGCTGAAGTTTTCCACAATTTAAGGTCTGTTCTTAAATCAAAAGGCTTAAGCACAACAGTTGGTGATGAAGGTGGCTTTGCACCAAATCTTACATCAAATGAAGAAGCAATTCAGGTAATATTAGAAGCTATACAAAAAGCAGGTTATGTAGCAGGTGAAGATGTAGCAATAGCACTTGACCCAGCTTCATCTGAAATGTACAAAGAAGACGGGAAATATCATTTCGATGGTGAAGGAGTAGTGAGAACATCAGAAGAAATGGTAGACTACTGGGAACAACTTGTAAATAAATATCCTATCGTTTCTATAGAAGACGGCTTGGCAGAAGAAGACTGGAATGGCTGGAAGCTCTTAACAGAAAGATTAGGCAAGAGGATACAGCTTGTAGGTGACGATCTTTTTGTTACAAATACAGAAAGACTCTCAAAAGGTATAAAGATGGGTGTTGCAAATTCAATACTCATTAAACTTAACCAGATAGGTACACTTACAGAAACTCTCGATGCAATAGAAATGGCTAAGAAAGCAGGATATACTGCTGTTGTATCACACCGTTCAGGTGAAACAGAAGACTCAACTATTGCAGACCTTGTTGTTGCTGTAAATGCTGGACAGATTAAGACTGGTGCTCCTTCAAGAACCGATAGAGTTGTAAAATACAACCAATTAATGAGAATAGAAGAGGGATTAGGTGGAATAGCGCAATACCTTGGAAAAGATGCATTTTACAACGTAAAATAAGAAACATTATAAAGAAGCCCAATAAATTTATTGGGTTTCTTTTTGTGTCCAAAATAATTATGTTTTGTATTAACATCTTGATGTAAATATCAGATAAGTGGTAAAATAGTACTATAACATGTACAAAAAGGATATGGGATGTGATAATATGCCAAGACCTCAAAAATGCAGATGGGTAAAATGTGAACCAAACGTTAACTACTTTAAACCGGTTGGGATACCTATGCATTCTTTAAATGAAGTAGTGCTTACAGTTGAAGAATTTGAAGCTATCAGACTAAAAGATTTGGAAGGTTTAGAGCAAGAAGAGTGTGCAGAAATGATGAGAGTTTCAAGGCCAACATTTTTTAGAATTATTATTTCTGCTCGTGAGAAAGTTGCTGATGCACTTGTCAATGGAAAGGCGATTAAAGTAGAGGGTGGGAATTACAAAGTTTATGGAGACGATACAGTACATCATGGGCGTCATGGGCGTTGCCACAGGCATGGTATGGATATAAATGAAGATGAGTAAATTCACAATTTTAAATTTATGCTTGATATGAATAAATTATTGTTATATAATAAAAAATAGTGTAATGTGCACGTAAATCTGATTTTCGGAGGGTAAACATATGTTAAAGATAATAGTACTCATAATTCATATTATTGTCAGTTTATTTATGATAGCAGTTATTTTGTTGCAGCAGGGAAAAAGTGCTGGGATATCTGGAGCTATAGCAGGTGGGGCTGAAACTTTCTTTGGCAAAAACAAAGCAAGGACGATGGAAGGTACTTTGGAGAGGCTTACTACAATCAGTGCAGTCGTATTCGTCATTACTTCATTGGTATTAACATTGCTGATGGGAAGATAATATTTTTTAAGTTGGAATAAAACCCTTTTTGGGTTTTCTTTTTTGAGAAGGTGATAAGATGAATATAAGAGAAATATCTGAAGATATGGAATATAAAATACTATCACCGTATGCAGCACACAGCAGAGAATCAAAAGGAAGAGTTAAAGAAGAAGAAAAGTGCGATATACGCACAGATTTTCAAAGGGATAGAGATAGAATCATACACTGTAAGGCATTTCGAAGATTAAGCCATAAAACGCAAGTTTTTATTTCTCCTGAAGGTGATCACTACAGGACGAGATTGACTCATACTTTGGAAGTTGCTCAGATTTCAAAGACGATTGCAAGAGCTTTACGGCTTAATGAGGATTTAACCGAAGCGATTGCATTAGGGCATGACTTAGGTCATACTCCTTTTGGACATTCCGGAGAGCAGGTATTAAATAAACTTTTAAAAGATGGCTTTAGGCATAGTGTGCAAAGCTTGAGAGTTGTTGATGTATTAGAAAATAATGGCTTGGGACTTAATTTGACTTGGGAAGTAAGAGATGGGATATTAAATCATTCTACTTCAGGCAGTCCAGGAACACTTGAGGGAAAGATAGTTCAACTGTCTGATAAGATAGCGTATGTAAACCATGATATAGATGATGCTATAAGAGGCAAAATATTGACAAATGATGATATACCTAGAGATTTAAGACAAATTTTAGGTGATACTCACAGTAAAAGAATAGACACAATGGTGAGGGACATAATCGAAAATAGCATAGGTAAGAATGATATATCTATGAGTGATGACATCTATGAGGCTACTTACAGTCTCAGAGATTTTTTATTTAAAAAAGTATATATAGGTTCAAAAGCAAAAAGCGAAGAAATTAAAGCGAAAAAAGTTGTAGAGCAACTTTTTAATTATTTTTATGAAAATGTCGATGATATGCCGAAAGAATTTATTGAGTTAACATATAAATATGGAAAAGAGAGAGCAGTAGCAGATTATATAGCTGGAATGACAGATAAATACGCTATAATTAAGTATAAAGAAATTTTTTTACCTTCACCGTGGGAAGATAAAAATTTTTAAAATATAAAAATTCAAGCAGGATTTTAGAAATTTATGTCGAATATATTATTTCCGTGAAAATTTTATAATTGTTTATAAAAAAGAGGATTTTACTGTTTTTTGTCGAACTAAATATAAAGGTGGTGTTTATGTCTTATTCGAAAGACGTAATTGATAGAGTTATAGAAGAAAATGATATAGTTGATATAGTTTCAAATTATGTTTCATTAAAGAGATCTGGAAAAGACTTTAAAGGATTATGCCCATTCCATCATGAAAAAACACCATCCTTCAATGTAAGTCAAGAAAAGCAGCTTTATCATTGCTTTGGTTGCCATGCAAGCGGAAATGTCATTACCTTTGTAATGAATATAGAGAATATAGGTTTTAAGGAAGCCGTTGAGTTCTTGGCAGATAAAGCTGGTATAAAAATCGAGGAAGAAAATTTATCAGGTATAGAGTACCAAAAGAAAAAGCTGAAAGAAGAAATATATGAAATAAATAGATTAGCTGCAATATTTTATCACAAATGCCTTTATTCTAGATCTGGACAAGCTGCTTTAAAATACCTTTATGATAGAGGTATAGATGACGTTACGATAAAAAGATTTGGTCTTGGATACTCGCCAAATGGTGGAGATGAATTATTGAAATTTCTAAAAGCGCATAAATATAGTATAGACACGATGGTTAATGCAGGACTAATATCAAAAAGCAATAATGGTGGATTCTATGACAGGTTTAGAAATCGAGTAATGTTCCCAATAATTGATGAAAAAAACAATGTAATAGGGTTTGGCGGTAGAGTGCTTGATAACATGAAGCCCAAATATTTAAACACTGCTGAAACTATTGTTTTTAAAAAAGGTAAAACTCTATATGGAATTAACTATGCTAAAAAGACGAAGGAAGATAAATTTATAATCGTTGAAGGATATATGGATGCTATTGCTTTATATCAAAGCGGAATTGATAATGCTGTGGCGTCACTAGGAACAGCTTTGACTATGGAGCAAGGTAGGCTTATAAAAAAATACAAAAACACCGTTGTCATTTCATACGATGCTGACGAAGCTGGTGTTGAAGCGACAATGAGAGGACTTAATCTTTTAGATGAGCTGGACTTAAATGTAAACATACTGACAATACCTAATGGTAAAGATCCAGATGAATATGTGAGAAAAGAAGGATTTGATGCTTTTAAAAAGCTTCTTGAAAAAACAGATACATTGATAGAGTATAAAATTAAAAAGTATAAGCAGGATTTAGATTTGAATAATCCTGCAGACAGAATCAAATATATCAAAAAGGTATGTAAGGATCTTTCTACAATTAAAGATAAAGTAAAAAGAGATGTATATGTATCAATAGTAGCAAAAGATGCTGAAATACCTGAAAATACTATTAGAGCAGAAATAGATCAATTTGTCAAGGGTTTTGTACAAAATAATAAAAAAATTAGGTATACAGTTGGCAATAATAGGCATAATATTAAATACAGTGGGATAAAAAAGATACCATCCCTTAAGTATTTGATTGCATTGCTGCTACTTGATAATAAAATTTATGATAATGTAAAAGAAAAGATAGACATAAATGACATTGATGATGAACTTTTAAAATCTGTTATAACATTTATATTTGAAAGGCTTGAAGATGGAGGACATGTAGATATAAAAGACTTAAGCTTTATGTTGGACAATGCTAAATTAAGAGACGAATTTAACGATATATTCGATATACTGTATAGCGAGAAAGAAATCAATGAAAAAATAGTTGATGATTGCATTAGAGAGATAATAAAAGACGATTTAAACAGGAAGATAGTCCGCATTAAAAAGGAAATTGACGATTCTTATATTTCTGGCGATATTGAAAAAGAAAGAGAACTTTTAGTACAATTACAGAATTATGAAAAGGAGATGCTGAAGTTAAAAAATGGCTGATAAAAAGGTTACCCATAAGGAGGGGACACCCGTGGATAAAGAAAAAGTAAAGAATTCTATAAAAGAGCTTATTGATAAAGGCAAAAAAAATGGAATGCTGACTTACAACGAGATAATGAATTCTCTGGAAGATATCGACATGGATGCTGAACAAATCGAGAAGGTTTATGACACATTTGAAAAGTTGGGGATAGAAATCGTAGGAGAAGAGCCTCAGCAGGAAGAATTAATACCTGAAGAAGATTTAGACTTAGATTTATCCATTCCTGAAGGTATTAACATCGATGATCCAGTAAGAATGTACTTAAAAGAGATTGGCAAGATTCCCCTTTTATCTCCTGATGAAGAGATAGAGCTGGCAAAAAGGATAGAAAAAGGAGATGAAGAAGCTAAAAAGAGGCTGACTGAGGCAAATTTAAGGCTTGTAGTTAGTATCGCAAAAAGATATGTAGGGCGAGGTATGCTGTTTCTCGATTTAATACAAGAAGGAAACTTGGGACTTTTGAAAGCTGTTGAAAAGTTTAATTACAGAAAAGGCTTTAAATTCAGCACATATGCTACATGGTGGATAAGGCAGGCAATAACAAGGGCTATAGCTGATCAGGCTAGAACAATAAGAATCCCTGTTCATATGGTAGAAACTATTAATAAGCTTATAAGAGTTTCAAGGCAGCTTTTGCAAGAATTAGGCCGTGATCCACTGCCGGAAGAGATTGCTAAAGAAATGGATATGTCGGTAGATAAAGTCAGAGAAATAATGAAAATAGCTCAGGAACCAGTATCATTGGAGACACCAATTGGTGAAGAAGAAGATAGCCATCTTGGTGATTTTATACCTGATGAAGATGCTCCAGCTCCAGCAGAGGCGGCGGCGTTTACGATGCTAAAAGAACAGCTTATAGATGTTCTCGACACATTGACTCCTAGAGAAGAAAAAGTATTGCGATTGAGGTTTGGGTTAGATGATGGCAGAGCAAGGACACTGGAGGAAGTAGGCAAAGAGTTTAATGTAACGAGAGAGAGAATAAGACAGATAGAAGCAAAAGCTTTAAGAAAGTTGAGACACCCAAGCCGTAGTAAAAAGTTGAAAGACTTTTTGGATTAGTTTAATACAGTCTTGACACAAGACAAAAATGTAGTATAATAATTATTGTATTCCTCAGTAGCTCAATGGTGGAGCAACCGGCTGTTAACCGGTAGGTTGTAGGTTCGAGCCCTACCTGAGGAGCCATATTAGGGCCTTTAGCTCAGTTGGTAGAGCGGTCGGCTCATAACCGATTGGTCCGGGGTTCGAGTCCCTGAAGGCCCACCATATAAGATGAAAGGACAGGCATTTGATTAACAAATGCTTTTTATTTTATAAAATGAAGCTGTCAAAGAGATTAAAGTCTATTGTTCAAATGGTACAAGTTCATTCAAAAGTTGCAGATATTGGGACAGATCATGGGTATATACCTGTCTACCTTTACTTAAATGGCATTTCAGACTACATTATTGCATCTGATGTAAAATTAGCTTCCCTTAATAAAGCTATTGATGAGATCGAAAGGTACAAGTTGTCAGAAAATATTATTGTACGGCTTGGTGATGGATTAAGCGTTATAAAACCATACGAAGTTGATACTGCAATAATAGCAGGAATGGGTGGAATACTAATAACAGATATATTGGAAAAAGATAAAAATATTGCAGCGACGATAAAGAGGTTTATTTTGCAGCCTATGACAGCATCAGACCATCTTCGTAGATATATTTATGAAAATGGATATTCAATTATTGATGAAGACCTTGTTTTCGAAAAAGGTAAATTTTTCGAAATTATAACTGTTGAGCATGGTATTGAAGCGGTTGACGATGAGATTTTTTTTGAAATAGGCAAAAAACTCTTTGAAAAGAGTCACCCTTTGCTTAAAGATTTTATAAGATATAAAATAGGAAAGTTAAATAAAATAATTGATGAAGTTTCTAAAGGCAATAATAGTGCCTCTTTAAAAGAGGATATTTTGCATAAAATTAAAAAATATGAGGTGTTATTATATGAGTCTGAAATGCCAGACAATAGCCGGAATGATTGACAAACTTGCACCACATAAGTGTGCAGAAGATTGGGATAACATAGGACTTTTAGTAGGAAACCCTCGAAAAGATGTCTCTACTGTGATGGTAGCTCTAGATGCGACGAAAGAAGTTGTAAAGGAAGCTATATCAAAAAAGGTAGATATGATTATTACACACCACCCAATTATATTTAGACCTTTAAAGAATGTACGTACAGACAATCCAACAGGCGAAATAATAACCATGTTGGTGAAAGAAGATATCCCAGTTTATTCGGCTCATACTAATTTTGATGCGGCAAAGGGTGGAATGAACGATATTCTTTGCAATATACTTGGTATATACAATGAGGAAATATTGCAGGTTACATACAAAGAAGGATATAAAAAAATCGTCGTATATGTGCCTATTGGATATGAGGAGATAGTAAAGAACGCCATGTGCAATGCAGGTGCCGGATTTATAGGAAATTACAGTGATTGTACTTTTCAAATGTTAGGAACAGGGAGTTTTAGACCATTAGAGGGAACAAATCCTTTCATAGGTGAAATAGGTAAAGTTGAAAACACACAAGAAGTAAGGATTGAGACGATAGCTCCAGAAAAATTGGTAAATAGAATAATTAGTGCCATGTTAAAGGTTCATCCATATGAAGAAGTGGCGTATGACATATATCCAGTAGAGACGCTGTACGACGAATATGGAATAGGAAGAATAGGATACATAAAAGGTACTACATTAGAAGACCTCGCCAATGGTGTAAAAGCGAGACTAGGACTAAAAAATCTCAGAGTTGTAGGTGATTTGCAAAAAACTATAAATAAAGTGGCTATTTGCGGTGGTAGTGGTGGCAATCTTGTATCTATATCGGCTTTTAAAGGTGCCGATGTTTTGATTACAGGAGATGTGGGATACCATGATGCAGTAGATGCAAGGCATCTTGGACTGGCTATAATAGATGCAGGGCACTTTGGCACTGAGAAGATTTCTGTAAATTTCATCGCTGAATACATAAGGGATGAAGCACAAAAAATGAATGTAGACTTAAATGTCATTACTAGCGAGGCACAAGTTGATCCATTTATATTCATGTAATAATTACCATTTGACAATCTGCAAAAATAGTGATACTATATCTATTCTAGAGAGCAAAATATACGAGTAAGCCAGATGGTCGCGTACTATATGTACGAGGAAAGTCCGAGCTCCATAGGGCAAGGTGCCGGGTAATACCCGGTGGAGGTGACTCCAAGGAAAGTGCAACAGAGATATACCGCCTGCCACTTAACTCGTTATTAACGAATTAAGCGGCAGGTAAGGGTGGAAAGGCGAGGTAAGAGCTCACCAGCATCCAGGCGACTGGAATGCTCTGTAAACCCCACCTGGAGCAAGGTAAAATAGGAGGGAATGATAAGTGGCCCGCTTAACCCTCGGGTAAAACCGCTAGAGGTATCAGGCAACTGATATCGTAGATAGATGACCATCTAAAACAGAACTCGGCTTATAGACTTGCTCGTAATCAAGCATAAAACTCAATGTCATATGGCATTGGGTTTTTTTCAATAATTAATTTTTAAGAGAGGTTGTAAATCTAAATGATTGGAAGTAATAAGAATATAAAAGTCATAGTAGGAATGTCCGGTGGAGTTGATTCATCTGTATCTGCACTGCTTCTTAAAGAGCAAGGATACGATGTAGTCGGGATATTTATGAAAAACTGGGATGAAGAAGATGACTCTGGATACTGTACAGCAGCAGAGGATTATGAGGATGTTGTCAGAGTTTGCGATAAAATTGGCATACCGTATTATTCAATAAATTTTACTCAGGAATATTGGGATAGGGTATTTAAATATTTTTTGGATGAATACCAAAGTGGAAGAACACCAAATCCGGACGTTATGTGCAACAAAGAGATAAAATTCAAAGCATTTTTAGATTTTTCATTGAAAATTGGTGCAGACTATATTGCTACAGGCCACTATGCTAGAGTAGAATACAGCAACGGTAAATACAGGATGTTAAAAGGCGTCGATAGAAATAAAGATCAAACGTATTTTTTGTGTGAATTAGGGCAGAAGCAGTTGTCTAAGACGATGTTTCCCATAGGCCACTTAAACAAATCTGAAGTCAGAGAAATAGCTAGAAAGGCTGGTCTTAAAACTGCAGATAAAAAAGACAGCACAGGCATATGCTTTATTGGAGAAAGGAAGTTTAAAGAATTTTTAAATCAATTTCTGCCTGCTAAGCCGGGAGAAATAAGAGATTTATCAGGACGTGTTTTAGGAAAACACGACGGATTGATGTTTTATACATTAGGACAGAGAAGAGGGCTAGGAATAGGTGGCATTGGTACTGGAGAACCTTGGTTTGTAGTTGACAAGGATGTTAAAAACAATATACTTTATGTGGCACAAGGTGAAAAAAATCCAGCTTTATATTCGTATGCTTTGTTTGCTAAGGATGTTAATTGGATTGACAACAGCATAGAAGCTGATACATTTAGATGCAAGGCAAAATTCAGGTATAGACAGCCTGACCAAGAGGTAACTGTTTATGCTAAAGACGCTGGGTACTTGGTGGTCTTTGATAAGCCGCAAAGGGCTGTTACACCAGGACAATTTGTCGTATTTTACGATGGTGAATATTGTCTTGGAGGCGGTGTAATAGACAGCATTGTAAAAGACAAAAATATTCTTAATGATTATATATAATTGAAGATTTAGATTTTTTTTGTTAATATAGTATTGGGTAAAATATTAAAAGGAGATGCGGTTATGAGTATTCACATTGGTGCAAAAGAAGGAGAAGTAGCAAATACAGTGCTGCTTCCGGGAGATCCTTTAAGAGCTAAATATATTGCCGAGAATTTTTTAAGCGATGTAAAATGCTACAATGAAATTCGCGGAATGTATGGCTACACCGGAAATTACAAGGGCAAGAGGGTATCTGTGCAAGGTACAGGAATGGGTATACCGTCCATATCGATATATGTTAACGAGCTTATTGAAAGCTACAATGTAAAAAATCTGATAAGAATTGGCACATGTGGTTCAATGCAGCCTGATGTAAATATAAGAGATGTAATATTTGCAATGTCATCATCGACAGATTCGGCTATAAATAAGATTAGATTTAATGGAATGGATTATGCTCCAACTGCCAGCTTTAAGCTTTTAAAAAAGGCTTATGATGCTGCTATAAGTATGGGCATAAATGTGAAAGTAGGAAATGTCCTTTCATCGGATACATTTTACAATGATGATAAAGATAGCTGGAGGCTGTGGGCAAAGTTTGGAGTTTTGGCAGTTGAAATGGAGACTGCAGGTCTGTACACTTTAGCTGCTAAATACGGTGTAGATGCGCTTACCATATTGACAGTTAGTGACAGCCTTGTAACTGGACATGCTACATCTGCTGAGGAAAGACAAAAGACATTTAATGATATGATTGAAATTGCACTTAATATTGCTGAATAATATTTAGAGGGTGATAGAATGCAACCATTAAAGTTTAAGCCAATATTTATGAAAAGAATATGGGGTGGTAATGCTTTAAAGACCAGATACGGATTTAATATTCCTGATGGTGATAAAATTGGTGAGTTGTGGTGTATTTCTGACAATAGAACTGCAGTTAGCGAAGTGGAAGGTGGAAGTTTTGATGGTATCAAATTAAATGAATTAGCAAAAAATTATAAGGATGAGTTATATGGAGAAGGTAAATCGTACGATAGATTTCCTTTGCTGATAAAGATAATAGATGCAAATGATAAGCTGTCGGTGCAAGTACATCCCGATGATGATTATGCGTACAAACATGAAAACGGCGATCTAGGTAAGACAGAAATGTGGTACATAATAGACGCTAAGCCTGGCGCTAAACTTGTTTGCGGTTTAAAAGAAGGTACTACGAAACAACAGTTTAAGACACTGTTGGATGAAGGTATATTGGAAGATTGCCTAAATGAGGTAGAAGTAAATCCCGGTGATGTTATTTATATTCCGTCAGGTATGGTACATGCTATTGGCGATGGTATACTCATATGTGAAATACAGCAGAATTCTGATCTTACTTACAGAGTTTATGATTACAATAGAGTTGACGATAATGGCAATAAAAGGGAACTTCACATAGATAAGGCTTTAGATGTAATTGATTTTAATTTAAAGAGTGATAAGATTGTACCTGAATATAAAAAAATAGAAGGCGGAAGCATAGCTAAAGTGGTAGACTCCAAATATTTTAAGACGGACGTAATAGTTGTAGATTCGTCATTGAATATAGAAACAAATGGGACTTTCAATACACTGGTAGTGGTAGATGGTGAATGTAAATTGTCATATGACAATGATACAATGCACTTAAAAAGTGGAGAATCGATGCTAGTTTCTGCATCTATTGATAAATATACGGTTACTGGTAACTGTAGACTTATAAGGTCTTATGTTTAAGATGAACGTGATGTTGACATAGATATGAAAATATAATATACTAGACATGTAGATTAGTGGGGTTATAGCCCAGCTGGTTAGAGCGCTACGTTGACATCGTAGAGGTCACAGGTTCGAGCCCTGTTAACCCCACCATATCAAATATGCATGTGAACTTAAAATGTTTTTAAAAGTGGGGTTATAGCCCAGCCGGTTAGAGCGCTACGCTCACATCGTAGAGGCCACAGGTTCGAGTCCTGTTAACCCCACCAAATGAAAAATATCCGGCTATCAAAGTCGGATTTTTTATTTAAAAAAACTGCCTCATTTTTAATACAGAGGCAGTATGAAATAAAATTATTTATAAAGCCTTTACCAATTTAAGCCATTCCTTTGCAATGAGTGCATGTCCTGCATTTGTTGGATGTACGCCATCTGAAGCCCAAAAAGTTGGCTCTTTTATAATCGAGTATTGTGCCATGATACCGTCAAGTGGAATAAAATATGCTCCAAATTCTCTTGCAAGTTTTCTAACAACATGTATTTTTGGGTCTAGATCGACTCGCCATTCCTTTCTATCTTCTGGTTCTGGCAGGACGAAAGGTTCCATCATTATGATATTTGCGTCAAGTTTTTCCTTTGTCGTTTCAAGTATGTATCTGTAGTCTTCTTCGAATTTTTCTGGTGATGTGTAGTCATTGTTGTCGTAGTTTCTCCACGTGTCATTTATTCCTATCAGTATTGACACAAAAGTGGGCTTTAAATCTATGCAGTCGCTATTCCAACGCTCTTTAAGATCTCTAACCCTGTTTCCGCTTACGCCTCTATTTATGAATTTTACGTTTAACTCAGGATGCAATGCGTAAAACATTGATGCAATTATGGTTGGGTAACCATATCCTAAGTCGTCAGGGTTTTCCCTATTGCGACCAGCATCTGTGACGCTATCCCCCTGAAAAAGAACCACATCATTGTCTTTTATTAGCATACTACCATCTCCTTATTATATTGGAAATATATTATATCGTAAATTATGTTATCATTTAATAGACGTTATTGCAATGTGAAAACAAAAAAATTTGTAGAAATTATGGTGATTTTATAGTATAATTATTTACGGTGGGGATGTAACTCAGCGGGAGAGTACCACATTCGCATTGTGGGAGTCGAGGGTTCAAATCCCTTCATCTCCATTTACAATTATAAACTTACATTAAAAATTGCTAACGTAAGTTAGTAATTTTTTTTGCTTAAATTTTATAATTTACATAAAGCTAAATGACGTGTTATGAATTAGTTGCATGTTATAATAAAAATGGAGGGATGTTTATGGATGAGAAATGTATTATAGATAGATTTGAAGGTGACTATGCTGTCATAGAGTATGGTCGTATTACTTTTAATATTCCTCGTTTGCTTTTGCCAAAGGATGCGAAAGAAGGGGATGTAATTAGAATTGATATTCGTATAGATAAAGAAGAGACGAAGATGAGGAGCCAATACATAAAAAAATTAGCTGATGAATTATTCAGAGAATAAAGAGGTGCATTATGTTTAAAAAAATTCTAATTTTTAGCTTAATAGTTACTTTGCTTTTTTCTTTGGCTGGTTGTTCTTTAGATACTACGAATTTCAATCAGGTACAAAGTGAAACACAAAATTCTACTGTACAATCTAAAGATGGAATACTTAAAGTTTACTTTATAGATGTAGGTCAAGGCGACAGCATTTTTATTGAGTCGCCTGATGGCAAAACGATGTTAATAGATGCAGGTGTTCCAGAAATGGGCAAAAAGGTTGTTGACTATATAAAAAGCTTAGGTGTTAAAAAAATTGATATATTAGTAGGAACGCATCCACATGAGGATCACATTGGCGGTATGGATTATGTAATAAACAATTTTGATATTGGTAAATTTTACATGCCGAAAGTGACGACAAATACAAAAACATTTGAATATGTATTGAATGCGGCAAAAAATAAAGGATTAAAGATAGACGTGGCAAAAGCGGGAGTATCTCTAGATCTCGGGCCTGAAATTAGTGCCAAGATGATTGCACCCAACGGGACCAAATATGATGATCTCAATGAATACAGTGCTGTAATCAAATTAAATTACGGTGACACATCGTTTTTGTTTACAGGGGATGCTGAAGCTGAATCAGAAAAGGAAATGATTAATCAAGGATACGACTTAAAGTCTGATGTCCTTAAAATTGGTCATCATGGAAGTTATACATCAACTACAGCAGCATTTTTGGACGCTGTTGACCCAGAGTATGCAGTTATTTCATGTGGCAAAGGAAATGACTACGGTCATCCTCATAGTGTGACATTGAAAAAGCTTAAAGCAAGAAATATACCTGTATATAGAACAGATGAATGTGGAACAATTGTTGCTACAAGTGATGGACATAGTGTATCATTTAATGTCAAACCCGGTGATTATGTGCCAGGGCAGAGAAACTGAAGAATGATATCTTACATAAATCTTTAGTTTTTAAGAAAAGATATAACCAGGAAGTTTTATAAGGAGGTTATATCTTATGAAAAAATTCAAAAGATATTTTATATTGACACTGGCTTTTATCATGGTACTTGCAACTATATCATTGGCAGGTTGCAAAAGCTCTGTAAAAAAGCCGGTTACATCTAAAAAAAGTTTAAATGTTGTTGGATTCTATGTTGATTCACCTGGATACGATAACTCATATAATTCGCTTGTAAAATATGCGAAGTACATGGACACTTTGTCGCCATTATGGCTAACTGTTCAAGGGGATGGTACAGTAAAAGATTCCACTAATCCACAGGCGCTAAGCTTTGCTAAGAAAAATGGACTAAAAGTTATACCGCTTGTAAACGTGGCTGATAGCAAAGATTCCGTCTTGACTGATTCTAAAATTAAGACTGAGACAATGAATGAGCTTATAAGCCTATTGAGAAAACATGGTTTTGACGGATATAATATAGATTTTGAATTCATACCACATGGAACAAAAAACTATGTTCAGGATAAAGACTATCTTACGGCATTTATGGGCACTTTCAGAATGATGATGAAAAAAGAAGGGAAAATTCTTGATATGTCTGTGATACCGCACTATCAGGTCTCACCTGAGATATCTGGAATATATGATTACCATAAGTTAGCTCCGCTGGTGGACCATGTGACATTGATGACCTATGATAGGCATAATGCTTCATCACCACCAGGGCCGGTTTCACCTGAGCAGTGGGTAGAAAACAATGTTAAGGATGCTTTAAGTGAGGGATTTAAACCAAGTCAGATATGTCTTGGTGTTGCAACGTATGGCTATGATTGGCCTGCTAATAAATCAGGAGGCTTTTCTGCACCAACTAAAGCAATACTTCAAAGTGCTCAACAAAAGGGTGTAAATATACAGTGGAGTGACACTTACCAAGAGCCATACTACACCTATTATGATAGTACTTATGGTGTAACGAGGCAGGTGTGGTTTGAAAACTCTACTACTATGGGAGAAAAAATTGATGTTGCAAAAAAATATGGAATACATGGAATATGTATATGGAGAATAGGTTTTGAAACACCATCATTTTGGCAGGTTATAGCAAAAAAGATTGGCTCAAAATGAATTATAACCACCCCCATAGCGGGTGATTTTTTGTTTCATTCGCTTTGCAAACTCAACAAAACGTTGACTTAATATAAAAAGAATAATATAATCAAATCATGGCAAATAAACATGTTTTGGAGGTTAGTTATGTATATACCATCTCTTAGCCCTTATGCTTTTAAAATAGGACCTATTGCTGTGCATTGGTATGGGATATTTATGGCTTTATCGATAGCTGCGGGTGCCTATTATTTGTACGTAAAATCGAAAGAGCTTAATTACGATGAAGATTTTTTGTTGAATCTCCTGATGATTGTAGTTATATCAGGAATCGTCGGTGCAAGATTGATGTTTGTATTGGCAAACGACATAGATTGGTTTTACAAAGACCCTATACAAATTTTAAAGATCTATGAAGGCGGTCTTTCATGGCATGGTGCCATATTAGGTGGATTTCTTGCAGGCCTTTATTATTGCCGCAAGAAAAATGTCAGGATAAATCCTTTGGAAGACTATGCCGTTATTGGACTGGCTATAGGAAATATGCTGGTCAGAATAGGAAATATATTTAATCAGGAAGTATTGGGGAGACAGACGGATTTTGCTTTTGGAAGGTGGCCAGCACAGTTAGTTGGTGTCGCAATGGGGCTTATTCTTTTAATACGTTACTTCTACATTGAGAGAAAGCACATGCCTTATGGGTACCAGTTTTGGTCATTTATATTTTATTATCAACTTATGAGGGGATTAATCGAAGAAACAGTGAGGGAAAATCCCTTGTTTCTACCTGTTTATTTAAACAACCATCTTGGAATTGGCTTTTTCACTTTGACTCAGATAGCTACACCATTTATACTGATATTGGCATATTGGATGATGAGGCGCGTATTAAATGATCCAGAAAATAAAAAATTAAGCTATTGACCTGCTTTATGCGGGTTTTTTATATACAGACAAAGAAATTAAGGAAGGATGATTTTAGTGGATAAAAAACTCATTTTCGAAAGATTGCTTCCAATGGTAGAAAAAGCATCAAGAGAGATAGATGATTTAGACTATTTTTGTCATGAGGTAGTGAAAATACTAGATAGCAATCTACCGTATTACAACTGGACAGGCTTTTACTTTATGAAAGATGGGCTTCTTCAGCTTGGTCCCTATATAGGTCGGCCGACAGAGCATGTAAATATAAATGTTGGCCAGGGGATATGCGGTAGAGCAGTTGCAGAAAATTCTACTATCGTTGTTGATGATGTTACAAAAGAGGAAAATTACCTTGCCTGCAGTATAGAGACAAAGTCTGAAATAGTCGTACCTATTCGTGTAGGCGACGAAATAATAGGCGAAATTGACATTGACAGTGATGAAAAAGGTGCTTTTGACGACGATGACAGAAGATTTTTAGAAGATGTTGCAGACATAGTTAGTAAAAAAATAGCAGGCGAATGATGCATATCGCTTCATTATTTTTATATTTATATATATAATGTTAAATATAAATCATTGAAAGGAGAGCAAAATATGAAAAGATCATCAATTATTTTATTTGCAGTATTAGCTGTTGTGGTAATATTTGTGGTATATTTTTTTGCAAGCTACAATTCTCTTGTCAGTCAGCAAGAGAATGTCAATAGCAAATGGAGCCAGATTGAGAATCAACTGCAAAGGAGAGCAGATTTAATACCAAATCTTGTTGAAACGGTTAAAGGATATGCAGCACATGAACAAGCTGTATTTGACAGTGTAAATAAGGCAAGAGAAAAGCTTCTTGCAGCAAATACGGTGCAGGAAAAAGCCAATGCCAACGATGAGCTTGGAACTGCACTTGGAAGATTGCTTGCCATATCAGAAAATTATCCTACATTAAAGGCGGATCAAAATTTTAGGCAGCTAAGTGATGAGCTAGCAGGTACAGAAAACAGGATTGCTGTTGCAAGAATGGACTACAACAACGCTGTACAGCAGTACAATACAAGTATTAAGCAGTTTCCAAATGTGATTATCGCCAGGATGTTTGGCTTTACAGAAAAGCAGTACTTCAAGGCTCAAGCCTCAGCATCAGAAGTTCCAAAAGTGGACTTTTCAAAATAGGGAGGTTAAATAGTGATAAAATATGGAAAAGTCTTTTTGCTGTCAATTTTATTTCTATTGATATTTACTGAAATTTTTGCAGCATCAATACCGCCGAAGCCTTCACAATACGACTATGTCTACGATTATGCAAAGCTTATGAATCAAAGTGATATTGAGACAATTAGAAGTATAGGAAAGGAAATAGAAGATTTAAGCGGTGCTCAAATTATCGTTGTCACTGTTGACGACATCGGAAATTATCAAATTTCTGACTATGCGCTAAATTTATTTAGAAGCTGGGGGATTGGTCAGAAAGACAAAAACAACGGTGTACTGCTTTTAGTAGATAAAAAAAGACTTTTAGAAGGATTAAGCGGAAAAGTATATATATCTGTAGGTTATGGGCTAGAAGGTGCCATACCTGACTCTGTAGCAGGAAGAGTGCTGGATGACTATGTGCTGCCAAAGTGGGATAACAAAGACTATTCTGGCGGTATTGTTGATGGATACAAGGCAATTGCATCATTAGTTGCCAAAGAGTATAATATAGATTTAAAAAATGTCGATACAAACGAATATCCTCAGCCAAATAATGATAATAATGATAAAGTCAAAGGCATAATTTCAGTTGTAGTTTTTATAATTTTAATACTCATTTTTTCATCTTTCCGCCGCAATTGGTGGTGGGGTGGTCCCGGAGGCTTTGGCGGAGGCTTTGGTGGAGGATTTGGTGGAAGCGGCTTTGGAGGAGGTAGTATCGGCGGAGGAGGAGGAAGCTTTGGCGGTGGTTCCACCGGTGGAGGTGGAGCTGGTCGCTAAACTCTGAATTTGCCTCTTTCATACTGCTTTGGCCATTTAATATCTTCTTTTAGATCGTGAGCTGCGTATAGAGGCCAATACGGGTTTCTTAGCAGCTCACGGCCTAAAGCTATTAAATCAGCCCTTTCATCTTTAAGGAGTTGCTCTGCCATTTCTGCTTTTGTTATAAGACCAACTGTGGCTGTTTTAAACCCCAATTCTTCCTTTATCTTTTCTGAGTATTTTACTTGATAGCCAGGATACAGATCGATTTTTGCATTTAAAAGTCCGCCACTGCTGACATCTATAATGTCTACACCTGTATCCTTTATGTGTGATAGAATATTTATTATCTCATCAATATTTATGCCACCGTTAATATAATCGTCAGCAGATACCCTTACAAATATCGGCTTATTATCTGGCCATACTTCTTTTACAGATTTTATGACTTCTTTAAGTATTCGCACTCTATTTTCAACAGAACCGCCGTATTCATCATTTCTCTTGTTGGAAAGAGGAGATAAAAATTCATGTATGAGATATCCATGGGCGGCATGTATTTCAATTATATCAAATCCAGCTTTAAAAGCTCTCTTAGCTGCATCTTTGAATTTAATAGTTATATCTTTGATTTCATCTTTTGTAAGTTCATGTGGCAACTTATATTCATTGCTCCAATTCATCGCTGAAGGTGCTACCGGCGTTTCATCAGTTACTTCTGACTTCCTGCCTGCGTGTGCCAGTTGTATTCCAACTGTAGCACCGTATTTTTTACATTCATCTACAATTTTTTTAAGTGGCTCTATTTGTTCATCATTCCACAGTCCTAAGTCATTATCAGTAATCCTTCCTCTGCTTTCAACTGCTGTGGCTTCCATCATAATCAAACCTACACCGCCAATAGCTCTAGTCACATAATGGACAAAATGCCAATTATTTGCCAATCCATCTGTATCTGCAGAATATTGGCACATTGGCGACATCATAATCCTGTTTTTTATTGTTACACTTTTAATTTTTAATGGTGTAAATAACATAGTACCATCTCCTTTCAAATATATAATACCACTTAAACAGTTAAAATAAAAATTATTATAAGAAAAAATATATCAATGCAAAAACGTATTCATGAACATGTTTTATTTCTTTTTTTTTAGTTTCGTGGTATAATAAACTTAGATTTAGATAAAGGAGGGTATATTGTGAAAGAAAGAGTAGAAGAAGTTTTAAATCTTTTAAGACCTTCTCTTCAAGCAGACGGCGGAGATGTTGAACTCATCGACGTTACTGATGACGGTGTTGTTCAAGTTAAATTGACTGGTGCTTGCGGCGGATGCCCGTTTGCAGTTATGACATTAAAAGAAGGAATAGAAAGAGCAATAAAAGAGGAGCTACCTGAAGTAAAGGAAGTTGTTGCTCTTTAAAAATAAAAAAGTCCGGATTTATTCCGGATTTTTTAATTAGAAAAAAAGGATTTTAAGAAAATACATAGAATACTATATATGGAAATAATTTCTAGGAGGTATTCTATGTATGTTTAAAAAGAATTTGATATCTTTATTATTGGCGGTAATCATTACATTTAGCTCAAATTCCTTTGCATTTGGTTTATCAGAGTATGCTTCAGACTATTATGCCAATAGATATTTGAATCTCATAAAAGAGAAAATGCCTTTTGTAAAAGATATGCATCTGGACAGCATCAAAAAAAATAATGATGGTTCATTAATCATTAGTATGAAGAAAAATAAAAATATATATAAAACACTGAATGTTTCAATAAATAATGGCAACATAACAAGTGTTGATTATTATGTTGATCCGTTAGGCTATTCTTTAGGAGAAAGTTTAGAATCAAATATAAGTGTGGATGATGCAATAACTATAGGGGAGAAATTACTTGAAAATTTGTTTAATGAGAAATTTGCATACATATCAACTATTAAAGACGAAACATATCTTGACGATGCTTTGAAAAAACCAACAATTTATAAATTATTGTTTAAAAATACAATATCTAATGTGCTAGTTTATAATTCTAATGCTTATGTATATATCGACTCTAAAAGTGGAGATATATTGAAATTAAAAGCAAAATGGTTAGATGAGTCTTTATATAATAAAAAAAAGGAAATATTGGATGCAAATGAGGCGGCAAAAATATTTAAAGATAAGTTTGATCCTGTTCTCGTATACTTAAAAAATAACGATAGTGATTTTCCAAAATACGGGTTGTACTATATATCTAACATCGATTATAACTTTTTAGGAATAAATGCCATAAATGGTAAGGCTGTAGACTATAATGGAGACGAACTTTATAATGACATTGTTTATATAAAAGGCAATTCAACAGAATTAAAAAGTTTCAATAAAATTGTGTCATATGAGGAAGCGCTGGAAATTGCAAAAAAGGAAATTTCGAACTTAAGAATAAATGATTTAAACATTTTAAGCAGCAAGAAAATAGACAAATATTCTTTGACCGGTAAAACAGCATATACGTTTAATATGAACCGCACAGATGAAGACTTAATCGCTAATGCAAGCGTAGCTGTTGATGAAGAAAGTGGAAAAGCAGTTAGCGAAAATATAGACATTTCCAACAATGATGGATTGTTTGATACTGAAGGTGATATAGATAGAGTTATTGATTATGTCAAAGGTATTTTTAGTGAAAAGACGTATAGTCTTGCACTAATAAAAAATCCTTTAATATATGGCAATGAAAAAACGTATTTGTTTTACCGAATCTACAATAATGCAATAGTTATGGATAATTATTTAAGAATTAAAACAGACAAAGATGGTAAAATAATAAATGTCTCTATAAATTGGGATGATGCAGAAAAGCCTTGTAAAAAAATTGTAGATAAAAATGTAGTAAAAAATATATTTTTAGATGAAAAACCGATTCTTTACTATATTTACAGCAATGAAGGTAAAATCCAGCCGGTTTACCTGTTTAAAAATATGGACTACATAATTGATGCATCGTCATGTAGAAAGATATCTGTCAATGAATTTAAAAAAAATAATTAGGAGTTGATATTGTGAATGAAAAACTTAAACTGGAAGCTGCAAAAGAATTAGGATTGTTGGAAAAAGCATACAAAGTAGGCTGGTCAAATTTAACTGCTCAAGAAACTGGTAAGATTGGTGCAATTGTCAAAAAGAGAAAAAAAAATAAAACTTCGTGATGCAAATTCAAGCTTAAGTGATATACTTGTATTTGAGAGGTGATAGAAATGATTGACAATGAAAATATATATGAAAAGGCGGCAGAATTAATTGAAGGATCTGGAAAGACTGTCGTATTAACAGGTGCAGGTATATCAACTGAAAGCGGCATTCCTGATTTTAGAAGCCCGGGAACTGGGCTATGGGAAAAGATGGACCCAATGGAGGCTTTGTCCACAAGAGTTTTATACAGCGATCCAGTCAAATTTTACAATAACGGCTTTAAAATTCTTTTATCGATGAAAGACGCGAAACCAAATAAAGCACATTATATTTTAGCTCAATTAGAACAAGATGGCTTGATATCTTGTGTAATAACTCAAAACATAGACAACTTGCATCAAAAAGCGGGATCCCACAAGGTGTTTGAAGTTCACGGCCAGACAAGGACCGGAAGCTGCATAAACTGCGGTGAAGTAGTTTCTATTGATTTACTGAATTCAAAAGTCGAGAAAGGAGAAATACCACCTAAATGTGACAAATGCAACGGCATATTAAGACCAGATGTGGTCATGTTTGGAGATCCGATGCCTGAAGACTTTGAAAAAGCTTGGCGTGAGGTGGAAAGCAGCGACTTAATGATTGTAATAGGCTCTTCACTGACAGTATCACCGGTAAATTTTCTCCCTGGATTAGTAAAGCACCTTATAATCATCAATAAATCAGAAACGCCTGAAGACAGGAGAGCTGATGTAGTAATAAGGGAGTCTGCAGGCGAAGCATTAAGCAAAATTGTGAGGTATTTAAAAACAGCAAAAAATTAAAATACATTTGACAATGTATATGTTTCAGTGCTATTATTAATAGGTAAATTATTTATCATGTTTGGAGGAAGATATAATGGTAAGAGGTAAAGTAAAATGGTTCAATGCTGAGAAAGGTTATGGCTTCATAGAAAGAGAAGGAGGTTCAGATGTATTCGTACATTACTCAGCAATTGAACAAGATGGTTTTAAGACATTAGAGGAAGGACAGGAAGTTGAGTTTGATATAGTGGAGGCAGAAAAAGGGCCACAAGCCGCTAACGTTAAAAAAGTTTCTTAATTGAGAAATTTAACCCTAACAGAGATGTTAGGGTTTTTAAGTATAGTTGAGGAATTATAATTTATAATAGAATTAACTTTGAAAGTAAATTTGGCATTGATTATAAAAACGTTTTATTGAAACTTTAAGGGTGGTTGGGTTTAATGAAAAACAAAGAGAAAATCTTTATTGAGTTGAAAGAACTGTCAAATAACCTTGATATAACTAAAAAGAAGGGTTTGACTGCAGAAGAGATTGCTGCCAGGTTAAATATCAAAAGAAATGTTGTTAGTCATTTTTTAAATGAATTGCATAAGGAAGGTAAGGTCGTCAAAATAAATACAAGACCAGTTTATTTTATTGATAAAGAATTTTATGAAAAGCAATCAAATTTACTTAGCAAGCAAAAATTAAATGCTGAGCCAATTGTTAAAGTGCCAAATGAAGATCCATTTATAAGGCTTATAGGATATAATGGTAGTCTTAAAACACAAGTAAAACTTTGTAAATCTGCAGCATCTTATCCGCCAAATGGTTTGCCTATTCTATTAATTGGTCATACAGGTGTTGGGAAAAGTTTTATTGCTCAGCTTATATATGAATATGCAAAATCAATAAATTTCATTGATAGAAATGCCCCTTATATTATATTTAATTGCGCAGAATATGCTGATAATCCTGAATTATTGTCAGCTAATTTATTTGGTTATATAAAGGGTGCTTTTACTGGGGCTGATAAAGATAAAAGTGGACTTTTAGAAGAAGCTGATGGTGGATATCTCTTTTTAGACGAAGTTCACAGGTTACCGCCTGAAGGGCAAGAGAAATTATTTCTATTTTTGGATAAGGGTTTATTTAGAAGACTAGGTGAAACGGGTAATTGGAGGACATCAAAAGTTAGGTTTATATTTGCGACAACTGAAGATCCAGAACGGACTTTAATAAAAACTTTCTTAAGAAGGATACCCTTGGTTGTTAATATTCCACCACTTAGTGATAGACCTTTACATGAGAAGTTGCAATTAATATATAATTTTTATAAAATTGAAGCAAAGAATCTTGGAATGGATATATTAATAAGTAAACAAGTCTTAAACACATTGCTTAGAGCAAATATTTCAGGTAATATAGGCAAGATGATAAATGTTATAAAATACAGTTGTGCTCAAGCGTATAGTCAAATGTTAAAAGACAAAATCAGTATATTGAGAATTCACTTGTATGATTTGCCAAGAGATATACAATATGATGCTGATGACATCTTGAAAGGGAATTCGCAATTTAATGGCATGTTTATATCGCAAAACAAAATAGACAAATATTTTGCTGATGACATAGAAAATGATAAGATTATAAGTGAAATAACAGAAAAGATATTAGATTTGTTTGTTAAATTTAAAAACGAAAATTTAAATATAGAAAAAATAAAAAATGAATCTTTGATGTATTTGAATCAGCTTTCTGATACGATTGTTTTTAGTGATGATGAAAACCGTGTAGATTCTTTGCTTTTTAATGCTATAAAAAGTGTAATAGATAATGTTTTAAATATCATTGAAAATAATTATGGAATAAAATATTACGGTAATACGGCAATTGTATTGACACATTTTACTAACAAGTTGTTGGAGGATATATCTGAAAAATATGCTTCTAAAGTTGAAAGTACAGTAGATGCCTTAAAGAACACATTCCCAAAGGAATTTATAATAGCTAATAAAATGGTTGAACTTATCGAAGTTAATCTGGATGCTAAACTCGATCGAATAGCAGTTGTTTATTTTACGCTTTATATTAAAAGTATGAATAAAAATGATAATGTAAGCATGATAAATTCGATAATAATTGCACATGGTTATTCTACTGCAAGTAGTATAGCGAGTGTGGCAAATAGGCTTTTAGGGTATTTTATCTTCGAATCATTTGATATGCCCATAGATATGTCAACACAAGATATTATGTTAAAGGTTGAAAGTTATTTAAAAAATATCGATACTTCAAAAGGTATTATCATATTAGTCGATATGGGTTCGCTAGAAGATATATACAAGTCTTTGATTAATGTAGTAGATGGAGATATAGGTATAATTAATAATATTACGACTCAACTTGCATTAGATGTGGGTAGTAGGATTATTCAAGGGCAATCTTTAGAACAAATTGTTGTAGAGTCTGTTAAGAAAAATAATAGCACTTACAAATATATAAAATCAAATAAAAACAAAAAGAGCGGTATTATAACAACGTGTATGACAGGAATTGGAACAGCCGTAAAGATAAAAGATCTTTTGAATGAATGCTTAGCAAATGATGGTATTGAAATAATTGCATATGATTATGATAGGCTTAAAGGTAATGGATTTAAAGATGAGATATTCAAAAATTACAATATAAAACTTATAATAGGAACGGCTGATCCTGGTATAAAAGAAGTCCCATATATGTCTTTGGAAGATTTGATTACAGGACGCGGTGATATTGTATTTAATAAAGTATTAAAAGATCTGACGGACATTAAAAAAATAGAACGGGTTAACCAGCTTATAGTTAAGCTTTTTTCGCTTCAAAATGTGTTAAATTATTTAACTATATTAAATCCTGATAAAATAATTGATCAGGTTGAAAAAGCTATTTCAGATTTGGAGATAAGTTTGGGCTTTAAATTTTCAAACGATTTAAAGATAGGATTGTATATACACATAAGTTGCCTTATTGAAAGGTTAATTATGAAAGATCCAATTATGTCTTACAGTAATTTAAATGAGTTTGAAAAGCATCATAGACAGTTTATAAATTTGATTCGATCTTCTTTTAGTGTAATAGAAGATATTTACAAAGTACAAATACCAACATCGGAAATAGGTTTTATATATGATATAATACATCAGAAAATTAATGATTTGGCTATTTAAAAATAACAAGATATGGCATAACTTTTGCAATCAATTGTTTGTTCAATTCAAGAGGAGGTACAAAATTAAAAAATGGTTGGGATAATATTAGTATCACATGGTCCATATGCTGAAGCATTATATGAGTCACTAAAAATGATATATGGTGAACAAGATAAAATTGAGACAATTAATTTTAAAATTGGAGAAAGCATAGATGATTTAAGGAAAAAGATAGATTTAGCAAAAAAAAGGTTACAAACTGAAGAAGTATTGATATTTGTTGATATTATAGGGGGTAGCCCATATAATGTAAGTTCATTGGAAATAAATGATAAAGTTAATGTTATAACAGGCTTTAATATGCCTATGATTTTGGAGATTTTATCGAGAAGAAATGAAAAATTATCAGTTGTATCTAGCATTGCAAAAAATGCAGGAAAAAATGGAATAGTTGATGTTCATGAAAAATTATACGAACGACTTAATAAGTTTTGTGATTAGGAGGAGTAACAAAATGTTGAAGGTAGTACGCCTTGATGAAAGATTGGTGCATGGACAGGTAGTAAATAACTGGTGTTCAAGTGAAGATATAACTGAAATAATTGTTATTGATAAAAATGTAGTAAGAGATGAAATACGAAAGACTTTCATTGAGATGGCAGTCCCTGAAGATATAGAGGTGCTGTTTTGTGATGTTGATGGTGCTATCAAAATATATGAAGAAGAAAGTAAATATGAAAATTTAATGATTATATTTAGCAATCCTTTCGAAATATTGGAGTTTTTAGAAAAGGGAGGGAACATTAGCAAAGTTAATATTGGCGGATTACCTTATAAAGCCGGTAAAAAGCGTATTAGTACCGCAGTCTATCTAAACGAAAGTGAAATTGAGGTTTTAAAAAAAATTGCTAAAAAAAATGTTTCCTTAGATGTGAGAATGCTTCCAAATGACAGAAGTATTAATATTTTAACATTATTACAATCGAAGGAGGAATGACGATTGACAATAACGAAATTTATATTGCTGTTTATTGTCACGTCAATTTCAGGTATAGGTGCTGCAGCAGAAGAGTTTCAAACACATAGACCGTTGATTGCATCTACATTAGTGGGTTTGGCATTGGGTGATTTAAAAACTGGTATTATAGTAGGTGCTTCAATGGAATTAATAGCATTAGGATGGATGACAATTGGAGCATCTGTTCCGCCTGATCCCGCCATTGCAGGTGCTATTGCTGCAATAATGGCGATTGTTGGAAAACAAAATGTTGGCGTGGCTATAAGTATAGCTGTTCCAGTTGCAGTTGCTGGACAAGTATTGCAAATTGTGCAAAAAAGTACTATCGATGTATTTATAATGCATGTGGCTGATAAATATGCTGAAAGAGGTAGCACAAAAGGTATAACTGCAATGCATTTTTTGACTGCAATACCTAGCGCATTAAGAGTATCAATACCATCTTTAATGGTGGCTTATTTTGCTAATACATCTCACGTAAAAGCTGTATTAGATAATTTACCTAAATCAATTACAATTGGCTTGCAAATTTCTTCTGGTTTTTTAGTTGTAGTTGGTTATGCTATGATTATGGAATTATTAAATGCTAATGAATTACTGCCATTTTTCTTTATTGGATTTTTGACTATGACTTTTACTAAAATGACTTTAGTTGGATTGGCAATAATGGGAGCTAGTTTTGCGGCAATTTTTTATTTTTATTTCATAAAAGATGATAATAAAAATACTCACAGGAGAAGAAGAACTAATTTTATAAATTATTCAGATGATAAATTTGTAGATGAAATAAATGATGAAACAGTTATTAAGGATAAACCATTAAAGCTAGAACACAAAGATCTTCTAAAGATATTTTGGAGAATGCAGTTTTATCAAATATCGTGGAATTATGAAAGAATGCAAAATTTATGTTATTGTTACAGTATCATTCCTGTTTTAAAAAAACTGTATAAGACAAAAGAGAGTTTGTCTGGAGCTTTAAAAAGGCATATGGAATATTTCAATACTCATCAATTCACGGTACCGATAGTTTTAGGAGTAAATGCTGCGATGGAAGAAGCCGTAGCAAATGAAGAAAAAATTAATGATGAAACGATTACGGGAATAAAAGTAGCTTTGATGGGACCGTTAGCAGGTTTAGGAGATCCGATATTCTGGGGAATATTAAGGCCTATGATTGGAGCTATAGGTGCTGGGATGGGTCTCAGTGGAAACTTGTTAGGGCCCGTAATATTTTTTGTTAGCATAAATGCTATAAGATTAATTATGAGATATTATGGACTAGTGATCCCATATTATAAAGGTATAAATATGATTGCATCTATGAAAGAAATATTGCCTAAAATAATGAAGACAGTTGCTGTTTTGGCTTATGTTGTAATGGGTGGATTAGTAGCTAAATGGACGATAATCAATGTGCCAATTAAGTTATACTCTTATTCAATTGATGGTAAAGTGGTTGTTGTTACGGCACAACAACAATTAGATACTATAATGCCAAATTTGTTACCACTTATATTAACTTTTCTGATATATTGGCTTCTTAGGAAGAAAGTTCCTGCAATATTTTGCATTATTGGGCTTATGATTTTAGGCATTATAGGCTATAATTTAGGTTTTTTAGGATTGCCGTCATAGAAGTTCTAAATAGTGTAATTGACAGTATACTTAATGATTATTTTCAAAGGTATAGTGTCATAATTATTTACAAAAACTATGAATTCGTTTATTGAAAAGACTGGTAAAAAGCATGTCTAGCAGTTTTACACTGCTTGGCATGCTTTTTGCATTATATAAAGTAAAATCTTTTAAAGAGAGGAGGGAAGAGGATGCCAGTGCCAAATATTTTATTAGCGCGTATAGACAACAGATTGGTTCACGGTCAAGTAGGTGTCACATGGACTACATCTTTAGGTGCAAATTTAATTGTTGTTGTTGATGATGAAGTTGCAAAAGATCCACTTCAACAAGAATTAATGGCTGTTACTGCTCAAGCATCAGGTGTTGGAATTAGATTTTTTTCAGTGGATCAAACAATAAATGTAATTCATAAAGCTGCACCAACTCAAAAGATATTTATTGTCTGCAAGACACCTGAAATAGTTAGAAAATTAATTGATGGTGGTGTACCAATAAAAGAGGTAAATGTAGGTAATATGCATTTTTCGCAAGGTAAACGCCAAATCAGCAAAAAAGTTTATGTAGATGACAAAGATATGGATGACTTGCGTTATATTAAGGAAAAGGGGGTAAACCTTTATATACAGGATGTCCCTAGTGATAGAAAAGAATATATTGATTGAGGAGGTAATGATTTATGCATAGTATAACATTAATACAGGGATTGTTGCTGGCAATTCTAGCGATCATAGTTGGTATTGATTTTTGGCTGGAGGCATTGTTTTTATTTAGACCAATTATAGTAGGAACACTGACGGGGTTGATACTTGGTGATTTACAGACAGGGTTAATTGCAGGTGGTCTTACTGAATTAGCTTTTGCCGGATTAACTCCTGCTGGTGGAACGCAACCACCAAATCCTATTTTAGCAGGAATAATGACAACTGTAATCGCATATACTACTGGAACTGATCCAAAGACAGCAATTGGATTAGCATTACCGTTTAGCTTTCTAATGCAGTATATAATATTATTTTATTATTCAAGTTTTTCATTCTTTATGCCAAAAGCTGATAAATACGCTGAAGAAGCCAATACTAGTGGCCTTGTTAAGTTGAATATTTTGACAACAGCGATTGTTGCAATTACTTATGGAATAGTTGTGTTCTTAAGTGTGTATGTTGCTCAAGACTTGATGAAGATACTAGTTAAATCTATGCCAGTATGGTTAGGACATGGTTTTGAAATAGCAGGAGGTATATTGCCGGCTGTTGGTTTTGGAATGCTTTTAAAAGTAATGATGAAAGGTCAATATGTACCATATTTCATTGTAGGATTTTTCATAGCATCATTTATACCTTTTTCAAATTTACTTCCAGTGGCTGTGATTGGTGCAGCTTTAGCAATATATGAATACTTCAATTCTAAAAATAAATTAGTCAATAATGAAATGATGGCAATGAATGGAGATGATTATAATGAAGGAATCTAAAAAAGTGTTGACTAAAAAAGACATAACCAAACTAGGACTTCTATCCTCTTTTTTGCAGGCTAGTTTTAACTATGAAAGAATGCAAGCCGGCGGTTTTACAGTTGCACAATTGCCTTTTTTAAAAAAGATTTACAAGAATGATAAAAAAGGTTTATCAGAAGCAATGACGGACGATTTAGAATTTATAAATACACATCCAAATTTTGTTGGATTTTTAATGGGATTACTTTTATCATTGGAAGAAAATCGTGAAGATAGGGCTATCATTAAGGGGTTAAAAGTCGCTTTATTTGGACCATTAGCTGGAATTGGTGATGCAATATTTTGGTTCACAATTTTGCCGATAGTTGCAGGTATTTGTTCTTCATTTGCCATGCAGGGGAATGCATTGGGGCCAATATTGTTTTTCTCTGTGTATCTGACAATATTTTTATTGAGGATAGTATGGACACATTTAGGCTATAATTTGGGTACAAAAGCGATCGATTTAATTAAGACTAATTCACAAATTATTTCTAAAGCTGCATCAATATTAGGCATAACTGTTATCGGAGGTTTAATAGCATCTTATGTTCATATAAATGTTGTAAGTAAGATTGCTATAAATGCTAAACATGCTGTATCTTTACAGACAGACTTTTTTGACAAAATTTTTCCTAATATATTGCCATTAGGGTATACGTTGTTGATATTTTATCTTCTAAAAAAGAAAAATGTAAGTCCGGTAATGCTTATTTTAACAACATTTATACTAGCTATCTTACTATCATTTATGGGGGTTCTGTAATATGAAAAAAAATATCATATTAATTGGACACGGAAATTATGCAACAGGTGTGAAAAGTTCAATAGATTTGATAGCTGGTATAAATAATCATTTATTTGCTATAGATTTTACAGAAGATGACTCTGATATAACTTTAAAAGAAAAGATACACAATGTGATAAATGAGATTATTGATAAGCCAATATTATTTGTTTGCGATATCGCAGGAGGAACTCCATTTAAAGTGGCTGCCAGCATTGCTAATTTTAATGACAATATGGAGTTGGTAGCAGGATGCAATTTAAGCTCGTTGTTAGAAGCGATATTTCAAAATGACACATTGAGTTTGGATGAACTAGCTGAATTTATTGTTAATGCTAGTAAAAATTCAACAATTCGATTTAAAAAAATTGCAGTAAGTCAAGTGAAAAATGTTCAAGAAATAGAAGATGGGATTTGATTTAGGAATGTTTAGGAATGGGAGCAGGGAAATGGATATTTTAGAACCTCTGCTCCTAAATAACTTCATTAAATTTTGTGAAATTTCCAGTAAATTTTTATTTGGATACGTAAAAGATGCTAAATAAAATGATTTATAGTCATATTTTAATATATAAATTTGATGATTTTGATTGGAAGTGATTACATGCATCAAAAAAAATGTGTATTATTTGATGTTGATGGAACATTAGTAGACACTGAGAAAGTTACTATTGAAGCGTTAAAGATAACTATGAAAGAACTTTACAACAGAGATTACAGCAGGAATGAACTGAATTTTGCTGTAGGACTTCCTGGTAAGCATACTCTGCACAAACTTGGCATTGAGAATATTGATGCAACACTTAGAGTTTGGAATGAACAAATTCAAAAACTTATAAATGAAGTGAGGATATACCCTCAAATAGAAGAGACTCTTAATTCCTTAAAAAATAAAAATATTAAATTAGGAATTGTTACTTCAAGATATGATTTTGAAGTAAAAGAAGACATTATGCTGAATGAAATTTTACATCATTTTGATTTAATAGTGACATATGATGAAAGCTTAAGGCCAAAGCCATACCCTGATCAATTGTTAAAAGCATTAAAAGAGCTTAATACAAATCCAGATGAAGCAGTATATGTTGGTGATACACATTATGATTACGGATGTGCGAAAGGCTGCAATATGGATTTTATACTGGCTAATTGGGGAGAAGTCGATCGAAGAGATAACTTCGATGATAAAAATATAAAAATATGCAATAAACCATTAGATTTATTACACTATATTATAGGGGGTTAGATGAATGGCATTAGTTAATACAGAAAAAATGCTAAATGACGCGAAATTAAATGGATATGCAGTAGGTGCATTTAACATACACAACCTCGAAACATTAAAAGCTGTTGTAAAAGCTGCTTTTGAGATGAATTCACCGTTAATTTTACAGACAACACCAGGAACAATTAAGCATGCAGGAGAAGATTATATAGCAGCAATTGCAAAAGTGGCATCTGAGAAATATGACATACCAATAGCACTACATTTAGACCACGGAAATTCTTTTGACATTGTTGTAAGGTGCTTAAGGGTAGGGTACACTTCTGCTATGTTTGATGGGTCAATGCTTCCTTACGAGCAAAATGTTGCCGCTACCAAAAAAGTAGTTGAAATAGCTCATGCAGCAGGCGTTACTGTAGAAGCAGAACTTGGTAATATAGTAGGGGTAGAAGACGATATGTACGTAAATGAAGATGCAAATGCCTTTACAGATCCGAAAATGGCAGTAGATTTTGTGGAAAAGACGGGAGTTGACTCACTGGCAATAGCTATTGGTACGGCACATGGTCTATACAAAGGAGAAGTAAGACTAGATTTTGACAGATTAAAAGAAATAAGAAGCTTAATAGATATTCCGTTGGTATTACACGGTGCATCAGGTGTGCCTGATGATTTAGTAAGAAAGGCAATAGAGCTTGGCATAAACAAATTAAATATAGCCACAGAATTAAAGATACCTTTTGCAAATGCAATAAAAGAAGTCTTTGAAAATAATCCCAGTGAAAGTGATCCAAGGAAATACCTTGCACCCGGTGAGAAAAGTGTAGAAGAAGTGGTAAAAGAAAAAATAAAGCTTTTTGGCTGTGGTGGCAAAGCATGATATTGACGATTACATTAAATACCAGCGACATGCTAAAACATACATTTGGTGAAAATTATAGTTTATAGATTAGGAGGAATTAAAATGTTACTTAGGCTAAGTGAAGAAGAATTAAAAGAGAAAAAAGGTTATGCGACGGCAAAAGAAATAGAGCAGCAACCTCGAGTGTGGAGGGAACTTTATGACATTTTATTAAAGCAAAAGAGTAAAATTGTTGAATTTTTAAATCCAATATTGTCAAAAAAAGATTTAAAAATTATTTTAACTGGTGCAGGAACATCAGCTTTTGTCGGGGATAGCAGCGAAGGTTATTTAAGAAGAAAACTTAAGATGGATGTAGAGGCCATTGATACAACGGATATTGTTGCTGCACCTCAAAATTTCTTCTTTGAAGATAAACCAACTCTTCTTATATCGCATGGAAGATCTGGCGATAGTCCGGAAAGCTTGGCTACAATAGAGTTGGCAGAAAAAATTATAAAGGATGTTTATTTTTTGAATATAACATGCAATAGAGATGGAAAAATGGCGAAAGGTACAATTGATAAGAAAAATTGTTTAAATATTTTTATGCCAGAAGAATCTAATGATGACGGCTTTGCTATGACGAGCAGCTTCACATCTATGCTTTTGACTGACTTAATGCTACCACATATTGAAGAGATTGAGAATGAAAAAGATATATTTGAGAAATTAGCAGATGAGGCTGAAAGAATAATAAAGGAAGACTCCAAAATAATAGAGGAAATATCCAAAAATAACTATGACAGACTAATATACTTAGGTAGCGGCAATTTGAAAGGGTGTGCCAGCGAGGCTGCTCTGAAATCTTTGGAATTATCTCATGGCGATGTTAATACGAATTCAAACACACCATTGGGATTTAGACATGGACCAAAATCTGCTATTAATGATACTACGTTAATAGGATTCTTTGTTTCAAACAATATTTATACACAAAAGTATGACTTAGATTTAATAGATGAGATAGCAAATGAACCTGGAAAGAGAAAATTAATGGTATTTTTACCTACTAACATATCTTTATATGGTATAGATTATATATTTAGATTAAAACAAGATTTTAGTAAATTTGAAGAGGCATTTTTGACACCTTTGTACATTATTTATGCACAGATGCTGGGATTTTATAAATCGTTAAATCTGGGCATAACGCCTGATAACCCAAATCCTGAGGGGCGTGTTAACAGGGTTGTAAAAGGTGTAACAATTTATAACTATGATTAAAAATTGACATAAACACCATCAAATACACCTAAGTATTTGATGTTATTTTTAGATATTTATAACTACTAAATAAAAAATTAAACTTTAAAGTTGCTATAAGAAAAATGCAGCCTGAAACAGTTGAAAACCCTAATATATGAATAAAAAAAGGTAAAGAAAATCAAATTTTTTTGATTTTCTTCATTTTTTAGCAGGAATCTTACGCCTTTATGTCGAATATATAAGTAAGTATACTTTAAAAATAGGAAGGGTAATGAAAATGAATGAAGATTTATCAAAAATAAGACAAAGAATTTCACAATTAAGTAAAAGGCGGCAAATGCTTGAGAATAAAATCATGAATACAGGAGATATTTTAAAAGCTTCATATTATGAACGTTTCATCGTATGTGGCAAACCAAATTGCAA
>NZ_JAGGLT010000031.1 GCF_017874545.1 Thermoanaerobacterium butyriciformans | reverse complement strand
TGTATCGCTCCTTCTATTTCCTTTTGTTTATATTTCTATTTTACCATATTTCATCTAAACTTGGATGAAAAAAATACTTTTGACACCTTAATCATATATTTAATATAAATTTTGCCAGATAAATATAATCAATTTATTTGGCAAATGAAAAGCAAAGGTGCTTAATCTTTATCTTTTAAGATATAAGCACCTTCATTTTTTATAAGGAGGTGATAATATAAGTGAAAAAAATATCTATCATCATCTTATATACCATAAATACAATAATTTTAATTTTAAGTTTGGCGTTTATATTATACAGTATTTCAATGCATAATACAATATTAATTTTTTCAAATCACGTACCAGCATTCATAATGGCATTGCCCATCATCTACCTTGTAATAATATATTTTGCAAGAATTCACAATCTTTCAAAAAGCATAAAAGACAAAAAGTTTTCGATCAGCAATTTTAAAAGAATATAAAAAATAAATAATCTGGAGGTGTTCCTTATGAAAAAGAAAGTGATAATAGGCCTCGTATTGGCAGTGCTCTTGGCAATGACAGTTGGTTTTGCATATGCTGCTGGTGGTGATCCAACAGGAGCAAATCTTGGCACTGCAAAAGACATTGCAAGTGCAGTTGCAGGTAAGCCTACATTAGAAGAAGTAGCGACACAAGTTGCAAAGAATAAGCTTGGGATTAACTTTGTATGGGTTATGTTAACTGCCTTTTTGATATTCTTCTTTCAAGCTGGATTTGCACTTGTTGAAACAGGCTTTACACAGGCTAAAAATGCAATGCACACTATGGCGATGAACCTCATGGTATTTTTAGTAGGTACTGTTGGATTCTTCTTAACAGGTTTTGCATTTATGATGGGAGGTTCAGGAGCATTTTCAAGCCTTGGAGGTACAGCGCCTTTAAACCATGCACTAAGCATAGGAGGATGGAATTTACTTGGATTAAACGGATTTTTCTTATCAAGCGGTGGAACGTATGACGTCGGTGTGTATGCGTTGTTCTTCTTTGAGATGGTATTTATGGATACAACTGTAACCATTCCTACAGGAGCAATGGCAGAAAGAGTTAAATTTTTAGCAATTGTTATCGGATCGTTTTTTGTTTCAATGGTTTATTATCCGATTTATGGAGGCTGGGTCTGGGGAGGAGGATGGCTATCACAGCTTGGAGCCAAACTTGGACTCGGAAATGGTGTAATTGATTTTGCAGGATCTGGTGTTGTTCATGCGATGGGGGGCATGATGGCACTTGCAGGAGCGATGGTAATAGGACCGAGGATAGGAAAATTCAAGAAAGATGGCACACCGGTGCCAATACCGGGTCATGACATACCAATGGCTATTCTCGGTACCATCATACTATTCTTTGGATGGTTCGCATTTAATGCAGGTTCCACACTTAATGGAACGGATTTAAGGCTTGCAGTTGTTGCAACAAATACCATGATCGCCGGTGCTGTAGGAGGACTTGTTGCAATGCTTTATATGTGGTTTAAATACGGAAAGCCTGATCCGTCTATGATGTGCAACGGCGCTTTAGCCGGTCTCGTGGCGATAACGGCTCCGTGTGCGTTTGTAAATGGTATATCGGCTTTTATAATCGGTGCTGTAGCTGGTATCTTGGTCTGCGTATCTGTTGCCTTTGTTGAAAATAAACTGAAGGTAGATGATCCGGTAGGAGCTTTTTCTGTACACGGTGTAAATGGCTTGTGGGGTATTTTAAGCGTCGGTATATTTGCTGACGGCACATATGGTGCTGGACTTAATGGAGTACAAGGTGCTGTAACAGGAATACTCTACGGCAGCACAGGCCAGCTTTGGGCACAGCTCATAGATATAGCAGTTATAATCATATATGGTTTTGGATTAAGCTACTTGTTCTACAAAGCACTTGATGCTATAATGGGTATAAGAGTTAAACCGGAAGACGAGATCGCAGGGCTTGATTTGCCAGAGATGGGCGTTTTAGCGTATCCTGATTTCCAATTGACACCTGTTGTGTACTCAGATGGAGTTCTTGAAAAGAATATGAAAAGTCCGGAAGTTATTGATGATACCGGGATAAGCAAGGGGGTAAAATAATGAAAAAAGTCGATTGTATCGTAAGACCAGATGTTTTAGAAGAAGTTAAGAATGAATTGAGTAAAATAAAAATACATGGGATGACAGTATCACAGGTTTTTGGATGTGGTCTGCAGAAAGGGAAAAAAGAGATCTACAGAGGAGAAGAAATAGAAATAAGCCTCCTCCCAAAAGTTAAGATAGAGATAGTGACAGATGATGCAAGCGTTGAAAGCATCGTAGATGCAGTTACAAAAGTGGCAAGGACAGGCAATGTAGGCGATGGAAAGATATTCATATACGACATACAAGACGCTATAAGGATAAGAACTGGTGAGCGTGGAGAAAAAGCGATATAATAAGTTTTATTGAAATTTCATTAGGCTTCTACACAAGAAAAATTTTTAGTGTAGAAGCCTTTTTCACATTTTACATGATTCCACATATACTACAAACAGATGAAATTCAATATCAAATAAGCTACCCTTATTATTTATATTGGAAGGGGCTGGTAAGATGTGTGGAATAGTTGGATGGGTAAGCTTTGAAGAAGATTTGACACATAGAAGCAGTATAATTGCATCAATGGGTGAAAAGCTTAAGAATCGAGGTCCTGACAGTTGGGGAATATGGCTTTCATCACATTGTGCATTTGCACAGACTAGGCTTATTGTAATTGACCCAGAAGGTGGAGTGCAGCCGATGATTAAAGAATATGGAGATAAAAAATACGTCATCATATATAATGGGGAATTATACAATACAGAGGAAATAAGGCATGAACTTGCATCATTAGGATATACATTTAATGGTCATTCAGACACTGAAGTTCTTTTGACATCATATATCGAATGGGGCACTGAATGTGTATATAAATTAAATGGCATATATGCTTTTGCAGTATGGGATGACCATGAAAATAAGCTTTTTCTTTCGAGAGATCGCTTAGGTGTTAAACCTCTTTTTTATACTTATAAAAATGGGTCACTTATTTTTGGCTCTGAGATAAAAGCTATTTTAGCACATCCATATATTGATGCTGAAGTAGATGCAGAAGGTCTTGCTGAGATATTTGTTATGGGACCTACCAGAACCCCGGGTGTTGGCATTTTTCGTGGCATATATGAGTTAAAGCCCGGGCATTCTATAACATTTAGCAAAAGCGGGATTAAAATTAAAAAATATTGGTCACTAATAAGTAGAGAACATGAGGATGATCTTGATACTACGATGGAAAAGATTCGGTTTCTTTTAGATGATGCCTCAAAACGCCAACTCGTGTCTGATGTGCCGCTGTGCTCACTTCTTTCTGGTGGATTAGACTCAACTGCGGTTTCCGTTTTTGCCAACGAGAAATTAAAAAGATTAGGCAGTAAGCTTATAACATATTCAGTTGATTATATCGGAAATGATAAATATTTTAAGCCAAATCAATTTCAGCCAAATAGCGATTCGGATTTGGTTGAAGATGTTTCAAAAGAAATAGATACAAATCATAATTATGTTTATGTAGATAATGAGGAATTGGCAGATGCACTAATACCAGCTTTATATGCTCGCGATTTACCAGGCATGGCTGATGTTGATTCTTCATTGTACTTATTTTTAAGAGAAGTCAAAAAAGGCGTAAAAGTCGCACTATCAGGTGAAGGTGCTGATGAAGTGTTTGGAGGATATCCATGGTTTAGAAACAAAACTGCTATTGAAGCCAATACTTTTCCGTGGATAAGAATGGTTAAAGAGAGAATGAAGCTGTTATCACCACAAGTAGTAAAGTTGATTCGTCCAATTGAGTACTTAAATGATCGGTACAGAGAAGCTTTAAATGACGTGCCAAAACTTCCTGGTGAAGACAAAGTATCTTCCCGCATGAGAGAGATATTTTATTTGAACCAAACCAGATTCCTTGCTATGCTTCTTGATAGGATGGATAGAATGAGCATGGCATCAGGTTTGGAAGTTCGAGTTCCATTTCTTGATCACAGGCTTGTAGAATATGTATGGAATATCCCATGGGAGATGAAAAATTTGCATAATAGAGAGAAAGGGCTTTTGAGAGAATCATTAAAAGGGTATATACCAGATATGGTTGTAGAGAGAAAGAAGAGCCCATATCCTAAGACACATAACCCAGTCTTTAAAGAGAAAGTAAAAAGCTGGCTTCAAAGGATTATTGACGATCCATCTTCACCGATTCTACAGTTAATCAACAAAAAGGAAGTGCAAAATCTCATAGATACTGATGCCAAAGATTACGATCCAGCATGGTTTTCTCAACTTATGGGTGGTCCACAGCTATATGCATACCTCATACAAGTAAATGAATGGCTTTTAAAATACAAGATAAGAATTTTATAGATGATATTGTAGAAAGATCTTGACAAATAAATCAGAAAACAAGTATAATGTATACAGGCACACCTACTACGGTAGGGGGGTATAATAATCACTGAAGAATTAAAAGGAGGAAATGTTATGAGGTATGCATATGTTGATCAGAATATTTGTGATAGATCACCATTTTGCCCGGCAAGTCGCAGCTGCAAGTTTGGCGCTTTTAAATTAGAAAGAAAAGGCTTATTTCAGGTAGAAATAAATGTTGATAAAGATAAATGTACTGGGTGTGGGGTATGTACCAGATACTGCCCACATGGTGCAATAAAACTTGTTAATGAATAGATGAAGTGTCTAGTTATATTAAATATAGGATTAAAAAAGAAGAAAGGTATGTACGTAATGGTATATACCTATATTTTTTTGTTTATTTTCTTTTATTGAGAGTAAATATATGGTATAATTGTAATTAGATAATTTATGGGAGGGTTTGAAATGTCTGATTTTAATAAAGATTTTTTGTTTGGTGTAGCAACAGCTTCATATCAAGTTGAAGGTGCTTACAATGAGGATGGCAGAAGTATGTCAATCTGGGATACGTTTTGCAGGCAGGATGGAAAGGTATACAATGGCCACAATGGCGATGTAGCTTGTGATCACTACCATCTTTACAAAGATGATGTAAAGATGATGAAAGACTTAGGCATTGAAGCTTATAGATTCTCTATTGCATGGCCTAGAATTTTTCCAGAGAAAGGTCATTACAATTCAAAAGGCATTGATTTTTATAAAAGGCTGACAGATGAGCTACTTAAAAATGATATAAAACCATTTGTCACAATCTATCACTGGGATTTGCCTCAATGGGCTGATGATTTAGGTGGATGGCTTAATAGAGAAGTTGTAGATTGGTTTGGCGAATATGCATCAAAGCTTTTTAACGAGCTTGGCGGGTACATAAAAAATTGGATAACTTTAAATGAGCCTTGGTGTTCATCATTCTTATCATACTTTATAGGTGAGCATGCTCCTGGACACAAAGACTTGGGAGAAGCAGTTTTAGTTTCACACAACCTTTTGCTTGCACATGGCAAGGCTGTAGAAATATTTAGACACATAAATTCAAGTGATTCTAAAATAGGTATAACACTAAATTTAAATGAAGTATTTCCAGCTACAGATAGTCCTGAGGATAAAGCTGCCGCTCAAATAGCTGATGGATTCCAAAACAGATGGTTTTTAGATCCGATATTTAAAGGTGAATATCCAAAGGATATGCTGGAGTTATTTGGTAAATATGCAAAGACTGATTTTATAACCGATGACGACTTAAAGCAGATTTCACAAAAATTAGATTTCCTTGGTGTCAATTATTATACTAGAGCTGTTGTTAAGAAGGGCAATGACGGTATTTTAAATGCTGAGCAAATAGATGTTGATAATGAAAAAACTGAGATGGGATGGGAGGTTTATCCTGAATCACTTTACAATATATTGATGAGATTGAAAAATGAATATACTTTTGATTTGCCATTGTATATTACAGAAAATGGTGCTGCCTATAAAGATGTGGTATCAGATGATGGACACGTCCATGATGAAAAGAGGATCGAGTTTTTGAAGAAACATTTTAAACAGGTTAAGCGTTTCATAGACGATGGAGGAAATTTGAAAGGATATTTTGTGTGGTCATTGATGGACAATTTTGAATGGGCTCATGGTTATTCAAAGAGATTTGGAATAGTATATGTAGATTATGAAACAGAGAAAAGGATATTGAAAGATAGCGCATTGTGGTACAAGAATCTTATTTCAACCAGGACCATTTAACAAAAAAATTAATATTATATATGTATAAAATGGCAGAGCATAAAATCTGCCATTTTATTTTATTGACTATTGCTGCTTTCAATATTATAATTTATTAGTGATGTAATATATTGGTTATTATTTTTTTAATTTACATTTGGTGCGAATCATTCTTATCAAACGCAAATATAATATATGGGTGAAAAAAATTTTGGGGGAAGTAATGTGAATGAAAAAAGTATACTGATCGTAGATGATGATAAGTTTAGCAGAACCATTCTAAAAAACATTCTCAGCGGTGCCGGATATAAAATTTACGAGTCGCAAGACGGTGACGAGGCTTTAAAGCTATATAGGCTGATATTACCGGATATGATTATATTGGATGTTGTCATGCCAGGGTTAAGTGGGTTTGACTTATTGAGGATTTTGAGGGATGAAGAGGAAAATCAATTGGTACCAGTGATTCTTTTGACTTCAAGTGATGATTTTGAAGAAAAGATACATGGGTTGGAGCTTGGTGCTGATGCCTATATAACAAAGCCTTTCAATGAGAAAGAACTTCTCGCACAAGTCAAGAACCTCTTTCAAAGAATTGAGCACAACAGAATGGCCAATCCTTTAACAGGTTTAAGAGGGAATATAGATATCAAATATGAAATTAGAAGGCGTATAAAAAGCGGATCTCTATATGCAGTTCTCTACATTGATTTGGATAATTTTAAGGCTTACAATGATTATTATGGTTTTTCACGTGGAGATAAGATAATAAAGCAGACATCAAGGATATTAAAAGATGCACTTTTTAAATTTGGAAATACAAATGATTTTTTGGGACACATTGGCGGTGACGATTTTATCATTATCACTACACCTGATAGAGTCGAATGTATATGCAATTATATAATAAATAATTTTGATGAAGACATAAAAAGGTATTATGACGATGAAGATGTGGCGAATGGCTATATAGAAGTTATAAATAGGCGCGGTGAGATACAGAGATTTCCATTTGTTTCTATATCAATAGCGGTTGTTACTAATGAAAATAGGAAATTTGAAAATGAGCTTCAGATAAGTGCTGTAGCTGCAGAGATAAAAAGAAAATTGAAGTCTATGGAGGGAAGCAAATATTTAAAAGATAGAAGGAAAAGTTAAGCATACGGTTTGTATGCTAATTTTTTATGCTTAGGTAGGAGGATGTAAATTGTTTTTGAAATACCCTTATGTGCCTGACAGAAAAGTACAAGCTGTGGTGGTAGATGGAAGGCAAATGGAGATAGCATATACATTAAATAGTTTAGGTATAAAGGTTATAATGACAGAAAAACACAATTCACTTTATGAAGCTATATCTTTCCATCCTGATATAATATTGCATAATGCAGGTGATGGCCATATAATCATCGCTCCTGATGTAAATAAACATTTTGTAGATAAATTGAAAGATTTAAATTTAGACGTTAAATTTGGACAAACTATGTTAAGTAGAAACTATCCCGGCAATATAGCATATAATGTAGCAAGATTAGGTGATTATGCATTCCACAACTTAAAATACACTGATCCAATATTAAGAAAAATGCTGGAAGAAAAAGGTGTAAAGTTTATCCATGTAAATCAAGGATATACTAAATGCAATATTGCTATTGTTGATGAATACAGCTTTATTACATCAGATGCAGGAATTTTTAAAACGGCGGTTAAGAAAGGATTTGATTGCCTTTTGATAGAACAAGGTGATATAAAATTATATGGATTTGAATACGGCTTTATTGGAGGAGCATCTGGTTTGATTGATAAAGATGTTTTTTGTGTTGCTGGCGATTTAAGATTTCACAGGAACTATATGAAAATAATTGATTTTTTGAAATATAAAAACAAGGAAGTACTTTTTTTAACATCTGGTGAAGTAAAAGACATTGGTTCCATTATTCCACTCTACTAATGATGCAAAGAAAAAACATTTAGGCACATACTACTAACGAAGGGAGTGAGAAAAATGCAGCTTTTGTCTATCGGTATCCCAAATGCGTTAAAGAATGGCAGTGACTTTTTAAAGCATGGCTTAAAAGACATGAAAACAGAAGGTATAGACGTTAACGTAAATTTAGATAATCGTGGCAATATAACGTTTTTCAATATTGATGTAGAAGATAAAGCCTCATATAAAAATATAACCAAAATAAGACAGCATATATCAGATATTATTTCAGATATAATAGTAAATCAAATTGACAAAAAACTGATAAAAAAGATCATAGATAAATATTATAACTATTTTAATTCTGATGAAAAGCAAAAGATTGCCAACATAGCAAACAGTATTTTAGATAACGATGTAAATAGAGAAACATTTAAATTGGTGAAGAAAGAAAAAATATTTATAGAAATAGAGGATTTTTTAAAGGATAGTGAAACCATAGACATAGAGGGATTTGTTAATTTTAGGCTTCGGGACTTTATTGGAGAGCTAAGTGAAGTTGTCGATAGAGCAGTTGATGAGTACTTGATGCAGAAGGAGTACGATGAATTTATAGGACTTTTAAAGTATTTTGTTGAACTGCAGGATTCTAAAATAGATGTTTTGAATATTCTTGTTGATAAAGGCGGTAAGTTTAGGTTTTTCGATAAGGATAATAACCCAATAACAGGGAAATTCTTAAGCGATATAACTATTGAGTTTAGCGGTGGCGAATTAAGCGATGATGATATGCTTATAAGCACTTTAATAGCGATGGCACCAGCTAAAATCTATATCCATTCTGCAAATAATATAAAAAGCAAAGAAGTCCTTGATACTGTAGAAAAAATTTTTTCAGACAGGGTATTTATATGTAATGGCTGCAGCTTATGTGCTGCACATGAAGCAAGGAAATAATGCCCAGCGGTTGCTGGGTTTTATTATTGTATAAAATCTGCTATTATATATTTAGGCTATTTTGTTGAGGTGATTAAATGCATTTTTTTATACAAATGATGTTTTTAGGGCTTGTTGGGGCAGCTATTGGATGGATAACAAATTATATAGCTGTCGTCATGCTTTTTAGGCCTATTGAGCCAGTAAAAATATTTGGGATTTCTATTCAAGGGCTTATACCAAGAAGGAGAGATGAGATTGCAGCATCTATAGGCAAAGTTGTGGAAAATGAGCTTGTATCAATAGACGATATCTGGGATAAGCTTTTAAACGATGAGAATCGGCAGTATATTTTAGATAGAATACTAAGTGGTATAGGCGATGCTGTGGAAAACAATATGCCATCATTTATACCGAAGTCATTAAAAGCAATGATTGTCAATTACGTAGGTGGTATTGTAAATAAAGAAGCCGAGAAATTTATAGATGAGTCTGCTGCAACCATGCTAAACGATATGTCTGAAAAAGTTGATATAGCAGGAATAGTTGAGGATAAGATAAAGCTTTTTGAGCTTAAAAAACTTGAAAAGATCATTCTGAACGTTTCCAATAAAGAATTAAAGATGATTGTAGTGCTAGGCGGGGTTTTAGGCTTTATAATAGGTATTCTACAGGCATTTGTAGTAAGAGTGTTGTAGATTATTGACAAGTTTCATTATCAATTATATAATAGTAAAAAATCAATATTTCGGCAATGAGAAGGAAAGTAGATATCTAAAAATATCAAAGAGATTGAATGACTTAGGCTGAAATCATTCAAATATTTTTGATATCGAAGACCACCTTTGAGCTGCGGGTGATGAATCCGATCGGTAATACCGTTATAATTTCGAGTATAAATGAGAGTGGAACCGCAGAACCTCTGCCTCTTTTGGCGTGAGGTTTTTTTAGTTTAAAAAATTATAAAGGAGGACAAGATATGAAGATAATTTTAAAAGATGGTACAGAGAAAGAATTTGAAAATGGTAAGAATGTGTACGAAATAGCCAAGAGTTTGAGCCAAAGGCTTGCAAAGGAAGCTGTTGGAGGCAAGTTTAATGGGAAGATTGTGGAGCTTTTTACGCCTATAAATGAAAACGGCAAATTGGAGATATTGACGTTTGATGATGAAGATGGAAAGAAGATATATTGGCATACTTCATCACACATAATGGCGCAGGCAATTAAGAGACTTTATAAAGATGTGAAGCTTACAATAGGTCCTGCCATTGACAACGGATTTTACTATGATTTTGATGTTGATGAGCCATTTACAGTTGATGATTTTTCTAAAATAGAAGAAGAGATGAATAAAATCATAAAAGAAGATTTAAAACTGGAGAGGTTTGTTCTACCTAGAGAAGAAGCTATAAAATTCATGGATGAAAAAGGTGAACCATACAAGGTAGAGCTTATAAAAGATTTGCCTGAAGATGCAGTCATATCTTTTTACAGGCAAGGGGAATTTACAGATCTTTGTGCAGGACCACACCTTCCCAGCACAGGGATGGTAAAATCAATAAAGCTTCTTTCTGTAGCAGGTGCTTACTGGAGAGGCGATGAGCACAATAAAATGCTTCAGAGGATATACGGCATAAGCTTCCCTAAAAAAAGCATGCTGGATGAATACTTAAATATGCTGGAAGAAGCAAAAAAGAGAGATCACAGGAAATTAGGAAAAGAACTAGACCTTTTTAGTATTCACAATGAAGGACCTGGTTTTCCATTTTTCCATCCAAAAGGAATGGTTATAAGAAATATATTGGAAGATTTCTGGAGAAAAGAACATGCAAAAAGAGGCTATCTTGAAATAAAGACACCTATCATATTAAATGAAGAACTATGGCACAGATCAGGACATTGGGATCACTACAAAGAAAACATGTATTTTACAAAAATCGATGGTGAGGATTACGCTATAAAGCCAATGAATTGTCCCGGTGCTTTGCTTGTGTACAATTCAACTATGCACAGCTACAGGGATCTCCCACTTAGGCTTTGCGAGCTTGGATTGGTCCACAGACATGAACTTTCCGGTGCGCTCCACGGCCTTATGAGGGTAAGAAGCTTTACACAAGATGACGCCCATTTATTCATGACGCCTGATCAGGTAGAGTCAGAGATTTTAGGGGTTATAAAACTTATTGACTATTTCTACAAGATATTTGGATTTGATTATTTTGTAGAGCTTTCTACAAGGCCAGAAAATTCCATAGGCTCCGATGAAGACTGGGAACTTGCCACTAACGCATTGATTAAGGCGATGGAGCACATAGGCCTTAACTACAAAGTAAATGAGGGAGATGGAGCATTTTACGGTCCTAAAATAGATTTTCATTTAAAAGATAGCATAGGGCGTACATGGCAGTGCGGAACAATACAGCTAGATTTTCAGATGCCAGAAAGATTTAACTGCGAATACGTAGGTCAAGATGGAGAGAAGCACAGACCTGTCATGCTTCATAGAGTTGTTTTTGGCAGCATAGAAAGGTTTATAGCTATTCTTACAGAGAATTTTGCAGGAGCATTTCCTACATGGCTTGCACCTGTGCAGGTAAAGATTCTCCCTATTTCTGATAAACACTTAGCATATGCCCAGAATATACAGCAGAGACTTTTAGAAAATGATATTAGAGTTGAATTAGATGATAGAAACGAAAAGATAGGCTACAAGATAAGAGAAGCACAAATGCAGAAAATACCTTATATGCTTATACTGGGTGATAAAGAAGTAGAATCAGGCAATGTTTCTGTAAGGTCTAGAAAAGAAGGAGATCTTGGGTCTAAATCAATTCAAGAATTTTTATCATCTATATTGGAAGAAATTAAGAATAAATCTCTTTAAAAAGAATATCCACCGGCTTGCCTGGTGGATATTTTGCTTCTTGATTGCCGTATAAAAACATGATAATCTAGTTATGTAATGATATTAATGGGGGGTTATCATGACAACTAAAAATAGGGAGGTCTATAAATATCTTAACTACAACATAAAGATGAATTTGTTAAACGGCATAACTTTTTCAATAGGGTACAACATGATAATGCCGTTTGTCGGAATATTTGCGATTAAATTAGGTGCTAATAATTATGAAGTCTCCCTTATAAATTCCCTGCCGGCTCTTATGGCTTTAATTGGGATACTGCCTGCGACAATTTTTATCAACAAGTCTAAAAACGTTTTTAAATTTGCATATATTTTGGAATACATAACAAGGGGATTTTACCTTTTAGTAGCATTGGTTCCATTTATGAGCAAATTTAGATCGGAAGCAGTTGTGTTGTTTGTAGGGTTACTTAATTTACCTGCCATCATTACAGGCATGTGCTGGCAGTCGTTTATGAGCGACTTGATTCCTGAAGAGTTTCGCGGAAAAGTGTTTGCAGACAGGAATATTTGGACGGGTGTACTAGGTACTGCATCAGTTTTTATAACAGGTTTGCTGCTGGACAGAATCAAGTTTCCATATGGATATCAAATAATGTTCTTCATAGCTTTCATATTTGGAATCCTTGATGCATACTATTATTCAAGGTTTCACTATGTTGTGAATAAAAAGGAAAAGTCTATATTATTTATAGATTCTTTAAAAGCTATGAAGCAATCGAAGAAGTTTATTTATTTTTGCCTTGCCTCATTTATATTTACTTTTACGTGGATGATGGCATGGCCGATATTTACCATATATAAGGTTGATAATCTTCATTCAAATAATATGTGGATGAGCATATTCACTATTGTAGGATCTGTTGGGTCCATAATTACATACAGATGGTGGGCAAGACTTGCTGACAGACGTGGAAATGGCGTGGCTTTAAGCATAAGTGCGTTGCTTATGGCAACAGTTCCAGTACTTTGGGCTAAAGTTGCAAGACTATTTGTAGGTGCTGTTATTGATTTTTACGGTGGTATGGTAACAGCAGGATACACTATGCTATCATTAAATTGGCTTTTGGAACTGCTGCCTGATCACAAGGAAAAGATGAATTATATAGCAATATACACAATTGTAACGCAGTTTGCAGCATTTTTGTCACCTATTGCAGGAACATGGTTTTATGAAATTATAGGATATGAGAAATTTATGTATGTGACAGCGATTTTAAGAGTATTATCAAGTGTGCTGTTTTTTGCTGTTGCTTTGTACAAAAGCAAAAATGCTTTATTAAGTAAAGGAGGAGTCTAGTTTGAGATACTTAACATCAGGAGAGACACATGGGGAAGCACTTACAGCCATTATTGACGGATTGCCATCAAATCTTTTTATTGACGTAGATTTTATCAATAATGAGCTTGGAAGAAGGCAATCTGGTTATGGCAGAGGTGGAAGGATGGAGATTGAAAAAGATACTGTTCACGTATTAGGTGGTGTTAGAAATAATTTAACGATCGGTGCCCCTCTTTGCATGGTCATAAAAAATCGCGATTACGAAAACTGGAAAGATAGAGACATACCTGTGATTACAAGGCCAAGACCTGGGCATGCTGATTTGTCTGGTGCAATCAAGTATAATCAGAGAGACATGAGAAATATTTTGGAAAGGGCTAGTGCTAGAGAGACTGCCGCAAGAGTTTCTGTTGGAGCTGTTGCTAAGCTTCTTTTGAAGAACTTTGGGATAGAGGTTAAAAGCAATATTCTTGAGATAGGTGGAGAGAAAAACAAGGATAAATGGCATAATATTATAGATGAAGCAAAAAATGATGGCGATACACTAGGAGGGATAATTGAAGTTACTGTAGAAGGTGTACCAATAGGGCTTGGCAGCCATACTCAGTGGGATCGAAAGCTTGATGCGCTGTTGGCTTATAGCGTAATGAGTGTTCAGGCGATAAAGGGCGTGGAATTTGGCATGGGATTCATGGCTGCAAGAAGCAAAGGATCTTCTGTCCATGATGAAATATATTACGACGGAAAATTTTTAAGAAAGACAAACAATGCAGGCGGTATAGAAGGAGGTATTTCCAATGGGATGCCTATCGTAATAAGAGCTGCTATGAAGCCTATACCTACCTTGAGGAAGCCGCTTAATTCGGTTGATATAAACACAAAAGAAGAGATAAAAGCGGTATATGAGCGCTCAGACGTTACAGCGGTGGAAGCAGCTTCCGTTGTTCTTGAAGCTGTTTGTGCATGGACTATAGCCGATGAAATGACAAAAAAATTTGGCGGCGATTCTCTGTCTGAAATGATGGACAATTTTAATATGTACAAGAAAAAAGTGGAAGAATACTGATGATCTTTATGAAATGGTATTGACGAGTACGATAAGTTATGTTATAATTTAACATGTATTTAAAGTAGAAGCACCCGCTTCTCACCTTTCACCACAGGTGTCAGGTTTCTAAAGGGACGTTAGTTAACAGTATATAGAAGCGGGTTTATACCCGCTTTATTTTTTGTAAAATTTTAGGAGGTGCGTATTTATTAACAAGGAGCTGCAGGTTAATGAGGAAATTAGGGATAAGGAAGTGCGCCTCATTGATCAAGATGGTAATCAATTAGGCATAATGTCAGCGAAAGAAGCATATAAGATAGCATTAGAAAGGCACATCGATCTGGTTAAGATTGCGCCACAGGCAAATCCACCAGTATGCAAATTAATGGACTTCGGAAAGTATAGGTATGAGCAAAGCAAGAAGGAAAAAGAATCAAAAAAGAAGCAGAAAGTCATAAATATCAAGGAAATCAGGATGACTCCGGCAATAGAAGAGCATGACTTTGGTGTTAAAGTTAAAAATGCCATGAAGTTTTTAAAAGATGGAGACAAAGTTAAAGTGACTATTAGATTCAGAGGCAGAGAAGCTACACATACAAATCTTGCCGAAGAATTATTAAATAGATTCGCAAAAAGTGTAGAAGAATATGGCAATGTTGAAAAAGCCCCAAATATGGAGGGCAGAAATATGATGATGATATTAGCACCTAAAAACGTTTAATTGAGGAGGATACGAACATGCCTAAAATGAAAACACATAGAGGAGCAGCAAAAAGGTTTGCTCTTACTAAAAGTGGTAAAGTAAAGAGATCTAAAGCTTTTAAAAGACATATACTTACAAAGAAGTCTAGAAAGACTAAGAGAAATCTAAGAAAGATTGCATATCTCTACAAAACTGATGCAAAGAATATAAAGCGTTTGATTCCTTATGCGTAAATAATTAGGAGGTTATAGAAATGTCGAGAGTAAAGTCAGGAAAAGTCACGAGAAGAAGACATAAAAAGATATTAAAACTTGCCAAAGGTTACTATGTCGCAAGAAGCAAACTTTTTAGAGTAGCTAACCAAGCTGTAATGAAGTCACTTAATTATGCATACATTGGTAGGAAATTAAGGAAAAGAGATTTTAGGAAATTATGGATTGCCAGAATTAACGCTGCAGCAAGAGCAAATGGTATATCGTACAGCAGATTTATAAATGGCCTTAAGAAGGCTAACATAGAGATAAACAGAAAGATGCTGTCTGAGATGGCTATACACGACAACAAAGCTTTCGTAGATTTAGTAAACATTGCTAAGCAACAACTAAATGCGTAATTTTTATACCCGGTTATTTGCCGGGTTTTAACCTATATACGGGATAGTGGAGTTTATATGTTAATAACGAGTGAAAAAAATAATCTTATAAAAGACATTAAAAAGTTATCAGAGAAGAAATATAGATATGAAAAGAAGCTCTTTTTTGTAGAGGGCAAAAACAGCGTCTTTGAATCTTTAAAAAGCAGTTTTGAAATTAAGTACGTGTTGGCTTCAGAAGATTGTGACATCGACTTGGATGTTGAAAAAGACAGACTTGTATTTGTAGATAAAAGTATATTTAAAAAGATATCTGACACTGTCACACCACAGATGATAATGGCTGTTGTAAAAATGCCTGATTATAATGTGAATGATTTGATAAAAAAAGATGGCTTGTATGTAATATTAGATGAAGTTCAGGATCCCGGAAATTTAGGTACAATAATAAGGTCTGCAGATGCATTTAATGTAGATGCTGTTTTTACCATAAATAATGCAGTTGATGTCTACAATCCAAAGGTTTTACGGTCTACTATGGGATCTATATTTCATCTACCTGTTGTAAATGATGTGCCAGTTGATAAACTTTTTGAAGCGTTAAAAAGAAACGGTGTAAGGGTTTTGTCAACAAATTTAAAAGCTGAAAAGTACATTTATGATTGTGATATTTCAAGAAATATTGCTTTGATTTTTGGAAATGAATCAAGAGGTGTTAATAAATTACTAGATATGTACGTGGATGGCTCATTTAAAATACCAATGGATGGCATGGCAGAATCTTTAAATGTGTCAGTAGCAGCGTCCATATGCCTGTATGAGTCCCAAAGGCAAAGATTGATTAAATAGAACAAAAATGATATAATATCCCAAAAATATATTGAAAATGCTATGAAGGAGTAAAGTACATTACATCCAATACGACAGGGAGGCGGTGCCATAGATTGAGAGCACTGCTGGTATTGCGTAATGGAAAGTTCCCTCTGGAGCAGTGTGCTGAACTGATAGTAGGCATTACCGGTTTTATCCGTTATATCAAAATGAGTGGGCTTTTTGGCCAAATTAGGTGGTACCACGGTTATATCTCCGTCCTTTTGAAGATGGAGTTTTTTTATTATTAACACCTTAGAAAATAAAGAAAGGAGAGTATTTCTTTGGAAGAGACATTAAGAAATTTATTAGAAGAAGCCAAGAGAGAACTAGAAACCGTCGATAGTATAAAATCACTAGAAGAGCTTAGGGTAAAGTATTTAGGCAAAAAAGGTGAGCTTACAAAGATATTGCGGGGAATGGGAAATTTGTCCCCTGAGGAAAGACCGGTAGTTGGGAAGATATCAAATGAAGTAAGAGCTGAGATTGAAAGCCTTTTGGCAGCAAAAAGAGATGAAATATTAAAAGTAGAGAAGGAAGAAAAGATAAGAAGTGAATATATAGACATAACATTGCCCGGGAAAGTTCATGAAATAGGACATAAACATCCTATGACGAAAGTTTTAGACGAAATAAAGGATATATTTTTAGGGCTTGGGTTTTCTATTGCTGAAGGCCCTGAGATAGAGCTTGATTATTATAATTTTGAAGCGTTAAATACTCCACCAGATCATCCAGCAAGAGATTTGCAAGATACTTTTTATATAACTAAAAATATTTTGCTAAGAACACAGACGTCACCGGTGCAAGTAAGGACTATGGAAAAAAATAAACCACCTATAAAAGTTATCTCACCTGGTAGAGTCTATAGATCTGATGAAACAGATGCAACTCATTCACCTGTATTTAATCAGATAGAAGGACTTGCAGTCGATGAAGGCATAACAATGGGTGATTTGAAGGGTGTTTTAAACTTGTTTGCAAAAAGACTTTTCGGTTCAGATACTAAGACAAAATTTAGGCCCCATTATTTTCCGTTTACGGAGCCTAGTGCAGAAATGGACGTATCATGTTTTGCATGTGGTGGCAAAGGTTGCAGAGTCTGTGGTTATTCAGGTTGGATTGAAATATTAGGATCTGGCATGGTGCATCCAAATGTTCTCAGGATGTCCGGGATAGATCCAGAGAAGTATTCTGGATTTGCTTTTGGAATGGGACTTGACAGGATAACTATGCTAAGCTATGGAATTGATGATTTAAGGCTTTTATATGAAAATGATCTGCGCTTTATTAAACAGTTTTAAGGAGGAAGGCAAATGTTAGTATCGTATTCATGGCTAAAGGACTATGTAGACGTATTGGTGGATGCAAAAAAATTGGCTGATGATCTTACTATGTCAGGTTCAAAAGTTGAAACAATTAAAAGCTACGGCAACGAAATAAAGAATGTTGTAATAGGAAAGATCATTTCTATTGAGAAACACCCGGATGCTGATAAACTTCAGGTAGGAATTGTTGATGTAGGAGAAGAGAAACTGCAGATAATAACTGGTGCTCAAAACATAAAGGTTGGCGATTATATACCTGTTGCACTTCATGGTTCTACGCTGCCAGGTGGTGTGAAAATAAAAAGAGGAAAGCTGAGAGGCCTTGAATCAAATGGCATGATGTGCTCTGCAAAGGAATTGGGATTAGATGAAAGTTTGCTTCCTGACTATCAAAGGAATGGCATATTTATACTTCCAGAACTTCCTATTGGCGAAGATATAAAAAAGGTCCTTGAACTTGATGATGTTATAGAGTTTGAGATAACTCCAAATAGGCCTGATTGTCTATCTGTAGTTGGAATCGCCAGGGAGACTGCAGCAACATACAGAAAAAGCTATAGAATGCCTGAAATAAAGATATATGAAGTTGCTGACAAGAATCCTGCAAATGTTACGATAGATGCTGATGATTTGTGCTATAGGTACGTTGCAAGAGTGATAAGAAATGCAAAGATAGGGCCATCACCTATTTGGATGCAGATGAGATTATTAAAAGCTGGAATAAGACCAATAAACAATATAGTAGATGTTACCAACTACGTAATGATGGAGCTAGGTCAGCCGTTGCATGCTTTTGATTTGGACAAAGTTAAAAATAGACATATAATCGTAAGAAGGGCTAAAAACGGTGAAAAGCTTGTGACTCTCGATGATAAAGAAAGGATACTTGATAGTGAGATGCTGGTAATAGCCGATGAAGAAAAGGCAATAGGTTTGGCTGGTGTTATGGGTGGTCAAAATACTGAAATAACAGATGATACTGTAAATATATTGATAGAAAGTGCCAATTTCAAAGGCAGTAACATAAGGTATACATCTAAAAAACTTGGTCTAAGGAGTGAAGCGTCATCAAGATTTGAGAAAGGACTCGATCCTGAGATTACAGTAATGGCGTGCAATAGAGCAGCACAGCTTATGGCTGAATTAAGCGGCGGTGAGATATTAAACGGCATTGTTGATGTATATCCTAAACCTATAGAAGAAAAAGTTTTAAGCGTAAGGCATAAAAAGATAAATAAACTTCTAGGTACAAATCTAACTATTGGAGAGATGAAAAATATACTTACATTTTTAGACTTTGGGGTTATTTGCGATGGTGAAAACTTAGTCGTGAAGGTTCCAGCTTTTAGAAGCGATATTGAAGGTGAAGCTGATATTGCAGAAGAAATTGGTAGAATGTATGGATACAACAACATAGAAGATACACTCTTAAAAGGCACACAGATTACAGCAGGAGTAAAGACAAGAGAGCAAAAACTAGAAGATCTAGTAAAAGAAGTATTTCTATCATGCGGCTTAAATGAAATTATAACTACTTCTTTTATGGGTATGAAAGACCTTGATAAGATAAACTTACCTGATGATAGCCCTCTTAGAAAAGCAGTGAAGATTATGAATCCTCTTGGAGAAGATCAGGGGTATATGAGAACGACGCTCTTACCGTCCATGTTAAATGTAGTGTATACCAACTACAGTCGTAAGGTTTCTGACCTTAAAGCTTTTGAAATATCTAGAGTATTTATTCCAAAATCGCTGCCTTTAGAAGAACTTCCTGTAGAGGTAAAGACGACGGTAATTGGCATGTATGGCCATGATGTTGATTTTCTGACTTTAAAAGGTGTAATTGAAGTGCTTTTGGATGTGCTTAATGTAAACAACGTTAAATATGTAAGAAGTGAAAATACGCTTTATCATCCAGGCAGGTCTGCAGATATTATTGTTGATGGTGAATGCATAGGTGTTTTTGGAGAAATCAATCCTGACATAGAGGAAAATTACGATATCAATAGAGAAGTATATGTTGCAGAATTAAATCTTGAGCTTCTATTTAAACACGCAAAAGATGATGAGAGAAAATACAAGCTCCTTCCAAAATATCCTGCTGTAGAAAGAGATATTGCTGTATTAGTGGATAAAAATACATTTGTTGCCGATATAGAGAGCATAATAAGAGAAACAGGCGGAAAACTTGTAGATGATGTAAAACTGTTTGATGTGTATACTGGAGAAAACATTCCTGAAGATAAAAAGAGTGTTGCATATTCAATATGGTACAGATCATACGAGAGAACTTTGACAGATGAAGAAGTCAATAAAGTGCACGACAAAATAATCAGGAAGTTAAATGAGAAACTTGGAGCACAACTTAGATAAAAAAGACCGAAAAGGTCTTTTTTTTCTTAATAAAGAAGGAAATCGCAAAGATTTGTAGAAATAAATAAAGTAATGTTTGGTTTTGAGGGGATGTTCTAATGGAAATAAAAAAGATTACGGTAAATATAAATGGAAATGAATATATTTTGAAGACAGATTATCCTGAAGATTATATATTGAAGTTGACAGATCACTTAAATAGTGTAATATCAGGGATTTCTGAAAACTATAGTAAACTGTCAACTCAAATGATTTTGGTCTTGTCAGCTCTTAACATAGCAGATGAACTTTTTATTTCAAAAGAAGAAAATAGTGCTTTAAAAAAAGAGATTGTATCGTTAAAATCAAGGTTAAGTGCTGATGATGAAAGGATAGAAGAATTAACAGAAGAAGTTGAAAAGTTGAAAGAAGAATTAAAAACAGCAAGAGAAGAGTTGGAGGAATACATAAATACATTTGATGATGTTGGTTAAAATTTATTAAAAGAATAAGAGTGATAAGGTGGTTTGATGAAAAAAGTAGAATTATTGGCTCCAGCAGGCAGCCTGGAGACACTTAAAGTTGCTGTAAATTGCGGAGCAGATGCTGTGTATATTGGAGGAAAGTTATTTGGAGCCAGAGCATATGCAGTAAATTTTGGAGAAGAAGAGTTAAAAGAAGCAGTGGAGTACTGCCATCTCAGGGATAAAAAGATATACATTACAGTGAATACTCTTATTTTTAACAAAGAGATTGGCATACTTGCTGATTATATTGATTATCTATACAAGCTAAATGTAGATGCGATTATCGTACAGGATTTTGGGATTGTTAAATTATTGAGAGAGTATTATCCAGAGATAAATATACATGCCAGCACCCAAATGACTTTAAGTAATTTAGAAAGCATTAAGGCTGTAAAAGAGGCGGGAGTGAAAAGAGTAGTGCTGCCACGGGAATTGACATTGAAGGAGATAAAAAATATTAAAACAAATACAGGTATTGAGGTAGAAACCTTTGTGCATGGCGCTTTATGCGTTTCTTACTCTGGACAATGTTTATTTAGCAGTATAATTGGCGGAAGAAGCGGCAATAGAGGCAGATGTGCAGGTCCATGCCGCTTAAAATATGATTTTGTAGATGATAAAGGAAATATAATCGAGGGTAATAAGCATTTGCTTAGCATGGCTGATTTATGTACAATTGATTATGTTGGAGATATGATACAATCTGGTGTAGATTCTTTTAAGATTGAGGGCCGCATGAAGGAAAAAGAATATGTGGCATCAGTTGTGCTATCATATAGAAAGGCGATTGATGCATACTACGATTCAGAAAAATTTGATGTATCAAAAAGTATCGAAATGATGTCTAAAATTTTCAACAGAGGTTTTTCAAATGGATACCTTTATGAAAGAAAGCCTTCTATGATGAGCTATATAAACCCTAAAAATAGAGGGATTCCTTTAGGTAAAGTTTTGGCAAAAGGGAATGGAAGATTAAAATTAAAGCTGTATACTTCATTTTCTGTAGGCGACGGTATTTCTACTGAGACTGGTGAGCATGGATTTAAAGTTGACAAAATTGTAGCAGACGGTATTAAAGCAGATGATGCCGATGAAGGACAGACGGTAGAGCTTAAAGATATGCCAGTAAAAGTAGGTGACATTATTTTTAAAACATACGATGTAAAGTTAAACAGGCAATTTTCAAATATAAAAGAGTATAAATCACCTATTGATGTGTTTGTGAAGATGAAAGAGAATATGCCATTATATATAAAACTTAAAAATGGTGGCATAGAAGTTGTAAATAGCAGTAAAGTCGATGCTGTAAAGGCAGTTAAGAAAGCTATTGATAGAGATACATTGATTGAGAAGGTGTCTTCAATAAATGATACGCCATTTGCCGTGAGAAACATTGAAATTGATATGGATGAAGGACTTTTTTTGCCTTTAAGCGAAATAAAGGAAACCAGAAGGACAGCAGTAGAAAATCTTATAAAGACAAAATTACACTACAATGAACCTAAAAATATACATGTCAAACTGACTGATGATGTTCACGCAAAAAGTAAAGATTTAAAGATATCATTTTATACGGAGAATTTAGAGCATGTTAAGATTGCTTCGCAGGTTGGAGTTGATAGGATTTATTTCAATTACAGATTAAAAGATGAAGATTTGAAAAAAGTGAGGCAGTATTGCGAAGGATGTGAGATAATACCTGCATTTCCTCAGGTTGTAAGGGATGAGATAAAAAACCCAGAGGATGAACTTAAAAAAATAAAGGACATGGGGTTTAAAAAAGTTCTTGTTACTAATTTAGGACTTTATAATTTGTCATTGAAGCTTGGACTTGACGTATGCATTGATTTTAATTTGAATGTTGTAAACAGTTTTTCTGTAGACTTTTTTAAAGAAGCTGATACAATAACGCTGTCAACAGAGCTTAATCTTCACCAGATAGAAGATATAACAAAGAGAGAAAATGTGAGATTTGAATCTATAGCTTATGGCAGGTTACCTCTTATGATAATGGAATACTGTCCGATAAAAAACCTCATAAATTGCGATAAAAATGCATGTGAAAGTGGAAAATATTCATTAAGGGACAGAAAGGGCAATTTCATAAAAGTAGTCAGTGATGGATTTTGCAGAATTAAATTATTAAATTCATCTATACTTACGATGGGAGATAAGATAGATGATTTAAGGAAAGCTGGTCTTTCTTATATTAGGATAAATGATACAATAGAAAGCGATGATGAAATAGAAAATGTGCTAAAAGCGTACAAAAATTCATTGGATTTTGGTACTTATGATCTTCATATTGAAAATTACACAAGAGGACATTTTTACAGGGGAGTATTATAATGGAAGAGAGATATTTTAGAAATTTGGAATTTGACAAAATCGTTAATCATATTGTGAATTTATGCGATTCAGAGCCAGGAAAGGAAATGGCTTTAGATATTAAACCATATGATGATCTTGATAAAGTCGTAAAAGAGATTGATAAAGTAAATGAAGCCGTATCGTTTATAAGTTCATACGGCAATATGTCATTTGCATTTAAAAAAATAGATGACATTTTGAATAAAGCTAAGATAAAGTCAACGCTTAACATCGGACAGCTAATGACAATTTCAAGGTTTTTGTCATTGGCAGGAAGAGTAAAATCATATTTGAGGAGTGAAAAAGAAGAAAGCAATTATCCGCTTTTAAGAGAATACAATATTAGGCTCACAAATCTTAGAGATTTGTACGAGAGAATAGACAGAATTGTTATTTCAGAAGATGAGCTGTCAGATGATGCATCGCCTGTGCTTAAAGATATACGAAGACAAAAAGCGCATATAAATAACAAGATAAAAGATACTTTAAATTCTATAATTGCGTCTTCATCAAAAGAACTTCAAGACCCTATAATAACAATAAGAAATGGAAGATATGTTGTACCAGTAAAGCAGGAGTACAGAGGCACGTTTAAAGGGCTTGTTCACGACCAGTCTTCCAGCGGTGCAACGCTTTTTATAGAGCCTATGACTGTTGTTGAGTTAAACAATGACTTAAGACAGCTTGAAATAAAAGAACATCAAGAAATTGAAAAGATTTTGTCAGAACTTACTGATGAGATAAGTCAGCATATATCTGAGATACACGAAAATATGGTAGCGTTGACTGAGCTTGACGTTATCTTTGCAAAGGCGAAGTATTCTATAAACACAAATTCATCTAAGCCTGTGTTTAATACAGATGGATATGTAAATTTAAAGAATGCCAGACACCCTTTGCTTCCAAAAGATGCAGTTGTGCCAATAAGCGTATATTTAGGTGACTCATTTGATACACTTGTTATAACAGGACCAAATACAGGTGGCAAGACCGTTACCCTTAAAACAGTTGGACTTCTTACTTTGATGGCTATGTCAGGATTAAATATTCCTGCTGACGAAGGTTCAAGTGTAGCTTTTTTTGACAACATATTTGTTGATATAGGCGATGAGCAGAGTATTGAGCAGAGTTTAAGTACATTTTCAGCCCACATGACAAATATTGTGACAATACTGAATAATGTTACAAGCAATAGCTTGGTTTTGCTGGATGAACTGGGAGCTGGTACAGATCCTACAGAAGGCGCTGCCCTTGCAATGAGCATTCTTGACTTTCTTCACAGGATAAATTGCCGTACCATTGCTACAACCCACTACAGTGAGCTTAAACAATATGCATTGAAAAATGATGGTGTGGAAAACGCCTCTGTTGAATTCGATGTAGAGACTTTAAGACCCACATACAGGCTTACGATAGGAATACCCGGTAAAAGCAATGCCTTTGAAATAGGCAGGCGCCTTGGGCTTAATGAAGAAATCATAGATAATGCTAGAAATTATATAACTAACGAAGAGCTGAAATTCGAAGATATAATAAAAGATCTTGAAAATAAGAGGATTGAAGCAGAAAAGGCAAAAGAAGAGATTGAGGCTTTAAAGAGGCAGGTAAACAGCGTAAAAGAGGAGTACGAAAGAAAGAGAAGACAGACTGAAGCAGAAAGAGACAGGATTATAGAAAAAGCAAGGGAAAAAGCAAGAAAGATATTAGAGAATACGAAATCTACCGCAGACGAGATTATTGCAAAGCTAAGAGAGGCTGAAAAATCTGATAAGAAAAATAAACTTATAGAAGAAGCGAGAATGAAGCTTAAAGAAAATATAAGTGAAATGGAAGAAAGCCTTAAAAAGTCTGAAGTTCCTGTGTATAAAAAAATACCTAAAAAAGTTATGCCTGGACAGACGTTTTATATTGTACCGCTTGATCAAACTGGGACAGCATTGTCTGAGCCAGATAAAGATGGAAATGTAAAAATACAGGCAGGAATACTAAAGATGAATGTCCATATAAGCAATTTAAGAGAAGCTGAATCAGATGAAGAAAAAAAGCAGGAAAAAGGCTTTACCGCATATATTAATGAAAAATCTTCCAACATATCAACATCAATAGATCTCCGTGGCAAAACGCTGGAAGAAGCTGAGATAGAAGTGGAAAAATACTTGGACGATGCTTATCTCGCTGGTCTTAAGCAGGTTACAGTAATACATGGCAAGGGGACAGGGATATTACGAAGCGGTATCGCTAGACTTCTTAAAATGAATAAGCACGTTAAATCTTTTAGACTGGGAAGATACGGCGAAGGAGAAGATGGTGTAACAATAGTAGAATTAAAAGAAAAATGAGTAACCAAAACACCTCATCTATCATAAAATGTAGAGGAGGTGTTTTTTATATGAGGAGAAAAAGATGGGGAAGAAGAAGACTTAAATTATATGAAATAAATAAAAGTTACATATACATTTTTCTGATATTATTTTTAATATCTATTATATATTCATTTGTAGCCTATAGACTAGGACCTGCGCTTCTTAAAGCTAGCGAAACTGTAGCACAGGAAGTTGCAATAAAGTCAATTAACAAATCCATCAACGAGAAAGTTTTGAAAGGAATTCAGTATAATGATCTTATCAATGTGAGAACCGACAAAAACGGCAAAGTCTCTATGCTTCAAGCAAATACAATAGAGATGAATATATTGTCTACAAGGATTACTCAGACTGTTCAAGACAACCTAAATAGCATAGGCTCAGTATATGTGAAGCTGCCTCTTGGAAGTCTAATATCAAAAGATATATTTGCCAATACAGGGCCTAGGATAAAGGTCGGGCTGCTACCTATAGGATCTGTATACGTGGATTTTCAATCAAGTTTTGAGCCTGCTGGAATAAATCAGACAAGGCATATAATATATCTTTACATAAAGACAAATATTCAAATCATCGCACCTCTTGCATCGAAGCAAATACAGGTTTCAACCCACATGCCTATTGCTGATAGCATTATCGTAGGCGATGTACCAGAAAGTTTCGTAGATGTAAATGGCAATAAATATACTGTGCCTGTTCCAAATGGTGATTCAAAAATTAACATAGAAAGTAATTGACAACATTATAATATATGGTATAATAATAATTGTTTGACGGGGGTGTAGCTCAGTTGGGAGAGCACCTGCCTTGCAAGCAGGGGGTCAGGAGTTCGAATCTCCTCATCTCCACCATGGGCTTGTAGCTCAGGCGGTAAGAGCGCACGCCTGATAAGCGTGAGGTCGATGGTTCAAGTCCATCTAAGCCCATTTATGAACCCTAGCGGGTCTTTTTTTTATGTCTTAATATAAAAAATGAAGGAATTAGGAATTTTTTGTCGAATAAGATAAATAAAATTTGCCTTTGAGGTGTAAACATGGCTTCCAAGTTTGAATATGATAAAAAGCTGGACAACATAGTTGAGAAAACCATAGAGGTTATAGGTAGTAGCAAGGAACAGATTTCGGAAATATTAGAGAAAACAAGAAACGAGTATCATGAATTGGAAGAGCAAATAAACGAATTAAAAGTAAGAGTAAGATCAGTCATAAAGGAAGTGGAGCTTTTAGAAAGAAAAGAAAAAAGCTCTAAGTTAAAGTTGGCTTATGTAAGTCAAAGATTTGGAAACATAAGTGAAGACGCCATCAAAGAAGCATATGAAGAAGCGAAGGAAATTCAAGTTGAGCTTATTTTAAAAAGGCGAGAAGAGAAAGATCTGATAGCAAGAAGAAATGAATTGGAGAGAAAGCTTATAGAATACAGAGGAATAGTCGAAAAGGCAGAAAAGCTTTCTACTCAGATTGGCGTCGCACTGGATTATTTAACTGGAGATTTAACAAAGCTTCACAACCAATATGAAAAGCTAAAAGACAAGCAGCTTTTGAATATCCGCATAATTGAAGCGCAGGAGGAGGAAAGGAAAAGGATAGCCAGGGAGATACACGATGGTCCAGCACAATCTATGGCAAATGTAATACTGAAAGCAGAATTATGCGAAAAACTTATCAGCAAAGATACTGAAAAAGCCAAGGAAGAACTTAAAAACCTAAAAGATGTTGCACACTATTCATTGAAAGAAGTAAGAAAGATCATATACGATTTAAGACCATCTATTCTTGATGACCTTGGATTAATACCTGCCGTTTCAAAGTACATAAATAATTTTATAAGTGAGACAGGGATAAATGTTGATTTTGTTGCACTGTCAGAGTATAAGAGATTAAAACCCGAAATCGAAATAACTTGTTTTAGAGTTATTCAGGAAGCCCTGACAAATATTCAAAAACATTCAAAGGCAAAAAATGCTATTATAAAATTGGAGTTTGGGGATCGATTTATAAGTATAATCATCAAAGATGATGGCATTGGGTTTGAAAAGCCATCAACAGATAATAAATTTGGCCTATTAGGGATGAGGGAGAGGGTTCAAATATTGGATGGGAAATTTGAGATAAACAGCTCGCCAAATGAAGGAACCCAAATTTATATTTCTATTCCGCTAGGTGGTGATGAAAATAATGATTAATATTTTAATTGCTGACGATCATGTGCTTTTACGCCAAGGATTGAAACAGATAATAGAATTGGAAGAAGACATGAAAGTAATATATCAGGCATCAGATGGTGAAGAAGCATATGAAATCGCTAAAAAAATTTCTCCAGACATAATATTGATGGATATAAACATGCCAAATATAAATGGCATTAAAGCTGCAAAGATGCTTAAAAACGACAACCCAAAGAACAAAATAATGTTTTTAACAATTTACAATGACAAGGAATATTTGATGGAAGCATTAAAAATTGGAGTTGAGGGCTACATCTTAAAAGATGCTGATTCAGATGAGTTGATTAAGGCGATTAGAACAATATCAAACGGAGGTGTTTACATACATCCTTCACTGGTAAGTGAGATAGAAAATTTAGATACAGATGAATGCAAAAAAGAGCTTACTGATAGAGAAATGCAAATATTGAGTTTGATTGCGGAAGGCTATAGCAATAAAGAGATAGCGGATAAATTATTCTTAAGCGAAAAAACAGTTAAAAATCATGTATACAATATATTTAGGAAGCTGGATGTTAAAGATAGAACACAGGCTGCTATATATCTATTAAAAAATAACAACATGTATAATATGCATACATAAAATTTGCTTTTAATCTAAAAATATTTTATAGTTAATATGTAATTTAAAATATTTAGGAGGCGTGAGAAATGGAGAGTGGCGAGTTAAAAGAGATTGAGAAGAAATTAGGATATAAAAGCAAAAATGGATGGCTTAAGGTAAGCGATGAAGAAAGGGAAAAGATATTTGAATTTGCAGAAGATTATAAAACATTTATAGGAGAATGCAAAACAGAAAGAGAAGTTGCTGACAGAATAATAAAGGTTGCTGAAGAAAATGGTTTTATAAATATTGAAACGGCAACTAATTTAAAGCCTGGCAGCAGAGTTTACTATAACAATAAGGGTAAATCAGTTGTAATGGCTGTTATCGGAAGGGATTCTGTGCACAACGGTTTTAAAGCTACAGCTGCTCATATAGATTCTCCTCGGATTGACTTAAAACCGAATCCATTGTATGAAGACAGTGGTTTGGCTTTATTTAAAACACATTATTATGGAGGAATCAAAAAATATCAATGGGTAACGATACCTTTAGCACTTCATGGCGTTGTAATAAAGGAAAATGGTGAAAAGGTTACTTTCCAGCTGGGGGAAAATGATAATGATCCAATATTGTACATAACAGATTTGCTGCCACATCTCGGGAAAGATCAAATGGAGAAAAAAGCTTCCGAAGTAGTATCTGGGGAAGCATTAAATCCAGTTGTTGGCAATATGCCGTTATCTGAAGACGTTTCTGTAAAACCATATTTATTAAAGATTTTAAATGAAAAATACGGAATAGTTGAAGAAGATTTTATAAGCGCAGAGCTGGAACTGGTGCCTGCGTATAAACCGAGGGATATAGGTTTTGACAGAAGTATGATAGGTGCGTATGGGCAGGACGACAGGATATGTGCATACGATGTGTTAAGAGCAATCTTAGACGTAAATAATCCTGAGAAGACTGCTGTAGCTATATTTGCCGATAAAGAAGAGATTGGAAGTATGGGCAATACAGGATTGCAGTCCAGGTTCTTTGAAAACGCCATAGCCGAAATCTTGGAGAAGCAAGAAGGAAGCACAGACATGAAGCTTAGGACGGCTATGAGAAATGCAGAGCTGCTATCGGCAGATGTCAATGCTGGTTTCGACCCATTGTATCCGGATGTAAGTGAGAAGCTTAATAGTTCCTACATAGGAAATGGTATATGTGTGACGAAATACACAGGTTCTCGCGGTAAAAGCGGTTCAAATGATGCAAATGCCGAATTTGTCGCAAAAGTAAGGAAGATATTCAATGAGAACAATGTAGTATGGCAGACTGGAGAACTTGGAAAAGTTGATATAGGTGGCGGCGGAACTGTTGCACTTTACGCTGCAAATTATGGAATGGAAGTTGTAGACTGTGGTGTGGCACTTTTAAGCATGCATTCTCCGTATGAACTTTCATCAAAACTTGACTTGTATATGGGATATAAGGCATATAAATCATTCCTTTTAAGCAAATAAATATCCACCGGCTATGCCGGTGGTTTTACTTTTTGTGATTTTTATTTTGTAGTGATATATAAATTTATTGTTTTATAAACATTTCAACTACTATTACTCCGTTACCATTATTATTTGAGACAACACCTACACCAACTTTGTTGAAATAAGGATTTAAAATGTTGTCTCTGTGCCCACTTGAATTCATTAAGGCATAATGAGCACTTACAACATCGCTATTTTCCGCTATATTTTCCGCAGCAGAATTATAACTTATGCCAAACTGTTTCATCATGTCGAATGGCGAACCATATGTTGGCGATGTATGGGAAAAATAATTATTGCTTTTCATGTCTTCTGCTTTAATGCGAGCTACTTTTGATAAGTTTTCATCGATTGTGAGAGGGCTTAGACCCCTTGATGTTCTTTCTTTATTTATGAGATCTACTAATTGTTTTTCTTGTGCTGATAAACCTTGGTAGTTCTGTTTATCCATATTTGTTACTTGTCCATTACCTATCTGTGTGCCATTTAGTGATGTTGCCGCAGTACTTTTTGACGCACCATTGACAACAGCTTGATTGATTTTAGATGTACTGATAGTTGCTTTGGTCCACCAAAAATTATCACTGTACCAGACATTGGTACTGTTTAAGTAATTTATTTTTATTGGTGCAGTATTAAATCCAGAATATTTTATCGTATTTACATTGGAACTAGTGGTATTATATACCGTATTATATACGACATTGTTTTTTGTATATATTCCAAAGGAATATGATGCTTTTACCGTTGCTAAAGGACTTAATACTGATAATGAAATAACTGCAAATGTTGCATAATATTTTAAGTTTTTCTTCACCAAAATCACTCTCCCTAATTTAATATTCGACAGACATAAAAAAAAACCTTTAAGTAATTATTGGACATGCAGGAAATGCTTATCATTAATAGTTTTTGTGAATATATTAAAATAGGGGGTGCTGAGATGAGATGTGCAATATTAGTATTTTATTCATATCAACATGCAGTCTTGTGCGATAAGGTGTTAAGGCAGAATAATATACCTGTTGAATTTGTTCCAACTCCGCGTTCGATAATGAATAGCTGCAGTCATTCTTTGAAATTTGGATCGGAATACGTAAATGTTGTAAAATCGATTATCCAAAGAATAAATATCCCTTATAAAGGGATATATGAGGTAGAAAAGACTTATAGCGGATACACGGTCATAGGTGTTCGTTAGATTTTCCAAAGAATATAGTTTTTATTTTGTCAATAGTACCATTTTCCACTTTTTCATTTAACTTTGAATTTAATATTAAAATTTTATTCTGCAGATCTTTTATCTGCTTTTTTAATTTTTCGTTTTCGGATAAGACATTGTTGTAGACAGAGTTTAGATTATCAATTTTCGATGTGTATTTCACCCTGTCTTCATAGATTTTTTTTATATTTTCTTTAAGTTCTTCTATATTTCTATTTTTCAGTGCAATCTCATAGCTTTTTTGATTTAGGTTTCTCTCTAAGTGTATTTTTTCTTTTTGGAGATTTTCTATTTTCTTTGAAAGTGTGCTTAAATATTCTTGGACTTCTTTTATATAAAAAGTAAAGTAACTATCTTTGTCGTATGATATATCATTTTTATCTGAATCGAAAGGTAATTCATCTCCATCTTGATTTGCATATATAATTTTTTCAGAGGAAGGCTCAATTTTTTTCACTAGTTCATATGAAGAAGGTTTTTCAGCTAATTTAAATGGTCTGCTGAAACTATTTCCTCCGTCTGATGATATGGCACTATAAAAAGTATTTTGTTGAATCCATGTGCACCAAATGTTGCTGTCGATTATGTTTATACAAGGTCCAAGAATGGTGTCAGAGAATGACAATGTAATTTTTTTGTCCCATGATCCTTTTGGCCATCCACCATCGATTTTTTTTCTGTACTTTAACTCTTTTATTATGTTTTCTTCCACCCAACATATATGGATGTTTCTTTTGTCGTCAATTTTTATATTTGGGCATTCTATAGAGACTGCCTCTGATACTGTAGTTTTCAGTGTCCACATATTGTTTATAAATGTCGTATAGTATATTTTTTGTGTATTTTCAGTGGTTACGTAGACTAAATGAAGTATACCAAATTTATCAAATGCGACGCTATAAAAAGGCTTTATTTGTATATTGTTTATCGCTGCTACTTCATTAACTTTTAGCGCTCCGTTGAAGATGTAGTGTTTTAGAAGTATCTTTTTTGGATTTGACAAATTGTGTTCCATAAAAAATACATGTACATCATCATTGCATATTATAAGCCTAAAATTGTCTATATAAATTGTCTTATCGTTGTAATGATATAAAATCTTTTTGGCAATTTTATTATCACTGGTTAAAGTAGCTAGAACTATATTTTGTTCTTTGCTGTAGTAAGTGATTACAATATTTTTATCCATATTAAAAGCTGCGTCAAAATCGCTTAGTGCATTGTCAATTAGACTTATTTCACTGGGATTTTCACCAGATTCAAATAATGTAATAACATTTTGTTTTAGCGACAACTGATACTTTCTACCTTCACATTTCAATAGCACCTTGTCCATAAAATACCTCCTTTCAAATAAAATTATATTCATAGTTTGTAACAAATATTATAGGTCCTACGTATATTGTTACTAGAAATATGCAAAATCAAATAAATTATAAAAAATTAATCGTAAGGGGGAAATAAAATGGCATTTGCTAAAAAGCTGATTGGAGAACAAGAAGTAGGACCAGGTCCTGTAGAACCAGGTCAACTTCCAGAGCCGACTGAGATAACTTGTATAGAAGTTACAAAGATTTACGATTCTTGCTCACAAAGATTGTGCCTTGACAGCATACCGCCTGTCACATTCGTGCCGACTATCACAAATCCTACTTTTGGACGCTGCGAAAATGTTACTGTAACGCTTGTATCGCCTCCTGGATTTACACTGACACCTATTCCTGAAAGACCAGGCTTTGCAAGAGTGCAGGCTACATTCCAAGTAACATATGATGTTGTAATAACAAATACATCAGGGGACATTCAAACATTAACAGGATTAACAACAACATTTAATAAAGATATAGTCTTATATATACCAGAACCGACAACCGCTATCATGAAATATGAAGCGATAGCTGAATGCTTGTTTGGAAGGGTTAATGTTGGAACACCGACAACATTAGAGGTAATCATAGGTGTATGGATCATCATAAAATCTGCTATGGACGTACAGCTTTTGATTCCTTCGTATGGATTCTGCCCAGTACCACCTGAGTGCGTACCATGAGATGAGAAAATAAGGAGAAAAATGGATAACCACTAAAGCTAATAAGGCTTATTTTTTTAAGGAGATGAAAATTTTGAATACTTTTTATTTTTATCTGAAAGGAAGAAACTAAAAGTGAGATTAATGATAATTATAAGTGTAATAATTTTTATTTTTGTTACAATTTTTCTTGTGATTTATAATATAAACAGTATACACAAAGAAGCTATTATAAAAACAAAAATAGAAAGTATTTTAGAAAAACATATCAAAGATGTTGAAAAAGAAGGTTATTTAAGTTATACGACGTATAAAAAAATAGAAAATGAAATAATGAGAACAGTGAGTTACAAAGGTATTACATCTTATTGTTTTATTACAGGTACAGCTGAAAGAAAAACAAAAGGCGAAAAAGTTTTTATAGAAGTTGATTATGGAGCTTTTTCGCCATTTTATAATATAAGCACAAAAGTCATTAAATCTGGTATAAGTTATTTTGAGGATAAATAATAATTTTACTTTAAAAATTTTTTTGAATATTCTATTTGATAATCATACATTTCAATTAAGTAATTTTTTCGCGTGGCTTCGATATACAGAAAAAAGAGTGATATAAATATTAATCCAAGAAAACATATAATTAAAATTATTACTACTTTGTACGTAGCATCATTAAATGTAATAAGACTATTTTTGGCTACATTAAGAAATTCACTGTATCGTTTATAATCTATGTTCTGTTGCAATTTAGGGAAAGAATTTAAAATAGTGGAAACGAGATTTATTGCATAACTTAATTTCGTCAATTTTTTGTATATCTTAAACTTAAGAATAGAAGGAGATGAAAATTTTGAACACTTTTTATACTGTCGGCTTAGCAGCCGGTTTTTTGTTTGGAATAATTTTAGGGCTTTTAATTAGTCTTTGCTTAATAAAAGAAGGAAGAGATTAGAGAGGAGGTTAAACATGGAAAGGAGAAATAGGTCTGCTGCTTTATCAAGCAGAATAATACCATATCATCCGGAATACAGGAAAATTGCAGGTTCTGTTACGGCTGCGATCCTTTTTGAACAATTGGAATACTGGTTTGACAAATATGACTACAATTACTTTTATAAGTTTTTAGAGCCAGCGCCAAATCATTTTTCATATAAAGAAGGTGATAGCTGGATAGAAGAGCTTGGGTTTTCTATTGATGAATTTAGGTCTGCGTTTGACAAAATAGGAGTAAGATATGGCTCCAGAAACGAATTTTTAAAAGCTAAAGAGGAAGGTAGGTTATTTATTAAAAATGGTAAGGAGAAACTTTACTGCAGCTTTATAGATAAACAGAAAAATGTAACATATTATGTTCGGAATAATGAGCTTGTAGACATGCTATTGGATGAGATTAACCATAAGGAAGTAGAAAATGACGGAGAATTTATTAAACCCAAAGTAGAAAATGAGAAGGCTTTATATCCTGACATGCCTATCTCCCGAGATGGGAAAAGTCCATCTCCTGGAGATGGAGAAAGTCAATCTCCTGGAGATGGGAAAAGCCCATCTCCAGAGGTGGGAAAAACCCATCTCCCTTATATCAATAGATTACATCAGGATATTACTCATAAGAATACATCAATCAATCAATCGGAGGAGATGGACGGACGGATTTTGAAAAATCAGCCAAAAAGTTTAGGAGATGATGTAATAAATAAGCTTAAGAGTAAGTATATGGTTAGTGATGATGACATTAAAACATGTATAGAGAGGATGAAAGGACGAGATATCAAAAGTCCTATTAATTTTCTTGAAAAAACGATAGAAAACTACATCAAGGAAAAATCAATAAGGAAGGCTGTAGACAATGTAAAATCAGGCAATAGCGCAAATTATGCCGTGCCCAGAAATTATTTTAACGGGTATTCTCAGAGAAAGTACAGCAGCGACGATATTGAGGAGCTTGAAAAAATACTTTTAGAAAGATCAAGGTTAAAGAGGGAAGAAAAATTTGGAGGTGATGAGATTGCCAAAGAAAATGATAGCTTTTTGGAGCGCAAATGGAAGCACAGGGAAAACGACATTGGCAATAGCTTTTGCAGCGGCCTTGAAGAAATACAAGACAAATATAGTTCTAGCTGACTTTAAAGAGGTTATGCCGCATATTCATAAATATTTTGGAATTGAACTTAGCGATAAGTCTGATATTTACGAGGCAATTGAGGACAAACGGGATGTGTCTGCTATAATAAAGCACCACTTGAATAAAAATCAGAATACATGGATTTTGTCTGGCATTTCTATGAACGACTTTTCAAAATTTCAAGAGAAGCATTTTTCAATAGTGATTAAGACATTAAAAGATGAATTTGATTATGTTCTGCTTGATACAAATTCAGGAGTGTTTTTTTCGTCAACTTATACAGCTTTAAAAAACAGTGATGTAATTTTGTGCGTGACAGCACCAACTATCTGGAGTGTTGAGGATACTGCAGAAATGATTAAATTCGTCTGTGAGAGATGGGACATAGATAAAAACAAGTTTAAAATTATTCTTAATACGTCTGTTAGAAGCGAAGTTGATGTCAGCACTGTTGAAAGAATTATAGGTGCAGAAACTTTTAACGTAAGATATGGCGAGAAAAATGTATTTCATGATATTGATAGAATTGTTAAGGTTTTGATTGGCAAAGATATTGAAGATATAGGACATATCAAAGCGATGAGAGAGGTGAAAAGCATTGGCGCTGATTGATCCTTTTATACCTGATGATACTATGAAGTATGATGCAAATGCAAATTTTTCTGTTGAAGACGCTTGTGAGGAAATTACTGCAGAGGTGGTTAAAAAATACCCTAAGCTAGTTGCAGAAATTGAAAGTGGAGTGTCTTCTCGCACGATTCTGGAAAGTAAGATTAGAGAGATAGTGATTAACAAAAGGATATATCATGGCAGTATTGAGGCATTTATGCAAAAAATATTTGATACACTCTTTGGATATGGACCACTTCAGCCGTACATAGATGATCCTGAGGTATCTGATATCCTTGTCAATTCATTCAATACTGTTTATATTAAAAAATTTGGGCAGAAGTCTTTAGTACCCGTTAATTTTGGCAGTGAGGAGAAACTTACAAGATACTGCTATAAAATAGCGGCCATGTGCGGCGGAAAACTTGATGAAAACTCAAATGTAGAGGCAGTTCTTACAGACAGAAAAAGAAATTTGAGAATTGTCATATCTCTTAAGCCTATTAATGTTATTTCGCCGTCTATTGCAATAAGAAAGCCTACAACCGGCTTTACTATTGATGAGCTTGTAGAAAAAGGAATGTTTTCGAATGAAGAAAAGGAGCTTTTTGAAAGTGCAGTAAGAGATAGAAAAACTATTGTAATTGCCGGTAAAGGCGGTAGTGGAAAGACAACCCTATTAGGTGCGTTGATTAATGAAGTTCCTTATGAGGAGAGAGGGCTTTTAATTCAGGAGACATTTGAAATCAAGCCGAAACATCCAGATGTTATCTGTAAGCTTGTAAGAATTTCAGACAATCCAGAAGTGAAAGATTATACGCTATTTGAACTTACAAAATTAGGGTTACTTATGAGCATGGACAGGATTTTTATAGGTGAAATAAAGGATAGAGAGGCTATGGACTTTTTTAATGCTGTTTTCACAGGTCATCGTGGCAGTATGGCTACTGTCCATGCTAATTCTGCAAAAGAGGTAATTGATAGATTGGTACTTTTGATGAAGAGATCAGGAACAGATGTACCTATAGAGGATTTAAGGCAGATGCTTTTCTCCTGTCTAGATATGATAATTTTTATGGAAGATTACAGGGTTAAAGAAATATTGGATTTGAAAGGAGGCGGCACTGCTTGATTTATTTGAGCTTTATTCAGTTTGTACTGCTATCTTTAATCATATATACTGCAGCGGTTGCTGTAGAACGTATCAAGTTTAAAAAAAGATTGATTGAGTGGCATTTCAGCGAAAGGGGTTTTATAGCAGGAAAAGGAAGTAAAATCTTAAAAAGTATAGATGTGCTTCTCGCGCAGTCAGGTCTTAAGAGGAGATTGCCTTTTTTCAATGCAAAAAATATGGCTGCAATAAATTTAGTAATTCTAGCTTTGGCTGTTTATTTTTTTCGCAGACTTGGATTTGCAGCATTGTTTTACGCTTTTGCAACTCTGTATTTGCCATTTGCATTTATGATGCTTCTTTCGTCTATAAATGTTAAAAAAGTTAAAGAAGCATATCTTGCCTTCTTAACGACATTTATGGGGTTTTATAATATTGAAGGCAATATCATTAATGCTTTAAAATATACAGCACCTTATATCTCAAATCCTTTAAAGTCAATCATTGAAAGAAATGTTTTTCAATTTGAAAAAACTCAGATAAGCGTATTGGAGTGTTTGGATAACATGGCATCTGAGGCAGGAAACAATGAATTCAGGAAGTTTATAAATTTTGCTAAAATGAGCATTAAATACGGCGGCAATTTTAATAAGGCGATAACTAAGCTTAAAGATCAGGCGGAAAAACTTTATTCACTTGAAGCTATTAAGTCTGCTAATGCCTATGTAGGAAGTATTGTAATACTTGTCATGATAGTTATGAATCTAATGCTTATGGTGAATATTTCAAGTGATCCTGATATTGTATATATTGTTAAAAATACAGTTACAGGACAGGTTATAGCGATGTCTAATGCTGTTTCCATTATTTTTGGATTATACATGATTAAAAATATTAATTCATCTGTTTGAAAGGGGATGTTAAAGATTATTTACAGCCTTTTTTTAATGCCTTTACTGGCTTTTTTAATTTATACAGCTATTAAGGAGTATGAAATTTATAGGCTTAGAAAAAGAATCTACCGTATAAAGCCTATAGATGAAATTTCAAAGCTTTTGGGAAAGACAGTAAAGAAAAGTTTTCTTGATAAAATAAATGAAATGCTTAAAGCAGCGGGAAACCCCTTAAAGCTTACAGCAGAGACGTATATTCTTGCCCACATAGGGCTTCTTTTATTTGCAGTTATATACATTTATTTAACTAAAATGAGTGGATTGCAGGTTGCTTTACTATTTTTGCTTAGCATATTTGGATTGGATTTATATATTCAGTCTGCAAGAAAGGACTGCATAGAGAAATTTAAAAGAGAAATGCCTGAAATAGTGGACTTATTTGAGCTGGGAGCGGCGGCTGACGTGCCGCTTGAAGATATATTTTTGATTACAGCTAAGTCAGCGAAGTCAAAGGAGGTGAGAAGTGCAATAACGAAGCTTGCTGCAGAGTACATTATGACAAGAGAAAAGGAGGTGGCGCTAAGAAAGTTTACTAGTGAAGTCAATCTGCCAGAGGCTAATGTTTTAGCAATGGCTTTGCTGCAAGGGGACAGGACAGGGAGAACCGTGGAAATTTTATCGACTCTTTCATCTTCGCTTTTTAATACTGCAGCATCTAAGATAGCACGTGAGGACAAATCCATGGAATATAAGGTCCTTATTGCTATTTTCTTTTTAATGGCTTCTATAGTTACGCTGTACATTTACTCATATTTTACAAACATTCAAAGTGGATTAAAAATGATTTTTTAAGGAGGCAGATTCTGTGTTGAAGAAATTTAAAGGTTCAATTAAAAAATTTTTACTAAACTCAAAAGGTCTTAGTGAACTTGTTTCAATAGCTTTAGTAATTTTGTTTGTGGTTCTTGTTGCAGCAAACCCTATTAGAAATCTTGGACAGACGACGAGTTCAGGTATTTCAAACCTTAATAGCCAAATGCAGCAGGTTCTAAATGGACAGTAAGGAGGTGATAGCGGGGAGATTAAATTCTCCCTGCTTAACTATGAAAATTAGGAAATATTGGAGAAAGGGGAATGTAGAGTTAATAGCCTTTGTGCTTGTGCTTCCCTTTCTTATAATACCAATTGCTAATACAGTAAATATGCTTATGGATTTGACAAGATACGATACTTTACGCCAGGCTGCAAGAGAAGCAGTCTTAAGAATGGAGATTGAAGGCGGAATGACGGATGATGAGCTTTATAATCTTGAAGCTTTTCTTAAGTCTAAAGGAATTTATACTGATAAAGTTCATATAGATTACACTCCATATCCTGTACCTTACGGTGAAGATGTAAAAGTAAAGATATCAATGGACACCGTAATTAGAAGGTACAGTATTACATTTGGAGGAGTAAAAAGGATTGATAATAATGTTGAGATGGTTTATGGACCTATTACATCTGTTAGCAAAAAGTATGAAAGATAAAAAAGGCAGTGGGGTAATATTATTGACACTGCTTTTTCTCATTCCGCTTTTTGTATTCAGCATATTTTTGATAGAAAGCAGATACCTGTACAATATTAAAAATGTTGCAGATGATGCTGTTGTATCATCAGCTCTTGCTGCACTTAAAAGTGCAGATTCTGTTGATGCAGCTTATGGAGAATATGTTTTAGATAAAGATGCTGCAAAGGATACTTTTTATGAATACCTTAAAAAGAATATGAAGCTTGATGACAATATGAATCCCATGTCTGGAAGTGTGGCAGCAGGGCCAGTACATGTTGATGAATTTATAGTTTACAATCCAGGTGATTATCCCACATATTGTCCTAGAGAGACATTGATAAGAAACACGTCTATTCATGTGATTATAAGTTTTAAAGCCCGAAGACCTGGACTAACAGGTCTGTTTGGAAGATATGTTGATATTGTTGTACATAGAGATGTTGACAATTTCTACAGTTTAGAGGAGGAATGATAGATGGTTTTGTTTAAGAAAAGAATACTTTTGATATTAATAAGTTTGATTTTGGCGGCTATATTGTCGTATTTTCAATATCAGTACTTTTACAAGATGACGGAAAGTGATAAGAAAGTTCAAGTTATAGCAGCATTTTCTGATATTAAGGCAGGAGAAAAAATAGATTCGAAGCTTGGTATAAAGCTTATACCACAGTCTGCGTATGTTAAAGATATGTATTTGCTAAGTGAAAAGCCCTCGGGATATGCTAAAGTGGATATAGCAGAGGGTTCATACGTGATGAAGAGTATGGTTTCTAAAGACAATGTTCCTGTTTTAAAAGAAGGAATGAGAAGGGTGATGATAAGCGTAAATTTAGCGTCTTCTTTGGCAGGTAAAATTAAGCCGGGGGACTGGGTTGATGTTGGATGGGTGCCAAAGAGCGATGAGAAAGGTGGAAGTGGATCTGTAATTGCAAGTAAAGTTGAAATATTTGATATTGTTAACAAATCTGGAGTGGATATTAAAAAAGCTGATAAAAACAATCAGTATGATACGGATTCTTTACTTCCCGCAGCAGTAACACTAATTGTCACACCAGAACAGGCTATTGCTATAAAAGAGTATGAAGCTAAAGGAAGTTTGTTTTTGATGGGATATTAAATAATTTGGAGGTGAGAGAGATAAAATATATACCGGTTATATTTATTCTTGCATATTTAAGTTATGTTGATTTAAAAAAAAGAGAAGTGCCTGATTTTGCGGTCATTGTCCTTTTTATTTATTCTCTTTTTTTCATTAGCAATTTAAAGGAAAGCCTTTTAATGGCTGGAATAGTTTTTATTCTTCTTATGATTACATCACTTATTTCGTCAAGAAGTATTGGCGGTGGGGATATTAAACTTCTGACTGTTTTGGCTTTTTTTATGGGTAAAGATTTCTCTATGCTGGCATTGCCTATGTTTGTACTTCTTATATTTTCTTTGATTTACGGCATATTGAAAGGAAAGGGTTTAAGGCATTATGTGCCACTTGTGCCGTATGTGTTTTTGTCTTACATTTTTTATTTGATTTTGGAGGTGTTTTCGTGGAATTTACACTTCTTATATTAGATGATGATGGATACTATAAACTTTATAGGCAAATAGTAGATATTAATAATTCATCAAAATTTTCATGATTTTTTAATTGAAAATTTCAAACAAGAAATGTATACTTAAATTAAGTAAAGAATAGAATAGGAAGGAGGAATAGATATTGTTTAAGGTGGATGATACGAGTATGAAAAAGAGAAAATTTTCTAATCTTAAAAATTTGGTTTCATGTATGATTTCTGTGAGTGATTTAGGAAGAGGAAAAGCGTCGAAAATCATAGAGGATGTTGCTAAAAAAAAGGAGCATTTTATAGTGATTAAAAATAATAAGCCACAAGCAGTGATTATACCTATCGAACAGTATGACGAACTTATGGAAGCACAGGAAGATCTTGAACTTTTACAGCTTGCAATTGAAAGAACGAAAAATTTGAAAGAGGAAGAATGTATACCTTTTGAAGAAATTCTTAAAGAGGATGGCTTAACGAGAGAAGAATTAAAAAAATATATTGATCTGGTGGAGATTGAATAAAGTGTGGGATGTTTCTTTTATACCGGAAGCGAAGAAAGATTTGCGTAAGTTGGATAAGAGTATCAGAATGGTTATATATTTAGGTATTGAGAAAGTAAGCTCTAATCCTCTACCTCAAAGCGAAGGTGGTTATGGAAAGCCTCTTGGCAATAAGCAGGGAAATAATCTAACAGGTTTTTTTAAGATAAAATATAGAAATATAGGAATACGGGTAGTTTACACACTTGTTAGAGATAAAAAAATTATGAATATAGTAGTTGTTTCTGTAAGAGATGATGATTATTGTTATTCACTGGCAGAGAAAAGAAAAAGAAAATATGGGAGTAAGTTGTTTGAGAAGGGTTTTGAAAATGATATGCGCGCCGATTAAGGCGTTTTTTACTATGAAAACTTATTATATAAGTAGCCAAAAAAGCGCAGACTTCCCCTACAGCTTTTAAAATAGACTTTAAAGGAAATTAATGGATATA
>NZ_JAGGLT010000030.1 GCF_017874545.1 Thermoanaerobacterium butyriciformans | reverse complement strand
AAATGATTTCAGAATGAAATTTTGGGGGATAAATTTAAAAATATATCTCCTGAAATTCAGTTATATCAGGCAACAGAAGTTGCCGAGAATACTCAGTAAAACAGCGGAGGAAGTGATGAAATTCTTTAAACTCTGTGTAGAAAAATTTGGACAGACTTTGATTATGGTAACTCATAATAAAGATATAGCAGCATCAGCAGATGTATGCATAACAATACAAGATGGCAAGATTCTAAGCTAAATGATGACATTTATAATATATGTATTCTAAAATGAAAAAGAGAGTTTCGATTAATTTGAAAATAAAATTATTGAAGCATATACCAAAATTATCAGGCAGACAAAAGCAAAGGATAGCCATCGCCAGAGCAATCTTAAGTGATTCGAAAATTGTAATTTTCGATGAAGCAACATCTGCTTTGGATAGCTTATCGCAGAAGCATATATCGGAAAATATAGACAAATATTTGAAAGATAAAACTGTTGTTAAAATAGCTCATAGGTTATCGACAATAAAAGATGCAGACACAATATATGTAATTGATAAGTGGAAAGTTGTAGAAAAGGGAAACTTCGAAGAACTGGTGGAAAAAGGAGGGTGTTTTTACAGCTTTATAAAAGAGCAGAATATGGAAGCAGATATCGATTCTATTGCATAAAATTAAAAAAGTATAGGTGGAATAATTATGACAATAAATATTCTTACGTGGAATATTAAGGCTGGACAAAACAAGGATGGCGATTATCCAGATCCGAAAACGGAAAATCTGGATAAAATCGCGGATGAAATTAAAACTTCGGGAGCTTCAATTGTCTGTCTTCAAGAAGTAGATGCATATACTATACGATCTGGCACAAATATTCATCAGGCAGAGTATATTTCTAATAAACTTACCGCAATTACTGGGACGACTTGGAATTATAAATATATTACATCTATTAATATGAATCCAGGTTATTATGGTAATGCAATTATAAGTAGTTGCTCTTTGACAACGGCTTTAAGAGTTTACTTGTCTAAGGTAAATAGTTCAGAAAATCGCAGCTTTCTTCTTGTACGTGTTGATTTTGGCAGTTCTTACTTTTATGTAGGAACTGCCCATCTAGGCTTAAACGGTGATCAAGTGATTCAAGCACAAAAGATTAAAGATGAATTAAATAATAATGGATTTTCAAATGAAAGATTGATTATTGGTTGTGATTTGAACGATGGAGAAAACTCAGATACCTATAATATAATGCTCAATAATGTTTTTTCTATTGTTGATAGCGGACCTGCAGGTATATGCACACTGGAATGCTATAATAATTCTAATAATCCAAAGATTGATTTTTTATTTAACTGTGGAACTTCGATTGATGCAACAAAAAGCAAAGTATTGCAAGTGGATATTTCAGATCACCGCCCAGTGATGGCTTATATAAATGATTAAAAAAATCAAGAAAGATATTTTTAAATCTTTTTTTATGAAAAATATTTGGAAATTAATAAGGACAAAAATAATATACTCCAATTTTGAGTATATTATTTTTTGTATCAGGTTAACCACAATGTAGAATAAAAAACTTGACAAATTCATTTTTCTTGTATAAAATTTATCTGTAAAGGCTAGTACCTTAACAGGTGGTATTTATGAATACAGATTTTGTGGAAATGAATGTTTTATTTGATTTTTACGGTTCGTTACTTACAGGTAAACAGATGGATATATTTAAAATGTATTATATGGAAGACTATTCATTAGGGGAAATATCGCAGGAGCTTAATATTTCAAGGCAAGGTGTTTACGATTCTCTCAAAAGGGCTGAAAGTGTATTAAAATACTATGAAGAAAAGTTGGGTCTTGTCAAGAAATATAATTCTAATATTGCGAAAATTAATAATATAAAACGCATTATAGATGATGCAAAAATAAATATTTCTGATAAGAGTGCTTTAAGGGTATTGGATGAGATACAAAAAGAACTTGATGAGATTGAATTATAAATATAAGATATTTTAGGAGGTTTTTTAATGGCTTTTGAGAGTCTTACTGGAAAGCTTCAGGATATATTTAAAAAGCTTAGAGGCAAGGGGAAGTTAAGTGAAAAAGATGTAAAAGAAGCGATGAAAGAAGTCAAAATAGCACTTCTAGAAGCTGATGTCAATTTTAAAGTTGTTAAAGAATTTATAAATACTGTTACTGAAAAGTCTTTAGGACAAGAAGTAATGGAAAGCCTTACACCTGCGCAGCATGTCATAAAGATTGTCAATGATGAATTGACAGCTTTGATGGGCTCTAAAGAAAGCAAGATTAATTTCAGCGATAAGCCTCCGACAATTATTATGATGGTTGGGTTGCAAGGTTCCGGTAAGACGACGACAAGTGGCAAACTTGCTAATTATTTAAAATCGAAAGGTAAAAATCCCATTCTTGTTGCATGTGATGTATATAGACCGGCAGCCATTAAACAGCTTCAAGTTGTCGGATCATCTATCAATGTACCGGTGTTTTCTATGGGTGACAAAACGACACCTGTTGATATTGCAAAAGGTGCTGTTGATTTTGCCAAAAACAACAATTATAATGTTGTAATAATTGATACGGCTGGAAGGCTTCATATCGATGAAGAGCTTATGGATGAGCTTAAAAATATAAAAGATGCTGTAAATCCAAATGAGATACTTCTGGTTGTGGATGCGATGACTGGCCAAGATGTCGTCAATGTGGCAGAGTCATTTAACGAAAAGCTTGATATAGATGGCGTTATATTGACAAAACTGGATGGCGATACGAGAGGTGGTGCAGCATTATCAGTAAAGGCTGTTACACATAAGCCTATTAAATTTATAGCATCAGGGGAGAAATTAACTGATATAGAAGTATTTCATCCCGACAGAATGGCATCAAGGATTCTGGGCATGGGCGATGTCCTGAGTTTAATTGAAAAAGCTCAGTCTCAAATAGATGAAAAAAAGGCATTAGAGCTTCAAAAAAAGATTTTAGATCAGCAGTTTTCTTTCGATGATTTCCTTGAGCAGTTGCAAGGGCTGAAAAATATGGGTCCGATAGATCAACTGTTTTCTATGATACCTGGTGTAAATATGTCAAAATTAAAGGGTGTAAATGTAAGTGATAAGGATATAAAAAGAATTGAAGCAATAATTCAATCAATGACTAAGGAAGAAAGGCAAAATCCTTCTATCATCAATGGCAGCAGAAAAAAAAGAATAGCTGCTGGTAGTGGCACATCAATTCAACAAGTAAATAGTCTGATAAAGCAGTTTGAACAGACTAAAAAAATGATGAAGCAGTTTACTGATTTAGGCAAAAGCACGAAAATTGGCAAAAGAAGAATGCCATTTTTTAGATAAATATTTTCACATAAGAAGGAGGTGATAAAGTGGCAGTTAGGATTAGGTTAAAAAGAATGGGAGCTAAAAAATCTCCATTTTATAGATTTGTTGTGGCTGATTCAAGGTCTCCACGTGATGGTAGATTTATAGACGAAATTGGCTATTATAATCCAGTATCAAATCCAAAAGAAATAAAAATTGATTCAGAAAAAGCTATAAAATGGTTAAAAGTTGGAGCACAGCCATCTGATACGGTTAGGGCTCTATTCAAAAAAGAAGGTATATTTGATAAAATCAATAATTAAAATCTCTGTTTTAGGAAGGGATAATCTATGGGTGAGTTGGTAAAGTTCATTGCAAAATCTCTTGTTGACAATCCTGATGCAGTGCAGATTAATGAAATCGAAGGAGAGCAGTCGATTATCATAGAGCTAAAAGTTGCACCAGAGGACATGGGAAAAGTTATTGGAAAACAAGGGCGAATTGCAAAAGCCATTAGAACAGTTGTTAAAGCGGCTGCGACAAAGGAAAAGAAGCGGGTTGTTGTAGAAATAATTTAGGTGATTTTCATGGATGATTATTTATCCGTAGGTAAGATAACATCTGCATACGGTGTAAATGGGGAAGTAAAAGTTTTTCCTCTTACAGATCATTTAGATAGATTTTATGATTTGGACTATGTATATATATTTGAGGAAACAGGTAAAGCTTCTTTAAACATCGAATCAGTCAGGTTTATAAAAAATCTTGTGGTTGTGAAATTTAAAGAAATAAATGATAGAAATGAAGCAGAAAAATTAAGAGGCAAGTTGATAAAGATAACAAGAGACAATGCTGTAAAGCTGGATGATGATGAATATTTTATCAAAGACTTGCTAAACATGAAAGTATATACAGATGATCAAAAAGAGCTAGGCATATTAAAGGATGTATTAAAAACCGGTGCAAATGATGTATATGTTGTAAAAACCGATGATAGAGACATTTTGATACCTGCCATAAAAGATGTAATAAAAAAGGTTGACATTAAAGAACGTAAAATGACAGTCCACCTTTTGGAGGGACTATAATGATATTCAATGTTTTGACGATTTTCCCTGATATGTTTGAAGGAATACTTAGGAATAGCATTTTAAAAAAGGCTATTGAAAGAGATTTGATTAAAGTAAATTTGGTTAATATCAGGGACTATTCAAAAGATAAACATAAAAAAACAGATGATTACCCATATGGTGGCGGGTATGGCATGGTTATGATGGTTCAACCAATATACGATGCAATTAGTGCTGTCAAATCATCAAAAGATATACCGGTTTATTATATGGGACCTAAGGGAAAAAAATTTGATCAGAGAAAAGCTGTAGAACTTTCAAAATATAATGAAGTAATACTATTGTGTGGACATTATGAAGGAATTGATGAGAGGGCGTACTCAGTGATAGATGAGGAGATATCTATAGGGGATTTCATCATGACTGGTGGCGAAATAGCTGCAATGGCAGTTATTGATTCTGTATCAAGGTTGATACACGGTGTTTTGCCACAAGACGAAAGCTTTATGGATGAGTCTTTTTATAACGGTTTGCTAGAATATCCTCAGTATACGAGGCCAGAAAATTTTAACGGTATGGAAGTACCTAAAGTGTTACTGTCTGGTAATCATGCGGAAATAGCTAAATGGAGAAGGCAGAAGTCTTTAGAACTTACGTTAAATTTGCGCCCTGATCTCTTGGATAAGAAATATTTAACCAAACAAGATATAGATTATCTTATGCAAATAGGGTATTCAGATATTTGAAAGGAGGGGAAAAAATGAATTTGATTGATATTGTTGAAAAAGAACAATTGAGAGAAGTACCTCAGTTTAATGTAGGAGATACTGTAAGAGTACATTATAAAGTTATTGAAGGTGACAAAGAAAGGATACAGGTCTTTGAAGGTGTTGTAATTAAAAGAAGCGGTGGTTCACTGAGAGAGAATTTTACTGTAAGACGTATTTCTTATGGTGTTGGTGTAGAAAGAACATTTCCACTTCACTCGCCTAGAATTGAAAAGATAGAAGTAGTAAGAAAAGGTAAAGTAAGAAGAGCTAAACTTTATTATGTGAGAGACAGAGTTGGTAAAGCTGCTAAAATTAAAGAGAAAAAGTAAAGGGGGACTTGATTAGTCCCTTTTTCAATATATGGAGGAACTTATGTATCAATGGTATCCAGGCCATATGGCAAAAACGAAGCGTTTAATTGAAGAAAATTTAAAAATAGTCGATATTGTGTATGAATTAGTTGATGCGAGAATTCCTAAAAGTAGCAGAAACCCACTTATAGATGAATTGGTTAAAAATAAAAAGCGAATTATTCTGCTTAATAAATCCGACTTATCTGATTCTGCTGCTAATAAAATGTGGAATGAATATTTTAAAAAGTTAGGTATTGCAAGTCTTAATATAAATTCATTGAATAGCAGCAGTATTAAAGAAATATATGAATTGACTTTAAAAGAATGTAGCAATATAATAGATAGAAAAAGACAAAAAGGGATAAAGGCCAAATTAAGGGCAATGATAGTGGGTATACCTAATGTGGGCAAATCAACACTTATAAATTCACTATCAAAAACAAAAAGTGCAAAGACAGGAAATAAACCAGGGGTGACAAAAGCAAAACAGTGGATACGGACTCCTTATTTTGATTTGTTGGACACGCCTGGGATACTGTGGCCAAAATTTGAAGATGAGCATGTTGGAATCATGTTGGCCTTGACAGCTGCAATTAAAGATGAACTGTTAAACCATGAAGAATTGGCATTTACTTTACTAAAAATTTTAAAACAAGAGTATCCAGATCTTTTGATGCAAAGATATAAGATTCAAAATATTGACATTGATTTGTATGACTTATTAAGAGAAATAGGCAAAATGAGAGGCTGTTTGTCGTCTGGTGGTCATATTGATACTGAGCGTACATCAAAAATTATTGTAGAAGATTTTCGCACAGGCAAACTTGGGAAGATATCTCTTGAAAGGCCTGATTAGGGGGATTTTGATGCTATCTATAACAAAAAGCATGGCAATCATGGGCATCGATGGATATATAGTAGATGTAGAAGTTGATACATCCAATGGACTTCCGTCATTTGATATTGTTGGACTGGGAGATACAGAAATAAAAGAATCAAGAGATAGGGTAAGAGCTGCCATAAAAAATAGCGGTTATGAATTTCCAGTAGAAAAAATCACTGTTAACTTAGCGCCTGCAAACACAAAAAAAGAAGGTACATCATTTGATTTGCCTATTGCTGTAGGTATACTTACCTGTACAGGGCAAGTGAAACCTGTTGGTAGTGATACGGTTTTGCTGGGAGAGCTATCACTTGATGGCTCTTTAAGACCTATAAAAGGTGCTTTACCTATGGCAATGGATGCAAGGTTATATGGAGTAAAAAGGATAATCTTGCCTTGTAACAATGCAAAAGAAGCTGCTGTAACAAAAGAAATTCAGGTGATACCAGTAAAATCATTAAATGATGTAGTTGAATACATTAATGGTACAAAATCAATTGATCAAGTTAGAATAGATGTTGAAGAATACTTTAAAAGAGAAAAGTATGATATAGATTTTTCTGACGTAAAGGGGCAGGAAAATGTAAAAAGAGCTTTTGAAATAGCTGCTGCTGGTGGGCACAATATAATGTTGGTAGGACCTCCAGGCTCAGGAAAGACTATGCTGGCAAGAAGATTTCCAACAATACTACCTGAAATGACTTTAGAAGAGGCTTTAGAGGTGACAAAGATACATAGTATAGCAGGGACACTACCTGAAAATGCATCATTAATAACAAATAGGGTTTTCCGTGCTCCTCACCATACGATTTCAACTGTTTCGTTAATTGGTGGTGGTAGGATTCCAAAACCTGGTGAAGTTTCATTGGCCCATTATGGCGTTTTATTTCTTGATGAATTTCCTGAGTTTAGGAGGGATGCTATAGAAGCACTTAGACAGCCGCTAGAAGATGAGTTTGTAACAATATCAAGAGTAAATGCAACTTTTACATACCCTGCTAAGGTAATTCTAATTATCGCATTAAATCCATGTCCCTGTGGCTATCTAGGTGATTCAACGCACGAGTGTAGGTGCACGCCAAATGAAATAAGGCGCTATCAAAATAAGATTTCAGGTCCACTTCTTGATAGGATTGATTTACATGTTGAAGTGAACCGCGTCGACAAACAGAAGTATTTTGAAGATGATAAAAGCATTGAAACATCAGAAGTAATAAGAGATAGAGTAAAAAAAGCAAGGGAGATACAATTGCAAAGATATCGTGGAAGTGGTATATTTTTCAATTCTCAGTTAAAGAATAATATGGTAAAAAAGTATATAAAGCTTGATGAAAAGACGACTGAGATGATTAAAGATTACTTTGACAAGCTCGGTCTAAGTGCCAGAGCATATAATAAAATAATAAAAGTTGCCAGAACAATTGCGGATCTGGATGGAAGTACTGATGTTAAATATGAACATGTGGCAGAAGCATTTCAATACAGGAATTTAAGCAATAAATATATAAGCAATTAAAACGAAGAGGTGTGATATATGCAGAGAGTTTTTTCAGGTGTACAACCAACAGGTGATATCCATATAGGTAATTACCTCGGTGCAATGAGGCAATTTGTAAAGCTTCAAAATGATTATAGCTGTTTATTTTGCATTGTTGATCTACATGCATTAACCGTTCCGCAGGATCCAGAAACTTTAAGAAAAAAATCTATAGAATTAGCAGGTCTTTATCTTGCTATAGGTCTTGATCCTAAAAAAGTAATCATATTTGTACAATCACATGTTCCAGAACATCCAGAGCTTGCATGGTTGCTTCAATGTATGACTTATTTTGGTGAATTAGGTAGAATGACACAATTTAAAGATAAAAGTAAAGGAAAAGAGGCCGTTTCAGTTGGCTTATTCACATATCCAGATTTGATGGCTGCTGATATATTGTTATATGATACAAATTTTGTGCCTGTCGGCAATGACCAAAAACAGCATTTGGAGCTAACTAGAGATATAGCTATAAGGTTTAATAACAGATTTGGCGAAACTTTTGTAGTGCCAGAGCCGATGATTTTGAAGACAGGTTCAAGAATAATGAGCTTGACTGAACCTGATAAAAAGATGAGCAAAAGCAGTGAAAATCAATACAGCAAAATAAACCTATTAGATGAACCTTCTCAAATCAAGAAAAAGATTATGAGGGCAGTAACTGATTCAGAAAATGTAATAAGATATGACCCGGAAAATAAGCCTGGCTTAAGCAACTTATTAACGTTGTACAGCTCATTTACAGATATAAGCATTGAAGATGCGGAAGCGAGATTTAAAGGACAGGGATATGGTACATTAAAAAAAGAACTGGCAGACGTAATAGTAGAGAGGCTTTCTGAAATTCAGAATAATTACAAGAATTTAGATTTAAATTATATTAACGAAGTTTTAAAAGAAGGAGCTGAAAAAGCCAGCAGTATAGCAAAGGTTACTATAGAAAAAGTCAAAGATAAAATGGGATTATTGCCTATAAAGTAAAAGCATTCTTGATATGGTTTAAGTTATCTAGTTTGAATGTTTTTGGATCGATTAATATTTCAATGACATCAAATCTAGCTAAATAATTTGTGTACTTTTTATTATATGATAAAAAAGTTTCTGCTACTTTTATTATTTTATTTTTTTTGTAGTAATTTACTGCTTCTTTTGGGTAGCCAAATTTTGTAGAAGTTCTAGTCTTAACTTCTACAAAGATGAGGCTATTTTTATTAAGAGCTATTATATCGATCTCTCCAATAGGACATCTAAAATTTTTACTTACAACGGCATATCCAGATTTCAACAGATATTTTTCTGCAATGCTCTCTCCTAGATTACCTAATATTTTGTTATTCATATATTCGATTCTCCTATTATCTTTTTTAAAAATGTTTTTCTATGTATTGGGCACGGACCGTATTTTTTTATCGCTTCAATATGTTCCTTTGTTCCATATCCCTTATTTTTTCCAAAACCATATTGTGGATATAATTCGTCATATTTTTTCATTAAGTTATCTCTTTCTACTTTCGCTATAATAGATGCTGCAGCGATAGAAATACTTTTTATATCACCCTTTATAATAGGCTTTTGCATTATTTCTATATTTGGTATTTTTACAGCATCAATTAATAAGCAGTCAATTTTTACATCAATTTTTGAGATAGCGATTCTCATGGCTTCATAAGTTGAATTCAATATATTGACGCTGTCTATGTATTCATTATTGATTATTCCTATTCCATAAGCGATGGCATTTCTTTTAATAACTTCTGACAATAATTCTCTTTTTTCTTCTCTCAATTTTTTTGAATCATTAATATCCGGTATAAATACGTCTTTAGGAAGTACAACACATCCAGCAACGACAGGTCCAGCTAATGGTCCTCTGCCAACCTCGTCTACACCACCTATTACTTTACAATTTGACTTGTAAAGTTCTCTTTCATATTGTGTCAAATTCTCTATCCTTAACATTTCTTTATTAAACCATTTTAAAGCATTATCATTTAATTTTAAACCATCAATGTTCAAACCGTGATTGTATATATGTTCTTTTAAGTTTTTTATGTTTAATGACTGTTGAGACATTTTATCACCCAACTTATTTTTATTCGACAAAAATATATAAAATACCTTCTTTTATTTTTTGTTTTTTATTATTATAATGATAATGTTTAAATATTTAATTTGGGGTGTAATAATGGATAAAAACAAAATCTACTCTATATGGCTTAGTTCAGTCAACAGTGTAGGTACAAAGACTTATAAGAAGCTGATAGATTACTTTGAAAGCGCAGAAAATGTCTATAAATCTGATAATGAAGAGCTGAAAAATGTCGTTAATAATATCAGGGTGTATAAAAACATATTAGATGCAAAGAAAATAAACCCTTATGCATACGCTGAAAGATTAAATAAAGAAAAAGTAAAAGCTTTATTGATAGATGACAATGAATATCCTAAATTATTAAGAGAGATATATGATGCTCCGCAAGTTTTATATGTAAAAGGTGATATTAGAGAATCTGATGATATATCAATGGCAATAGTTGGCTCTAGAAATGCCACATCATATGGAAGATCAGTATCAGAAAAATTTTCTTATGAATTATCGAAACATGGATTTACAATAGTAAGTGGAATGGCTAGAGGAATTGACAGTCTAGCACATAAAGGAGCAATCAAAGCAGGTGGTAGAACTATAGCTGTACTAGGATGTGGAGTAAATATAGTATATCCAGAAGAAAATAAAAGATTGATGGAATATATAATTTCAAATGGAGCAGTCGTGTCGGAATATCCACTTGATTATCTTCCTATTGCCGGGAATTTTCCTGCAAGAAACAGGATAATAAGCGGATTGTCTTTAGGAGTTGTAGTAGTTGAAGCAGGGGTTAAAAGCGGCTCGCTGATTACTGCAAAATTTGCTTTAGAACAAGGAAGAGACGTATTTGCAGTACCCGGTTTTATTACCAGTGCTTATAGCAAAGGAACAAACGAATTAATCAAACAGGGTGCAAAACTGGTGACGAGTAGCAGTGACATACTTGAGGAATATAATTTTAGAGAAGATATAAAAGTGAGAATAAATGATCAATTGATTAATACACTAAGCAGTGAAGAGAAAAAATTATACATGGCTATTGCAGAATGCCCAAGGGATATAGAAGAATTAGTTGAAATAATGAAATTTCCTGTATCTAAAGTAAATTATCTTTTATCATCATTGTTGTTTAAAGGACTTATAGTTAGATTACCTGGTAACAAATATGAAAAAAGTTTTGATTAATCCTTCAAGTTTGATATAATAAATTAATGTTTTGGAGGTATCGAAATGAAAAAATCATTAGTAATAGTTGAATCACCCTCAAAAGCTAAAACAATACATAAATATTTAGGAAAAAATTATAAAGTTGAAGCCTCTATGGGGCATATAAGGGACTTGCCGAAAAGTCAGCTTGGCATAGATATTGAGAAAAATTTTGAGCCAAAATATATAACGATTCGCGGAAAAGGGCCAATAATAGAAAAATTGAAGAAAGAAGCAAAAAATGTTTCAAAAGTTTATCTTGCAACAGACCCTGATAGGGAAGGAGAAGCTATATCATGGCATCTTGCTAATCTTTTAAATATAGATGTAAATGATAAATGCAGAATAGAGTTTCATGAAATAACAAAAAATGCGATACAAAATGCTATTAAAAATCCTCGAAAGATAAACATGAATTTAGTTGATGCACAACAAGCCAGAAGAATACTTGACAGGCTTGTAGGCTACAATATTAGCCCATTGCTGTGGAAAAAAATAAAAAGAGGTCTAAGCGCTGGAAGAGTTCAATCAGTTGCCACAAGATTAATTTGTGATAGGGAAAAAGAAATAGAAGAATTTAAGCCTGAAGAATATTGGAGCTTATCTGCTTTTTTGTATAAGGAAAAGAAAACGCAGTATTTTGAAGCAAAGTTTTATGGAACAAAAGATGGGAAAATAGATTTAAAAAATGAAAATGATGTAAACAACATTATAAAAAATTTGGCAGATGATTACATCGTAGACAATGTTAAAACAGGCACTAAAAAGAGAAATCCTTCTCCACCATTTATAACAAGTACGATGCAACAAGAAGCTTCTAAAAAGCTTGGATTTACTGCAAAAAAGACGATGATGATTGCGCAACAATTATATGAAGGAGTGGAAATAAAAGGGGAAGGAAGTCTAGGCTTAATAACTTATATGAGAACAGATTCTACAAGAGTATCTGAAGAGGCTAAAAAAGCTGCATATGAATACATACTGCAAAAATATGGGAAAGAATATGCAAATCCTAATGCAACATATACAAAGAAAGGAGGAAATATTCAGGATGCACATGAAGCTATACGGCCTACATACATAAACTTAGATCCGGAACAGATTAAGGATTCATTAAAACCAGATCAGTATAAACTGTACAAATTAATATGGAGCCGGTTTCTAGCAAGCCAGATGTCACAAGCTATATATGATACGATAGCTATGGATATTATTAATAAAAATTATATCTTTAAAACAAGCGGCTCTAAACTAAAATTTGCGGGATTTATGACGGTATATACGGAGGAATCGGATAGTGAAAATGTTGAAGAAAAGACATTGCCATTACTTGAAAAAGGAGATCATTTAAAATTAAAGGAGTTAAAACCAGAACAGCATTTTACACAACCTCCTGCTAGATATACTGAAGCTACTTTGATAAAAGAACTAGAAGAAAAAGGAATAGGAAGGCCCAGCACGTATGCTCCTATAATATCTACACTGCTTGAAAGAGGATATGTAATAAAAGAAAAGAAAAATTTAAAGCCAACTGAATTGGGCTTTATCGTAACAGATGTGATGAAAGAATTTTTCCCAGATATTGTGGATGTGAAATTTACTGCCGAGATGGAAGAACAACTTGATAAAATAGAAGAAGGCATAGAAAAATGGTGTGATGTAATTGATGAATTTTACAATAATTTTAATGATTCCTTAAAGATTGCAGAAGAGCAGATGAAAGACATTGAAATAAAAGATGAAGTAACAGATATAAAATGTGAATTTTGTGGTAGAAATATGGTTATAAAATATGGGCGATATGGTAAATTTTTGGCTTGTCCAGGATTTCCAGAATGCAAAAACACTAAACCGCTATATGAAGAAACAGGAATAATATGCCCTAAATGTGGAGGGAAAATAGTTGTTAAGAAAAGTAAAAGAGGAAAGACATATTATGCTTGCGAAAATTCATCTCAGTGCGGTACTATGTTTTGGGATAAGCCAATAAATGAAATATGCCCTAAGTGTGGAAGCTTGCTTGTAGAGAAATATATAAAAGGAATCAAGACAATTAAATGTAGCAATTGTGATTATGTGAAGTAATTTAAATATATAAAAAATTTTGAAATATTATTGAAACATTATAAATTTTGTGTTAATATTATATTGTTTTTGGGGGGTGAAAACTTGTTTAAAGGTACTACAATTGTAGCTGTTAGAAGAAATAATAAAGTTTCTATAGCTGGTGATGGACAGGTTACATTTGGTGAGAATACAATTTTGAAACATGGAGCAAAAAAGATAAGAAGATTGTACAATGACGAAGTTTTGATAGGTTTTGCAGGTTCTGTTGCTGATGCATTTACGTTGTCTGAAATGTTTGAAGAAAAACTGGAGCAGTATGGTGGTAATCTAAAAAGAGCTGCTGTGGAACTTGCACAGGAATGGAGAAAAGATAAGGTTTTAAAGAAATTAGAAGCACTTTTAATTGCTGCGGATAAAAATGTAACGTTAGTCATATCTGGTAATGGTGAAGTGATTGAGCCAGATAACGATGTGATAGCAATAGGCTCAGGTGGCAATTTTGCAATGTCTGCAGCACTTGCTTTAAGGTATAATACTGATTTATCTGTAGAAGAGATTGCCAGAAAGTCCCTTGAGATAGCATCGCAAATCTGTGTGTATACAAACGATCATATAACAGTAGAAAGTTTATAAGGAGGGACTTATTGTGAAGAATTATACTCCAAAAGAAATTGTAGATGCGCTTGATAAGTATATAGTAGGCCAAGATTTAGCTAAACGTTCTGTAGCTGTTGCACTTAGAAATAGATTTCGCAGAAATTTATTACCTGATGAAATTAAAGACGAAGTTACTCCAAAAAACATTTTGATGATAGGTCCTACAGGTGTAGGTAAGACAGAAATTGCGAGAAGGATCGCAAAACTTATTGAAGCGCCGTTTGTAAAAGTAGAGGCTACTAAATTTACTGAAGTGGGATACGTAGGTCGAGATGTTGAGTCAATGATTAGAGATTTGCTTGAATCAGCCATTCGCATGGTTAAACAAGAAAAAATGCAGAATGTTATGATGCGGGCAAAAGAATTAGCAGAAGAAAAGATAGTAGATTATTTAATAAATGGTAGAAAAAGCAGACGCCAAAAAAATCCTTTTGAATTTTTGTTTAATAATCCAAATGATAATAATGAAGTTCATGATGATGATCAACAAGAAGTCAAACTAAAAAGAGAACAATTAAAAGAAAAGATAAGAAGTGGAGAATTAAATGATACAATCATCGAAATTGAGATAACAGATTCTGCTGCACCAATACTTGAAATGTATTCAAATATAGGCTCTGAAGAGATGAATATCAATTTGCAAGATATGTTTTCTGATATTTTACCTAAAAAGAAAAAATATAAAAAAGTTTCAATTGGGGAAGCTAAAAAGATATTAGAGTCTGAAGAAGCACAAAATTTAATCGATATGGATGAAGTAATCGATGAAGCTATAAAAAGAGCCGAACAAGATGGTATAATTTTTATTGATGAAATTGATAAAATTGCCGCAAGTGGATATACTAATGGACCTGATGTATCAAGAGAAGGGGTTCAAAGAGACATATTGCCAATAGTAGAAGGTAGTACAGTTATGACAAAGTATGGTCCTGTAAAAACTGATTATATACTTTTTATAGCAGCAGGTGCTTTTAATATTGCAAAAGTAAGTGATTTAATACCTGAACTGCAAGGAAGATTCCCAGTTAGAGTAGAGCTAAAGCCGTTGACAAAAGAAGATTTTGTAAGGATCTTAAAAGAACCTAAAAATGCATTAACAAAACAATATGCCGCTCTTTTAAAAACTGAAGGTGTAGACGTAGAATATTCTGATGATGCTATAGACAGAATAGCAGAGATTGCTTATCTTATAAATCAGCAATCAGAAGATATAGGTGCAAGACGTCTACATACAGTGATGGAAAAATTGTTTGAAAAATTATCATTTGAAGCTCCTGAGATAACAGGTAAAAAAGTAATCATCGACAGAAGTTATATAGATGAGCAATTAAAAGATAATTTAAGCAAATTTGATGTTAATAAGTATATACTTTAATGAGGAGGATAATAATGGAATTACTTCTGGAAAAGATTAGAAAGGTAAATAAGGTACTTCAGAAAACCGGTGTTCAGCCAGTTGATTTTAATGAATTGTCTGAGATACTAAAAGATGTTATAAATTGCGATGTTTTTATTGTAAGCAGAAGAGGGAAGCTTTTGGGGCGCAACTTAAATAAATATAGTGGAGAGTTAGATGAGTCAATTATAAAAAGCATGCAGCTTCCTGAAGATTATAATGATGAGCTTTTAAAAGTATCAGAGACTTCTGTAAATCTTACTAAAGAAAGTAAAGCGAAGCTTATAAAAGATGATAATTTATTTGAGACAATTGTTCCCGTATTTGGAGGGGGAAATAGGCTTGGAACGTTAATGCTTTTAAGATATGGAGACAAGTTTACTGATGATGATATTATATTGGCTGAATACGGTGCAACAGTTATAGGTTTAGAAATACTTAGGTCCAAAAATGATGAAATGGAAGAAGATGAAAGAAAACGTACAGTTGTGCAGATGGCTTTAGCAACTCTTTCTTATTCAGAATTAGAGGCTGTTATGCATATTTTTGAAGAATTAGGAGGAAATGAAGGGCTTCTTGTAGCCAGCAAGATAGCTGATAAAGTTGGAATAACAAGATCAGTTATAGTAAATGCTTTAAGAAAATTTGAAAGCGCTGGTGTTATAGAATCAAGATCCCTTGGTATGAAAGGAACACATATTAAGATTCTAAATGACAAATTAATTGAAGAGCTTAAAAAATTAAAACGGTAAGATTAAAAAGTCCTAAAGAAATTTAGGACTTTTTTCTTATGGTCTTTAAATTTGTTGAGTGATATAATATATTTTGACAAAATTTGATAAATACTGACAATATATTTCTTTACAATATATATAATACGCCATTAATGCTAAAATATTCTACATATATGAATAATTTTTGAAGGAAAATGTAATTTTGTGTCGAATATTAGTATTATTGATTGGAGGAGTGTAAATGCTGGGGATAAATTTTAATACAGTAGATCTTATGAGTAAAGCATTAGATGCATCAGAACTGAGAAATGAAGTCATTTCTAATAATATAGCAAATGTCGATACGCCAGGTTTCAAAAGATCAGACGTCAATTTCGAAAGTATTTTAAATGATACAGTAAATTCTAATAAATTAGCTGGTTTTGTAACAGATAAAAATCATATACCTATTAATTCAACGTCACTTGATAATATTGAGCCACAGATTGTGCAAGATAATAGTACTTCAATGAGATTAGATGGTAACAATGTTGATATTGATGTAGAAATGTCGAATTTGGCAAAAAATCAGCTTTATTATAGTGCATTAGCGCAAAGAGTTAGTGGTGAATTAAATTCTATTCTTACAGCAATAAAAGATGGAGGTAATTAATAATGAGCTTCCTAAATTCTATTGATATAAGTGCTACGGGTCTTACAGCCGAAAGATTGAGGATGGATGTCATTTCTCAAAACATTGCAAATGTTGATACAACAAGGACATCTAGTGGTGGACCGTACAGGAGAAAACTTGTTGTATTGAAAGAGATTAATAATCAAAACAGCTTTAGCGATATGCTTAATAAAGCAAAGGGAATACAAGCAACTGGAAATGGTGTTGAAGTTGTATCTATTGTAGATGACAATAATACTCCACTAAATCGTGTGTATGATCCTGGAAATCCTGATGCAGATAATACCGGTTATGTAAATTACCCTAATGTCAATATTGTTTCTGAAATGGTTGATATGATATCAGCAACAAGAGCATATGAGGCCAATGTTACAGCCGTTAATTCTGCAAAGTCAATGATAGAAAAAGCATTAGAAATCGGAAAGGCATAGGTGAGAAACAATGATAAATCCTATTTCACAAATAAACTCAGTAGGAGGCGTTAGCGCTTCTAGCACAACAAACAATTCTACTTCTTTTGGAGATATTCTTAAAACTGCAATTACTGATGTAAATAATTTACAACTCAAATCACAGCAAGATGATCAGATGCTGGTTACTGGCGATATCAACGATATACATAATGTAATGATTGATGCGACAAAAGCAGACATTGCATTGGAGCTTACAATACAAATAAAAAATAAAGTACTTGATGCATATCAGGAGATAATGAGGATGCCGGTTTAATACCTTTTGAGATGAGGTGAATTGATGCCTGCTTTTATAAACAATATAAGAAGCCAAATCAATAATTTTTGGAACAAATTTGATAAAAAACAAAAAATACAGATTGGAATAATATCATTATTATTAATTAGTAGTATAGCATTATTAGTATATATTATTAATAAACCTAACTACGAAGTTTTATACTCTGATTTAAGTGTTAAAGATGCCGGCGCAGTGGTTGATAAGTTAAAAAATGAATTGAAAATTCCATACAAAATCGAAGGAAACGGAAGCACAATATTAGTTCCTGCTCAATATAAAGACGAAGCGCGAATGCAACTTGCAACAGAGGGAATTCCGCAAGATGGTTTTAGTTTTAGCGATGCAATGAATAATTCGTTGGCTACAACGGATCAGGAGAGAAAAGAAAAATACATTTATTTTGTACAAAATGAAATACAGAATACATTAAAGACAATTGATGGTGTCCAAGATGCAAAAGTAAATATAGTAGTTCCAGATGAAAACAATTTTGTATTGTCGAATAATGATAATTCATCAACAGCGGCTGTAATGTTACAGTTAAAGCCGGGTGTTACATTAACAAATCAGCAAATCACTGGAATAACAAACTTTGTATCAAAAAGTGTTGAAGGACTAAAGCCAGACAAAGTAACTATTATTGATGGGAACGGAAAAGTTTTAGTGGCTCAAAATGATAATTCACTTGATGGTGCAAGTTCTCAATACGCTCTTCAGATAAAGGTTCAAAATGATTTGCAGAATAATATTCAATCGCTTTTGGAACAAGTTTTTGGCCCCGGAAATGTAATCGTAAGAGCCAGTGTTAATTTGAATTTTGATAAACAAGTGCAAGACAAAGTAGAATGGCAGCCAGTAATTGATAACAATGGAATCATAAGAAGCACACAGACTATAAAAGAGATAGCTAATGGTTCCAGCAATGGTGCACCGGCTGGTACGGCAACTAATAATCCTCCTGGTAATACAACATACACGACTCAAAACAATGGTAATTCAAATTATAGCAAAACAGATACAACAATAAATTACGAGATTAATCAAATAAAAACTACTCTTACGTCAGCTCAAGGGAAAATACAGAATATATCATTGAGTGTAGTAGTAAACAACAATAATTTAAGCCCTACAATGAAACAGCAGCTTACAGATCTTGTATCAAATGCTGCTGGAGGCAAGAACGTATCTGTTTCCGTCATGGGGATAAAATTTAATAACGATTTATTGAATCAGATGAAAAATACTCAAAAGCAATCATTCCCATACGTATGGTTAATAATATTAGGTGCGTTGCTTTTAGCAGGAGGTGCTTTCTATGTTATGAAAAAGAGAAACAAAGAGACAATTTCTAATGGCAAATTAGAAGAAGCTTTATCGATGGCAGAACCTATAGAAAATATAGAAGATATAGAAATACATACTGATGAAAGAGATGAAAAGAGGAAACAAATAGAAAAATTTATAAAGCAAAAGCCAGATATAGTTGCACAATTAATCAGAACTTGGCTCAACGAAGAATAGGATGGTGGTGTCTACTTTGGCAAGAAGTTCTATCACAGGTAAACAGAAATGTGCTATGCTTTTAATTGCTTTAGGACCAGCTACAGCAGCACAAATATATAAACATTTAAAAGAAGAGGAAATAGAACAGTTAACATTGGAGATTGCTAATATCAGGAACATATCTCCTGAAGAAAAAGATAGGATTTTGGATGACTTTTATAATATGTGTATAGCACAGGAGTATATTATAGAAGGTGGCATAGACTATGCTAAAGAAATTTTAGAGAAAGCATTGGGATCTCAACAGGCTTTAGAAATTATTAATAAGCTTACTTCGACATTGAAGGTTAGACCTTTTGATTTTGTGAGACGTGCAGATCCATCTCAAATATTAAGTTTTATACAAAACGAACATCCGCAGACAATAGCGATGATACTATCATATCTAAAACCTCAACAGGCTGGTGTTATATTATCATCGCTTCCTGAAAATATTCAGTCTGATGTGGCTATGAGAATTGCAAAAATGGAAGCTACATCGCCTGAAATTGTAAAGGAAGTTGAACGAATTTTAGAAAAGAAATTGTCATCTTTAGTCACACAAGATTACACATCAACAGGTGGCATACAGACGATAGTGGATATTTTAAATGCGGTTGATCGCTCTACAGAGAAAAATATTATTGATACACTTGAAACTAAAGACATTGAGCTTGTAGAAGAAATTAAAAAGCGCATGTTTGTATTTGAAGATATTATAACGTTAGATAATCGTTCAATACAGAGAGTCTTGAGAGAAGTAGACAATCACAATATTGCACTGGCACTTAAAGGATCTAACGAAGAAGTTCAAAGGGTTATTTACAGCAACATGTCAAAGAGATTGGCAGACATGATTAAAGAGGACATTCAATACATGGGCCCAGTTAGATTAAAAGATGTTGAAGAAGCACAGCAAAAAGTTGTAAATATCATAAGACGATTAGAAGAAGCAGGGGAAATAGTTATATCTAGAGGCGGAGGCGATGAAATAATTGTATAGGATATTAAAGAATAAGGATTGTATAAATTCATCACCTGTTGTTATTGAAAAGCCTCATATTAAAAAATTAAATAATTTATCAAATGATAAGATTAATGATAATGACTCTATACAATATATAGAATTTAAGAAGAAACTTGAGAAGATTAGCATTATTCAGGATGATATTATTAAATCTGCTAAGGATGAGGCAGAAAAGCTGATAAATAATGCAAAAAATATAGCAGAAGAAATAAAGGAAAATGCAAAGCGAGTTGGTTATAAAGAAGGGTTTGATAGGGGCTATAAAGAAGGCCTAAATAAAGGGATAGATGAAGGCAAAGATAGAACTTCTTCTATACTTAAGGAAGCAAGAGAGATAAAAGAAATGATATTAGATGAGAAAAAAAATTTACAAAAAGAAGTAGAGAGTGATATTGTTTCAACTATAATTTATTGTGTGAAAAAGATAATTGATATAAATATGGAAGAAAATAGAGATTTAGTCATTAACCTTGTGAAAAAGGGATTGGAAAATTACGAAGCCTCAAGTACAGTAACAGTCAGAGTAAGTGAGGAAGATTACGAATTCCTGATTAAAAATAAAGACAAAGTATTAAAAAATTTAAAATTCATTGATGATATTAATATAGTAAGAGATGTATCGTTAGATAAGTTCGATTGTATTATTCAGACTCCGTCAGGAATGATTGACTCAGGTTTAAAGACGCAATTAGAAAGTTTAAAAGATGCACTAAAAGGTGTTTTAAATGATCAGTAATAATTTTTTTGAAAGATATAAGACGGTTTTACGAGACAAAAGCTTTATAAAGTATTATGGAAAAGTAAGTCAGGTTGTTGGTTTGACGATAGAAAGTATTGGTCCAATATCTAATGTTGGAGATGTTTGTGAAATAAAGTCTATAAACGGAAATACAATTTATGCTGAAGTGATGGGATTTAAAGATGATAAAGTTTATTTGATGCCTTTAGGAGATATGGATGGCATAGGGCCTGGAAATAGCGTTATATCTACAGGACAAAAATTAAAGATAGGTGTTGGAGAAGAGTTGCTGGGAAGAGTTATAGATGCATTAGGCAATCCAATTGATGGGAAAGGGCCTATAAAATTTAAGAAACTTGTAAGTACTAATAATGTTCCACCGAATCCCATTGAGAGAAAGAGAATAAGAGAAGTGATGCCTCTTGGCATAAAAGCGATAGATGGTTTGCTTACATGTGGTAAAGGACAGAGAATAGGTATTTTTGCTGGTAGTGGCGTAGGAAAAAGTACTCTACTTGGAATGATAGCCAGGAATGCCAAATCTGATATTAATGTAATTGCTTTAATTGGTGAAAGAGGAAGAGAAGTAAATGAGTTTATTGAGAAAGACTTAGGTGAAGACGGTTTAAAAAGATCGATTTTAGTAGTATCGACATCTGATACACCAGCATTAATGAGGGTTAAAGGTGCAATGACTGCCACATCTATTGCAGAATATTTCAGAGACCAAGGGCTTGATGTTTTATTTATGATGGATTCTGTTACTAGATTTGCTATGGCACAGAGAGAAATAGGGTTGTCTATCGGTGAAGCTCCTGTTTCAAGAGGTTATACACCTTCAGTTTTTTCAGTTCTTCCTAAGTTATTAGAAAGGGCAGGCTCTGCAAAAAATGGCTCTATAACAGCCCTGTATACAGTTTTGGTAGACGGCGATGATTTAAATGAACCAATAACAGATGCTGTCAGAGGCATATTAGATGGACATGTAGTTTTGTCAAGAAAACTTGCAAATAAAGGGCAATATCCTGCAATTGATATTTTAGCAAGTATTAGCAGAGTTATGAATGATATTGTATCAGACGAACACAAAAATTTGTCTTCGAAATTTAAAAGTATATTATCAGTTTATGAGGAATCAGAAGATTTAATTAATATAGGTGCTTATGCAAAGGGGAGTAATCCCAAAATAGATGAAGCAATTTCATTACACGACGATATGATAAATTATATAAAACAGAATACAGACGAAAATTATAACTTTGAAGATGAACTTAATATGCTAAAAAATATTTTAAACAGGTGATAACGTGAAAAAATTTAGATATTCATTGGAAACTGTACTTAATATCAAAGAGCAAAAGCAAAAGATGGAAAAAGAAAAATTGGCACTGTTAATTTCAAAATATGAATTACAAAAAAATAAACTCAATGAAATTCTTATTAAAATAAATGAGACACTTGAGAAAAATGAAATGAATGCTGTGATGGGCATATCTATAATGAATTTAAAACAATTTAATTTATATTTGGAGACATTGTACGAAAAATATAATGAGCAAAATGAAATTTTGAAAGCTTTAGAGAATGAAATCGAGAAAGAAAGACGAAAGCTAAGTGATGTTAGTAAGGAAAAAGAAGCACTTGAAAATTTAAAAGAAAAAAAATATGAAGAGTATAAATATCAGTCATTGTTAGAGCAAAATTCAATTATCGATGAACAAATATCATATAAAGTTGCTAGGTCTACTTTAGGAGGTTAATCGATGGAAAAAGAAGAAACTGGAAATGAGAAAAGACCGCTAAGATTAAGTATAATTATTTTTATTGCAATTTTTATAATTCTAGTTGTTGGCTTGTTATTCTATTTTAATATTGGTGGAATCAGCAGTCATACTTTAAAATATTTAAGCAATATACCGATATTAAAAGGCTTAATACAGGTTAAACCAACAACTAATTATGCTGATGAGCTGAAAAAGTTGACTAGTGAACTTAATACAAAACAAAAAGAATTACAAAATGCGGAAGCGAGTTTAAGTGATAAACAAAAACAGATTGATGCATTGAAATCACAGCTTCAAAAACAGCAAGATGAGATAAATAGTTTAAAAGTGCAGTCAAATGCGAAAAAGACTGATTTAAAGACTTTGGCTACTTATTATGAGAATATGGACCCACAAAATGCAGCAAATATATTGAACCAAATAACGGACAACAATGTTTTAATAGGTATTTTAAGCAATATGAATAAGGACAATGCATCTAAAATACTTGAACAGTTAGATCCCAAAAAAGCTGCAGATATAACGAAGATACTTTATACAAATGCTTCTACTACGCCATAGAAAGGAGATGATCAAGTGATACGAGTTATGAACATTTTAAATGGAATTATGCCATCAAAAAGTAATGATAAATCTATGAACAAAAAAGTCTCAGATTTTAAAAGCTTTATTAAAGTCGTTCAAAATAGAAGTAAAGATGAAAATAAAAGTTTTAATAGCAATGAAAAAGAAACAATAAACATCAAACAATTATCCGATATAATAAATATGATTTTGAATTTAATAAACAATAATTTAACTATCGACAAAGCTATAACTCAATCGAATTTGCAACCATTAGAAGAAAGCATTATAAACCAATTGTGTAGTGCAATTCAGAACAGTCAAACCAAAGATGAAATCAGTATGCAATACTTGGTAAATACGATTACTAAAATATTGAATGAAAAGTTTGGTTTAAATATTGATTCAAAAGATATTTTAAGTTTATTAAAAAATAGCAATATGGAGAATATGACAATTACAGTTGATTCCAATGATGCAGATAAAGACGATAATATCAACTTGAAGTTAAGCGCGAATAGTGATGATTTAAAACAGCAAATTGTAGCTGGCAGTGATAGTAAGAATACAAATACAGAGGCAAACAATAATGAAAAAAATGCAAATATAAATGGCCTAACTGCAAAAACCGACAATAATTTAAAAGATGAAAATTTAAATCAAAAAGGAGACCAGAGTAAAAATCAAAATGATAATAATGGTGAAAATGTTGATAACCTTGTAACTGATAAAAATCAAAATATATCCAAAAAACTCGATAGCAAAATTGATCTGGCAAAAGACAGTAAAATAATTGATTTAAAACCTGACAACATTATTGTTTTAAGTGATAATCAAAATAAGCAACTAACTGTAAACACTGAAAAGATTTTAGATGCTAAAAGTCCTATACAAACAACGGACATAATTGACCAAATTGTGAAAAATGTTAACATAACAAAATCAGATACCGAGTCAAACATAAAGATTCAACTTAAACCTGATTTTTTAGGTAATATGGAGATCGACATAAAATCTGTGAATGGAAGTTTAACGGCAAATATTTTAACCGACAATGAAAAAGTTAAGCATCAAATTGAAGCAAATTTAAATGTACTTAATAGTCAGTTGGAGTCAAAAGGTATAAAAATTGACAGCTTTAATGTATCTATCGATAGAAATATGCAATTTACATCACAGTACAGCGGACAGGAAAATAGCGGCGAAAAATACAAAAATCAAAATAACAATAGAATAAGGATTAATTATGACGATTATGAAACTACAGAGCTGGAATCAGGTAGCTTTTCAATAGTCAATACTGTATCCAACGGTCACGTAGATGTGGTTGTATAAAGGAGGTGATAGAATGGCAATAAATACGAATTACGATAATAGCTACATAAATACATATACTGATGGAACAAAGGTTACAAATCCAAGTTCAGAATTAGGTAAAGATGAATATTTACAGCTTCTTGTCACTCAGCTGGAAAATCAAGATCCGTTAAATCCTATGGACGATAAAGAATTTATTGCGCAGATGGCACAATTTTCAGCTTTAGAGCAGATGCTAAACTTAAATAGCAGCTTTAATGCGGTTAAAGCCTATAGTTTATTGGGTAAAACAATTTCTGCAAATATAGATACAGATGGAAATAGTTCAACTATCACTGGAAAAGTTGATGTAGTTAAATTTGATGGAAGTAATTATTATTTAGAAGTTCAGGGATCATATATCCCATTAGATTCAGTCACTTCCGTGTCAGAACAATAAAATTGAAATATAGAGATAGGAGGAATAATCATGTTAAGGTCAATGTACTCAGCAGTGTCCGGTTTAAAAGCGCATCAAGCTGAAATGGATGTTATAGGCAACAATATTGCTAATGTAAATACTGTTGGTTATAAGGCAAGCAGAATGACATTTAAAGAGATATTCAGTCAAACAATAAAAGGAGCATCAGCACCACAAGATAACGGAGGAGGTACAAATCCTCAGCAAGTTGGTCTTGGTGTTGCTATAGCATCGATAGATACTTTGTTTACAAATGGTGGTGCACAAAGAACAGACAATCCAACAGATTTATCAATAGATGGCAATGGATTTTTTATAGTCAATAATGGTGGTGCAAATTTATATACAAGAGCAGGAAATTTTTTCTTTGACTCAAATGGTGATCTTGTGACACCAGATGGATATAAAGTAATGGGTTGGATTTCTCAAGATGGAAAAACGGTAAATACAGACACTGGCAATTTGTCACCAATAAGCATTAAAAATTGGTCAAGTACATCACCTTCGTCTACTAAATCAATCCAATTAGGTGGAAATCTCAATGCAAGTACAAGTATTGGAAGCTCAGTAAGCTATAATGTCACTATATATGATTCACAAGGCGGAAGCCATGTAGCAACGATTCAATTTACTAAACAAGATAATGCAGGAAATTGGAGCGCTGAAATAACAAACTTTGATGGCAATGACTTGTCATCATCTCCAGTTGCTATAGGGACAATACAATTTGATTCAAATGGATTGATAATAGATCCAGCAGCAAGTATTTTCTCGGTTAATGTATCATCATTACCGATTAGCAATACAAATGCGACTTTAGGAGATGGAACGAATATAACAATAGATCTTTCAAATCTTACCATGTATTCTGATTCAACAAATATACAAGAATTAAGTAAAGATGGAAATGAAGCCGGTTCAATAGAAAGTATAAATATAGACCAGTATGGAGTGGTAAGCGGGATTTACTCAAATGGCAGAAGACAAGTGATTGGTCAAATAGCACTGGCTGATTTCCAAAATACGCAAGGTTTAGAAAAGGTAGGCAATACAATGTTTATAAACACGGTAAATTCTGGCGATCCCATGATTGGCGCTGCAAATACTGGAACTAGAGGCACTATAAATCCTGGAACACTTGAAATGTCAAATGTTGATCTTGCTAATGAATTTGCTAATATGATTACAACACAAAGAGGCTTTGAGGCAAATGCAAAGGTAATAACTACATCTGACGAGATATTGCAAGATCTGGTTAACTTAAAAAGATAATTAAACTAATATTTAATTGATTAAGAAGGTTTTTTAAGTGATAAATGTAACAAAATTAAATGGTGACGAATTTACAGTAAATGCTGATATGATTGAATTTATTGAAGAAACTCCTGATACGGTTATAAGTTTGATTAGCGGCAAGAAGGTAGTTGTAAAGGAAAGAAAAGATGAGATTATTGAAAAAGTCATTGATTATAAACGAAAAATTTTTATTAAATAATTTCAGTCATTTAAAAGGAGAGGCCCAAAATAGTAAGAATTAATTTCTTAAATATAGTAGGGGTGTTGTCATGAAAAATAACATCATAATAATAGTTTTGCTAGTAATAATCATAGCATTTGGTGGTGCATTTTTCTATTTCAATTATAATTCAAAACCGGCTAAAATAGTATATTATAATTATTCTCCGGGAGATGAATTTGTTACAAATTTAAAAGATGATGATAAATTTATCAAAGCAGGTGTTGAACTAGAGGTTTACGACAAAAATGTATTAAATGAATTGAAAGATCAAAATCCAAAAATAAGAGATGCGATACTTCAAATACTAAGAAATAAAACTGCTCAAGACTTGGAAGGTTCAGCTGGACAAGCTAAACTTCAAAACGAAATAAAAAATGAAATTAATAAGATTTTAGGCGCAGATAAAATAACAAATGTTTATTTTGATGATTTTATTGTTCAATAGGAAGGAGAGTTCTCATGGCAGACATATTATCGCAGAATGAGATTGATGAATTATTAAAAGCAATGAATTCTGGTGAGTTTGACATTAAAGATATTAAGGAAAGCCAGCAGGAGACAAAAATTAAACCATATGATTTCAGAAGACCGAATAAATTTTCAAAAGAACAATTGAGAACTCTCCAAATGATATTTGAAAATATGTCAAGAAGTTTTACAACATTTTTATCAGGATATTTAAGAACACTTGTTCAGGTTTCAATAGTATCAGTTGAGCAAATAACATATTACGAGTTTAGCAATTCGTTGAATAATCCTGTCTTTATCGCAGTAATTGATGCAAAACCTTTAGATGGGCCGATTATACTTGAATTTAATAATAATACTACTTTTACTATAATTGATAAAATATTAGGTGGGATTGGAACTGCTGATACTGTAGAGAGAGATTACACCGAAATTGAAATGGGACTTTTAAGCCGAATTACAACACAGCTTTTGCCTTTGATTAAAGACGCTTGGATTAATGTTATAGAACTTAATCCTGAAATAACAAGGATAGAGACAAATTCACAATTTACGCAGATTATCTCTCCTAATGAAACTATTGCATTATGTACAATGTCTTTAAAAATAAACGATAATGAGGGACTGATAAATTTTTGTCTGCCACATATAACGATTGTCCCAATATTACCGCTCCTTACAACTAAAACTTGGTTTTCAAATGCAGAAAAGCATGCGTGCGATATTGGAATTATAAAAGATAGAATAAGCAATACATACATCCCATTAAAGGCAGTTATTGGCACATCAAAGATAACAGTAAGGGATTTATTAAACTTTAATAAAGGCGATATTTTAGAAATAAATAAAAAATACAAAGATCCAATTGAAATAAAAATTAACGATGAAACAAAGTTTTTTGGTGTTCCAGGCATTAAAAATAAAAAATATTGCGTTCAGATAACTGAGATTTGCAGCGAAGGAGATGATGCTGATGAGTGATATATTATCACAAGATGAAATCAACGCATTACTAAAGGGTATGGATAACAACGATAATAATGACAATGATGTGACGCTAACTGAAGAAGAACAAGATGTTTTAGGAGAGATAGGAAATATTAGTTTTGGGACTTCTGCGACGACTTTGTTTACACTTTTGAGAAATAAAGTGACTATTACGACACCTAAAGTAAGCATAGTTAACTGGGAAAATCTGAAAAAGGAATTTAATATACCATATGTAGGTGTTGAAGTAGAATATACGGAGGGAATTAAAGGCAATAATCTCTTAATATTAAAAGAACAAGATGTACTCCGCATTACTGATTTAATGATGGGTGGCGATGGAAATGTTACTGAAGGTGAAATAACGGAATTGCATTTAAGTGCAATTGGTGAAGCTATGAACCAAATGATAGGCTCTGCATCTACTTCATTATCAACTTTAATTGGTGAAAGTATCAATATATCACCTCCCAGGGCTTTTATTGTAGACTTTAATAAGGGTTTACCCGAAAATATTTCTTTTCCAGATGGTTATGTAGTAAAGATTGCATTTAAAATGGTGGTTGGAGAAATAATAGACAGCGAAATTATGCAGTTGATTCCAATTGCATTTGCAAAACGGCTTGTTGATCAAGTTATGTCGAAAAATGTAGAAAATTCTCCTAAGGAATCTTTTCAAGATGTACAAAACGATGATATAATAAATACTGGTACTAAAGGAATAAATAACGAATCTAGCGATGAAATTAAGTCTACAGTTAAACATAAAGATGAAAAAGTTGATGTAAAACCCGTTATCTTTAGGGACTTTGACGACGATGAAGATGAACCTACATCCGCAGAAAAAGAAAATATAAATTTAATTATGGATATCCCTTTAGATGTGACTGTGGAATTAGGCAGGACAAAAAAATTGATTAAAGATATACTTGAACTCAATGAAGGTTCAATAATAGAGCTTGATAAATTGGCAGGTGAGCCTGTAGATATATTAGTTAATGGGAAATTTATTGCCAAGGGAGAGGTTGTCGTTATTGATGAAAACTTTGGTGTGAGAATATTAGATATTGTAAAGCAAAGCAAAAGAATTAATTCATTATAATTTAAGGAGGAATTGATTATGAGCAAAATTATGATAGTAGATGACGCAGCTTTCATGAGAATGATGATAAAGGATATAATCACAAAAAATAATCTCGGCAGTGTTATAGAAGCTGAAGATGGTTCAGTAGCCGTAGAAAAGTACAATCAAGAAAAACCGGATTTGGTATTGATGGACATTACAATGCCAGAAATGGATGGCATCCAAGCAGTAAGACAAATAGTAAAAAAAGATCCTAATGCTAAGATAGTTATGTGCTCAGCCATGGGACAACAGGCTATGGTTATTGAAGCAATACAGGCAGGTGCTAAGGATTTTATAGTAAAGCCATTTCAACCTGACAGAGTAATTGAAGCTGTCAAAAAAATGTTGAAATGAGGAATTTTGATGTCTAGCGATAGCGTGATTTTTCAAACCGTTACATTTCTTTTAATATTTGTATTCGTAGTTTTTTTGGCATATTATGTAACGGTATTTATCAATAAAAAGGCTTTGAATATATATAAAGGAAATAATTTTGACATTGTAGATCATTTAAATTTAGGCAAAGATAAAAATCTGTATATAATCAAAGTTTGCAATGAATACTTGCTATTTAGTGTCACGAACAATTCTATTGTATATATAAAGACTTTAACTGCTGATGATGTCAAAATGAAGGATAAAGGCAGCAGTTTTAAGCAGAGTTTAAATATTTCATTAAACAATTTAAAGAAATTGTCAATCAGAAATCTAGGTGGTAATGAAAATGATAAATATGAAAAAAATTAGTGGGGCTGTATTATTATTAACTTTATTGACAGAAGTTGCATATGCGGCACCGAGTTCTGCTTCACCACTGATTACAATAAATGCACCATCAGGTCCGAATGACATAGCATCGAGTATTCAGATAGTTCTTCTTTTAACTGTATTAACTTTAGCACCTTCAATACTTATAATGATGACTTCTTTTACAAGAATTATTGTTGTCTTATCGTTTTTGAGGAATGCTTTGGGTTTACAACAAATGCCACCTAATCAAGTTTTAATTGGATTGTCCTTATTTTTGACGTTTTTTATAATGGCACCTGTTGGTGCGCAAATAAACAATGATTCAATACAACCATACATGCAGGGAAAAATAACTCCACAAGTAGCCTATGTCAAAGCAAGAGATCCTTTAAAAAATTTTATGTTAAAACAGACTAGAAAAAATGATTTGAATTTATTTATAAATCTGGCTAAAATTAAAGTAAAGAGTGTAAATGATGTACCATTAAGAGTTGTTATTCCCTCGTTTATTATTAGTGAGCTTAAGACGGCGTTTGAAATTGGTTTTATTATATACATACCATTTTTGATTATAGACATGGTTGTTGCCAGTGTATTGATGTCCATGGGAATGTTTATGTTACCACCTGTGCTTATTTCGTTGCCATTTAAACTTTTGCTGTTTATTTTAGTAGATGGATGGAATATATTAGCAAAATCATTGGTAATAGGTTTTAGATAAGGAGGATAATAATGGATCCTGGAGTAGTTCTCGATATTGGAAGGGAAGCATTAATGGTGACAATGATTGTATCCGCACCGCTTTTAATTGTATCGCTATTGGTAGGACTTATTATAAGTATATTTCAGGCGACAACACAGATTCAGGAGCAGACTTTGACATTTGTACCTAAAATTTTAGCTATTTTTGCTTCTATAATGTTATTTGGACCATGGATGCTTACAACATTGATTAATTACACACAAAAATTAATATTGAATATTAACAATTTTATTAAGTAGATAAAATGGAACTAAGTTATTACATTTTAAACAATGTACAATACTTTTTAATAGTCTTTGTGCGAATGCTTGGTATTTTTATACTGACACCACTATTTGGAACAAGATCGTTGCCTCCGATGTTTAAAATTGGCCTTGCCTTTTTTACATCGATAATTATGTTTGATTTAGTGAAGGTAAACATCGATGCAAGTAATTTATATCAATACGTTGTAATTGTGTTTAATGAGTTTTTGGTTGGCTTATTGATTGGCTTAGCTTCCATGGTTTCATTTAGCGCTATTTACTTGGCTGGACAAATAATAGATTATCAATTAGGTTTTAGCATTGTCAATGTTCTTGCTGCAGGTGAAGAGACACAGGTGCCTTTGATTGGAAACTTTGTATACATACTTACGCTTCTATTATTCCTGCTGATAAACGGACACCACAAATTGTTTGTAATGCTGTTTCAAAGCTACAGTATGATACCTGTTGGTACTGCATTTTTGCATTCAGAAAGTATCAATGTTGTTTTTACGAAGATTGTATCAGATATGTTTGTTTTAGGTTTCAGAATCAGTGCACCAATCGTTCTTTCAACATTGCTTACTGATATAACATTAAGCATAATTTCAAGAACGATTCCACAGCTAAATGTATTTATGATTGGCATGCCTGTTAAAATATTTATCGGCATATTCACATTGTTTATAATGTTGCCAATGTATTTAGCCATCATAGATGTTTTATTCAACGGGATGTACTCTGATATATATTTGCTTTTAAAATCTATGGTAAAAGGATGACGCAGATTGAAGTTACAACTTTTTGCCGGTGAAAAGACAGAACCAGCAACACCTAAAAAAAGACAAGATGCTAGAAAAAAAGGACAAGTATTTCAGAGTAGGGAAGTAACGTCAGCAATAATAACAATAGCTGGATTTTTGGTTATATATTTCACTGTGCAAAATAATATTGAAGAGATTATGAATCTCATCAAATACTTATTTCTAAATTATGGAGGCGCTAGCGACAATACATTTACAATTAATGGATTATATAAATTGTTTGAGATTATTTTAACTGTTTTTCTGAAATTGATACTGCCTACAGTTGCAACTGTCTTTTTAGTTGCACTCGTATCGACTTATGCACAGGTTGGATTTGTATTTACTTCGGAATCATTAAATATAAAGTTAGAAAGACTAAATCCATTAGAAGGCATTAAACGAATGTTTTCAAGAAGAACCATACTTGAGCTGTTTAAAGCAATTGTAAAGATAGGAATACTAGGCTATGTTATGTACTCATTTTTAATAGGGCAGTATAAAGGTATACCTCAGCTATTAGATATGTCAGTTCAAGATCTTATTAAGTACAGTTTAAATATATTTGGTGGTATATTATTGAGAATTTCTATCGTATTAATAGTTCTTGGAATAGTTGATTATATATTCCAGTGGAGAGATTATGAGTCAAATTTGAGAATGAGCAAGGAAGATATCAAAGAAGAATTTAAAGAAACTGAAGGCAATCCGCAAATAAAATCAGAAATTAAAAAGAAACAAAGACAAATTTCTATGAGGAGAATGATGCAAAACATCAAAAAAGCAGATGTTGTTATTACAAATCCAACCCATATAGCTGTTGCTTTAATGTATGACAATGAAATTAATGATGCTCCTGTAGTTGTTGCGAAAGGTCAAGACTATATTGCTCAGAGAATAAAAGAAGAAGCAATTAAATATTCAATTGTTATTGTAGAAAATAAGCCACTTGCTCAATCATTGTACAAAACGACTGATATAGGGGACAGCATACCGCCTGAATTATATAAAGCAGTAGCAGAGGTTTTGGCATATGTTTATAGTTTAAGAGGTGAGTAGGAGGGATATTTTGAAGTTTTCAGATTTAATTGCAGCAGTGTTTGTCGTAGGGATTGTGTTAATTATAATCATTCCAGTTCCATCGATTTTATTAGACTTTTTGCTGATCTTAAATATTTCGCTATCAATAATTATATTGCTTACGACAATGTATGTTAAAGATGCAATGGATTTTTCTATATTTCCCTCTATATTGCTTATCACGACTTTGATGAGATTATCCTTGAATATTTCCTCTACAAGGTTAATTTTAACGTCTGGATTTGCAGGAAATGTGATACATGCTTTTGGCAGTTTCGTTATTGGTAATAATCCCATAGTTGGTTTTATAGTATTTATAATTATAGCAATTGTTCAATTTATTGTAATTACAAAAGGAGCTGAAAGAGTATCTGAAGTTTCAGCAAGGTTTACATTAGATGCAATGCCAGGCAAACAAATGTCGATTGATGCTGATTTAAATGCAGGAATTATAAATGATAAAGAAGCAAGAGAAAGAAGAAAAAAGATTCAAGAAGAAGCTAAATTTTTTGGCTCAATGGATGGTGCAAGCAAATTTGTAAAAGGCGATGCAATTGTTGGAATCATAATAGTGATTATAAATATAATAGCTGGTTTAATAATAGGAATGACTATGAAGGGGATGGACATAAACCAAGCAATAAATACATATACGATTTTAACAGTTGGTGATGGATTAGTTAGTCAAATACCTGCTTTACTTATATCAACAGCCACCGGCATTATAGTAACAAGAACAGCATCGGAAACAAATATGGGTAACGATGTGATAAAACAGCTTTTGAGAGAGCCGAGAGTGCTGCAAATTACAGGTGTATTACTTATTTTAATGGCATTTATACCTATGCTTCCCGCTGTTCCCTTGCTTATCATTGGTTCGTTATTTACATATTTAGGATTTTCTAATAGAAAGAAAAACAAAGAAAGTGAGCAAGCCAAAAACGAAGATTTAAAGGAATTAGAGGAAATTAGAGATCCAAAACGGGCATACGATCTTTTGCAAGTTGATCCTATTGAATTGGAATTTGGATATGAATTGATTCCTATAGCAAGCAACGAGTTATTGGACAGAATCGTAATGATTAGAAGACAAATAGCATTAGATTTAGGCCTGGTTGTGCCGATGGTGAGATTGAGAGATAATATTCAACTTAAGCCAAATGAATACATAATAAAAATTAGAGGCAATGAAGTCGGAAGAGGTAATGTATACGTAAATAAATATCTATGCATGCAAGTCGGTGAAATGAATAGTGATATAAAAGGCATCAGCACTAGAGAGCCTGCATTTGGACTGCCGGCGTTATGGATTGATGACAGTGAAAAATCAAAAGCTGAAATGCTGGGATGTACAGTTGTAGATGTTCCATCTGTAATATCAACGCATTTGACTAGTGTAATCAAAAAATATTCAGATGAGCTTTTGGGAAGACAGGAAGTTAAAGAATTGCTGGATAACATAAAATTGACAAATCCAGCACTTGTTGATGAGATTGTTCCGAAATTATTGAGTTTAGGTGATATAGAAAAAGTATTGTGTAATTTATTACGTGAAGAAATTTCAATACGTGATATGGTTACTATATTGGAAACACTTGCTGATTATGCACCAAGTACAAAAGATACTGATGTTTTAACAGAGTATGTAAGGCAATCATTAAAAAGAGCTATTACAAACAAATATGCAAAAGATGGAAAGCTTCAAGTTATAACACTAGATCCAGAAATTGAGAAATCTATCCAAAATGCAATTAACCAGACTGACCATGGTTCGTATTTGGCTCTTTCACCCGATACTATGCAAAAAATATTAAAATCAATTCACAACATTATAAAAAAACTGACAATTAAAGGTGAACAGCCTATTATACTGACTGCACCAATCATTAGATTTTATTTAAGAAAATTGGTTGAACAGATATCGAAAGATATAGTCGTTTTATCCTATAATGAGCTTTTACCAAATATAGAGGTATTTTCTGTAGGGACGGTGAAATTAAGTGAAAGTTAAACGCTATATAGCGGATAATTATCAAGATGCATTAAGAATGATAAAAACAGAAATGGGTAGTGATGCTATTATTCTACAACAAAATAGTTATAAAGAAAAGGGATTTAAAGGGCTATTCAAAAAGAAGAAAGTTGAAGTACTGGCAGCAGTTGAAGAAAATAAAATTGATGAAAGAGATATCTTTTATAAAGATTTGTATGAAATTAAATCTCTCTTAAGAGAATTTAAAAAAAGTGAAAATAGAGAAACTGACAAAAAAGATTTAAGAGATAAGCTAATTTACATAGGTGTTGATGAAGATTTAACAAAAATCTTAACCGAAGGAATAAGCGAAATAACCGAAGACAATATAAAAATATTGCAAAAGAGAATTGCTAACTTTATTGGACCACCAAAAAAGATAAACTGTTTAAATGAGAAAAAACGTGTTGTTTTTATCGGTCCTACAGGTGTAGGTAAAACGACGACTATTGCAAAAATAGCTTCTCAATTAATATTAAAGGAAAAGAAAAATGTATTGCTGATAACTGCAGACATTTTTAGAATCGCTGGTGCAGAACAGCTAAAGATATATGGTGAAATTTTAGGGGTGCCAGTAAAAGTTGTTAACAACATTTTTGATTTAAATAGATTGGAAAGTGAAATAAGCAAATACGATGTAGTATTAATTGATACTGCAGGAAGAAGTCATACTGATTCTAGAAAAATGCAAGAGCTGAAGACTTTTTTACAGTATGGTTCATACGATGATATATATTTGTGCTTAAGTGCAACAACGAAAACCAGTGATGCTAAAAAAATTATTAAGTCGTACGATTTTATCAATGACTACAATTTGCTTTTTACAAAATTAGATGAAACAGACAATTACAGTGTTATTTTAAATTCTATATATTATTCGAAAAAGCCTATATCATATGTAACAACAGGACAGATAGTTCCTGATGATATTTGTTTAGCTGATAGCAAAATGATAGCACAAAATATTTTGAAGGGGAATTAACATGGATCAAGCTGAGAGGCTAAGATATTTATTCCAACAAAGCAATAAAAGATGTAGAGTAATAACGATAACTGGTGGCAAAGGTGGAACAGGCAAAACTTGTATATCAGTCAATTTATCTATAGCATTGAGAAAGCTTGGATATAATGTGTTGATTATTGATGCAGACATAGGCTTTTCAAATGCAGAGATAGAATTAGGCGTTATATCTAAATTTACTTTGTACGATGTGTTATATGGTAACAAAAAAATAATAGATGTTATCAATGATGGTCCCGTTGGAGTAAAATTCATATCAACAGGTGGAAACTTTGACCTTATAAATGATAATATTGATTTAAATGTTTTTTTTAACAACATCAATATCCTTGATAATTGCTTTGATTATATAATCGTGGATACTGGTGCAGGAGTCAATAAAACAGTTAAAAGTTTTATCGATATGTCAGACGATGTAGTTGTTGTTACGACGCCGGAACCGACTGCTATAATGGATGCTTATATTTTAATAAAATCAATACAAGAATTAAGCGATAAAAATCTATATTTAATAGTTAATAAAGTTGCAAATCAAAGCGAATATGTATCTGTTTATGAGAGGTTAAATAATGCACTGATAAACTTTTTAGGTACCACAATTAACGATTTAGGCTACATTCATGAGGATGCGAGAATAAGTGAGTGCATAAAAGCGCAAAATCCTATAATTTTGAAGTACCAGTCAAGCAAGTCTTCAAAAGACATTACAAGAATTGCAGAAAACCTCACGAACCATAAAACCGCTAAAAAGAAAGAAGGTCTTCTTGGAATATTTAAAAAAATGCTTTTAAATAGCGGAGGTATTTACAATGGAGAACATAAAACCAGGGCAAAAGATTGAAATAAGTATAGGCAAAAGTAATAACAAATATCCATCGAAAATTGATGATATCTCGGCTGATGGTACTCTATTGATTGAGGCTCCAATACACAATGGACACTTTGTTCCAGTAAGAATCGGCGCAAAATTAAACATTACTTTTTTTAATAAAAACGGTATATATACGTTTGATGGCATTGTAATAAATAGATTTTTAGGCAATATTTCGTTTATACAATTAAAAAGAACAACTGATATTGAGAAGTTGCAAAGAAGGCAATTCTTTAGATTAGAAAAGATAATGGAATTTAAGTATATGGTGTCTGACGACAGTGAAATAATGGAAAATGGAATCATAAAAGATATTAGCGGAGGAGGTTTCCGGGCAAAAGTAAAGAAAAAAATAGAAGTTGGAACTGAAATAATTTGTTTTTTAAATTTAGACGATGAGCTTGAAGAAATTGTACTAAAATGTAAAGTTATCAGATGTATTTTTTTTGAAGATGGGTATGAAATAGCTGTAAAATATGCCGATATAGAAGATAGAATAAGAGAAAAGATAATATCTTTTATTTTTAAAGAACAAAGAAAATTAAAAAGGCGACACATAAATTTGTAAAAACGAAAAGGAGGAAAAGAAATGGATACAAATCAATACTTAGAGATATTTTTGGAAGAATCTGAAGAACATATTGAAAGTTTAAATGAAAATCTTCTTCAACTTGAAAAAAATCCAGAAGATTCACATATTATTGATGAAATATTTAGATCTGCTCATACACTAAAAGGAATGGCTGCTACAATGGGCTTTGAAAACATGACTAGATTGACACACAAAATGGAAGATGTTTTGCAAGAAATAAGAAGCAATTCCATAAAAGTTACCAGCAACCTCATGGATGTATTATTTAAATGCATTGATGCATTAAGTTCAATGACAGGAATTATATCTGAAAGTGGAAACGATTCATATGACATTGAAAATTTAATTGAATTATTAGGAACAAATAATACAAAAGAAGAAGTGGCAGCGACGAATATCGAAAACTCCAAATCTCTAGACAACAACAATATAAATGTATATGAAAAAGACATAATAGAAAAAGCTGCATCTCAAGGCTATAAAACTTACAGCATAGAAGTGGTCATAGATAAAAATTGTGTAATGAAGTCTGCAAGAGCTTTTATTGTATTTAATACTTTAGATAATCTAGGAGATATTGTTGATTCTACACCTTCAGTGGAAGACATAGAAGATGAAAAGTTTGATGATAGATTTACGGTTCATTTAATCAGTAAACATGAAAAAGATGATATAAAATCTAAGCTAATTTCAATATCTGAAATAAAAAATATAAATATCGAGGAATTGTTGTATTCAAAAGAAATTAAAGATAATAAGAGACTTGAACCAGCAAATAATCTAAGCTCAGATGATCGAATAAAACACAGTAAGACTAATAAAAGCGTTAGAGTTGATATTGAAAGATTGGATAATTTAATGAACTTAGTCAGCGAGTTGATAATAATTAAAACTCGCCTTGAAGGTCTTGAGTCGAATGAAAAAAATCCTGACACAATTTCAACGATTGAGTATTTAGAAAGAATAACGACAAACCTTCATGATGCGGTAATGAAAGTCAGAATGGTTCCAGTTGAAAGAGTGTTTAACCGTTTTCCCCGTATGGTCAGAGATTTATCTAGGGAATTAAATAAAAAAATTACGCTTAATATGTATGGCCAAGATACAGAAGTTGATCGTACCGTAATTGATGAAATAGGTGATCCACTTGTACATCTAATGAGAAATTCTATAGATCATGGGATAGAAACACCAGATGTCCGTGTAAAAAAAGGTAAACCTGAGACAGGTGTTATTAATCTCAAAGCATATCATGAAGGCAATAATGTAATAATCGAAGTGAGTGATGATGGTTCTGGAATTAACTTTGAAAAAGTAAAAAATAAAGCTTATGAAAAAGGAATGCTATCTGCTGATGAAGTTGAAGAACTATCAAATGAAAAATTGGTAAAGTTGCTTTTTGAACCTGGATTTAGCACATCTGATACGATATCTGACATTTCAGGCAGAGGTGTTGGACTAGATGTAGTAAAAAATAAAATAGAATCTTTGAATGGATCTATTGAAGTTAAAACAGAAGTAGACAAAGGTACAAAATTTATAATAAAACTGCCATTAACTTTAGCAATAATTCAAGCCTTGTTAGTCATGGTAGGCAATGAAAAATATGCTTTTCCATTAAACTCAATATCGGAAATTGTAAACAAGAATAAAAATGAAATACATTTAGTGCAAGGCAAAGAAGTAGTTATGTACAGAGGTAAGGTCATTCCTCTTATAAGGTTGCATAATGTTCTCGATCTTAAGTTGGATGAAGAAAGTGATAATTTTATCTGCGTAATAATAAAAAAAGGTGATAATCTTGCAGCATGTAGTGTTGATGAACTTATTGGACAGCAAGAAATAGTAATAAAGCCTTTGGGAAAATATTTAAGCAATGTAAAAATAATTGCCGGTGCAACGATACTTGGCGATGGACAAGTTGCACTTATCATAGATTCAAATAATTTATTTTAAAAGGAGGCGTTGACCATGAGCATGTTTGTCGTAACGAGATTAGGAAGTGAAGAATATGGGATAGAAATAGACAAAGTACAATCTATTGAAAAAATTACGAAAATAACAAGGGTTCCAAAGGCGCCTTCTTTCGTAAAAGGTGTTATTAACTTAAGAGGTGAAATAATACCAGTAATTTCTCTTAGAATGTTGTTGAAATTAAGCGAAGTTGAATTTGATGATGATACAAGAATCGTAATAATAAAAAACAATGATATTATCATTGGAATCATCGTAGATAATGCAAATGAAGTTGTAGAAATTCATGATGATAATATAGATTCAATAGATGTAAACAGCAATTTGTACAAAAAAGAAAGCTTTATCGGTAAAATAGGCAAAATTGGCAATAGAATATTAATGATATTCGATATAGACAAATTGACTACTCAACAGGAAGTGAAGTTATGAATATAGATAAACTTAATGAAACGTGTATCGATATACTTAAAGAGCTTGGTAATATAGGTTCAGGGAACGCGATAACTGCTTTAGCTTCAATTATAGGGAAAAAAATAGACATGAAAATACCATCAGTTAAATTAATGGATTTTAATGAAGTTCAAGATATATTTGGATTGGCTGATGCAATCATTGTTGGCATATATTTTGATCTTGAAGGTAGTGTGAAAGGAAATATTCTATTTTCCCTTGATATTGAAAGTGCTTCATATTTGATAGAATATTTGATGGGGGTCAGCGTAGGAGAAGAATTTAGTGATATTGAGAAATCTGCATTGCAAGAGATAGGAAATATAATGGCAGGAAGCTATGTTTCATCACTATCTACATTAACAAACTTAGATATGAAGATATCACCGCCAGCAATAAGCATTGATATGGCTGGTGCCATATTGAGTGTGCCCGCAATAAAATTCAGTGAATTATCAGATAAAATTTTATTTATTGAAACAGAGTTTTTTGAAGGCAGCAAACTAATCAAAGGTGACTTCTTTCTTATACCAGATATAGAATCTTTCGATAAAATACTTAATGCACTTGGAGTTGAATTAGATGGATAATTTTACTTTTCGAGTAGGGATGGCTGACGCAAAAATTACTAAATGCCCAGGCAAATTGATAACTGTCGGTCTTGGATCATGCGTGGGGATTGTTCTCTATGATAAAATGACTAAAATATCGGGACTTGTACATATTATGCTGCCATACAGTACCCAAAGTAAAAACAATACGAACAAATTAAAATTTGCTGATACAGGAATCAGTACACTGATAGATATGATGCTAGAAGCAGGTGTTGATAAAAGATATATAGTTAGTAAAATTGCAGGTGGTGCTCAAATGTTTGCGACAAAAGCAAATTTAGATATCATGAATATAGGTAGCCGCAACGTAATTGCCACTAAAGATGTTTTAGCTTCTTTGAATATACCATTAATATCTGAAGACACAGGTGGAAACTATGGTAGAACAATTGAATTCGACTCAAAAAATGGGAAATTGTTAATTAAAACGATTGGACATGGAATAAAATTTATTTAGGGTAGGAAAGGAATGTATAAAAATGTCACTACTCGAACAAGATTTATGGGATAAGTATGAAAAAGATGGTAGTTCTAAAGAAGACATAATTATAAAATATATGCCACTTGTAAAACACATAGTAAAAAGAATTTGTTTATCTGAAATAAGCAAAGAAGATGTGGATGATCTTATTAGCCAAGGCATGATTGGCTTAATTGATGCAGTAAATAAATATGATATATCAAAAGGAGTAAAATTCGAAACATATGCGTCAATAAGAATAAAAGGAGAAATAATAGATTATCTTAGGAAAAAAGACTGGATTCCAAGAAGCCTAAAAAAGAGATATAAAAGTATTGAAAAAACAATAGAGCAATTAGAACAGGAATACAAAAGAGAGCCAACAATCGAAGAAATTATGGAGGCAACAAAGCTGTCAAAAAATGATGTTTTAAAAACGTTAAGCTATATGAATGCTGGATATATAAGTTCTTTGGATGAAGTAATTGAAAATAACCTAAAAGTTTCTCCACTTACAGAAAGTGAAAGTACAAATCCAGAAAATGAGGTTTTGATGTATGATTTAAAACAAAATATTTCAAAAGCCATAGATATGCTGCAAGAAAAAGAAAGATTAATAATTTCATTATACTATTATGAAGATTTAAACTACAAAGAAATCAGTAAAATAATGGGTTTGACAGAATCGCGAATATCACAGATTCATTCTAAAGCTATAAAAAAATTAAGAGAAAAATTAAATGATTTGATATAATTTTAAAAAAATTGGGGGCATTTAAGTGAGTGATTTAAGATATTCTTGTAAACTAGAAATAACATCTGATAATATGGCGGCTTATTTATTAATAGAAAATATTTCAGATGATGGAATTGATTTAGATGAAAATAGTCTTTTAGAATTATTAAAATCACACAATATCACTTTCGGAATAATTGACAGTACAATTAAAAAAATATGCAAATCCCCCAATCTAAATGAACGATATTTAATAGCACAGGGGAAAAAGCCTGTAAGTGGTAAAGATGGCTACGTAGAATTCTTAATTGACTTTGATAATAACTTTGAACCAAAAGTGCTTGATGATGGAAGAGTCGATTACAAAGAGCTGCAGATTTTTAAAAGCGTCAAAAAGGACGAAATCATAGCCAAAAAAATAGAACCTGAAGATGGCATTGATGGAATGAACATATTTGGCAAAGTGATTAAAGCAAATAAAGGAAAAGATGCAAAATTACCATTGGGAAAAAACACGTACATAAAAGATAATTGTCTTTTTTCCTCTATTGATGGACACATTTTTAAAAAAAATCAAAAAGTAAATGTAAATCCTTTGATTGAATTGAATGAGGTTAATGCCTCAACTGGAAACATTAGAACTTTTGCAAGCATAAAAATTTATAATAATATAAGTTCAGGCTATAAAATTGAAAGTGATGGAGATATAGAAATATATGGTGTCGTTGAAAGTTCCACTATAATAGCAAAAGGTAATATCATTATTCATAAAGGTGTACAAGGAAGTGGAAAAGCAAAAATAATTTCTGGTGGGAAAATTGTTTCAAAATATTTGCAAAACTGTGATATAACAGCTGAAGGAGATGTTATTAGTGAAGCGATAATGTATAGTAATGTCAAAAGCAACAGTTCCGTTAAATTGATTGGTAACAAAGGTTTGATTGTAGGCAGTATCGTAATTGCGGCAAAGGAAATCGAAGCAATTAACGTAGGTTCAAAGATGTATGTTCAAACAGAGTTGATAGTTGGTGAATCTCCGGAAAAAAGAAAAAGGAAAGAAGAAATAATCAACAAAATTGCGGAAAATGAAAAATCTATCGACGGATTAAATAAAATAATATTATATCTTAATAAAATAGGTATACCAGAAGATAAAAAAGTTATTTACGAGAAAACATTAAAATCATTACTGCAATTAGAAAAAGAAAATAAACTTTTATATGATGAGTATAAAGAATTAAATTCAGAAGAAAATAAAGAATCGTATGGTATAATTAAAGTACATGATACGGTTTATCCCGGAACTAAAATAATGATCGATGATGTGTCAAGAAAAATTAAAGACCCTGTCAAATATGTTGTATTTATCAGAAATGGTGCAGATATAGATATTTTACCTATAGGGTAAAGGAGGTAAGATGAATGTCAGTAAATCCAATAGATTTACAAGTTGCAATACCTAAAATGGTAGATATAAGTAATATAAAACAAGTTGAAATACAAAGGCCTGATGTATTTGTAGGACAATTTATGGAAATGATAAATAACGAAAATGAGATAAAAAAAAGCAGGACAAATAAAATCAGTGAATTAAATAAATTGTCAACAAAAAAAGATAAAAATAAAATGGATGAAAAAAACTTGCCAAAAGATAGAAAAAAATTTTTGTTAGGCCATATGGATATTAAAATATAACAGAGATTTCGCATCTAAGAATTTTTAGAACCATAAATCAACTGATTTCTATAGTTTAACGAAGTATAACTAGAAATATGATATTTTCCGTTTTTTACTGGAAATTGAAAGAAAAAAATTTGCAAAATAAACATCATGCTTTGACAGCATCACGATAAACGAAAACTATCACGATAGACAGTAGGAATCGTGGTATAATTAGAGTGTACGGCACA